>CALHLC010000013.1 GCA_938034385.1 uncultured Bacteriovoracaceae bacterium
CAGCACCAACACCTAATCCAACTCCAGCACCAAATCCACCGACACCTAACCCAACTCCGCCAGCACCAACACCTAATCCAACTCCAGCACCAAATCCACCGACACCTAACCCAACTCCGCCAGCACCAACACCTAATCCAACTCCAGCACCAAATCCACCGACACCCTCACCAACACCAACTTGTTCTCAAAGTGGAGGGTCTTGTAATTCTAGTCCTTCAGTATGTTGTCCAACTTTAACATGCACTGCAATGTCACCTACAACGCTCATATGTTTGTGAGATTAAGATTGTGAAGTATTCCTATTTCTTCAATGAAAAAAAGTAATATAAACATAGAGTTAACTTCTTTAGAGATTTTATTTTTTTGCAGATTTTAGTAGTATAAACAAGAGAGTGCTGTTTATTTATTGAAGGTTTTCTTGAGAATTAGCACTTTCTTTCTTTTCAAATGAGATGTAGTGAAATTGACTACTTAAGATTTTAGTATAGAGATAATTGTATAGTTATAAAAAAAAATTATAATAAAAGAAGTTTGATTTTTAACAAGGAAAGTATGTGGGTAGCAGGATATATAGTTTGATGATTTTTACTTTTATTTCATGTACTAGTATTGATAATCCCGAAAGAAAGATTAGTTCAAATATTGAAAATGTACTTGATCCAAAATTTGAAAAATACGAAGGTGGATCAGCAAGTCATGAAAAAAAAATAAATGATCAAGTTATTGATTTTTCTATTCAGATGTTAAAGAAAAATCGTCATAAATATAAAAATATTCCTAGGGATGCTCATGCTAAATCACATGGTTGTTTAAAAGCTACTTTTGAAATTGATAATAAATCTTTAGCTGAGAAGCATCAGAAAGGAATTTTTTCAACCAACAGAAGATATGATGCAATAGTCAGATTTTCAAACAATGATCACTTACCTTTTAGAAAGGATAAAGGCTTAGATTTAAGAGGTATGGCCATAAAGGTACTAGATGTTAAGGGAGAGAAAATTGGAATAGAGCCTGAGCATAGTGAAGTTCAAGATTTTTTAATGTATGGGAGCAAAACATTTTTTATTAAAAATAATGCTGATTATGTAGGGTTTGTTCGAAGTCTAAGAGATGAGAATTCAGTTTCAACTCTTTTAAAAGAACAACCTAAAGCAGCATTAAGGACAGTCTATGCACAAGCTAAATTAATAACTAAGAAAAATCCTCTTGCAATTAAATACTTTAGTGCAACCCCCGTTAGGCTAGGTAAGTTAGGAGATAAAGATCGAACAGCAATGAAGTATGGAGTGTATCCATGTAAAGATAATAAAATCTCTAATGTTTCTAACAAGAAAAAGCATAATTACATGAGGGATAATTTAATTTCTACATTAGAAATAAATAAGAATGTATGTTTCGAATTTAGAGTTCAAACACAAGATTATCCAGAGGTAATGCCAGTAGAAGATGTAACTAAAAAATGGCCAGAAAAAATCACTTTGCCAATGAGATTGAAACAATCTAAAAGATTCTCTCCTTATAAAAAAGTAGCAACTATAAATATAGAGTATTCAGATAATATTGATATAAGTTCTGAACAAAGAAGAGACTTGTGTGAACATTTATCTTTTTCTCCTTGGAATACACTTGTAGATCATAAGCCTTTGGGGAGGACAATGAGAATGCGAAGAGATGTTTATAAAGCTATTTCAGACTTCAGAAGGTCTGAGAATATAAAAAGAGACTAAGCTCTATCGGCAATCTTACTCAATACCATCTTCAACTTTATTTTTACAATCTTGATCAGCTAGTTGAAGAATGTATGAAATTTTACTTCCTCTAACTTCACTATCATCTATAATAACTGGATTAGATGCTTGTGAGAAAAAAGTAGTTGAAGTAATTTCAGTATTTAGTTTATTATAAATCCAAATTCTCCAATCTCTTTGTTTAAAAGGTCCGATCACAGAACCATCTCTAGTATCATCGAGGTTACGAGCCTGGGCCCATTGACCATAATAGAAAGTTTGATCAGTTTTTTCATTTCTTGATTTTAATAAAAATTCTTTTTCTTCATCTGCAAGAATGATTTCATCTTCTAGGTCATTATCATAAGTGAAAATTTTCCAAAGAGTTTTATGAGTTCTGGCCTTTGCTTCTTCTACTGTATGAAAGAGAGATAAGCTAAGCCCATCACTTCCTTGATGAAAGAAGACACTACTTGTTTTATTATTTACTTCCTTTGGACCTTTTAGTGGAAGGTCGAGATCTATTTGATAGTTCTTTTCAGCATCTTTTTTACTAATAAATGGTTTTATAGTTCCTTTTAAAACATCTTTAGCTTCAATTACACCGTTATTATTAGTATCTAGCCAAACCTCTATATCATTCTTACACATCGTCGTTGTTGTTGTTGTTGTCGTTGTCGTTGTCGTTGTGGTTGTTGTTGGAGAAGAAGTTGTAGTAGATGTACTTGTAATTTTGGGAGCCTTTGGATTTTGAGTCTTCTGTTCAGCACTATTTACTTGTCCAATTCCCACTGAAGTACTCTTAGACATACAACCCAAGAAAGTTAAAAGAATAATAATTAAAGTTTTCATATCATAAATTATATAGTTTCTATTTATGAATATTTTTAAAGGCAAGATATTCTTTATTACTAGATAAAAAAAATTAACTAATTATATGTAATACAGGTCAAGATTCAACTTAAGCAAAAATATGTCGATACATATAAGTAAGGAGAATTCTTGAATTTTAAGTTAAAACAGTCACTAAAGCAGAGTCAACAGTTAACGATGACTCCACAATTGCAGCAAGCAATTAAGCTTTTAACTCTTACCCATTTAGAAATGACGAATGTCATTTCAGCTGAAATGGTTGAAAACCCAATGTTAGAAGAAATTGGGGGAGAGAGAGAAAATTCAGAAGTAGAACAAGGTGATAAAGAATTAAAAGATATAGAATCCAAGGCTTCAGACTTTGAAGGGCCGGAGTTAGTTTCTAAAGATGATTTTGATTGGGAAAAGTATTTAGCTAATAGTAATGAAAACTCTGGTGCGAAATCTATGGTTGGACCTGCTAGCTCTGAAGATACACCAAATTATGAAAATATGGTTTCAAAGGATCAAAGTCTTTTAGATCATCTTGAATGGCAAGCACGAATGCATGAATGGCCAGAAGGTGAGCTATTAGTTGCAATTCATATTATTAATAATATCGATGATGATGGTTTCTTGACTCATTCAGTGGAAGAGCTAATTAGAGATAATAATTTAGAAATATCTCAAGAATTAGGATTAGACGTATTAAGTACTGTTCAAAGATTCGATCCTGTTGGGTGTGGTTCAAAAGATACCAAAGAAGCACTAATTATACAGGCAAGAGAATTATTTGGAGAATCTCCAGTGGTTGAAAAAATTATAGATAACCACTTAGAAGATTTATATAAAAAGAAATATCAAAAAATTGCGGAGGAAACAAAATCTTCATTAGATGCCGTTAAGCAAGCGGAATTTTCAATCATGACCTTTCATCCGAGACCTGGACGATTAATCTCAAGTGAGATGACTCATTATATTGTTCCTGATATTTATGTCGTAGAGAACAATGGTAAATTCGAAGTAAAGTTAAATGATGAAGGAGTTCCAAGACTTAGAATTTCAAAACTTTATAAAGACTTAATTAAAAATAAAGATGATGCAAATACAAAAGAATATGTTGAAGAGAAACTTCGTAATGCTCTTTGGCTTTTAAAGTCTATAAGTAATAGACAGAAAACAATTGTTAAAGTCTCGAAAGCAATTATTAAATATCAGCCGGATTTTTTTGTTAAAGGGTCGGAGTATTTAAGGCCTATGATATTAAAAGATATCGCAGCTGAAGTAGAGATGCATGAATCTACTATCTCAAGAGTAACAACAAACAAATACATGCATACTCCTTTGGGAACATTTGAGTTGAAATATTTTTTCAGCTCTGGAGTGGGTGGAAAAAATGGTGGTCTTGATATAGCCGCTGAGAGTTTGAAGCTAAAAATAAAAGGACTCATCTCAAAAGAAGATCCAGCTAGGCCTTTATCGGATCAAAAAATTGCCACTTTACTTGGAAATGTTGGAATTAAAGTTGCTCGGAGAACTGTAGCTAAGTACCGGGAATCATTAGGGATTTTATCATCTTCTCAAAGAAAAATACGTTAATACCTTATACTATCAATGTCTTGAAAACGCGGATTAAGCACGGAAGGGGAGAGGCAATGAGAGTAAAAACATGTTTTAAAAATTTAAAAACATCGAAGTTTTTAGATTCAAGAGTCAAAGAAGAAGTCACAAAAATTTCACAAATTTATGGATCAAAATTAGATGTAAATGTAATTTTTTCCAAAAAAAGTTCAGGGAAATTTGAAACAAACATCACCTTAAAAGACAAAAAAAATCAATATCATGCAACCAACACAAACGAAAATGTGTTAGCAGCATTAAACGAATCTATGGTTAAGGTAAAAAACCAAATACAAAAAAAACGTACAAAGTATAAAAATAGAATTAATAAAAGAAATTTAACAAATCCAAAAAGAACTGGACTTCTCAGGTTACTCAATGAAGAGCAATACGAAGAGGTTCCATATCATGAGCTAGATCTAGTATCTTAAGCTCAAAACGTTTTGAGACCACAGACATTTTTGAGTCACATCAAAAGAAAAAAAGAGGGCAAGGATCGGCCCTCTTTTCTTTTCTATTTATGACAGCATGAATCATCATGATCATGTATTTCTTGATCTAAACTTTGAATGTATTCTTGTTTTTGTTCATCAGAAACGCTTAGTTCACTAAGTAAGGTCTCAGGAAGACCTGGCTTAATAAACTCAAATTCAATTCCCATTTTTTCTAGTTTAGCAGCAAATTCATAGGCTTCTTTAGCATTAGAATTTGAGCATTGAAATAAAATCGAATTATCAAGTTTACTTAAAATCTTTATTTGCTTACTCATTAACCTTGATCATAATTCAAAATTTAGATATAAGAAAGTCGTAATGAAGCAATTAGAAACACTTTTATACCTCAACTCTAATAAAATCGAGAGTTCCTTATTTAATACCTTCCTAGAGGATAAGTTTAAAATTTATTCTTATAAAAACATAGAAGAGTTATCAGAATATATTATTACTGATCTAGCTTGTGATCTCATTTTATGTTCTGAAGATTTTTTGAATCATTCTCAATTTGATGTTCTATTAAAAAGTAGGAAAAACCTTGTCGTGATGAGTAGTGCTACTGATCTTAAATTCCCTACCTTAAAAATACCGATTAAAGGACTGAACCTAAAAGAAGAATTAGAGAAAGTTTATAAGAGATTAGAATGAGCGATATAAGTATTGTGAGCCATCCCAATAGGATTGACTTATTACTTTACCACTTGGTAAATCATTTGGATGGTTTATCACTGAAATGATTCCATTGTTTTCAATATGAGTATCAATAAGCTTGAAATTAAACCATGGAATAGAACTTAAAGTTTCACGCTTTAATTCTTTATAGTCTTTACCAAGGTCTTGAGAGTCGTTTAAGTGAATAATTCCAGATTCATTAGAAATTCCTAAATCCTTTGCTGAACATAGCATTCCATGAGACTTAACTCCTCTTAATTCACCTACTTCAATTTTTGTCTTACTAGGAAGCGTAGATCCAACTTGAGCTAAAATAGTAATCATACCAACTTGAACATTACTAGCTCCGCAAACAACTTGAAATTGTTCTGCTCCTGTATCAACTATGCATACTTTTAGCTTCATAGCATCAGGATGCTTATTTACCTCAATAATTTTTGCCGTTAAAATCATATGCTCAATTTAGCAAATATGCAGTCGCTGTCAAAGGTATTTTTCTTTATCTTCATTAGAGAGAGCAAAATTCTTAATTCCTATCTTTTGGAACAAATGATCTGGAGTCCTGATCCTATAGTAAATTCCCGTTTCATGGTTTGTTCTCTTTTCAATATTGGTAAATTTTTCGATCTTTGAATGGATAACTCCCTCACAATAAGGAACAAATAGATCTTGATGAATTTGTTGATCAAGAAAGTATCCAATAATATCTTTTCTTAGTTGTAATACATCTTCTACTTCATGAGCACTAACAAAATAAGAATGTGGGTATTTTCTAGTTTTAACTTTTACTTTTAAGATATCTTCAATTTTATCTCTTTTATTAAATACATAAATGCGTTCTTTTTTAGCGATATTTAACTCCGAAAGAACTTGATTCGTTGTTTCAATATGTTTCTCAAAAAAAGGATCAGAAGCATCAACTACAATCAAGAGAAGATCGGCCTCATCTATAGATTCTAAAGTGGTTTTAAAACCTTCAATAAGTGTATTTGGAAGGTTGGATAAAAAACCAACAGTATCAATTAAAATAAGAGGTGGTTTTGTATCAGGAGTTAGAGTTCTAAAAGTAGAATCAACTGTAGCAAAAAGTTTATTTTCAGATAAAACATCAACTTTGCACAAACTATTCATTAAGGAAGATTTACCGGCATTTGTATACCCAACAAGTGCAGCAGTTAAGGTCTCTACTGACCTTTTTTTCTTCCTTTCTTCCCTTGAGACTTTGAGTCCTTTTAATTGCTTTTCATAAGTTTGAATTTTTTTACGTACAATTCTTCTATCAAGCTCCAGTTGCTGCTCTCCTTCTCCTTTAAGCCCAATACCACCTTTTTGCTTACTAAAGTGAGTCCATAAAGATGTTAGGCGAGGGAGAAGATATTTCAATTTAGAAATTTCTATTTGAAGAGTTGCCTCTTTTGACCTTGCATGCATGGAAAAAATTTGAAGAATAATTTGGCATCGATCAAAAACAGTTAGACCGGTAACTTTATTAATATTTCTCATTTGACTTGCGGTGAGCTCAAAGTCAAAAACTAGATAGTCTGCATTCTTAGATTTTGCTTCTAGGGAAATTTCTTCTAACTTTCCACTGCCAAGGATAGTCGCTGCCTCAAGTTTTTTTTTATTTTGTAAGGCCTCACCAACAACATCTACCTCTAATGTTCTTAGTAGCTCTCTTAACTCTGATAAGGATCTATTACTTGATTCTTTAGTTTCATAACCTTCAAATTTTCCTGAAACTACAGAGACAATAAATGCTTTTTCATTTTTTTTACAATCGTATGCTATATCCACGGAATTTATTTAATCATAGAGTTTAATTATACTCAATGATTATTTAGCCTTAATATGAAGAAAATGTATATTTTTAATGGAAAATTTAGCAACGAACTACCTCAAATCCCTTTGAATAGATCTACCTATTTTGGAGAATCATTTTTTACTTCTTTTTTAGTAAAAAACAGTTTTGTCTTGAACGTAAATGCCCATCTGCTTAGATTACAAAGTAGCTTAGACTTGTTCTATCCCAATTTGGAAAAAATAGATAAAGACAATGTTTTGAATTTGTTAAAAAGACATATCCCTAAAGAAGGAAGTTTTAAAGTTCGCATTACTTGTTTTACAAATTTTGAAATGAACGAATTAAATAGTTTGATAGAAATTTCTGCTCTGAATAAAAATAACCCAAGTCCAATAAAAGCAATAACTAAAAAGTTTGGTCATTATGATGAACTGGACTGTACTAACATCAAACTTGGCCAATACGCATGGGAGAATTTTTACTTAAGAAGTAATCCTCATTATGATATTTTAAGGCTCTCCGAAGATGATTCCATCCGAGACTTAACTAAGAGCAATATTATTTTTTTCAACGGCCAAGAATTTGTGTTACCTCTTGCCAATGTTTTACAGGGAAGTAGTTTAAAAATGTTTAAAGAACTTCAAGGTCAAAAAATTATTGAACGAGTTGTTTATTATGATGAGTTAGCTGAATTTGAAGCTGCTTATAGTATAAATGCTGTAAGACTGATTCAGTCTATTTCTCAGATAGATGAAATTAAATTCTCTATTAAAGATTCGGATGAATTTATTAAGACTTTTAAAAAATATGTTGATAAGGTTTCAAAAGAGTTATGATCAAAAAAGTATTACCCCATATATTAAAAGCTTCTAAGAAAATTATAAAACATCATAAAAAGTTATCTGACGTAGAGATTACTTCAAAAGATGGTCAAGGAGTTTTAACTCAAGCTGACTTAGAGAGTGAGAAGATTTTACTAGCAGGATTAAAAAAAGAGTTTCCATTAGATGAAGTTCTAAGCGAAGAGCAGTTTTATTTTAATAAAGAATCGATAAATGAATTTTCTACTAAAAAATTATGGCTTGTAGATCCCATTGATGGAACGAATAACTTCCTTAGCGGGTTTGATCATTTTGCTATTAGTATAGGCTATATTGAAAATGGTCATTTAAAATTTGGTGCGGTTTATCAACCTTTAAGATCTAGACTCTATTGGGCAATGGATAGAGAAGGTGCTTTTTTTCAAGATTTATCAAGTAGCAAGAGAAAAAGAGCATTACGAGGTCCAAACCTTAAGAAGAAGAAAAATGAGCTGAGTCTTATTACATCCATGTGTAAGTTGATAAAAAACAAGGATAAACTGGATCATCTTTATCAGTTTAATGAACAAGTTCGTAGTGTTCGACGTCTAGGAAGTGCTGCCTTAGATCTATGTTTTGTAGCTGATGGAATCTTTGATGGATTTTATGATAATGGACTAATGCCATGGGACATTGCTGCTGGTGCTATAATCGCTAGAGAAGCTGGTCTAGAAACACAAAACTATAATAAAGCTAGTTTTGATCTTTTTGGTCACGGAATTATAGCGGCTAGAAAGAAAGATATAAAACTTTTTAAGTCTATTTTAGATAATTAAAAATCCTATAAAAAGTTTCCTCTCATTGTTCCGACTTCAATAAACTCTTATAATTTAGTTTGATTCATCTCTAGGAGGGAGTTATCAGAACTTTAATGCAGTTTATTTATACTAATAACCTCGATTTATTAGTAATTTTTGGAAGTGTCTCAATTATGATGTTGATGACCTATCTTTTAACTAGATCAATCATTGAAAATAAATCTAATGGTCTTAGAAAGTATAATGAAAAAGTGAATGAATATATTAATTCTATTATTAATCACTCAAGTGAATTTAAAGACTTAGTTAGTATTGATATCAATTCTGCAGCGATAGCAGAGAATTCCTTTGAAGATGAAGTCTATTTACTTAGAAAACAAGTGCAAACAAAAGATGAGAAACTAGCATACTTCGAGAAATCAGTTAGTTGCTATCAAGAAGAAAGTGAAGAACTACAAGAAAAAATAAAAGAATTAGAAATAACAGAAAAAGATTTAATTCGAGTAGAAACTTTAACAAATGAAAAAGAAAAGATCTCCCAAGAACTTGAGAGTTTAATCTCTTCAAAAAACTCACTTGTAAGAAATTACGAAGGGAAAATATCTACAATATTAAAAGAAAATCAAGATTTAAAAAGTACAATTGAAAACTTGAAGACGAATACAACTAAAAGTACTGAAGTAGAAAAAACATCTTGGACCCATGAGTCAGAAAAGCTAGTGAGTATTTTAAATTTAGTAGATTCAAAAAGTAATCAAGAGAAACCCTCGGATATAGAGGACTCAAATGATGCTAAGATTGTAAAATTAGAGAAAGTAACAGAAAATATGGATAAGGATGAAATTATCGATGTTTTTAAAAAGTTGCTTGCTTCTTAGTATAATTCTAGGTTCTCAAGCTCATTCTAAAGATTTTTCTTTTGCAGGTATAAAGAAATTATTAAAAAAAGAAAATCTTGGTCCTGAGCATTCAAAAAAAGTACAAACTCTTTTACTTCAATTAGATAATAAATCTGTCCCTACAATTATTGAAGTTATGAAGTCCGATACTTACCCTGATAAAAACAGGTGGGTTGCAACCTTAACTCTAGCAAGAATTATGGGAGAGAAGTCATTACCTTTTATTAAAAAGTTTTTAAGGCATCCAAATTGGATGATGAGATTAAGTGCTTTAAAAGTGATGAGAATGTTTAAGGATAAAACCTCAGATAGTCTTGTAGAGAAAATGCTTTTTGATAAATCTTTACTTGTAAGAGTAGAGGCTTTAGAAATGATTAAATCGCTAAAAAAGAAAAACTCTGCAAAATCGGTTTGGAAGATGATGTATGATAAGAAAAATTATCAAAAATTTAGTAAGTCAAAAGTTGTTCCAACAGAAGTTATTTCTAGAATATTAAAGACCATTGAAACTCTTGATTATAAAAAAGCAAAACCTGTACTCGTAAAATTAAAAAAAGAGAGAAGGTTTAGCTCTTTGAGTTCAGAAATACAAACCACAATTAACTCTCTATAAAGCTTCTTGTAATTCTTTTTCTTCCTTTTCTTTTTGTATCTTTTTTAAATAATCATCAATTTTTATTAATCTTGATATTCTATATAGGAGAACTTTTTCAAGTCCATGTTCTTGTTTGATCTCTTTCCACCCATGTAGAAAGTCATTTTCTACTAATTGTCTTTTGTAAATTGTAACTTTAGTTAATAAACGATTACCTCTATTGGCTTCATTTACATTAATGAAAACCTTAAATCGGGCTGATTTGATTTTATCACTTGAGCCAAATGCATCTGAAAAATTTAGCTCTTTTGTATTATCCATCCAACGCGTTTTTATAACACCTGTTTCTTGGTTTTGAAGTTCGATATCATACTTTTTCATGACTCCTACGACAGCTGACCAAGTTTGTTGAAAACTTGCCTCAAAAAGAGTGTTAGGAATCTCCAGGTCAGCATTTAAATACTTGTATTTGTCATAAGATGAACAAGAAGCTAAAAATACTAATAAGAAGAATAAGAAAATTCTCATAATTTAGAGTAACAAGAAAGTATAAATATGAACAAGGGCCACATTCTAACTATATTAAATAACGTGCTTATTGAAGAAGCTCAAGCTATTGAGAAAGCCGCTCTCAAACTCAAGTTATTAGATGAAGATAAAATAAGGGACTTTTTTCTCCACTTAGTAGAAAGGGAGGGAATTCTATTTTTTACTGGAGTAGGGAAATCGGGAATGATTGCTAGGAAGATGGCATCAACTTTTGCATCTCTTGGATTAAAATCATTTTTCTTAAACCCTGTTGAGGCCTTACATGGGGATTTAGGCCCGGTGAGCTCTAAAGATAATATTATCTTAATCAGTAAATCAGGATCAACTGAAGAAATTCGAAGACTTGTTCCTTTTCTTCCTATGCCAAAAGAGAATCGACTTGGCCTCTTAGGTAATACAGATTCTGTATTGGCCCAACAATGCTCAATCGTAATGGATTGTAGTGTAGACAAGGAAGCATGTATTAATAACCTTGCTCCAACAACAAGCACAACTTTAACTTTAGCTTTAGCTGATGCACTTGCTGTAGTGTATGAAGAAATTGTTTCTCTAACGAAAGAAAAATTTGCTACCAATCATCCTGCAGGGCTGTTAGGGAAGTCCTTAACTCTTAAGGTAAACTCAATAATGCTTGCTTTAGAGCAAGTAGCATCTGTGAATGAAGATGATTCACTTAAAAGTGTTTTATTAAAAATGACTGAAAGGCCAACAGGGATCTGCCTTGTTAAGGATATTGGAAATAGTTTAAAAGGTATTATTGTTGAAGGTGATATTAGAAGAGCACTAAATTCTAATGATCAAGCATTATCAGAGAAAATCAAAGGATTAATGAATACATCTCCCATTACTTGCCAAGAAAATGAACTTGTTAGTTCGGCTTTAGAAACAATGGAAACTCAGGAGAAACTAATCTCAATTCTTCCAGTATTAGATGAAAACAAAAAAGTTAAAGGAATACTTCGGATTCAAGAACTTTTAAGTGCTGGATTTAGTATCCGGTCGAGAAAATAATTTATTAATAATATAAATAGAGCAAACCCTAGAAAGCTAAGTAAACCAATCTTTTGATAAATGGTTGGAGTTCTCTCAGGTAAATATAAATTCAAATCTAGATATTTTTTTTCTCCTGGTAGGAGCCTTGTTGATTCTTTCCCATCTATATCAATGAGTGAAGTAATTCCACTGTTAGTTGATCTAATAATAGGCTTTTGAAATTCAACAGCTCTCCATTTAGATAAAAATAGGTGTTGATAAGGTTCAGCAGTCAGTCCATACCATGAATCATTGGTTAGGTTGAGAATAAAATTTATGTGTCCATGACTAAGACTAGAAGCATTGAGCATTTGTCTTATTAAGTTTGTATTTAAGATTTCATAACAAATAGGAGTCACAAAGCTGTGACCTTGTCTTAGTTTAAAAGTTGTATCTCTGGTACCAGTTGAGAAGAATGAAACACCGGGGACATAGTCTACAAGGTAAGGAGTGAGAGGACCAAAGGGGAGAGTTTCCCCGAAAGGAATAAGTTGTTTTTTATGATAAACTTCTTTATATCCATCGTTAGGATCAAAAAGCATAGTTGCATTATAAACTGTTTGAAAAGCATTCCCTGATAGATCTAACTTGCCTTTATCATAAGCTCCAATGAGCATTTGAGATTTTGATTCATTTAAAACCTTAGAGATTAAGGGAGGAATTGACTTAGGAGAGTTTTCTAAAATATCACTATTAAAAGAATGTGGATAGGCCGTTTCTGGCCAAATTATTAAATCACTTCTCTCTCCTGCTAGACTCAAGTTTTGATATCTGTCGAAGACTTCACTTAAAGATGAAAATTTTCCTAGCTCAGAGTCTACTTTCATAAAATTGCCAATATTTGCCTGAACTATTTTAACTTTTAGTAAACTATTTTCTTTTTCAGTATTAGTTAAAGACTTTTCTTGAAAGGTAAAGGGTTTTATACAACAGCAGACAATGAAAAGTACAAAAGCTTGAAGGAGAGGAAAAAAGCGAAACCTTTTTTCATGACTCCTAAAAAGAAATAACAAACTAAACGCAAAGAAATAATTTAAAAAGTTATAAATGATGAGACCAAATACTGGTGCTAAACCTAAAGTAAACGACCAACTCATCCATGGATGTCCTGCATGAACTGGGAATTGTGAAGGTGTGAAGTATTCTAGGAGAGAAATAATAAGCACTAAAGATGTTACTAAGCTCAGAGGAGGAATTTTCTTTATAGGTACATACTTTCTTATTAGAAGCAAAGAAAAATAAATTATCCACACTTGAGGTAAGACTAGAAAGGAAAAGAGAAAAGAGAAAAGTAAACTAACTATATAGGGCAGAGAACCGAAGGTTTGCAATGTCTGTGGGATCCAATAAAAACCGATAACGTTGATAAGAAAGCAAAATAGTAAAATTAGGGATAGATCCTTTTTTATACTTATAAAGCGAATATTTTTTATTAATAAAAAGATCCCTATAGGAGCAAAAATAGGAATAGGGTATAAAGTTATAAATGTAGGATGCCCAAGGGCATATAAAAGACTCCCGAGAGTGACTTCTAAGATAATTCTTAACATATCATAAAAGTTAATTTAGCTATCTTGTTCTTGCAACATTTCTTTTTAAAGGCTTAATCGGTAGTTTCTTAAGAGGCTTGATTCTAGGAGTAAGAATTTGATTTGCTTTTTGTAAGGTCTTATATGCATCTAATTGACCTCCTATGACCTTCCCTTGGAAAAGTTTTAAATTCTTAGAGGTAGAGACAATAATGTTCTTTATTTGTTTATAGTTTAATTGTGGATAAGAAGATTTTAATAAAGCTGCTACTCCTGAAACAAATGCAGTTGCTTGGGAGGTTCCCGACATTTTCGCACTTGATTTAACTACGGCTGAATTTATCCTATGACCAGGAGCTGCTACATGAACTGTTTTGATCCCGTAGTTTGATGAATTAATTAACTTTAAATTAGTATCATATGATCCTACAGCGATAATATTTTGAAGATTGTAACTATCTGGTGAAGAGTAACTTGCTGGAAAGTACATATTTTCTTTAACATCAATATTATTTCCATTATTTCCTGCTGCAGCAACGATGATGATTCCTTTTTCTTGTGCTTTTTTTACTATTCTTAGCTCTTTTGCCTTATTGGAAGGGTCAGCTTCAGGCCCACCACCAGAGTAGTTAATAATATCAACACCTAATTTTACAGCGTGCTCTAGAGCTCTAATCGAATTTTCTAAGTTCTGCTCACCCGAAGCAAATTCATTATAATATTTAATTGGAATAATTTTAACGTTTGGATAAATACTTTTAATAATTCCAGATACGTGTGTTCCATGTCCATGAGTATCTTTAGGAGTTCTAGTTATGAACTTTGTCCCTTTGTGACTATTACTGAAGTCGTATCCATAATTGTCTTTCGTACCAAGTTTTAATTTGTGAATAAATTCTTTTTTCTTACTAGAAGCAGACTTTCTTTCAAGGAATCTTCCAATAATATTTTTCTTAAAGTAAACATGGTTAAAATCAATGCCTGTATCAACAACTGCAACTGTCACAACTTTTCGTTCTTTAAATATTGATAATGCTTTTTTCAAATTAATAGAAGGATCTAAATTCTTACTATTCTTTTTTTCTTTGATTCCCCAACTACCATAAATAGAAGTAAGGTGAGAGTGAATTTGATCAGAACTATAAGTTCTAGATTGAACATTAGCGGAGATCGTAATTACAAATAATACTACAAAACAGAGACTTCTCATTTAACAACCCTTATTGAAAATTAGCCACATGTATGGACCCAAGTTTAATAATCTTGAAAAGGTATAAAGCAAGAACTCTGCCAGTATTGAGATTCTATAATTCTAGATACTTAGATTGGTTTTTTGGTTTTGATTTTAAAAAGTGTTGTAAAAATATTCGACACTTATTTCAAAGTGTATACAACTTGTGTGTTGAAGAATTAGGCACTATATAAATAGTACCTAAAACTCGTAAGTGCTTGAAATTACGTTTGAAAAAGAGAGGAAATCCTTTCAATTCCTATGGAGATTCATTATTATTTTTAGTACAAGGATATTGGAATTTAAGAGGGTTAATTTGATAAATCGTTTGTTTCTTTTATTTATACTTGTAAGCTGTGGCAACAGAGCTGTTTTAAATAGTAAAACTACTGTTACACGTCCTCCTTTAGATACAGAATTAGATAGTGACTTTGATAAGTTTAAGTCAAGCTTTAATAAGTTAGTTCCCACATGTTTGAATGAACAACAATGTCCAAAAAACCTTGTTTTTCTTGGGTTCTATAATCCAAGTACAGCTCTTGGGAATTATTGTAATGGACTAGTTGTTTCAAATGGACACGTTGCAGTTCCTAGTAAATGCATCTCAAGAAATCTACTCTCTTCAACAGGACTTGATTGTTCTAAAGCTGCGATATTGAAAGATCCTAATTCTAAAAAGAACTATGAATGTAAGAAGGTTGCTTCAATAGATTTGGGGAATCGTAGTGATAATTATGAATCCTCTAGTGTGATTAGTGATAGAGATTATATTGTTTTTGAGTTTCCAGGAGTTAAGCTACATAAGAAGTATAACTTTAGATTTGACTCAGGATTTCAATTTAATATTGATTACAACCTTTACTATTACGAATTGGGAGAAAAAGAAAACAGTCTAAAATTAAAAACAACTACTTGTACTGCAATAGCCAATGCTTATATCAATCCTTTATCAAATTCTAGGTTTTCTCCTAACATTTCAGTGAACTGTCCTAATGAGAACTTAAATAAAAGAGAACTCTTAGGAGCTATTTTAGTTAATGGAGAAAGAATTTTAGGGTTTTATTATCATCCAGTTTCCAAGTCTTTATTGCGAAGCTTAAGAAGTTCTCAAGAAATCATTTTTGATGATACTTTAATTTCAGCAAATGGTTCATGGATGAATTTCTCGTGTTGGGATTACTTAAATCCTAGCCCGCACAATGAATGCTTCGTTGACTATAATTTTGAAAAAGTTAGATCAAAAAGGGCCTACTTCTTAGACTTTAAGATTAGTGATGAGCAGTTGTATTCAAAAAGAATCTCTGCCGTTCAAGAGAAGTATTATGCTAATGACCAATATGTTAAGTGGAACATAGTTGTTAATAATGTAGGACTTAGCTATGAAGTTACTCCTAAGGAGCAGTGTTTTCATAGGGTGGATCAATGGCCAGAAGATATGAAAAAGAAATTTTCATATGAAGTAGAGTTAAACAAACATATTGTTTTTCCTCAGGTGACCAATAGGTTTATAGTCAATGCTGCTACAATTGAAAGAGAGAAATATATTTACTTTGTTAAATTTAATTCAAAGAAAGTTAAGAAGTTGGGAGTCTCTGATGTAGAGCTAACACTTAGTCATTATGATATTTATGGGAATAGAAGAATCTTGAAGAAAGAAAAAATAAAAAATTTCCCTGTGTGCCAATAATTTACTGTTTTAAATCTCTCCAGCTTCTACCTTGTTTGTTTTTCTTCGTTAATTGCCAGGTTCTCACTGCTTGATTGTGCTCTTTTAAAGTCTTACTAAATTTATGAGTTCCATTATTCTTACTAACAAAATAAAGAAAATCATGGGAGTCGGGATCGAGTACAGCTTTAATAGCATCAATACCTGGATTTGCAATAGGTCCTATAGGAAGTGCCTTAATAGTATAAGTATTATACTTGCTTGGAGCACGTATATCTTTTCGTCTAATATTCCCATCATACCTCTCCCACATACCGTAAATAATAGTTGGATCTGATTGGAGCTTCATCCTTTTTTTTAGTCTATTAAAAAATACTCCTGCAATTATTTTTCTTTCAAATTTAGCTCCAGTTTCTTTCTCAACGACAGAAGCTAGAGTAATAACTTCTTTGGCACTTAGGAACGTCGAGGTTAAGTCTAAATTTTTAGTTTGAGATTTAAAGTGACTAGTCATTTTTCTTAGGAGTGATTGTGGGGTTTCATCTTCTTCAAAATTATAAGTATCTGGAAAAAGGTAACCTTCAAGGTTGATTCCATCTATCCCCAATTCTTTGGCATATTCTTGGCTTTTTGCCAGCTTTATAAAAGTTTTCTTATCTTTTAGAAATTTTTTATTACTTAAGATGTCTGCAATTTCATAAAGGTTTTTTCCTTCAGGAATAGTCACGAGATTCTTAATAGAATCACCAGAAACAAACATTGCAAGAAGAGAATCAAGGTTCATTCCATCTTTTATTAAATAATTACCACTTTTAAATTTACTCAACAATTTTTTATATTTTGTATATTGATGAAAGACTCTTCGATTAGAAATGATACCTTGCTTATAAAGATTTTGGTTAATCTTAGGAAAACTGTCACCATTGTTAATTTTAAAAGTTATTTCTGGACCTTGATAAGAATAAGATAATTCATTTTGAACCCAAAAATATCCACCAATTAGAGCAAAAACACCCAAGAAGACACATAGAGAAAGAAGTTTTTTCATATAACAAGGCTAATTAAATTTAGCTTTTTTGGCCAAGAAAATCTTCTAAGATGATTTTAGCAGAAACAGAATCTATTTTTTTCATATCAACTCGAAAATTATACTGTGGAGAGTTTTTCATAACTTCTTGAGCTTGAAAGGTACTGAGAGTTTCATCTTGTTGATGGATCTCAAGGGTCATGTTTTCTAATTGAAAAAACTGAATTAATTGATTCGCGAAGTCGATCATTTTTTTTGAAGTAGAAGTTGCTCCACCATCTAATAAATAGGGAACTCCAACAATAATATCTGTTATACCCTCTATTTCTACAATTGATTTAAGCTGATAAAAAACACTCTCTCTGCCATGATTTTGGATTCTTTCCATACATAGAACAAAAGGGTCACTCCCAGCACGAAATTGGGCCAAGCCGATGAATTTTTCACCATAGTCAATAGCTAAATAGTGCTTCATAAGGATATTTCTACCCGAATATCACTCTATTTATCAACTCTTCTTGACATTATCATAGCGAAAATGGAATTATGATCTTGATCTAAATATTAACAGGAACGAGCTATCAGAGTTCCAAAATTTAATAACTATTTACACTTTGGAGAATAAAAGTATAGATCCCATCTCGAAAATAACAAAAATAATCAAAATATTACATTCAGGTTAAAACTCAGGAGAAAAAAGAATGCATTTAACTGACCTTAGAAAAATGGACATGAAAAAATTAAGCACAATGGCAGCAAAAGCCGGAGTGGATAACCATGCTAGTATGAAAAAGCATGAAGTTATTTTTGCTCTTTTAAAAGCTGAAGCAAAAAAGAAACAAGAAATTTTTGGAGCAGGAGTTTTAGAAATTCTTCCAGATGGTTTTGGTTTTTTGAGATCTCCTGGTTATAACTACCTTCCAGGTGCTGATGATATTTATGTAAGTCCAAGTCAAATTAGAAAGTTTGGTTTGAGAAAAGGTGATTCACTTGCTGGATCAATTAGACCTCCCAAAGATGCTGAGAGATACTTCGCTCTTTTAAAGTTAAATACAATTAACGATAATACTCCGGAAGATCATAAGAAATTGGTGCTTTTTGATAATTTAATTCCTCTATATCCTGAAGAAAAAATTAGTTTAGAAGCACTGCCAACGAGTTATTCAACTCGAATTATTGATCTTTTTGTCCCGCAAGGTTTTGGTCAAAGATGCTTAATCGTTGCACCACCCAAAGCTGGTAAGACTGTTTTATTACAAGATATCGCTAACTCTATTTCTCATAATCATCCAGATGCGAAGTTAATTGTTCTTCTTATTGATGAGAGACCAGAAGAAGTTACAGATATGAGACGAAACGTTAAAGCAGAGGTTGTTTCCTCTACATTTGATGAGCCTGCCAGTAGACACGTTCAAGTCGCTGAGATGATTTTAGCAAAAGCAAAAAGACAAGTAGAAGCAGGTAATGATGTTGTTGTTCTTTTAGATTCCATTACTAGACTGGCAAGAGCTTATAATACAGTTGTTCCACCTTCTGGAAAGATTTTATCTGGTGGTGTTGATTCAAATGCTCTTCATAAACCAAAAAGATTTTTTGGAGCTGCAAGAAATATTGAAGGTGGTGGATCATTAACTATTATTGCAACTTCACTTATTGATACAGGTTCAAGAATGGATGAAGTCATCTTTGAGGAATTCAAAGGAACTGGTAACTCAGAAATACAATTAGATAGAAAGCTAATGGAGAAGAGAATTTTTCCATGTCTTGATATTAATAAATCATCTACAAGAAAAGAAGATCTGTTAATTGAAGATAGTGCACTTCAAAGACTTGTTGTTTTAAGAAGAGTTCTACATCCAATGAATACAATTGATTCGATGGAATTCATTAAGAGTCGAATCGAGAAAACGAAAACAAATGGTGAGTTCCTAGACTCAATGTCTTCATAAGGAATTTAAGATGTTCGATAAACTCGAAGCAGTCGTCATTCGTCATCAAGAGTTAACTCAAAAGTTAGCCGATCCAACTATTTATGATAGACAAGCTGAGTTTAAAAAAATTTCAAGTGAAAGGTCAGCACTTGAGCCTATAGTTAATACTTTTAAAGAATATAAAGATACAAAGCAAAATGTCGTTGATGCTAAAGATATGCTGGTAAATGAATCTGATCCCGAGTTAAAAGAGATGGCTCGAGAAGAGTTAAATCTTGGAGAAGCAAAACTTACAGAGCTTGAAGAGCATTTAAAAGTCTTATTGCTTCCTAAGGACCCACTTGATGATAAAGATGTCATGATCGAAATTAGGGCCGGTGCTGGTGGAAATGAGGCATCGATCTTTGTGGCTGATGTCCTGAGAATGTATCAAAACTATTTTAAGGAAGTTGGTTTTAAGTTTGAAATGATCTCTGTGAGTGAAAGTGATGAAGGTATAAAAGAAGTTATTATTACTGTAAAAGGTGAGCAGGTTTATTCGCGAATGAAATATGAATCGGGTGTTCATAGAGTTCAACGAGTTCCAAAAACTGAATCACAGGGTAGAGTGCATACTTCCACAATCACTGTTGCTGTCTTGCCAGAGGCTGATGATGTTGAGTTTGAACTAAATATGAATGATGTAAGAGTAGATGTTTATAGGGCCGGAGGAAATGGAGGGCAATCAGTAAATACAACTGATTCAGCTGTTCGGGTAACTCATCTCCCTACTAATACCGTTGTTGCTATTCAAGATGAAAAATCACAAATTAAAAATAAGGCCAAGGCATTAAAGATTCTAAGTGCTAGAATCTATGATAAAATGGTTCGAGAAGCTCAAGAAAAAGAAGCTGCAGAGAGAAAAGGAATGGTTGGTACTGGAGATAGAAGTGAGAGGATTAGAACTTATAATTTTCCTCAAGGAAGACTCACTGACCATAGAATAGGATTAACACTCTATAGTTTAGATAAAATTATTGAAGGTGATATGGGAGCAGTTGTAGAGGCCCTCATTACTCATAACCAAGCTATGCTTCTTCAAGGTGAATCAGAAGCTTAAAGATCTTCTCCCTACGCTTGGAGAAGATTATCCTGGAATTAATTTAAAAAGACTAACACAAGAATTTGAAAAGTTTAATGGAAGCTTCATTGAGTTTGAAACAGAATTAAAGAGTGCTCGTCCTCTTGAGTATATTAATAAGAGTGCTTATTTTTTTAATACAGATGTTTATGTAGACGAGAGGGTCTTGATTCCAAGATTTGAAACTGAAATTTTAGTAGAACAAGCTCTCAATATTCAAGCTCATGATGTTTTAGAAGTAGGGTGTGGCAGTGGAGCAATTAGTAAGGCCTATTTAATCGAAAGTAAATCTCCTAAAAACTTAGTCTTGAGCGATATATCTCAAGATGCAATAGATGTTGCAAAGATTAATTTAAAAGAATTTCCAGTTAAGTTCATATTAAGTGATAAATTTGAAAAAATTGATCAAAGCTTTGATTTGATCATTTCCAATCCTCCTTATATTAAAAATTCTCAGAAAAATTCTGTTCATCCTAGTGTGATCAAGTATGAACCTGATATAGCTCTCTTTTTAGAAGATTCTGAATATGACTCTTGGTTTAAAGAGTTTTTTTTAGGAGCTAAAAGGTCTTTAAATAAAAATGGATGGCTATTAATGGAAGGGCATGAATTTAATTTAGATAACTTAGCTGAGCTTGCTAGAAAATTGGGTTTTAATACTATTGAGTGTATAAAAGATTTAACTGGTCGAGATCGACTTTTAAGGATGAGCATTTAATGTTTTTAGTATTGCTTTTTTTATTTACAGTAGTTCCAGCTCTTGAGCTCTATTTACTTATTTCAGTTGGATCACAAATTGGAACTTTGAATACAATTTTTATTATCCTTGCAACGGGTGTTGTTGGAGCAATTTTAGCAAAAAGTCAGGGTCGATCTATTATGTCTAGCGTCCAAGGAAAAATTGCAAGCGGAAAAATGCCAACAAATGAATTAATTCATGGAGTTTTTATCTTTGCTGGGGGTCTTTTATTAGTAACTCCAGGTTTCTTTACAGATGTACTTGGGTTTAGTTTTGTTTTTCCAATTACTCGTTTTGGGTTAGTTCAACTAGCTCAAATTTATTTTGCTAAAGCGATCAAAAACGGAACCATTAAAGTCATGAAAACAAGAGGATTCTCCACTAGTGGAAACCAATCATCTAATTATAGAGATGAAAATATTGTTGAAGCTGAATTTGAAAGAAAAGAATAACTTACTTTTTTTCTAACATTTTTGCTCTTTGAATTTCCATTTCAAGTAATTTGTCAGACTCAGCCTTAATCATTTGATTAATTTCATCTTTTGTAAATTTTGAAGCATTTAATTGTTTAAGAGCGAGTTTTTCTTGCTTGCCTAGCATTTCTATTTCTTCTTTTAGTTTTTGATCATGTCTTTTAATATAATCATCTCTTGTTAATTGTGCATTTTTGATAATATTATCTCTTCTCTCAACTGCATTAATAAGAAATTTAACATCTCTTTTTTTAAGAGCATATTCTTTATCCTTCTCATAAGTCAGTTGAGCATTTGCTTGTTTGTCTTTAAAGGTTTGTTCTTCTCTTAGTTTTTTGGATTCTATGCTTTTATATATTTGTTCTTTTTTTGTTTTTGTTTTTGTTTCTATATCTTTAATGAATTGTTCTTGTTTAATTAAGAGGGCCTTTCTTTTTTCTGCACTTTCTTTATCAGCTTGGGCCTGAAGTTTTTGATATTCAGCATATTTAAGCTTTCTATTTAAATCTCTTCCATCCTTGGCAAATATTGTGAAAGAAAGTGATAAAACTATTAAAGTCATTAATTTCATGAATACTCCTTATTTATATGATTTAAGTTTATCTTTTCTTTTTTAGCGAGTCTATTTAGGTGTGCTGCATCATGATTTCTAAATAAAATTTTGCTATAAACGTTCATCAAGCTAATTCTTACCACCAGAGGTCACAATGATTAAAAAGTTTTCCCTATTATCATTATTTGTTATCAACATTACTACTCACGCGGCTTGTTTTGTGGAGGTGATTCCAAAGGTTTGGGAGTGCAACTATCAAGTTAGAAATACCATTGATACTTTGGTTGCTAATAGAATTAAAGAGATTAAAAGAGAATATTTTTTAGATGCAATTTCCAATGGAACGATTAATACAAGCAGAGGCAATAATGTTGTCAATATAATTGTTAGATCTAAGGATGTTGCCGATGAAATTGAAGTTTTATTAAAACGTTATGATGTTCAAAATGAACTTAATCGTCTTGATAATTTTAGAGTGAAATTTGATTTCGTTATTATGGGAGAGAAGGAGCAAAGAGATTTCTCTCTAGGTTTAGAGTCAATAAGTAGAAATTTACAACCTGTCGATTCTGATGGGAAAAAAATTACTGACTATGTAGGGAATGGATACTCTTTATTAAATACAGTGACAGGAATTGCAAGTAGTTCATTGGGTCTTAGTTTTTTTAATTCTCTCAGTAGATTTTCAGGAATGATAGGTGCAGCCAGGGGGAAGAGTCTTATAAGAAAAGAAGATTCCCTTAAGACAATCGTTGCTGAACATGAACGCTTTACTACTGATTATACTTTTACAAGATATATTGTTCCACCTGGGGTGTCAGCATTAGAAGCAATTGAGAAAAATGTTGGATTTACACTTTCTGGAAAAGTTGAGACCTTGGCAGGACAAGATAATAAGGTGATGGTTCCTCATATGTCTCTTGAATGGACGATGGAAGATCCTAATGATCCATTTAAACTGCCTAGTATTACAAGACGACCTGAAAGAATGGTTTTAGAACTAGGTACTCCTAAAGAATTAATTAGTGTGACCTTACATGATAATGAATTGATGAAAAGTAGTGGGCTTCTATATAAAAACAAGAAAATCACTCAAGGGAAATTAAAGTTAACAGTATTAATGACTGTAACTAAAGAAGATGAAAGTAAATTAGTTTTCTCAGATCAGTTTATAGATATATCAAAAAGCGACTATAGCTTATTACCAGAAGAAATATCTTGTGATGAAGTATTTCAAAATATTAAATTTTTTACAGTTAAAGATCTATTTGGAAAATCTGACTTATTGGTACAATTTGATAAAAAATCATTGTCGAAAAAAAATTATAAAAATTTTTTAGAAATTGAATTTTTTGATCAAAAAAGAACTCCTCAACTACAGCATATAGTAAGTAGCCCTATGAAAATTGCGACAATAGTACCTGAGTTACATATGAATGGGAAAAGTATGATTGAAAAAAAGCTAAAGCTGAAACTCAGGGGACAAAAAACGTGTAAGAAGAAGATTAAGATGATTTATAATGTGAATACTTCCTTAGATGAAAGCTTTAGAAGAAAATGAAGTTTATAATCGTTTTTACTCTTTGCTTAAATGTTTTTGCTCAAGGCCAGAATATTCCCAAGATTAATGAGTTTATAGGAGACGTTCGCTCAATTATTACTCAAAAAAATAATGACTTGTTTACAAATTTTATACTTCAAAATTCACCTGGGAGTTTTGATTTTATATCTTCTAAAAGAGTAAGATGTCATAGATCTCAAGTTGCAAGAAATGTAAAAGTTGCTTCTATTAATTATGTAAAAAATGAATCTACCTTTTTAATAGAGTATCTAGGGTGTAATAATATTGCGATGTATAGTGAAGAGGTTACTTTAGCTCCAGA
Source organism: uncultured Bacteriovoracaceae bacterium (assembly GCA_938034385.1). GTDB lineage: Bacteria > Bdellovibrionota > Bacteriovoracia > Bacteriovoracales > Bacteriovoracaceae > JAHDHG01. Next base: position 24,015 of record CALHLC010000013.1, read on the forward strand.
TAAAGTAGCCACAAATGATATCAAAGCAATATTGACAGGAAATCTTGATTATATAAATGAACCAATTACTTCTTATACATTAACTCTTCAAGGAAATTCACAGATTCTAAGATATAAAAAAAATGCTGGGAAAGAAATTGTCTCTATTAATGGAGAAGTTTTTCTTCTATCTTTAAGAAAGACTGATCTCTTTACATATCAATTCTCTCCTTTTTCTACTTCCTTTGAGGGCTACAATTATCGATTTGGTTTTAAGGCCTTTGATTTAAGTGTTAAGGGAGAAAGATATTTTAAAGGTGCAGAAGAAATACCTCTTTTAGAATTTAATAAAAGTTATGGTTCCTTAATAAGTGAAACAAATAAGTCTATTTATTCAAGAGTTTTAAAAGATTTCCAACGTCGCTTTCCTCAAACAGAAATTGCCAAACCTGTTGGGAACAATAAGTTCCTAGAGGACTTACAATTAATTCGCAGAAGACTAGAGCAGGGAACTCCTGATCAAATTCAATTATTAAGAGTTCAAGTGTTACAGCTTATTCAAGATTATCAGAATGGAAAACTTCAGATTATAGATAATCGATCAGAATAATGAAATATATTTTATTAATAGTATCCTTCAATATTTACGGACAATGGTCTGGCCAGACTTATGATTATAGAACGCCAATACTTAGGTTTTTAAATGATATAAGGAACGCATATCAAGAAAAGTCTAATAAATATATTATTAGGAAAGAAGAAAATACTATTTTATTTTTTGAAGAAGATAGTGAGAATGGACTTAGATTAGATTCAACACTTTCTATTACCCATACTCGCAGCGGGAAATGGGATAGTTATATTTTTTATACTAGTAAGTATCTAAATTTCAATGGTGAAGACTTTGCTAGTAATAGTTATGTTGTTTTAAAAACTCAACTAAATGAACCATTATTAATTAAAAATTTATTAGAGTTTAAATTTCCAAAACCCCAAAATGGAGAAAAGGTTTGGATATATTATGATAGAGAAAAGTTTAATGTCTATTGGAGTAAAGAGAGTAATCGTGAGTATTTAGGTTTTGAGTTTTATGGAAATCAAATTGCAATTGAAGAAATTTCGAAGAAGAATTATTCTAGAATTTTTAATAGGTATTCATGTGGCTTTGATACTTGTTCTTATAATGACTTGATAAGTGAATCAAGGAAGATTCTTGGATTTTGGTTGGAGAGCTTTACTAGTACTTCAAGAACACAAAATTTTCAGGAAAGTAAAGAAATAAGCCAGATAGAGGCCAATGCTATCTTACAAGGTCCTTATGAGTTCATATTGAATCAAGAATTTAAAAAATTACAGGAGCAATTGCAACCCTTTTCAGTTGATGGTCCAATAACTTTTTTTATAGATTAATATCCTTGTAATGCTTGAATTCTCTTCTCTAATGGTGGATGAGTACTCATCATTGCCATTATCCCGTTCTTAGAACTAATCTTCATCGTTTGAAATTTATCATTTGATTCTGGTTTAATCATATCAAATTGTCTTTGAAGAGCTTTGAGAGCAGCGACCATTTTATGACTTCCAGCTAATTTCGCAGCTCCAGCATCAGCACTAAATTCTCGTCTCCTTGAAAAATATGAAATAACAAACATGGCAAAAAATCCTAAGGCCGATTGAACTGCCATATAAATCATATAGCCAAACATGCCGCCTCCACCAAGTCCTCCTCTTGATCTATTGTTATTATTATCACCTCTCATTGCACTCATAATAATTTGAGTGATAATTTGAGCAATAAACATTACAAAGGCATTCATAACACCTTGAATAAGAGTCATTGTAACCATGTCACCATTAGCAATATGAGCAACCTCATGAGCAAGGACTCCATCAACTTCATCTTGATTCATATTGGCCATTAAGCCCGTTGATACAGCAACCAAGGAATTATTTTTACTTGGACCTGTGGCAAATGCATTCATTTGTTTACTTTCATAAACACCGACCTCAGGCATTTTTTCTAATCCAGCACTTTTAGCGAAGCTATGAACTCTCATTACTAAATTGTCATGACTAGAATCATGCTCTTCTAAAATTTTAATTTTATAAGCTCGCTTGGCAGATCCTTTACTCATCCACAAACTCATGAAAGAAAAAATCATCCCGTAAACGAGACACATCCCAAACATGCCGATATATCCACCACCAAAAAATTGTGCCAAAACTACATCAAGGCCTGTGAGTTTTAAAAATATAGAAAGTGTAATCATGATCGCAAAATTTGTGATCAAGAAAAAAGAAATTCTTTTAGTCCATGTAAACATTGCTTACTCCTTAAATTGTGAAAGCATTTTCATTAATAAGATAATATCGATTTTCTAAGAATCAAGTCCATTAAATAAATAAAATTTTCTAATGTGCTTCAATTAGAGCTAAGTGTGGAAATTAGTTAAGTTGTCACTCATGTCAACCATTAGTAAAAACTAGAAAGAGCCAATAAGAAGGTTATAATTGATTAAGAGAGTACGATTTAAAAATATTTTTAACTCTGGAGGATTGTGATGAAATTTATAATATTGATCAGTTTTTTTTCATTTAGTAGTTATTCATTTGAATGTAAAGGCCTAACTAATAGAGTTTGTGAAAGTGATGATAGATGTTATTGGGTTAGTGCATATACAAGAAAAGATGGTGCTTCAGTAAAAGGACATTGTAGAAAAAATCCAAATGGTAAAAAAAGTACTGGGCTATTTGGAGAGAAGAAATCAAAAGCAAAAAAAGATAAGAAGTCCAAAAAAGATAAGAAGTCCAAAAAAGATAAAAAGTCCAAAAAAGATAAGAAGTCCAAAAAAGATAAAAAGTCCAAAAAAGATAAAAAGTCCAAAAAAGATAAAAAGTCTAAGAAAGATAAAAAGTCTAAGAAATAGCCTTGTTTTTTATTTAAAGATTTTTTCTGACCACTTTTCTTGTAATAATTGCTTTAAACTAAAAAATTGACCAAAAAAGAGTTGAATTATTAAAGAAAAGCTCCAATGTACTATAATTAAGTCCTTGGAGGATTTAAGGAATGAATAAAAATAATTTTTTATTTTGGAAGGGATGTAAACTAATTATACTTCTTGGTTTCTCAAGTTGCATTGCTAAAAAAACTTCTTTGTTATTAAATACAGATACTGGTACTCTAAATTTTTACAATAAAGATCTTAATCAAAACTCAACTTGTCCGATTGATTACTCAAATAGAACTTTTGATATGTCTGAATTTGGTGGATCCATTGAGCATCGATTTTCTAATAATTCGGAGTTAGAAATGTATGTTGAGAATGTTACCGAGAAAGATTGGGTATTTGATGAATCTGATTGTACTCTTACTGCACTTCACCGTATCGATCAAGAAGTTAAAATTGGTTTACCAATGTGTCAAAGTTGTAACTTAGATTTTGAAGAATCTGAACGAACTTTAAAGTTTAATAATATGACATCTAATCCTACTCATAATGGTGATTTTATTTCTAGTATTTATAATTCTGAGAATGAATTGGTAGCCCAATATGCTAAGGGGAGATTTTATCAAGTAAGTGAGCATTATTCACTTGGACAGACTATCCCACTTTTACCTGGTACTTATAATGTTAAAAGTATGAATGAAAATTGTCGTTGTGAAAATGAAATGGTCATTGAGTCATTTGATATTTGTACGAACTTTTTAAATCAATCATATAATGGAGAATCAAGTGGGCCAGGAGCAAATCCAAGTTATAAAATTCCTGTCAGTTCAGCAATGAGTAATATTGATTTATATTGGGCAACTCAATTTAGTAAGGATAAAATTTTAATTAGTTATAATGGGGAAAATATTTTTGACTCTGGTTTTGTTGCAACCGGCACAAGTGCTGTACAACATTCAATTCCATTTAATTATGTCACTGGTGTTGAAGAGCTTAGTGTTGAGGTTATACCCGAAAGTACACCTTCTAATCATACAATCTGGACTTTTGGCTTAGGCTGTTGTCCGACTAGAACATGCGGGTCTACAATTCCTAAAAGAGACTTAGCTATAGATAGGATTGTAGACGAAGGTAATAATCGAGTAACGTTTCATACGACTTCCCCATACACTTCAAGGAGAGTTGATTACGATCGAAATAATGGGGTGTTTCAAATTCTTAATACGTCTTTCAAAGAAAACGCTTATACACAAGACATTGGAGATAAAGTAAATCTTGGCTGTGTTTCTCCAGATATAAACTTTGGACATACTGGACCTGCGGAATGGGTATATCAATATTCTCATAAAACTTTCTACTATAGGCCTGGAGCATGTACTTCTTTTGCTCAAGCAACAGAAGTATCATGTATAGATTTAGCAAGCCCTAATAGTCCAATAACAGCACAGGAGTCTTCACCTGGAAGTAAGATCGTTCAATGGGATTTTACTTCACTCTCATTTTATAACTCTATGAAATCACGCATGCAAACCCTTACGGCTAGTTTTTTGAGCACTGATAATGTTAGACTTTATTTTAATTTTCAAGAGGGAGCATGTGGAAGTGACGAGCCTTCAATTAGAGCTGTAAAGTTTGATTTTATAAAGTCTTATTTAAGTTTTGATGATGTTAACAAGAGAATGATACTTGACTTTAGTTCCTATGTTCCTCCGACAGATCCTTTAGGGACATGCCCTCTCTTTATCGGAGCAGGAGGTTTAGTGTCAAGATTTATTAACTTAGGTAATAGAATTGAATCTTTGAGTGAGATAACAGCTTATGATTTGAAGAGAAGAGGATTTTTGAGACAAAATATGACTATAAATTTAAAGAGTTCATGTGGAGGAGACTTTGATCAAGAATACTATTTACATATAAATGATCCGAATGATCCAATTAATTCATGGGAATTATATAAGGGTGTTGATCATTTGAGTGGAATTAAAGTTCAGGATCATCTGACTTATAATAACGAATTAACCTTTAGTGGCAGTTCAAGATCAATTGCAGGAAACTCACTTCCAATTCAAAATATTCATGGGTATAACTTGGGATGTGAAGATATTGACTTTACTAAAGAATTTGATTTAACGCCTATTCATCCACTTGCAACTCAGAAAAACTTTACAGATGGAAATGATCTTGTAAATCATCTCACTTCAAAAACTGGTGAACAATGGAAGTGGCATATTGAACTATGTACTCCTTATAATATCTCTAATGGTAATCAATTTAATTCTAACTCCAAGCATGGAATTCAAAAATAACTGATAAGAAAATTAAGAAGTGACTAATGTGACGTCTTGTTTCTATGGAAAGACTTATTTTCTTTCTTTAGAATGAAGATTCCTGACAGAAAGATGTTTACTTTTTGACATACGCGCTTAGGTCTTTGCGTTTTGTATTTTTACTTTCTAGCATTAAAGAAAACACAAAGGAGTGTCTAATGGAAATTTTACAAATGATTTTACCTTACTTAACTGGAGGAGGCGGTGGTCTTCTTGCTGGTAAGATGTCACCTAAGCTTAGTCTTGGAACTGTTGGAAATATCATCGCTGGTTTACTAGGTGGTGGTATTGGTAGTCAAGTTTTAGGATTATTAGGAATGGGAGTTGGACCTGAAACAGGAATGGATCTTACTTCAATCTTAGGAAATGTAGCTGCTGGTGGAGTTGGTGGCGGTGGTTTAATGGCCGTTATTGGAATGGTTAAAAGCATGCTAAATAAGTAATAGTTTACATAATTCTTATTAAAAATAGGCCTCTTGTTATCAAGAGGCTTTTTTAAATAATTTCAGATTTTTTGATAGCAATCCATTTACCAGGATCGATTTTAATTTTTGATAAACTTATTTTTCCAACACGACATCGAACCAGTCTTAATGTTGGAAATCCTATTGCTGCTGTCATTTTTCGAACCTGCCTATTCTTTCCTTCTTTTAAAGTTATTTCTAACCATGAAGTAGGGATAGATTTTCTCTGTCTTATGGGAGGATCTCTCGTCCATAATTGGGGTTCATTTATTAATTGGACTTGACATGGTTTAGTCATTCCAGTTTTGATCATGACTCCTTTTCTTAATTTATCAAGATCTGATTCAGTAGGTATATTATCAACCTGAACCCAATAAGATCTTTCATGATGAAGGAGAAAGTCCTCTATGAACTTTCCATCATTAGATAATAATAAGAGACCTTCTGAGTCTTTATCTAGTCTTCCTACTGGATAGACTTTGGGAGGCAAGTTAAATGAATTGAGAGTTTTATGAGTATCAGAGCTAAATTGCGAGATAACCCCAAATGGCTTATTAAAAATTATATACTCAAAAATATTTTCTTTCATAGTAATGATGCTTTTGCTATACCCCAAATAGTGAAGAAAAGTATAGTAGAAGTTATCCATCCAACAAGTTTAAAAAACTGTCGAGCAGGCCATCCTTGGATCACTCTTGATGAGCATTCAGCTGAGTTTAGTAAAAATGCTGATCTTTTAGAAATCGTGCCATTAAATGATATTTTTATTAATGATCCTACTCACCCTAAGATTAAAGCAAGATATTGGGGAAAATCAGATATTCCTTTTGACATGGATATAGAGTTTCGATTATCAGAAGCAATCCTTAAGCGAAGTGAGATTGTTGATAGAGAAAATGTATTCTTGTGTTTTGGTGAAGTGGACTCTTTGCCAGGAATGTATGTCTTGAAACTAGGGGATGTTATCTTAATTCAATATCAGGCCTATTTTTGGAATAAGCATATAGGTATTATTGTTGATTTTATTAAAAGGCGATTCAAAGAGATTAAGTCCATTTATAAACAAAGCCGCTTATACGGATCGGTTAAGGTTACTCCTAAGAAAGTGTGGGGTGAAACTAATAGTAATCTCATTATTGATGAGTTTGGGATTAAGTATAATGTTTTTTTAGAAGATTATCATGATGTAGGGATCTATACAGATATGAGCTCGATTAGAAAAAAACTATTTCCCTATTATAGTAAATCTAAAAATGTTTTAAATCTTTTTTCTTATACAGGAGCCTTTTCTTTATTAGGCTTAAAAAACGCTCTTGAGGTAACTTCAGTTGATATCTCTTCAAAGTTTATGTCTATTCTTGAAAGCAATATCCAACTCAATAGCTTTGATGAAGATAAACACACAAGTGTTGTAAAGCCAGTTGATAAGTTTTTAAAAAATAATGATCAATTATTTGATCTTATTATTTGTGACCCTCCAAGCTTTTCGAGTAATAAGAAAAAGTCTCAATCAGCTATTAGCTTTTATAAAGAAAACCTTAATACTCTTATGAATATGTTGAGCCCTCAAGGAAGATTAATTATGTTTTTAAATACTCATAAAATATCTAGATCAAAGTTTAAAAGATCTTTACCTAGGGGATTAAAAATTGAAAAAGAATTATTTACTGGAAGGGATTGTCCTTTACTGAAAGGATTTCCTGAAGGAGACTATCTTAAAGGGTATATAGTTTTTAATGGATAAAATTGTTTTTTTTGATGGTGTTTGTTCACTTTGTAATTTCAGTGTGGATTCATTAATAAAGCTAGATCGTAAAAAGATTTTAAAGTATTCATCTCTTCAAGGTGAAAGTGCTAAGAAACTCTTAAATGCTAAAGACGTTAAAGAGTTAAAATCTATTATTTTTTATAATGAAGGATCTATTTATAAAGAATCAGAAGCTGTTGCTCAAATTTTAATTAGCCTGGGTGGAATTCATAAAATCTCAGGGAACATTATTCATTATACTCCCAATGTCATTTCAAACTCATTTTATAGGCTAATCTCAAAGTATCGCTACAAACTTTTTGGAAAAAGAGAGACTTGTAGGCTTCCTAGCGTTGATGAGAGATCTTTGTTTTTAGATTAATGAAGAATATACCCAAACTGATTGCTTTAAGATCCTTGCGCTCAATGTTTTTTATGATGGCCGTTTCAGTCCCGTTTTTCCAATCTAAAGGTTTAAGCTTTGGAGATATTTTTATTTTACAAGCTGTATTTGGTGGAACCATTGCTATCTTAGAAATGCCTTCTGGATATATTGCTGATTTATTTGGAAGGAAAAATACTTTAATTCTTGGAACTTTATTTGATGGTGTTGGCCTCACGTTTTTATATTTTGCACAGGGCTTTTGGGATCTAGTTTTATTTGAAATTTTTTTAGGGATAGCAATGAGTATGATTTCTGGAATTGACCTAGCTATACTTTATGATTCTATTAAAACTAAAAATAATCCGGAAATCAAAAAAAAGAAGGCTTTAAGCCAAATGAGGTTTATGATTCAAATAAGTGCAGCGATTGGATCTATAGTAGGAGGGTATCTTGCAGCCATTTCTTTTCAAACGATGATAGCAGCTCAAATAATTCTTGGATGGCTACCCTTTATAGTGAGTTTAACTTTACAAGAACCAGAGATTGAGAGAATGGATAAACAAGGTCATTTAAAAAACTTTAAAGAAATTTATCAACAAGTTTTTAAAAAAGATCATCTCTTGAAATTAACAGTGATTAATTGGATTGTATGGTGTCATGCTACTTACTTTGCAGCCTGGATGTTTCAAAAATATTGGGAACAACTTGGAGTTGCTATTGTGTATTTTGGAATCTTATGGGCCATTTATCAATTTACAGCTGCGGCCTTTACTAAGTTAGCAATTAACATTGAAGAAAATCTTGGTTCAACAATTTGTTTGTACATAATCTCCTTTGGTCCTGTTCTTGGATATTTATGCATGTATTTTTTTAATGATCAATGGGCAATTGTCTTTGCACTTATGTTTGCTATTTCGAGAGGTTTAACTCAAGTTATCTTTATTGATGCTATTAATTCAAGAGTACCAGATAAGATGCGAGCTTCTGTAAATTCTTTAAATAGTTTTTTGTTAAGAATTGCTTATATTTGTGTTGGACCAATAGTGGGATTATTATTTGATCGTTATGGACTTAGTAATGTGAGTCTTGGGCTAGGAATAGTTTTTTGTTTATTCACAATTTTATTAGTTCCTAAGATTTCTAAAACTATCGAGAAACAAAGAGTATTTCTGTAATGACGCACTCAGTCTAAAGTCGTAGGAATTTACCTAATCAAATATAAAGACTAAATTTCTTATATGGATGAATTTAAGCCAATGAGTGCTCAAGCATTACTGGATAGAAAAAGGTGTTGTAAAAGCGCTTGTTTGCACTGTCCTTATGGACACACGATCAAGACTCTCGGGTTAGAGATTAGAGATTTCCAACAAGAGAGCGTAGGACTCATTAATAATGCTTTGGTTGATAATGGCATAAATACCAATAGCGACTTTACGGCTAATCTTTTGGCCCAAAACTTAGGTGAGAAATTAAAAACCTTTGACCTTTCTCAAGAGAATCTAAAGTCTTGTCGTCTAATTTATTTAAAAGATCATTATGTAGGATTTATCTACAAAGAAGATCAATTATATTTACTTGATAGTTTCAAATTTCAAAAAATAACAATAGATCTTGTAAAAGAATATCTTTAGTCTTTCTAATTCCTCCTGTAGAGTAAATCTCATGAAACCTATTAAAAATATTGCAATCGTGGCCCACGTTGACCATGGAAAAACTACTCTTATCGATGAAATCTTCAAGCAGTCTGGAATTTATAGAGAAGGAGCTGAAACTACTGAACGAGTGATGGATTCTGGAGATCTTGAAAAAGAAAGAGGGATTACTATTACTGCTAAGAACTGCTCAATTGAATGGAATGATACAAAATTAAATATCGTCGATACTCCAGGGCACGCCGACTTTGGTGGAGAGGTTGAGCGATCTTTAATGATGGTTGATGGAATATTATTACTTGTTGATGCAGCTGAAGGACCGCTTCCTCAGACAAGATACGTTTTACAAAAAGCATTAGAGCGTAGATTAAAAATTGCCGTTATGATTAATAAAATTGATAGACATGATGAGCGGCATGCTGAAGTAAAAGATGAAGTTGAAGATTTAATTTTAGATCTTATCGATCAAAGTGGAATGGATGATTATGATATTGATATTCCATTTTTATATGGATCAGGACGTGATGGTTATGCCAGTAAAGACCCAGCTGCTAGGGAAGGATCTTTAAATACTCTTTTAGATCTCTTTACAGGTGATTATTATCCTTTGCCAAAGGTGGATACAGAAGGTGATTTTAAATTTTTAGTTACGAATTTATCTTATTCGTCATATTTAGGAACTTTGATGATAGGTCGGATTGAAGAAGGAAAAGTCACTAAGAATCAACCTGTTAAGATCATGACTAAAGATAAAGAGAAAAATTTCAGAGTTGCTAATATCCAAATTTATAAAGGCCTTGAGCAGGTTATGGTTGAGGAAGCTTATGCTGGAGAGATTATTAGTATCTCTGGAATAGACATTGCTCAAATTGGAGATACTGTCTGTGTTCCTACTTTAGAAACGCCACTTCCTAGAATTGAAATTGAACCACCAACAGTTTCTATTAGTTGTTCGGTTAATACTTCACCTCTTGCTGGTCAAGAAGGAGAGTATTTAACAAGTAGAAAGCTTGAAGAGTTTTTACAAGAAGCTTGTAGACATAATGTAGCACTTAAATATGAAGAAACAGAAGACCCTAAAGTTTTTATTTTAAAAGGAAGAGGCGAGCTTCAACTTGCTATTGTTTTTGAAGAAATTCGAAGAAAAGGTTTTGAGTTAATGGTTTCTAGACCAAGTGTCATTACTAAAGAAATTGATGGTGTACTTAGTGAACCATTTGAAAATGTAGTTGTTGATATTCCGGAAGATTGTACTGGAGCAGTCACTGAAAAGATGGCCACTAGAAAAGGAACTATGTCTGCCATGACGCCTTATGGAGAAGGACGAGCTAAAGTTGAATTTATTATTCCATCGAGAGGATTAATCGGATTGCGATCTCAGTTTCTTACTCTTACAAGAGGTGAGGGTTTGATGAGCTCATACTTTCTTGAGTACCGACCTCATATGGGAAAAATGCTAGCAAGGGCCAATGGTGCTCTTATATCAGATAGAAAAGGGAAAACGACTCCCTATGCACTTTTTAATCTTCTAAGCTCTGGGAAACAATTTTTAAAGCCAGGGGAAGCTGTCTATGAAGGGATGGTCATTGGTGAGCATACACGACAGAACGATTTAAATGTAAATTGCTGTAGAGAGAAGCATCTTAGTAGTATGAGAACTGCTGGAAAAGATGTGAATATTATTCTTCCTCCTATTAAGAATAGGACTCTTGATTGGGCCATAGATTGGATTGATGATGATGAGTGGGTAGAAATAACGCCTGAGAATATTAGAATTAGAAAAAAAGAACTCGCTGCCAATATGCGTCATGTGAAGAGATAGACACACCTTCATATTCAAACTTGTTTAATCCTACCTAAAGTTGTACTAAATAAATAATACTATAAAGGATTAAATGATGAGAATTGCATTACTATCTATGTTTTTAATGTCTTCAAGCTTTGCTACTTCTGAGCAGTACTTATTTGAGAATATCGTAGAGTTTATCAAAAGAGACTATGACATGCTTTGTACACAAAAAAAGTCAAAGAAGTATTATTGCTCTTCTAAATCGTCCACTCTTTTAGGGTTTGAAATTTCAGTTTCTAAACCATTTTTTCTTTTTAGATTTTTAAGCAAAGGGAAATATTTTATTAATTTTAAGTATAATGAAAATTCTGAATCTGAGCTGTTTAGATTGGATCCAGCCAATGATAAGAGTGCCCAACATAATCAACCCTCACTAATTAAAAGTTTCTTTGGTCGTCAACTTAGTCTAGATACTCTTCAGTTATTATCTGATAAGAAAACTGCCGATTGCACTGAGTTTGTAAGAAAACTTAATAACTACTCTGGACCAGGTGATGAGGAGTATACTGTAGATACTATGTCTGACATGCATTACCAGGGATCTAATTGTCTTGAAAGCAATGGAAACGAAATTAAATTCAGAGTAATGTATGATCAAAATGTTATTAAGAAAATTCAAATTAAAGAGTAAAACGATACTTTGTGAATAATCTCATATTAAAGTCTTTTGGACTCTTTAAAGTCCCCTTGATTTTCTTTGTTTCTCCTAAAATTATTAAATTAGATGATAATACGACAGAAATTAAGATTCCTCTTAATTGGCGTACTAGGAATCATTTAAAAAGCATGTATTTCGGAGCGATGTGTATTGGAGCCGATCTTGCTGGTGGGATAGTAGCAATGAAATATATTAAAGAATCCGGTAAGGATGTTCATCTTTCCTTTAAAGACTTAAAAGCAAATTTTTCCAAACGAGCTATGAGTGCGACACATTTTTATTGTGATCAAAATCAAGAGATAAAGAAATTTGTTAAAGAAGTTATTGAAAATCCAAATGTTCGGTCGAATAAGAGTTTGAAAATTAGTGCAAGATGTCCAGAGATAAGCCAAGAGGAAGTCGCTCAATTTGAGCTCTCCCTCTCGTTAAAATATAAAAATTAATCAACTAATTGTAGATTAGTACAAATTTTTGATTTTGATGTTTTACTCTTCCAATTATGTTGGATGTAAGAAAAAGCAGTAGGCCCATGAGAAACATATCCATCAATAAGCTCAACACTTAAAGCAAGTGCTCCATCGTAAGTTCCTTTGAAATCTTTAAGAAAACTTTTCTCTACTGTAATGGCTCCAGTAAAACTATCTAGTGAAGGCATATGAGTTAAAACAAAAAGTTCTCTATGTCCTGGGATAGAAGCATAGATTTCTTCGTTGATCGGATTTTTAATTCCATTTGTGTAACTAGTAATATGAAAAGTAATTTCACAATCACTTCCAGACTTATCTACACCTGTGTATTTACCCATTTTAAACCCTGCAAAACTTGTAGTGACACTTAGTAATAAAATTAAAAATAACTTCATAATTTCTCCTTTGAATTTATTTAAAGCTTATTAAAAATCACCCAATTCTATAAATTCGTCAAATGTAAGATCCTAAGATGGATTGTCATAGATTTACGATGACAATTCGTGCAGGTGTAAGTTTATTTTGAGTTGAGTTAAATAAAAAATAAAGACTTCTATCATTTGATTCTTCTATCTAGTAAACTGGAGACAGACTTGATCAATATGACAGGTACTAGGTTTATGAAATATTTAATTGTTGGCAACGGGGCACTGGCCCAAAACATTTCCTTTTATTTTTCTTCATTAAAAATTGATGTTCTGTCTTGGTTTAAAAATTGTGGTAATGAATTATCTGAAGTTACTAAGAAAGCTGATGTTGTACTTTTGGCTATCTCTACATCTTCATTAAAAAATATCTTTGAACAATACCCTTGTCTTAAGTCAAAAAAATGTTTTCACTTTTCTGGAAGTTATTACTCTGAAGAAATTTTTGGTATGCATCCTTTGATGAGTTTTCCTAAAGATGAAATATTAGACTTGAAGACTTTGCAGTCGATGAGCTTTGGAATTGATTTTAAGAAGAATGAATTTCATAAAAACTTTCCAGGTCTTAAAAATCCATTAATAGAAATTTCGCCAGAAGATAAGATTTATTATCATTTTCTTTGCGTGATGAGCGGGAACTTTTCTAAATATTTATGGGAGTTTGTGAAAGGGCAGTTCCAAGAAAAGTTTGGAGACTCAGATCACCTTAGAGAATATTTAAAAAGAACTACTACAGAGATCTTAGATTCTAAGAGTAACTTTACAGGTCCTTTAGAAAGGATGGAGAGTGAATTAGTGCAGGATTATGAAATCATTTTAAAAAATAACAAAAATTTACAAAACATACTTAAAGCTTTTAAAGACTTTAGAAGAGAGGAGTTTGATGAAATACGTTAAGAATTTTAAAAAAGGTGAGAAGAAACTGTCGATGGTGACCTGCTATGATTACACTTTTGCTAAGCTTATTAGTCAAACTGAGATTGATTGTATTTTAGTTGGAGATAGTCTTGGGATGGTCGTCTATGGTCATGAAAATACTTTAAGTGTAACTACACAGATGATGAAACTTCATACTGAAGCTGTTAAGAAAGGGTGCCCTGATAAAATTATTATTTCTGATATGCCCTTCTTATCAACTAGAAAAGGTATCTCTTATGCTATGGATGTTGCACATGAATTAATGAGTGCAGGATGTTCAGGTATAAAAGTTGAAGGAGTGATAGGACAAGAGAAAGTAATTTCTTCTTTAGTTCAATCCGGTATCCCTGTGATGGGACACTTAGGATTGACTCCTCAGTACTATCAATCACTTGGCGGATTTAAAGTTCAAGGAAGAGATAAGGAGAGCTTTGAAGAGATTGTTCACCAAGCATTACTATTAGAAGATCTTGGCGTATTTTCTATTGTTCTTGAATGTGTTCCAAACTCTTTAGCAAAACAAATCCAAGAGAAAGTAAGTATACCTATTATTGGCATTGGAGCTGGAGTAGATGTTGATGGACAAGTTTTAGTCTTGCATGATCTGCTAGGTTTGAGTGGAGAGAAATTTAAGTTTGTAAGAGATTTCTCTAGTCTAAACACAAATGTTATTGAGGGAATTAATTCTTATGTTTTGGAAGTCAATGAAGAGAAATTTCCGAGTCTTGATGAGAGCTTTAAATGAAAATCATTAAGTCCGTAGAAGAGTTTAAAAGTTTAAGAGAGGCAATCAGTCCTAGAACAATTGGATTTGTTCCGACCCTTGGTGGACTCCATGAAGGACACTTAAGTTTAATAAAAGAGAGTATTAAAAATAATGAAATGAGTGTAGTTTCAATTTTTTTAAATCCAACTCAATTTAATAATGAATCTGATTTAGCTACTTATCCAGGATCATTAAGTGATGATCTTAAGACCTTAGATAGTCTTGATGTAGATATAGTCTTTACTCCTAGTAATGAAGCGATTTATCCAAATGGCTATAATTATAAGATTTGCGAAGAAAGAACATCATCGATCCTAGAAGGTGAGTTTAGACCTGGCCATTATGAAGGTGTCTTAACAGTAGTGATGAAATTATTAAATATAGTAAACCCGAAAAATGCTTACTTTGGAGAAAAAGACTTCCAGCAATATATTCTTATTAAAAATATGGTAGAAGATTTTTTTCTAGATATAAATATTATTGCTCTCAAAACGATTAGAGAAAAATCTGGATTAGCAATGAGCTCTAGAAATAATAGACTGAGTGATGAAGCGAGGCAGAGGGCCTCTCTAATTTATAAAAGTTTATTAGAATCACCAAGTGATGAGCATGCTCGAGCAACTTTAGAAGAGCAGGGTTTTAATGTAGAGTATATTAAATCTTGGATGGGCCGAAGGTTTGGTGCTGTTGAGATAGAAAAAGTGAGGTTAATTGATAATGTCAGCTTATAAAAGAGTCTTATTAATAATGACTGGATCAGTTTCAGTATATAAAGCAATTGATTTACTTTCTACTTTCAAGAAAAAATCAATTTACTGTGATGTAGTAATGACGAAAAATTCAAAAAAATTTATAGGTGAAGCATTGGTTGAAGCAATGACTGATAGAGCACCTCTTAGTAAATTATTTGATAGATCAAAAATGATGGACCATATCTATCTAACAAGAAATTATGACTTGTTTTTAGTTTATCCAGCTAGTGCAGACTTTATTGCTAGAGTCGCAAATGGAAGAGCGGATTGTTTAGCCAGTGCAACTTTATTGGCACTAAATTATAAGAAGCCTCTATGGATTGCTCCATCAATGAACCCTTCAATGTATGCAAACCCGGCAACTCAGGAAAATATTTCGAAATTACAGTCTTGGGGAGCAGAATTTTTAGGACCTAATGAAGGAGTTGTTGCTTGTGGAGATCAAGGCAAAGGAAGATTGATTGAACCTTTTGAAATAATGGAGAAAATGATTAATGAAAAAAATATTAATCGTCTCGGGACCAACTAGAGAGTCAATAGATAATATTAGGTTTGTCTCTAATATTAGCAGTGGGAAAACTGGTCGGTTTTTAGCAGAATTTTTTAGTGAGCAAGGATATGTTGTATCGCAACTTTATGGAATAAACTCACTTTTTTTAGAAAATAGTAGAAGTGAGAGTTTTTCAAATTTTAAAGACCTTCAAGAGAAAATTCAAAAAACGTTAGGAGAATCAAACTTTGACTTAGTCATTATGTGTGCAGCTATTAGTGATTATACTCCTAGTGAAGTTGTGGTGAATGGAAAAGAGTATAAGGTTAAAGAGTTTGACAAGATCCCATCTGGGAATGAATTTGAATTGAAATTCAGAAAAAATCCGAAATTGATTCAATTATTAAAAGAATATTCAAGAAATAAAGAAATTAAAGTTGTTGGCTTTAAACTAACAAGCAATGCAAATGAGATAGAAGCTCAACATGCAATACAAAAACTATTTCGAGGTGAATTTGTAGACTATGTGATCCATAATGATTTATCTGGGATCACTGACAAGACGCATATGGGAAGAATATTTGATGCTCAAAAGATGTTGTGCATTTTTGAGAGTAAAGTAGCTATGGCAAAAAATTTATTAAAAATATGGGAGAAGCAGCGATGATTCTTTGTTTAGATGTTGGAAATACTCAAATGTTTGGCGGAGCTTATGATGGAGATAAGTTTCTTTTTTCTTTTCGTAAAAAAGGAGTTGAGGGATTATCAAGTGATGAGTTGGCCCTTTTTCTTGGGAACATCTTGAGAGAACAGAAATTAGATCCCAAAAGCATTACCGCTGTAGGGTTTTGTTCAGTTGTTCCATCAGTTATACATTCTTTAAAAAATGCAGTGAGGAAATATTTAGATATTGAGCCTATAACTTTGGGACCTGGAATGAAAACAGGGCTTAAAATTAAATATAAAAATCCGCTTGAAGTTGGTGCTGATAGAATCGCCAATGCAATGGGAGCTAATGTTTTATTTCCCAATAAAAATAAAATTTTAGTTGATCTTGGAACCGCGACTACTTTTTGTCTTGTAAATGACAAGAATGAATACCTTGGTGGAGCGATAGCTCCAGGGCCTAGAATTTCTATGGAAGTATTAGAAGAAAAAACTGCGATGTTACCATCAGTGGAAATTATTAAACCTGAAAATTGCTTGGGACAAACGACTATTGAATCTATTCAATCAGGAATTTATTTTTCTCAACTTGGTTTGATTAAAGAATTAGCTAATAAATATAAAGAGGAAGTTTTTAAAGGTGAAGCGATTATTATAGGAACAGGTGGTTTTTCTTCAATGTTTAAAGGAGAAAAAGTTTTTGATGAGATTGTTTCTGATTTGGTATTAAAGGGATTATTAAGTTTTATATCTAAAAATGTTTAAAGGAAAAAAATGGCAAGCTTAGAAATGTTAAGAGGAAAGATTCATAGAGCAACTGTGACTGATGCAAATTTAAATTATGAAGGTTCGGTATCAATTGACCCGAAACTTTATAAAGCTGCAGGACTGAGGTTAAACCAGAAGGTCGATATTGTTAACGTCAATAATGGTGAAAGACTATCTACTTATATCATTAAAGGAAAAGATGGCGAGATTTGTCTTAATGGAGCAGCTGCAAGAAAAGCTGAGATTGGAGATAAAGTAATTATTATTGGATATCATTCTATAGACGAGGACCAAGCTGATTCTTATACACCTTTGCTTGTTATGGTTGATGAGAAAAATAAGCAAGTAGACTAATTAAAAAGATTCCTATTTAGCTACATTCCACCAGAGTGCATTTTGATCTGATTGTAATTTTATGTGCTCCCAAACTTTAGCATCATAATAATCATTTGCCGGAATTGGTGGTGGTTTTTTTGAAACTTCATGAAATGCTAATTCTGATTTATGGTAAGTCACTCTTTTATCATTTTTGATCTCTACTACTTTGGGATCATAAGAATCAAGAATATTTAAATCAATAACATGTACCTTAATAAACTCTGGTATAACTTTTTTGAAAGCTTTGACTAATGCTCCTGATCCGAATGGAAGCCAAACCTCACTTACGAGAAATTTACTCTGAATAAAGTCCCATTGTTCATGTATCTTCTCAGCTAGTAAGTTTATAAAAATTTCATCATTAAATCCTATAGGGATTAAATGGTTTCTTAGGTTTGTATCCATAAACTCTTTTGCTTCGTATTCTGCTTGATCAAGTGAAGCACAAACTTGAATATTAGCTCCATATTCTTGAGCAATCTTAGAATTTGAATGAAGTTTTTGATTTAAGTCATTAGTTGTAAAAATAGTACATTTTAATCCCAGTACTTTACATCCGTGGGCAAGAGAGATCTGAGCAAAGCCACAAAAGTGACTAAGGTAAATAAAGTGATTAAATCCTTTTTTATGAAGTGCTTGGAGATAAGGAATAATGGCCCTTTGTTTTGTTCCTCCTGGTAGGACATCATCTCTGACGACAAATAGCTTTTGATTTTCTTTAAATTCAATAGTTGAAATATTCACTCTTGGCGAATAAGGCAAACTGGTAGAAAAAGAACTCTCTGAAATATTCATAATTATCTCCTGGGATAGTTCTAGAGAAGATATGAATTTTTATCCTTAACAAATGTTAAATTTAGAGTAGTTTCTTCATAACAAAGTGAGGACCTATTCTGGGGATATCAAATTGCTCTCCAATGGTCTCAAACCCTAATTTCTTATAAAAGCTTATGGCCAGGACTCTGGCATTGCACCATAGGATATTAACTTCTTTTTCTTTCAGAATATTGAAGGCTTCATGGAGTAAAGAGCTTCCTAGGCCTCGCTTTCTGTGATCTTTGGCAGTGGCCATTCCTCTCAATCTATATTGATGCTCTTCAGCAAAAAGGGGAGATGATTCTTTGATAAAAGTTGCAATAGAGCATAGCTGATTATCAGAGGCCTTGAAGGCTAAATGTATGGTACTTTGGTGCGTATCTTCCGAATAATAGGAACTTTTAATAGGTAGGCCAGGCCTTAAGACTTCTGCTCTCAAGCTATGTAGATTTTTCAAATTTTTTGAGTCTAATTGTAGTACTTTACGCATTTTTAGGGTTTATCAGAACTTAGGGGCTTCTTAAAGTTTAAAAATTTTCATATAGTATGATTATGGATAGTTTTAAAATTCAAGGTCCTGCTAGGTTAGAAGGATCAGTAAATGTATCGAAAGCAAAGAATTCAAGTTTGCCAATAATAGCAGCAACACTTCTTTGTAAAAATCCTATTGCGATTACGAACTTACCAAACTTAAGAGATGTAAAGACTATCAAAGAACTCTTAATGAGTTTTGGGGTAAAGGTTGATGGAGATTATATTGATACCTCTGGTATTAATAATACTTATGCTGCTTATGACTTAGTTCGAAAAATGAGGGCCTCTATTTTAGTTCTTGGACCTCTATTAACTCGCTTTGGCGAAGCTAAAGTTTCTCTTCCTGGAGGATGTGCTATTGGAACAAGGCCAGTTGATCTACATATTCTAGGCCTTGAAAAAATGGGTGCTGAGATAATAGTTGAGTCTGGATATATTCATGCAAAAGCAACTCGTTTAAAAGGTACTGAAATAAACTTATCTTTTCCATCAGTAGGAGCAACTGAAAATTTATTAATGGCCGCTGTTTTTGCTGAAGGTGAAACAATTATTCATAATGCTGCTAGGGAACCTGAGATCGAAGACTTAGGAAATTTTCTATTAGCTGCTTTTAAAAATTTAAAAATAGAAGGTTTAGGAACTGAGAGAATATCTATTCAAGGAATTGATCAAGATAGTGCTAATGAAGAGATTAGCTATACACCTATTGCGGATAGAATTGAAGCCTCTACATTAATTATTGCTGGGGTGATGACGAATTCAAATATCGTTATTAAGGATTTAGTAACAGGTCATATTCGATCAGTTTTAAACGCCTTAAAAATGAGTCATGCAAATCTAAAGGTTTATGAAAATGCCGTTGAAGTATTGCCTCGAAATAAAGAATTATCAGGTTTTAATTTAAGAACTATGCCTTATCCTTATTTTCCGACTGATGTTCAGGCCCAATTTATGGCATTAGCAACTATGATCTCTGACACTTCGATTATATCTGAAGAAATTTTTGAAAATAGATTTATGCATGTTGCAGAGTTGAATAGAATGGGCGCAGATATTAGATTAAATGATCAGACTGCAGTTATCATTGGAGGCAAAAAGCTAAAAGCAGCTCCAGTGATGTGTACAGACTTAAGAGCAAGTGCTGCTTTAGTATTAGCTTCTATGGTTGCTGAAGGTGAAACTCAGATTAGAAGAGTTTATCATTTAGATAGAGGATATGATTGTTTTGAAGATAAACTTTCCCAGCTTGGGTGTTCTATACAAAGAGTACGCTCAAGTAGTGAGGCAAGATTGTGAGTGACGAAGTTACAATCTTCGAAAAAATTTTAAACAAAGAAATTTCAGCTGATATAGTATTTGAAAATGAAAAGGTTTTGGCATTTAACGATATTTCTCCTCAAGCAAAAACTCACATTCTGTTTATTCATAAATTAAAAAAGACAAAGAACCTTTCAGAAATGGTGATGGATGAACCTGAACAAGTTTTAGAAACCTTTCAAGCGATTGCTAATTATGCTCAAGAAAAAGGTCTAGATAAGTCAGGTTATAGGATAGTAACAAACCAAGGAGTAAGTGGAGGACAAAGTGTCTTTTATACTCATTTTCATTTGCTTGCAGATCAAGCATTAGGTGGTTTTGGAAATTGAATGCACAAATTTGGATAGTTGATTTTGGTTCTCAATATACACAATTAATAGCGAGAATTTATAGAGAGCTAGGCTTTAAATCAGAGATTTTAACTATAGACCAATCCTTTGAACTTTTAAAAAAGACTAAGCCTGAATTATTAATTTTATCAGGTAGCCCTCAGTCAGTGTTTGAAGATTCCACTGATTACTCATTATACTTTTCTAGCGATATTCCTGTTCTTGGACTTTGTTATGGTATGCAATTAATGGCTCAACATTTTGGAGGAGTTGTTAATAAAGGCATTATTGGAGAGTATGGAAAAAGTAAGATTCGTGATTTGAATAATACTTTTAATATTGGAGAAAAATTTATTGCATGGATGAGCCATAGTGATCATGTCGCAGTTTGTCCGGATAATTTTGAAGTGTTTTTAAAAAGTGAAAACAATCTCATCGCTGGAATTAAACATCAAAATCAAAATTTTTGGGGATTACAATTTCATCCTGAAGTCATTCATACTGTTAAAGGAAAAGAGATTCTACTTCACTTTGTGGAAGAAATTGGACTTGAGGAGAATTGGAAAAATGAAGAGATCTATGAGACTTGTATAAGAGAAGTAGAAAATATTGGTGATGAATTTGTTTTATGTGCATTCTCAGGAGGAGTTGATTCACTGGTCGCAGCAAGTATTGCTCATAAAAAACTTGGTGATAAACTTTATTGCTTCTTTGTAGATCATGGTCTTTTACGTCCTCAAGATTACAAACATATAGAACTTTTAAAAAGAGAGTCTTATTTAAATATTGAAACAATTGATGCAAAAGAGACTTTTTTAAATAAGTTGGCTGGTATTAGTGACCCAGAAAAGAAAAGAAAGATAATAGGTACGACTTTCATCGAAGTTTTTGACCAAAAAGTGAAAGAGTTTGAACGAACTAAGAACATCAAATTCACCTATTTATTACAAGGAACACTTTATCCAGATATTATAGAATCTCATAGCCCTCATAAAAAAGGTGGTAAGTCAGTAACCATTAAGTCTCATCATAATGTTGGTGGACTGCCAGAGAAGATGAATCTTAAATTATTGGAACCATTAAAGAGCTTATTTAAAGATGAAGTAAGAAGAATTGGGACTTTTTTAGATTTAGATAAGTCTTGGCTGTATAGGCATCCTTTTCCAGGTCCAGGACTAGGAATTAGAATTCTTGGTGCCATAGATGCCATTAAAATCGAGCAGGTTCAAAAAAGTGATCAAATATTGCTAGAAGAATTAGTTAGGAGTGAATATTACAATAAATGTTGGCAGTCGCTAACTGTTCATATTCCACAAAAGACTGTAGGAGTTAAAGGAGACGCTAGAGCGTACGAAGAGGTAATATGTGTTAGAATAGTAGGTAGTAGGGATGGGATGACAGCGACTTGGTCGCATGTACCCTATGAAGTTCTAGATAAGATATCTTCTAGAATAACTAATGAAGTTTCTGGGATTACAAGGGTTGTGTACGACATAACATCTAAACCTCCAGGAACAATAGAGTGGGAGTAAGGTAAATGAAAAAATTAATTTTAGGGTTATGTTTTTTAAGTTCTATAGCAATGGCTACAGATGTTAAAGTCCACATTGGATTGAGTCCAGCAGGATCTTTTGAAGCAAAAGCAAAAATTCATAATGGAATAGTAAAAACAATGGGATCTAAGTTCTTTGCTAAAAATATGTATGTAAAGGCCAAAGAATTAAAAACTGGAATTGGTTTAAGAGATTCTCATTTATATAAAAGATTAAATATTAAATCTCACCCTAAGATTGTCATTCATAAAGCAATGGGAGCTAAAGGTAAGGGAGTTGCTATAGTAGAAATACGTGGAGTTAAGAAAAAAATCCCTTTTAAGTTTAAAAAGAAAGGAAGCAAAGTTTCTTTTGATATGGATGTTGTTCTTAAAGATTTCCGTTTTGATAAGAAAAAAGATGGTTTGAGCTATATGGGAGTTGGAGTTAAGGATAAGATTACTATTTCTGGACTTCTTCCAACAACAAAATACGTGGCTAAGAAAGGCTCTAAAAAAGCACGAGGCATCGCTAGCTCAGCCAAGTAAATAAAAAACAATTAGAACTGTCTAAATAAAATCTCTCTGTCAAAAGATTCAAGTATTTTTTCCTATACTGAATAATATTACTCATCCATTATGATATCTCTATCGGAGATTATAATTTTTGAGTTATTTAAATAGCCATTCAGACAGCTTTGTTCATCTTCATTTGCATACTCAATATTCACTGCTTGATGGTGCTCTTAGATTAAAAGATCTCTTTAAACAGGCCCAAGAGTTTGGAATGCCAGCAGTTGCTAGTACTGATCACGGGAATATGTTTGGGGCCATTGATTTTTATACCCAAGCAAAGGCCAGTGGAATAAAACCTCTCATTGGGAGTGAGATTTATTTTACACCAGGTTCTCGCTTTGATCGTAAGGTAGCTAGAAGATCAGTAGTTTTAGATTCTCAAGATGCTGAAGAGAGTAAATTTCAAATTCATCACCTTGTATTGATTGCTAAAAATCTAACTGGATATAGAAATTTATGTAAGCTTTTATCTAGGGCCTACCTTGAAGGCTTCTATTATAAACCAAGGGCTGATCTGGAATTATTAAAAGAATTCTCTGAAGGATTAGTAGCAACAACGGCTTGTTTAAAAGGCGAAGTTGCTTATAACTTATTTACTGGAAATGATGAGAGAGCTCATGATGCAATCTTAAAATATAGAGAAATATTTAAGGATGATTTTTACCTTGAGATACAAGAAAATGGAATAGAAGAACAAGTAGAGGTTAATAAGAAACTCATTAGTTATGCTAGTGATTTATCTCTTCCTCTGGTTGCAACCAACGATGTTCATTATTTAACTAGAGACGACGCTGCTGCTCAAGAAGTTTTATTATGCATTCAAACAGGTAAAACATTCTTAGATGAGAAAAGAATGAAGTTAACAACTAATGAATTCTTTTTTAAATCAGCAGAACATATGAGGAAGGCTTTTGATTATCATGCAGAGGCCTGTGATAATACTTTAAGAATAGCGGATAAATGTAATCTTGAACTTAAGTGGAAAGATGAAAAAGGTAGACAGATTTATCATCTTCCTGATTTCGAAATCAAAACTCAAGAAACTCCTGAAGAATACTTTGCTAGGGAAGCTCGAGAAGGGTTAGAGCTTAGATTTAAAGGACCTCATTTTATAAAGCTAAAGCAAGCACCTAATTGGGAATCTGAAATAAAGCCGAAATATATAGAAAGGTTGGAAGAAGAGATCACAATGATTCAAAGTACTGGATTTTCTGGTTACTTTTTAATTGTATCTGATTTTATTAGGTGGTCTAAGAAAGAAAATATTCCTGTCGGGCCTGGTCGAGGATCTGGAGCAGGATCATTAGTTGCATATTCATTAGATATTACGAATATCAATCCACTTCCTTTTAATCTTCTTTTTGAGAGATTTATTAATCCAGAAAGAATTTCTATGCCAGACTTTGATATAGATTTTTGTCAGGAAAGAAGAGCTGAAGTTATTGAATACGTAACAAAAAAATATGGGCAAGAAAGAGTTGGGCAAATTATTACCTTTGGTAAACTTCAAGCTAAAGCTTGTATTCGAGATGTTGCGCGAGTGTTTGGATTGCCATATTCAGAATCAGATACTCTTGCAAAATTAATTCCTGATGAGTTGGGCATTACTCTAGATCGAGCTCTTGAAATAGAACCAAAGTTTCAAGAAGCTTATGATACAGATAAAAAAATAAAAAGAATTATTGATATCTCCAGAAGGCTCGAAGGACTCCTAAGACATGCTTCTATTCATGCTGCAGGGGTTATTATTACTAATGAGCCTTTAGTGAATTATTGTCCTTTGTACAAAGGAAGAGAAGGTGAACAAGTTGTTCAGTTTGATAAAGACTTTTCTGAAAAAATTGGGTTAGTAAAATTTGATTTCCTTGGGCTGAAAACTCTAACAGTTATTCAAAATGCTGTAAATTTAATCAGAAGAGATTATGATGAAAACTTTGATATTGAAGCAATTGATATTGAAGATAAAAATATTTATGAATATATATCTACGGGGCAGACCTCTGGGGTTTTCCAACTAGAGTCTTCGGGAATGAAGGATCTTTGTAAGAGAATTAAGCCAGATAATATTGAAGATATCACTGCTATCAACGCTCTTTTTAGACCGGGACCTCTGGGCTCTGGAATGGTTGATGACTTTATTGAAATTAAGCACGGAAGAAAGGAGATGACTTTTCCTTTTAAAGAGCTTGAGGATATTTTAAAAGAAACTTACGGGATTGTTGTTTACCAAGAGCAGGTAATGAATATCTCAAGAATCATTGCGAACTATACTCTTGGACAAGCCGATATGCTTAGACGAGCAATGGGTAAGAAAAAAATCAAGGAAATGGATAGGCATAAAGAGATTTTTAAAGAAGGTGCTCTTAAAAATAACTTTGATGTAAAAAAAGCCGAAGAGCTTTTTGATTTGATGGCGAAGTTTGCTGAGTATGGGTTTAATAAATCTCACGCTGTTGCTTATGCTGTTATTGCTTATCAAACAGCATTTTTAAAATATTATTATAAAGCTCCATTTTTTGCGGCCCTTTTAGGTACTGAGATAAATAATAAAGACAAGATCACTAATTATATTAATGATGCTAAAGAGCATGGAATTGAAATCTTGCCTCCAGATATTAATGAATCCTTGTGGTTATTTAATACTATAGGTAGTGAAAAAATTAGATTTGGTATGGGAGCTGTTAAAAATGTTGGTAAGGGAGCTGTCGAAGCAATCGTAAAAGAGCGAGTTGAGAATGGCCCGTTTGAGAGTCTAATTGATCTTTGCTCACGAGTTAGTTCAAAAAACTTAAATAAGCGTGTATTAGAATCATTGATTAAAGTTGGAGCTTTCGACCGGTGTGATAAATCTAATCGTGCAACTTTATTAGAAAATCTAGAAACGATTTTAAGTTTCTCATCTAGAAAACAACAAGATATTGAAAATGGACAATCCAATCTCTTCGATTCATTTGAAGGGATGAAATCAGACGTTGAAAATATTGATCTGAAATATGTTGACGATTTTGATGATAAAGAAAAGTTAAACTATGAAGCAAGTCTCATGGGAATTTATGTATCAGGTCATCCACTTGATTCAGTTAAATCTATAATTAAAGATCTTGTTTCTATAGAGATTGGTAAAATTAATGAAATAGAAGGCAATGATAAACGAGAATATACTCTTGCTGGAATGATGAATATCGAAAAAGCATTAATCACAAAAAAAGGTGATAGGATGTGCTTTGCTAAACTTGAAGATTTAACTGGAAAGATTGAATGCGTTGTTTTTCCTAAGACATTTGCAGAATTTGAACCTTTAATTGGGACAGATGATCCTGTGATTGTTAAAGGCTTTGTAAATCTTGCGGAAGATCCAAGAAAATTTTTCCCTACTCAAGTTTTTAAGTTGGGACAACGTACCCAGGAGAAAGTAAAAAAAGTGTCAATTTCTATTAAAGCTGAAGAGAAAAACTCAAAGTCTATGATGGAATTAAAAAAGATCCTTCAAACATTTAGAGGCACTACGCCTATAGAATTGGTCTTTGATGATGGAGAGTGCAAAGCGAAAATGAGCCTTAGTGAAGACTATTATGTAAGTCCTAATCCTAAGCTTGTTAGTCAGGTAAACGAGCTTCTAAAAGGAAATTGTGTTAACTTTAGTATATGAGATTTATTTTATATATAGCAATACTTTTTAGTTTTTCAACATATTCTAATACTCAAATCGATAGCTCGAGTAAGAGAATTTTTATAGATTTTAATTATGCTCTAAGTGGTCTTAGTTGGACTGAATTTGAATCTATAGAAAGAGATTTTTCTGAACGGCTTGTCTTTTCTTGGAAGAAGAAAATTTCAGAACAAAATAACTTTGAAGTTTTTGATATGAGGAAAGATTCTGATCAATTAAGTGAAACGGATGTTAAGTTAAATATCTATTTAAAACTTAAAAAACTTAGTTATGAAAATGAAGTTTTAGAATTTAGTTACAAGATTGATTATACTTTTCTAAATAAGGCCAATAGGGTTATAGAGCTTGGAAATAATTTAGAAGGCAACCATTCGATTACTTCAAAGAAAAAAGAAGTACCAAGTAGGCTTGCTCAGATTGTATTTTCACTTACGTCAGCCCCATTTTCTAACTTGACAGCAGTTTTATCAAGAAATGTGAACCTTGATGAGAAAAATCGTATAAGCTTAAAGTATTCAAATTTTAATGAAGTGGCTGATTTTCTAAGTAGAATGAAGCAAGATCACTCTGGTGCTGTTTTTAGAATTACTAATCTTACTTCAGATAAGGCCATCATCGAGGTCCAAGGACGTAGGAGTAATGTTGAATTAGCAGTTGATAGTGCTCAAAAAAATGGACGCAATATTCAGTTTGAAAACAGTAGAGCTCCTGCTTCTATCGAGTAAATTCATAATCTAGCCAATATTACTCATCTAACTAAATAATACATATTCACTTTTGTGAGTGTCTTTCCAAGGTGAAGATATCTTGATTGATCATCCCAAGAGAGTTCAATACAATAAATACATTCAAGAATCGTCAATTTAATGGATTAAATTAGGAGTAAAAAAATTGGATTTTTCAATTTGTGTCGAACCGTTATATCAAAATAAAGACTTTAAAAATAAATGTCAGGAGCTTCAAAGCTTAGGATTTTCTCATATTGAGTTTTGGAGCGCTGAGGATAAAGATTGGGAGTGGATGAGGGATGGCTTACCCGTAAAGGTTGCTCTTTTTTCTGGCCAGAGAGAAGGAACCACTTACCTTAGTAATGATCGAGTAAGCTATCTTCAAGAGATTGAAAGAAATATTTTAAGAGCAAAATCAGTAGGTGTTGATACATTAATGCTTTTGATGGATCCTTTGAATAATACTGGTGGAGTGGATAATCCGCATAATGAAATTTCATGGGATGAAAAAAGACAAGAGACGATTACAACCTTAAGAGAGGTTGCTAAACTAGGTGATCAACATAACTTTAATTTTGTTTTTGAACCACTAAATACGAAGCTTGATCACCCGGGATATTCTTTAGCTTCAACCTCTAGAGGAATAGAGATTATAAAAGGTGTAGACTCACCAAGAGTAAAGCTTTTATTTGATGCTTATCATATGGGAATGATGGGGGAGAATGTTTATGAACAAGTCGCTCAGAATATGATGTATATAGGCCATATTCATTTGGCCAATTGGCCAGGTAGAACTGGGCCAGACTCAAGGGGTGAGTTTGATTTCAAAAAATTCATTTCAATTTTAAAAGATAATAACTACCAGGGTTTTGTTGGTTTTGAATACTTTCCAGAATCAGATTCTACAGATTCATTGAAAGCTATCAAGGAATTAATGTGACAACTAATACAACGAGAAAAAATATGACAGCACAATTTGTAGCTAAGACTCAAGTGAATATCAATGAATGTATTGACTGGGTTAAGCAAGCCGGAATGATGGCGTTAGAGCATTATAAAAAACCAGAGATGAGTTTGAAAGGAACTCAAGATTATTTATCTCAAGCTGATAAACAGATAGAAAACTTTCTTAAAGATAAATTATCTCATTCCTATCCAGGACATTCTATCTTAGCTGAGGAATCAGGCGGGAGCCTTGGTGAGAGTGGATTTATTATTGATCCTTTAGATGGAACGGAGAATTTTCTCAGAAAAATTCCTATGTGGGGAATATGTTTGAGTTTCGTCGAACATAAAAAAGTTACTTGGGGAATAATTTTCAATCCCGTCACTGATGAATTATTTGTTGGACAGCGAGGTAAAGGTGCAACTTTAAATGGTGAGAGGTTAGAAGTTTCTTCGGTTGAGAGTTTAAGTGAGTGTTGTGTTTGTCTTGGTCATTCTTATAGAACTGATAATACTCACTTACATAGAATTAAAGGAGAGCTTATAAAAAATAAGGTGAGTCTGCGATTAGGTGGAAGTGGTGCTATAGGACTAGCTTATGTAGCTGCGGGTAGGTATGACGCTTTCATTGAAGAGCATCTTCAAATTTGGGACTTTATCCATGCAAGTATAATGATCGAAGAAGCTGGTGGATTTTTCTATCCATTTGATATTGATAAATCTGTTACTGGTGGAGGAGTTGGAGTTGGAATCAATAAGCAACTTAAAAGTCAGATATTAGAAATTTATGAAACAACTAAGGAAGTAGTATGAAGATAGGTTTATTAGGGGCCGGGAGAATAGGGAGCTTACACGCTGATAATTTAGTTAAATTTATTGATGGAGCTGAGCTTGTTCATATTTGTGATCCCTTTAAAGAAAACGCAGCTAAACTTGGACAATCTCTTGGAGTTTCAAAAGTATCATCTGAAGCTACGGAAGTTTTTAATGATTCAGATGTTCAAGCGATTATGATTTGTTCATCTACTGATACTCATAGCAATTTTATTAGAAAAGCTGCTCTTGCTGGTAAACATATCTTTTGTGAAAAACCAATAGACTTTGATCAAGAAAATATTAAAAAAACTTTAGAGATAGTCAGAGCTTCTGGAAAGACTTTGCAAATTGGATTTAACAGAAGGTTTGATAGAAACTTTGCTGGCTTGAGAGAAGAAATAGTCGCTGGGAAAATTGGTGCGACTCATAGTTTAAAAATTACAAGTCGTGATCCATCACCACCACCTGTTAGTTATATAAAAGTCTCCGGTGGTCTATTTAATGATATGACTATCCATGACTTTGATATGGCCAGATTTATTATGGGAGAAGATGTTGTTGAAGTTTTTGCAAAAGGTGCTCACCTTGTCAGTGATGAAATCAAACAAGCTGGTGACATAGATTCAGCAATGATTACTTTAAAATTTAAAAGTGGTGCTTTAGGTATCATCGATAATTCTAGACAAGCTCTTTATGGATATGATCAAAGAATAGAGGCATTTGGAGAAAAAGGATGTTTATTTGCCAGAAATGAAAAGCAAAACACTGTTGATTATTGGGGGGCACAGTCACTTAATAGAAAGCCATTACCTTTTTTCTTTCTTGAAAGGTATAGAGAATCTTATATTAATGAGATGAATGAATTTTTAAGTTCACTTAGAGAACAAAGAAGTCCAAGTGTTACAGGAGAGGATGGCTTAGAGGCGTGTCGATTAGCTATTGCTTGTAATTTATCAATGAAAGAAAATAGAGCTGTTTCAATGGAGCAGATTTGAATCCTTTAATTAAAAAAGATAGAGAAGGTTTTAAAAATGGCTATAACTCTATTACTAAAGAAGGTGATAGTGATTTAGATACGATGATTGACTTTGGGATCTTTAAACAAAGCTCTGGAGATGATCATTATGAAACTCATCCTAAAGAGAGTGTTTGGCTTTTAATGAGTGGAAGTGCAGATATCGAATTTGGTGGGATGAAAAAAACAATTAAGCGAGATTCAATCTTTGATGAAGCTCCAATTGCATTTCATGTTTGTGGAGATACTTCTGTTAAACTTATTGCAAAATCTGACTGTGAATGGGCCGTATCAAGAACAACGAATTCAAAGCAATTTGGACCGATGTTTTTTAATGAAGATAATTGTTCTCCTGAATTTCGTGGTAAAGGACTTGTTCAAGATACTTGTCTTAGAAACGTAAGATTAATTTTTGATAAAACAAATCGACCAGAATCAAATTTAGTTATAGGTGAAGTTATTAATTTAGCAGGTAGATGGTCATCTTATCCTCCTCATCATCATGAGCAACCTGAAATATATCATTATAGATTTACTGAACCTCAAGGTTATGGGCATGGTGAGCTTGGTGAAGATGTTTATAAAGTAAAGCATTTCGATACAATTAAAATTACTGGAAATGTAGATCACTCTCAATGTAGTGCACCTGGATATGGAATGTATTATTTGTGGGTTGTTAGACATATAGATGGAAATCCATATACAGGTTTTGAATTCACTGAGGATCATAAATGGACTTTGGATGAGAAAAATCAAGGATGGATCCCAAAAGACTTTGAAGGAATTTAATGCAAACAATTGAGCTGACTTGCGCCAGTGCTATTATTAAGTTTTTAAAAAATCAATATATAGAAATTGATGGAGTGCAGTCTCAGTTTGTCACAGGATTAATGGGGATTTTTGGTCACGGTAATGTTGCTGGTCTTGGCCAGGCAATAGCAGAAAACCCTGAAGGAGATTTTCCATTTTTCCAAGCCAAAAATGAACAGGCCATGGTCCATAGTGCTATTGCTTATTCAAAGAGTTTAAATCGATCAAAAATTTATGCTTGTACTACTTCAGTTGGTCCTGGTGCTACAAATATGATTACTGGAGCAGCTACAGCAACGACTAATAGAATACCTGTTTTATTATTACCTAGTGATATTTTTGCTAATAGAATCCCTAATCCTGTTTTACAACAATTAGAACATCCATTAAGTCATGATATTAGTGTGAATGATTGTTTTAAGGCCGTTTCTAAATTTTGGGACAGAATAAATCGACCAGAGCAAATTTTAACAAGTCTCCCAGAAGCAATGAGAGTTTTAATGAATGCTTCTGAAACGGGAGCTGTGACAATTTGTCTACCTGAAGATGTACAGGCGCAAAAGTACCAATACCCAATAAGCTTTTTTGAAAAAAGAGTATATATTCAAAGAAGAATGCCACCGACAAGTTTTGAAATACAAAACTTAAAAAAAATATTAAGTGAAGCACAATCTCCCTTGATTGTTGCTGGTGGGGGAGTTCATTACTCTAATGCAAGTAGTGAGCTTAAAGAGTTTTGTGAGAAATATAAAATTGGCTGTAGTTTCACTCAAGCAGGCACAGGTTGCCTTGAATCAAATCATGAATATGCATTAGGTTCTATCGGAACAACTGGAAACTTAGCAGCAAACTCTATTGCGGAAAATGCTGATTTAGTTCTAGGGTTTGGATGTAGATATTCTGACTTTACAACTGCTTCTAAAACTCAATTTAAAAACTTAGATGTTAAATTTGTAAATATTAATATTAATGAGATGGATGCTAAAAAGCATGGTGGTTTTTCTATTCCTGCTGATCTAAAAGCAACACTTGCTATTATGAATTCTGATCAGAGTCGTCATGAAACAAGTAGTGAGTATCAAGGGAAGATAAAATCTCTAAAAGAAGCGTGGTTAAACGAATATCAAGAGTTAACTCATCCACAAAAAAAAGCTGATGATAAATGGCATCAAAGTGAATTGATTAGAGTGTTAAATGACTTCACAGATGAGAGCTCTACTATTGTCCATGCTGCTGGAGGCCTACCAGGTGATCTTCATAAATTATGGAGATCAAAAGATGCCAAAGATTATCATAGTGAGTACGCATATTCCTGTATGGGCTATGAAATAGCTGGCGCCTTAGGAGTTAAGTTAGCTAACCCTGATAGGGAGGTTTACGCCGTTTTAGGTGACGGGTCTTATCTTATGCTTAATCATGAAATCGTTACAAGCATTCAAGAAAATAAAAAGATTACCATTATTTTAGTGAATAACTTTGGTTATCAATGCATTCATAATCTTCAACGAGGTTGTGGAGGAAGAAGCTTTGGAAATGAATTTAGATATAGAAAAGTTGATAAAGAATTAGATGGTGAGAGATTAAGCGTAGACTTTGCTCAGAATGCACAAAGTTTAGGAGCAAAAGTTTTTAATGCTTTTAATGAGGGCGAGTTTTTGGATGCTTTAAAAGCAGCAAAAAATGAAAAAGGAACTAGCCTTATTTATACAGAAGTTGAACCCTCAACACCTCTTAAAGGATATTCTTGGTGGGACGTTCCTATTAGTGAGATCTCAAATGATCAAAAGGTTCAGAAAACGTATAAAGAATATATTGAACAGAAAAAAGAACAAAGGTTTTATTATTAATGATTAAATTAGGAATACACCCGATTAATTGGTCTAACGATGATTTTCATGAACTTGGTGGGAATATCAGTCTTGAAACTTGTCTATCACAAATGCAAAAGGCAGGCTTTGAAGGAACAGAGTTAGGAAATAAATTTCCAAAAGATTCTAAAACTCTAAATTCAACTTTAAAAAATTACCAATTAGAATTAATTTCTGGTTGGCATAGTACATTTGTCGTTTCTCAAAGTATTGAATCTCAAATTGAGTCTTTAGATAAACATATTAAATTTTTAAAACAGGCCGGCTCAAGTGTTGTGATCTTAGCTGAATGTACTCGTGCTATTCATGGAATACCTAGAGCTTCATTAGAATTTGGTGAATTTGATTGGTTGACAGTAACTGAATGGGAAAAACTTTATAGAGGTCTTGATAGGTTAGCACGTTTTTCTCTAGATCAAGGAATGAAACCTGTTTATCACCATCATATGGGGACAGTGGTTCAAACAAAAACTCATGTTAGATCTTTAATGAATAATACCAAACATCTTCAATTACTTTTAGATACAGGGCATTTCATGGTTGCAGGTTGTGATCCTCTTGAGATTTATGATGAATTTAAAGATAGAATTACTCATATCCATACAAAAAATATAAGACCATCTGTTAGAGAGGTTGCGCTGAAGAATCACTGGGATTTTAAAACTTCAGTGAGTAGAGGGATTTTTACCGTTCCGGGTGATGGAGGAATGGATTATCTTCCTTTGTTTGAAAGATTAAGAAGAGATCAATACAAGGGCTGGTTAGTAGTTGAAGCGGAACAAGACCCAAAGATAGCCAACCCATTAGAATATGCAAAAATTGCCAGAGAATATTTTTTTAGAAATCTACAATAAAGGATGAGAATGAATTCGAAAATGATTGAAACAAATGATGTTGGGACTCAGTGGTGGAATGATTCCTGTAATATCACGGAATTGGAAGAAGCCGTTTTAAAAGGGGCCAGTGGAGCAACATCAAATCCAGTAATTGTTTTTAATGCTGTTAAAAATGATGAAGCTAGATGGAAGAGTGTTTTACAAAAAATCATAGGTGATCATCCTCATCACACTGAAGATGAGATTGCTTGGAAGTTAGTTGAAACAGTTTGTACTCAAGCTTCAAAAGTATTACTTCCAGTTTTTGAAAAAACATCTGGTATGAAAGGTAGATTATCAGTTCAAGTTCATCCTAAATATTATAAAAACTCAGCTCTGATGACTGAGCATGGAGTAAAGCTATCAAAGCTAGCTCCTAATATTGCAATTAAAGCTCCATCTACAGTAGATGGGATTCAAACTTTTGAAGACCTAACAGCACAAGGTGTTTGTGTGAATGCAACAGTTAGTTTTTCTCTCTCTCAAGTGATTGCTTCAGCTGAAGCGATTGAGCGAGGATTAGTTCGAGCAAAAGCTAGTGGAATAGATACTTCAAAATTAACTCCTTATATCACTATTATGGTTGGTCGTATTGATGATCAATTAAGAAAAGAGATGGATGAGAAAAATATGGCACTTGATCCAAGCGTTACTCATTGGGGGGGGGTGAGTGTTTTCAAAAAAGCTTATAAGATTTTTAAAGAACGTGGTTATAAGGCAAGGCTTTTAAGTGCTGCTTATAGAAATCCTATGCAGTGGAGTGAGCTAAATGGAGAAGACGTATTAATGACTATCCCTTATAAATGGTGGAACCGTTTTGATAAGAGTGATTTTAAAGTAGAAAATAAAATCAACGAACCAGTTGATCCATCTATTTTAAATACTTTGAGTGAAAACTTTGAAGACTTTAGAAAAGTTTATGACGAAACTGGAATTAATGTGAGTGACATAGAAAGCTATGGTGCTTGTAAATATACGATTAATCAATTCTTGGGTGGATACGATCAACTTATACAATATGTTAGAAAACATATGATTTATAATTAGGAGCAATATGAAATATCTATTAATTTTACTTTTCTTATTTTCGTGTTCGAAATCAAACGAAAACACTGTCAACATTTATAGTAGTGTTGATGCTAAAGAAACTGCTCACTATGTGAAGAAGTTTGAAAAAGATACTGGTATCAAAGTTAATTGGGTTAGAATGTCTACCGGAGAAACTCTTGCAAGACTATTAGCAGAGAAAAATTCTCCTCAAGTATCAGTTTGGTTTGGTGGGACTAGTCCAGAATTTATTACAGCTACTAAAAGAGGACTTTTAGAAGCTTATAAACCAGCTGTTAGTTATGAGCTTGATTCAAATCAAAGAGACAAAGATTATCATTGGACTGGAATTTATTTTGGGGCGATTGGTTTTGCTACAAATGATAAATTAATTAAAGATTTAGGAGTAAGTGCTCCAAGGTCTTGGGATGATTTATTAAAACCAGAATTTAAAGGAAAAGTCTCTATGGCCTATCCATATACTTCTGGAACTGCTTACACTGTAGTGTCTTCAATTTTACAAATGATGGGGGAGCAGAAAGGTTGGGCCTTCATTAAAAATCTGAATTCTCAAATTCATCATTATAATAAGTCAGGTTCAGCAGCTGTTACTCAAGCTGGAATTGGTGAGATTGCAGTTGGGATTTCTTTTTCTCATGACATTTTAAAGAAAGGAAAAGGAGCAGGTTATCCTGTGACTTTAAGTTTTCCAAATGAAGGAACTGGTTTTGAAGTTGGAGCCATGGCCCTAGTGAAAAATGGACCTAATAATGCTTTAGGGAAAAAATTCATAGATTATTTTGCTTCAACAAAAGGGCAATCTGAGTTTAATAATTACTATAGAGTAGCATTAAATCCCGGAATTATTCCAAGTGAAGGAATGATTAAAAGATCTGAAGTGAATTTAATTGATTTTGATGCATCAAAGGCGGCCAATGAGCAAGCAAGAGTTATTGAGCAATGGAAGACAACAGTTACTAACTAAGTCTTTTAGCTCGAAAAAAATTATAGATGATAGAAGACCGCTCTACTTATTGGTGGGAGCGATCTTTATTTTATTATTCTTATTCATTGTTTATCCTTTATTTAAAGTTTTTTGGATGAGTGTTTATGATGATGGATTTACTCTGAAAAACTATCTCAAGTTCTTTTCAAGCTCATTTAACTTAAAGCCTTTATGGAATACTCTCATGCTCGCATCATCAGTTGCGATGCTTGGGACTTTTATTGGGTATGTATTTGCTTATGTTGTAACTAGATCAAGGTTTGTTGGGAAAAGATTTATAAAAATGTTCGGAACATTTCCTATGATTTCTCCTCCTTTTGTAATTTCTCTAGCTGCAATTATTTTATTAGGTCAAAATGGAACTTTGACTAGAAATATAATTACTCCTATTTTTGGAGAAGGTTTTAGTATTTATGGATTCAAAGGATTACTTCTTGTTGAGACAATGAGCTATTTCCCGACGGCCTTCTTGATTTTTGTTGGAGTCTTCTCCGCAATTGATCCTGTTCTAGAAGATGCCGCTCATAATATGGGAGCAAGTCCTTCTAAAACTTTTAGAGAAGTTATTTTTCCCTTAACAAAGCCTGGGATTTATTCTTCTTTATTGCTTTTATTCATAGAATCAATTGCTGACTTTGGAAACCCACTTGTTTTATCAGGTGGATTTAAAGTGTTATCGGTAGAAGCATATTTGAAAATTACAGGTGAGTTTGATCTTCCAATGGGAGCAACCATTTCTATGGTTTTATTGGTGCCAGCGATGATCGCCTTTTTTGTTCAAAAGTATTATGTAGATAAAAAATCATTTGTAACTTTGACTGGGAAAAGCTCAACAACTAGTTTTTTCAAATCACACTCACTAATAACTAATATTTTCTTAGGAAGTGTGATCTTTGTAACTATG
Organism: uncultured Bacteriovoracaceae bacterium; assembly: GCA_938034385.1. Lineage (GTDB taxonomy): Bacteria > Bdellovibrionota > Bacteriovoracia > Bacteriovoracales > Bacteriovoracaceae > JAHDHG01. The sequence continues at coordinate 60,441 of CALHLC010000013.1, forward strand.
TCTATGATTATTCTTTTTTATGGGGCAGTTGTTTGGGGATCTTTTGTAAAGGTTTGGGGAGCTGATCACACTTTTACTTTATCAAATTATTTTACAGGAGTAGAAGATTCTTGGAATTATATTAAAGATACATTCATTTTATCTGCTGTGGCTACACCTCTAACAGGTTTGATGGCCTTAGTGATATCCTATTTAATTGTTAGAAAAAAGTTTGTTGGTAAAAATATAATGGAGGTCACTTCCATGCTAAGCTTTGCTGTACCAGGTACAGTAGTCGGTATTGGATATATTCTTGCTTTTAATGATTCACCTTTTTTACTAACTGGAACTAGTGCTATCATTATCATTTTATTTATTTTTAGAAATATGCCTGTTGGAATTCGATCAAGTATCGCTAGTCTAAAACAACTTGATCCTGCAATAGAGGAGGCTGCTATGAATTTAGGGGCCAATACTGTTACTACATTAAAAGATATTACTGCACCTTTATTAGCACCAGCATTTTTTTCAGGTGTAGCCTATAGCTTTGTTCGTTGCTTAACTGCAATTTCAGCAATCATTTTTGTCGTTTCAGGTTCTTGGAATTTATTAACCGTTTCATTATTAGGACAAGTTGAAAATGGTCATTTATCTGTAGCTTGTGCCATATGTGTTTTATTAATTTTAACAGCAGGTAGTATTTTAGGAATTATGCAGTTTTTTATATATCGAAAAGGTATAAAACAAAGAGATTAGAAAAGGAATTATATGAGTTTATTAATTAGAGATCTTCATAAGAGGTTTAAGACTGATGATGGAAAAAATTTTAGTGCTCTGAAAAATATTAACCTAGAAATTACAGATGGTGAGTTTTTTACACTTCTTGGCCCAAGTGGATGTGGAAAAACAACACTTTTGAGAATCATCGCTGGTTTTGAAAGGCCAAGTGAAGGAAATTTATATTTTAATGGAAACGATATTTCTCATAAGGCTGTCTTTGAGAGAAATTTTCCTATGGTTTTTCAATCTTATGCTTTATTTCCACATATGAGTGTGACTGAAAATATCGGTTATGGATTAAAACAAAAAGGTGTTGATAAAGCTACCATTGCTAAAAAAGTAAATAGAATCATTGAAATGACTGGGCTTACGCCTAATAAAGATAAATATCCTCATCAAATGTCAGGAGGACAACAACAAAGAGTTGCCCTTGCTAGAGCAATAGTGATGGAACCAGAAGTGATGCTCTTTGATGAACCACTTTCAAATCTAGATGCCAATCTTAGAATTTCTATGAGGCAAGAAATTAGAAGAATTCAAAAAGATTTTGGAATTACAGTAGTGTATGTAACTCATGATCAAGAAGAAGCGATGGCCGTTAGTGATAAAATCGTTGTCATGAATCATGGGATCATTGAACAAGTTGGCTCTCCAATTGAAATTTATTCAAAGCCACAAAGTGAATTTGTAGCTAATTTTGTTGGGCAAGCTAATATTATCCCAGCTAAAATAGTTGGAGAGAGAGTTAATATCTTAGGCGTAGATTATAATAATAAAATTTCTATTGATTTAAACAAAGTGATCTCACGACCTGAGTTTGTAAAAATTCATGATAGCGGAAATCATACCGGTGTCATTACAAATTCTACTTACCTTGGAGCAAATTGGAATCTTAAGGTGAAAGTATTGGATGAAGAAATCTCGATACTTGCTCCTATCTTTGGAAACCAAAACTTCGATGTGAATCAAAAGATAAGTTTTTCTTTTGATAGCTCAACTCTACATTTTATTTAAGGAGACTATATGAATAACTTAGAATTTTCCAAGCAACCTCAACCTGCACTTAATTTTTTAGATAATAATTGGGTGAAAGGATCTGGTGATAAATTTGAGATTCGTTCACCTTATACAGGGGAATCTATTGGTCATAGCTATGAATCTACAAGTGAAGATTTAGATCAAATAGTTTATAGTGCAAAAATTGCTTTTAAGGCTTGGTCACAAACTCCTCTTAAAGAGCGAACAAGAATAATGTTTAATTTAAGAACAATTTTATTAAGAGATATAGATAAAATTTCAAATCTAATTTGTATAGAAAATGGAAAGATCTTCTCTGAGGCAAAGGCTGAAGTGATGAAAGGTATAGAGGTTCTAGAGTTTGCTACCAGCCTACAAAATAGTGACTCAATGACAAAGATGGAAGTTTCTCGAGGTGTGAGTTGTGAATATAGAAGAGAAGCGATGGGAGTTGTTGCTAGTATTACTCCTTTTAACTTCCCGGCCATGGTTCCAATGTGGACTATGCCTATAGCCATTACTTTAGGAAATACTTATATTTGGAAGCCTTCAGAAAAAACTCCTTTAACTGCCATTAGCATTGCTAATGCTTTTAAAGAAGCAGGTTTACCATCTGGAGTTTTATCAGTTTATCAAGGATCTAAATCTTCGGTAGAAGCAATTATTAATCATCCAGATATTAATACCATAAGCTTTGTTGGATCCACTAAGGTTGCAAAAATTGTTTATGATCAGGCCTCAAGAAAATATAAAAGAGTTCTAGCTCTAGGTGGAGCTAAGAATCATATTATTCTTTTACCAGATGCTGATCCTAATATTAGTGGGCGAGGAATTAGTGATTCATTTACAGGTTGTGCTGGTCAAAGATGTATGGCCGCAAGTGTTTTATTAGCTGTAGGTAAGGTTGATCACTTATTAGATAAAATTGTTGAGCGTGCTGATTCACATCACTTAGGTGTTGGAATGGGAGCGGTCATTTCTAAAGAGCAAGTGAGCTTTTTAAACACAGCAATTGATAAGGCCCTGAGTGAAGGGGCTAATCTTTTATATGATGGTAGAGGAAAATCTAGTCCAACCAATGGAGGGTATTGGTTTGGTCCTGTTATATTAGATAATGTTAAGCCTGATTCATATGTAGCTACTACGGAATTGTTTGGTCCTATTTTATCAATTATTAGATGTGACTCAATTAGTAGTGCAATGATCATTGAGAATTCAAATGAATATGGAAATGCTTGTTCAGTATTTACATCAACAGGCTCACTTGCTGAAAAAGTAATTTCGAGTGCTAAAGCAGGGATGGTTGGAGTTAATATAGGTGTGCCGGTACCGAGAGAACCTTTTTCTTTTGGTGGGATTGCGGCCTCAAAGTTTGGTCATGGAGATATTACTGGGATGCCTAGTTTAAATTTTTGGTCTCAGTTAAAGAAAGTGACTATCAAATGGGAATCTCAAAGTGATGAGAATTGGATGAGCTAATTTGAAATATGAGTTTAAGACCAAGAGATTAGATGTTCGACTTTATAAGGCATCTGATTTTAACGTATGGAAAGAAACATATTTAAACCTTGGTCCTCCGAAGAATAGGTGGGATCAAAAAGTTAGAAAAAAAACTGATTTGAGTAAATCGAATTTTAAAAAAATCCTTGAAACTCAAAAGAAAAATATTAAAAATGACTCATTTATTGATTTAATTGCTTTTGATAAAAAGAACAAAAAAATCATTGGATTCACCTCTTTAATGGATATCTCGCGAGGTGTATTTCAAAATGCTTATCTTGGTTATAGAATATTAAATCCTTACTGGAGACAAGGCTATGGGAGAGAGTTAATCGACGGGACAATTGACTTTGCTTTTCAGAAGGTTAAGTTACATCGATTAGAAGCTGGCATTCATCCTCGAAATATAAGATCTATTGCTTTAGCAAAATCTTTAGGATTAAGAAGAGAAGGACTAAGTAAAAGAAGATTGTATCTAAATAGTCAGTGGGAAGACGTGAGTATTTTTGCTATAACTTCTGAAGAGTGTGGAGTAAAGCATACTTCTGGGAAGCTTATTGGAGATCGAAGATAAGAATATGATTAAGCTTATAAAGAGAATTTCATTACTATTACTCGGGATTTTTCTCCTTTGTCACCTATCAATTTATATATTTGCAGAGATTTTTTATAGTACTCGTAAACCCAATGACTATAAGAAATTCGAAAAAGGTATAGATATTACTCTAAACTCTGAATCTGGTGAGAAAATCAGAGGGAGATTAATAAAAAATAATCTTGAAAAACCTTATATACTTTTACTTCATGGAATTAACAGCTCTATGCAAGTGATGTTTTCCCGAGCTGATTTTTTATCTAGGGCCGGTTTTAATATATTAATGATAGATTTTCAGTCTCATGGTGCTAGCAGTGGAGAACAAGTAACTTTTGGATATAAAGAAAGATATGATGTGAATGCCTCTATAGAATACCTTAAAAGTATTGGAGCTAAAAAGATTGGAGTGATTGCTGCTTCTATGGGAGGCGCTTCTTTTTTACTTTCTAAGTCGATGAATAAAGTTAATGGAGTAGTGTTAGAATCTGTATATTCAGATATTTATACAACGATGAACAATAGAGTAAAACTTGTAGTCGGACCTTTTAGCACTTTAGTTACTCCTTTGATGTTGCAACAATTAAATATTCGTTTAGGCCTAAGTAATTCTGATTTAAATCCTGCAGTAAGAATAAAAGATTTGAATGTTCCCGCCTTTATTATCTCTGGATCTGAAGATAGATATACCATTCCTGAAGAAACACAACTCATGTTTAAAAACAAAGATGGAGAAAAAAAGATATATATCGTGAAGGGAGCTGCACATGAGAGTATGCATAATTTTTTAAAAAGTGAGTATGAGTTGAAAATCCTGGATTTTTTTGAAGAGATCTTTCATTAAGATTAGTTCCATAATACATGGATATATAAAGAGGAGAAAAACTCTTGGGTAAATATTTTATTCTTGCTGCAATAGTACAAATAATATGGTCTTTAACTCCAAGTGCATCAAAGCTAGTTATATCAGAAATACCAATTGAGTTGTTTATCTCTATTCGCTGGAGTATTTCAGGACTTATTTTTCTTTGTATTGCTCTTGCTTTAGAAAAGAAATTTGATACATCATTAAAGAACTTAATGAAATACTTTACTCTAGGTGTTCTAGGATATGGATTTTCATCCTTTGGTACTCTTTACGGTTTAAAAATGGGGGGAGTAGTAAATTTCTCCTTAATTAGTGCAGGAAGTCCGATTATTGTTGCACTTATGTCAATTGTACTCTTGAGAGAAAAAGTTCATCCTCAATATTGGAAAGCAGCCCTTTTATGTATTTCAGGGTTACTCTTTATTGTCATGGGAAAGCAAGAGTTATCAGGACTAGCAATGACTATTTCAAGCACGCTTTTAATCTTGGGAGCATATGCTTTTGAAGGTCTACCTTTTATTTATTCGAAAAAATACCAAGCAAAACAATCCCTGATTTGTTATTTGGCTACGTTACAGCTAAGTGCAGCCGTATTTATGTGGGGAAGTCAGATTTTTTATTTTAAACAATTTGGTGAATTGTCTAACTTATCAATTATCGGATTAGGAGCATTAGTTTTTGTGTCAATCGTTGCATGTGTTCTTTGCTATGGGATATTCTATTGGCTCTTAAAGTTTATTGAAGGACATAAGTTAGTGCTGTTTGATGGACTACATTCATTCTCTGCTGCCTTGTTTGGATTGATTTTTTGGAGTGAACCTTTTAATTTTATGATGCTGATAGGAGGTTTATTATCTTTAAGTTCAATTTGGTATTTGTATAGTCTTAAAAGATTAAGAACTTGATAAGTTTTTTAAATTTCTTTCAAAGTAATCTATAATTTCTTTGTAAAGAGCAAGAGGTTTTCTATTCTTATTCCAAACAGTCGAAATCGAATACTCAGTAGATTTTAATTCTCCAAGATCTATTTTTTCAATTTTTTTCCAATGAGGACTATTTAAATATATATCAGGGATGAATGCCCAAGAGTTTTTTTCTGAAAGTATTGGAAGCTGTAGATCATAGCTATCTACGATATATTTATATGTTGGCTTTATATTAAGTTTTTTAAAGATAGGATGATTTTCACAGTTCTCAATTCCTTTAAAGGCCTTAGCACCCATTGCTGGGATATCATTTAAGAATTGAACTTTTTCTTTATAACTTAACTTATTAATATTATTTTTTTTATTGGTGACAAAAATAAGATTGCCGCTGTAGATTTTTTTTTGAGTTAAGTCTGGGTGAGTAAGAGCAGAATAGCAAAACCCTAAATCTATCTTTCCAGTAAGAATAAGATCAATAACATCAGCTGATCTATGTGAATAAATCTCTAACTCTGTATTTTCTAGAGAATCAATTCTATTTTTAAGTTTATTATTCATTAGGAATGGAAACAAACTATGAGTGATTGCTAACGAGTATTTTCCTTGGGAGATAACTTCTTCAGAAATACTTTCTTTTATTAATTCAATATTTTCTAGAATAGGCCTTATTTTTCTAGCAAATTCTAAACCTGCATCAGTCAAAATGATATTCCGTCCAACTTTAGTCGTTAGTTTGACACCAAATTCATCTTCTAACTTACTAATCCCATGAGATATAGCGGTAGGACTAATGTTTAATAGCTTAGAGGACTTAGCTATATGCTGAGTTTGGGAGAGATTAAGAAAGTATTTAGCGTGATCAATATTCATACAAATAATTCATTAGTTTCAATGAAAATAAATCATTTTTTGTTATTCGTCTAGTGGTTTATTGTTTGGTTCAAACTCATATCAAAGGAGATATATATGAGAATGATAGGGTTGGTACTTTTTGTAATATTTTTTAGTAATTCTTTATTAGGTAATGAAAGCATTATCAAATGTGTGACAGAAGACTTATCTCGAAATATTCGAATAAAGATAGTGAGAACAAGTATTGATGATGTAATCGTGAGCTTCAATAAGCAACCTTGGGGAACAGACAAAGTATTAGATTATAGAGTTATTGATGTATTGATGAATAGTCTTGGAAGAACAAGAGCTGTCAGTCAACAACTTAGATTAGGAGAAATCGTAGAAGGTAAGTATATTTTAGAGTTTAGACGACGAATATTAAAAGAATTAGAGTCTAATTTTACGATGGATTTTAAAATTGGAGATAATTTTGGTTTTAATAACTCAAGAGATATGGCATTTGGAAAATATACCTCTATAACTGCTAGGTGTAGTAGGGTAGGTAGATAATGATTCAGAAAATAATGTTTTGCACTGTCATATGGTTTTCATTATTAGGTTATTCTAATATTACAGTTGTTTTGCCTAATAAGATAAGTAAAGGGCAATCAATTGCATACTCTGATATTCAAAGAGCATTGAATGAATTTGACCCAGATGAATATATGACTCTTATTAAGAGAACAAGATTACATTACACTTATTGGTGTGTTGATCTTGTTGGAACTAAGAATGATCATTATCTTAGATTGCGACTTGAAGAATCCTTAATGAAACGTCTTTTTAAGGTCAAGGTTGTAGCTAAATGTAAGATATAAGTGAGTTGAATTTGTAATTTTTTAATTTATTATTATAAAAAATTATTAATATAAAAAGCAGTCAAGAATAAGGCTAAACACAAGTATAGAGTCATAGTAGGTTTCTTCTTTAAAATGAATGATTCAAAAACGGTCGTGAAAATTGGACCTGTAACTGATATAGCAGTGATAACTGATAAGGCTCCAAGTTTCACAGCATTTAAATATAAAAATAATGATAAAAATGCACCTGTGAAACTAAAGATGATCGCTTTTTTTCTCAGATCAGGTGTTAATTCAAAAAATTTATCTCGAAGTTTGAATGGTTTAAATCTACTAATAATAAAATAAACTAAAACCGCTCCAGTACATCGAACAAAATTAGCACTCAATCCATCAAGTCCAGTAGCAATGAAACCTTTCTTTGTTAAAAACAGACCGGCTCCATCTAGGAAAATCCCAGTTAAAGCGATATAGATCCCTTTAACATTCCAACTTTTACTTTTATTAATACTTTCTCTAGAAAATAAAAGAATACAAATGATAAAAAGAGCTACCGAAATAATATTGGCATAATTTAAATGAATGTCTAAAAGAAATGAATCAACGATTAAAAAAACGATAGGTTGAAAAGAAAAAAGAATCAAAGTTCTAGCTGGACCTAACTCAACAAATCCTTTGATAAGAAAAATATCACCTATTCCTAGGCCTATCATTCCACTAAAGAAAAAAAATAGACTTGCAGGAACTAAGACATCTGAAGGTGATAGAAGAAATAGTATAGTAAAACAGACAAACGCAATTCCGGTCTTAAAACCGTTCATCCATAATGAGCCATTTTTTTGAGAGAGGATGGAAAAATAAATAGTAGATATTGAAAAACAAAGATTGGCGCAGAGCGCAAAAAGAGTGGCTACTTGAGCATTACTCAACTGGAAACTTCACCATTATCCCCAATAGAGCATACAGGACACATATCAGACTGTTCTTGGCATAATTCGATATCTTCAGCAGTTATTGGCTGCTTTTTTACATAAGCATTACCATAATCATCCTCAGCAAAGAAATCTGGAGCACCTGTGTAGCAGACATTACAAGCGATGCATCCTTCGCCATCTTCGTCATCTGGGTCGGTACAATACCATTTTCCTGCTATATTTAACGTATGTTTCTTTTTAGGGTTTGCCATTAACACTCTCTCTTATAGAAGATAATATAGAGAAGATTTTAAATTTGTGCAATATGTGAAACGAAAGTTTATCGTGAGTAAATATTTATGAGAACTAAAGAACAATGCCTAGAATTAGCGAATTCTTGGGCCCAGAACAAGTATTTTGATGAATCAGATAGATCTAAGCTATCTAAGTTAATTGAAGCTAAGAAAATTGATGAGATTTTTGAATTATTTTATCAAGATTTAAGCTTTGGTACTGCAGGAATGCGCTCTATAGTTGGTTTTGGTCCCAATAGAATGAATATTTATAATGTCACCAAGGCTGCTTTTGCTTTAGGGACGGCTGCCCTTGCTGGAGGTGGTAGCTCTGTAGCCATATCATATGATTCACGTCATACAAGTGAGGAGTTCTCACAGGCCAGTGCTGAGATCTTAGCCAAGCTTGGTTTAGATGTTTTCATAGTCCCTAGACCAACCCCCACACCTTTATTATCGTTTTTTATTCGTGAACTGAACTGCTCATGTGGAATTATGATGACAGCTAGTCATAATCCTCCTGAATATAATGGCTTCAAAGCTTATTGGAGTGATGGGGCACAATTAACGCCTCCAAACGATCAAGCAGTTATGAAAATTTTTAATGAAACTAGCTGGGCCGAACTCGACTTTCAATCCTTTAGATCTGGTGAGATTAAGAGAATTGATAAATCAATTTATGATAAATATTTTTCAACAATGTATAAACAACATTTAAGATCAAAGTTCATTAAAGATAAAAATGAAATGTTAAATGTGATCTATACTCCTTTACATGGAGTAGGAGGAGAAAGTGCCGAGCGTGCTTTTAAAGAGCTAGGCTTTAGCAACTTTAGTGTCCTTGAGTCCCAAGCAAAACCTGATGGTGATTTTCCAACAACCAATTACCCTAATCCAGAAGATCCTGAAGCTTTGAGTTTAGCAGTTGAAAGTATGATTAAAAATAATGCAGATGTCGTTATTGCTTCTGATCCCGATGCTGATAGAATGGGAATCGCAATAAATGGTAAAGAGGTTTACTTTCCTTCAGGAAACGAAATAGCATACTTCTTATTATATTATAAATTATTAACTCTCAAAGAGTTTGATCAATTACCTAAGAATGCCTTTATTATTAGAACAATAGTAACTAGTCGATTACAAGATAAAATTGCAAAACACTTTAATGTTGAAGTACATGAAACTTTGACCGGCTTCAAATGGATCTGCGCCGGGATAGAAGAGAGGAGTGATCTCGAATTTATTTTTGGTAGTGAAGAATCTTTTGGGAGCTTAAGTCATAACGGATTAAGAGATAAAGATGGAATAAGTTCTGCAACTTTATTTGCTGAGATGATGCTTTTTTACAAATCTAAGAATATGAAGTTAAAAGATTTAAAAGATGAGCTTTTTAAATTATTCGGTTATCACGAAGAGAGATTAGTAAGTTTATCTTATTCTGGTTCAACAGGGCTAAGTAAAATTCAAAGCATTATGGACGGGATGAGATTAGATGGTGTTCATGAGATCTCAAACTTGAAAGCCATCTCTGTGCGAGATTATAAAGGTCTTTATGAATATTCATTTGCAAATAGTTCAAGAAGAAAATTAGATTTTAAACATAGTAGCAATGTATTAAGTTTTTCATATGAAGACGGACTAACTGTACATGTAAGGCCATCAGGGACTGAACCTAAAATTAAGTTCTACCTTCAATATGAAAGTCCTGATTATCATAAAGATTCTAAGATGAAGGCAAAGATTATTTTAGAGAGAGTAACTAAGGCTATTGAGGTTTATTGTGAACAAGCATAAAACAATTTTATTATTAAGCGGTGGAATGGATTCTCTTTTAATTACTGCCCTTGCTCATCAAAGAGGAGATGATCTTTACGCTCTTTTTTATGATTATGGTCAAAAAACCAATAAGAAAGAAAAAGATTGTTTTGATAAGATTTGTGATCATTATAAAATTGATAATAATTCGAGAAAAGTTTTAAACTTAGACGCTTTAAAAAGTATTGGCGGATCTTCATTAACAGATTCTAATATTGATGTTGAAGTTGAATTAGATAAAAAATCTATTCCAAATTCTTATGTTCCTTTTAGAAATACTATTTTTTTAAGTCTTGCTACTTCTTATGCTGAAACGATTAACGCTAATTCGATTATGATTGGGGCAGTTTTAGAAGATAGTCTTGGTTATCCAGATTGCAGGCCTGAATATTATGCTACTTATAATAATCTTATTAGAGTCGCTTCCACTTGTGATGCTTTAAAAGTAGAAACTCCTATTATCAGGATGACTAAATCTCAGATATTATTTAAATGCGTAGAACTAAAGGCCCCATTAGAGCTTAGTTGGTCATGTTATCAATCGGAAACTAAACCCTGTAATGAATGTGATTCATGTCTACTTAGAGCTAAGGCCTTTAGTGAAATTGACATGAATGATCCTCTTTTATGAAAATTTATCTTGTTGGTGGAGCTCTTAGAGATCAACTAATAAATCGTCCTATTGGAGATAGAGACTATCTTGTTGTTGGATCCAGCGTCGAGGAGATGTTGGCTTTAGGCTATAAGCAAGTTGGTAAGAAGTTTCCTGTATTTTTACATCCTGAGACGAATGAGGAGTATGCTCTTGCTAGAAAGGAGATAAAAGTAGGACCTGGTTATAAAGGCTTTGAATTTGTATTTGATAAGAATATTACCTTGGAGCAAGATCTTCTTCGCAGAGACTTTACAATAAATGCCATGGCCATGCATGATGGAGAAATCACCGATTTGTTTAATGGACAAATCGACTTGAAAAATAAAGTCTTAAAACATGTTTCAGAACATTTTGTTGAAGATCCCTTAAGAGTAATTAGAGGGATGCGCTTTGCTTCTCAACTTAATTTTAAATTTCATGATGATACGAAAACTCTTTTGACAGAGATGATAGCCAAAAAAATGCTAGATGAGTTATCACAAGATCGAATCTTTAAGGAGATTGAAAAAGTATTAAATAGTAAGAAAATAAATTCGTTTTATAATCACTTGAGTGAATTCGAAATCAATGAAAATATTCTCCCAGAAGCAATTAGGGTTGATAGTGAACGTGATGATCTTGATAAGTATGAACAACTTGCAAGACTTTATACTTCAAGGAATTCATTTGAGAAGTTGAGTAAGCAATATGTCTTACCTAATAGGTACAAAAAATTAATACAAAAAAATATTGCTTATCATGAAATCACTAATAGTGCGCAATCAGTTTTAGATTTTTTAAAAAAGGTCCGCTTTGATAAGATTGATCTTTTATCAATTGAAAAAATTAACCAATGCACTAGAGGCTATTCAAAAATTTTAGGCCTGATCAACAAACTTCATCTTCCTAAAGAGACGGACATCAGTGTAAGAAATAATGCTTATCTTGACCTCATCTCATCAAACCTTACATTCTAGTTTTACAACTGGGCTCATTTTGCCGGGTCAACTTGACTCCACTTTTCAAAGAAATTGTCTGTACTCTAAAGTATGAATAGAGAAGTGGTATTCTAAGTTGTCATGCATCTTGCAACTACTTCTTTCAGTAGGAGGATAAGCATGAAGCTCTATCTAATAATTTTATTGGTTTTTGTGAGATTAGGATTATCTAGTACCAATGTCTCTGAGAGTAAAATTGAAAAGAAAACTTTTACTCCTTCTATAAGTAGTACTTTTTATACCAATAGATACAAAGCAAGTTCTGCAGATTCCAATATTTTTCTATCTTCAAATTTTACTTTAAGACATCAAGTTTTAAAAAATTTGAATCTAACTTACCAGCTTTACCATAATAAGAGCTTAGAAAACAATAGAGAAGGTGACTTAAATGATTTAAGAATCAAAACGAGGTTCTTAAATAAAAAGTTGAGCTCAACTTTTGATTTTTCTTTAGGTGCTGATGTTAGAATAGCTTTATCTGATTTTCGTCGAGATGTTTTGTATGAAAATGGTTCTGCAATGCTTGGTGGGTATCTAAATACTAAATTAGGTGAAAATTCAAAGTTTTCAGTAGAGCTAGGAGTTGAAGGCAGAAAATTTTCTCATGAGTTTAAAAATAATTTTTTTGGTAACAGTAACCAAAGTTATTCGTTTATGCTTGGACCGGCTTTGAACATAGCAATAAGTAAAAAATTAAGTGCTCAAATTTATTATGCACTATTAAAATCATATACATATAACAATGTCGGTAAACCAACGCTAGGATCATTTGGACTTTATCTAGGGTATAAGTTTAATAAGCATTTATCTACATATCTTGGAGCAGCTAATGATGTAACACTTTTGAATGACATAGGGCAATCAAAAGATCTTAATAAATATTTTTTAACGAATAAGTCACTTTTTTATAGTGGTTTAACTTTAAGTTTATAGGGAAGGAGAAAATAATGAAAAATTTGATTTACGTAGTGATCTTTTTATTCATTTCATGTGCTAAAGATAAGCCATATGAAAAAGTGTATAAAGAGTCTGAGATTGTAAGTAAGTCCCTAATTGCAACATCTGATAACCCAGGAAAGTCAGTTGTTTTCAATAAGGGAAATGCTGACCTTGAACAAGTTGTAAATGAGAGTGTGTATTTATACATACCAACTGTTGAGCAAGGTGGTTATTATAACTCTGGGGCAAGAAGTTTCTTTGTTGGAGAAGAAAAACTTGCAAGTTTTAAAATCACAAAAGATAAATTAGAGATTTATTCTTTTGAAACTGAAGATAATGTTTCAGGGACTCAGTTAAACTCTAAACCTATTCTTGAGTTTCCAGTTACACATAAGTCATTCAGATGTGCCAAAAATAGTGATGATGAGTGTTCTAATAAAGAAGAAGAAAATAATGATATTTCTTGGAAGAAAAAGAACATGATGGAAATTGACTTTGGTGGGATGAAAGTATTAGAAGTAGATACTCTTCCTATAGGTATGCAGAACTTATTCACTCCATGTCAGCAAGAAATAAGTTCCAAAGTTGTTTCTCATAAGATTGATAGTGAATCAGTACATATTATTGTAGATAAAACATTCAAAACAAATCTTTTATGCTCAAATATTAGAACTTTTGAAGATCTTCAGAAAACTGCATTTAAACAAAGGTTTCATTATCAATTTAAAAAGCTTGTGAAGCTTGCTTCACAAGATTACAAGTCTGTCGTTTATGATAAGTCTAAGTTTGGATTTTTTTACACAACGAAAAAAGATTTATCAGCTGATAATAGAGTAGTGTATTATTCTCAAAAACATTTTCTGAAAAGGTTTAGCCCGGATAAGAAAATTCCTTACTACTTAAGTGCAAACCTTTTTAAACCTGAAAATGCTGAGATATTAGAGGCAACGAAAGATTCTATCGTAATGATCAATGATAGCTTGAAAAAAGCAGGAACAAAGATGCAAATTGATCTAATGGAGACTCCAAGAGAGCAAGGAATTCAGAATATTAAAAATTCTATTATTTTGGTTGAAGAGCCTTTATCTAGTGGTCTTTTAGGATATGGTCCAAGTATTGCCAATCCACTAACAGGTGAAATTATTCAAGCTCAAACAGTTATGTACCTTGGAAACCATATCAAATATATAAGCAGAACTTATAATGAATTAGTTTCTCAGGCCTCAAAAATTACTGCTCCAGTAGAAGAAGAAAAAGTAGAAGAAACAAAAGCATCTCAAGCAATGGTTGAGCAAGAGTTTTCAGAGATCAGAGATGAATATGTAAGTTTAAGAATTGATCAAAGCAGAGGGCTTGAATTTAATGAATGGGCAAATCTTTTTGAAAAACAAAGATATGCAGCTTATGTGAAGACGGAAAATTCAAAATTGCCTATGATGGAGAGAGTGAATGCTCTATTAGAAGAGAACCAATCTGCCTATGATATCATGTCTAAGCATAATATGTTCTCTGGTGAGTTTTTAAATCTGAACAAGCTTTTAAAAGATATTTTGAAGAAAGAAGATTTTAAACTTAGTGACTTAAAGCCGTGGACACTTCTTGATGATGCTGAAAGAGAAGAGATTATTGCTCTAATTGTTCCTCATGTTTGGAAGTCTGTTTTAATTCACGAGATTGGTCATAACCTAGGGTTAAGACATAATTTCAGTGCCTCTGAAGATAAGGATAATTTCTATAGTGATGATGAACTTGCTGAGATGGGAATTGAGCAAAAGATCCCATTTAGTTCAGTGATGGATTATACTTATAGTGATTTAAATGCACTGCCAGTGATGGGGAAGTATGATATTGCAGCACTAATGTATGGTTATGCTCAAAAGATTGAAACAAAAACTGGAGAGCTACTTAGTTTTAAAACTAGTGCGAGCGAAGTTTTAAACAATCCTGCCAATGAAATAAAAGATTATAAATACTGTAGTGATGAGGGTGTTTACTTAAACGCCACATGTAATAGGTTTGATGAAGGAACGAATGTAACTGAAATCATAGATCACTATATATCTGCTTATTACAAGTCTTATAAGTATTCTAATACAAAACTAGATAAGCTTAACTTTTCAAGCTATGACAATCTTGGGTCTTTAAGGGCCAAGTATGCGAGAACTTTCTTCCCACTAAGAAGATTCTTTGAATTGTTTGAAGTTTATGATGATTTTTTTAAGCAAGGAAGAATTCAACAAGGGACACCGGTTTTTGATCAATATGTTGAACTTGCTCAAGGTGTGAGTAAAATCGCACAGTTTGCTTTATCTATCTTAAATGAATCAGATGCTCAATGTAAGTTGATTAATATTACAAATATGCAGGCCTCTTGGTACCCATTAAGCTTTTTTAATGAGACGAGTTGTCATGCACTTCAACCGATGGGCTCATTTTTTCCAGTAGCTCAAGTAGGTATGCCTCTTAATAATGTAAAGAGTCTTAGAAATGGAAGCGCATCGATTGATGAGATTGATGTGAGAGGATATTGGTTAGATAAAATGCTTGCAATGAACTTATTAACACAAAAAGTTTTTGGAATTACTTCTATGGATAAATTTGCTGATAACTTTGTGAGCAAAAACATTCCTATTGATAATAAAGGAACTACTGTTGGTGTTGCTCTTAAGCAATTAATGAATGATGCTATCGATGGGATTTATAAGAAGCAAGCAGTTGTGACTTATAGAGATGGATCTACAAAAGTAGAAGATGTTGCAATCAATCAATCAGCTGCGGAGTTTATTCCTAATAGTACGAGTTATATCATGAATAGGGTAATGGGATTTAAGAAAGGTCAAACTCACTTAACTAAAATATTATTAGATGTAATGATTGGAAATACTGATGGATTTGATGCTCCTCTTTCTAATCCTTTAGTTAAGGACTTTATTATCTTTGATACTGTTGACTCTACAAGACCCAATACTATTGCAACTCAGTTTGGTACATTTTCTTTTTACGATGGTTCAGCAGCTATCAAGTCTATAGTTGAAAAGATGAGTGTTCCTGAGGAAGTGACTAAGAAAGATCAAAGTACTCTAGCTGTTATTGCTACAGGCCTAGTTGCTGAAAAGACTGAAGCCCAAATCCTTTTAGACATTGATGCTCACTTGTTAGCATCAGGTGAGAGTTTGTATACTCAATATAAAGAGGTTTTTGATTCTTTAAGCTCAGCAGATGCTGCGATAGTAGTGAAAGTTCTTGCAGGTGAATTAGATGGGATAGACCCAGCACTTGCTGAGCAACTTCAAGCTCTACCAAAAGAATTATTAGAAATTAAGGTTGCTAACGTGGAAGCGACAGGACTTGATTTAGCTCAAAAATTTAATACTAAGATTATCGGACCAGCAGATTCATTTAAAGATGCAGTGGCAGCTCTAGATGGAGTATCTGTTCAGACGTTAATCTCGGTAGTCAAGGGTACGCTTAATACTAAAACTCATTACGAGAAAGTATTAAGTTCTCTCTCCTTATAATACTTAGGGGGCCAGATAGTGTGCCTGGTCCCCTTTGTTTTATTTAACTCTTACTTTTTGGTGATTTGTCCCTTCGGGGACATTTTTTTTGGTAAAAATATGGATCTCGTATTTTTGAAACAAGTTTTCTAAACCTTCCATTTTTATTTATGATTGTTAAAAATGTACTATTTCCTAATAAGTGTAAAAGATCATCTTCTATTTGAATTAATTCAGGAGTGAATTGTCTAATACATTTCATATCTGGAGCATGCTTTTTTGTATTTAACATAAAGACATCCATTACTTCTGGCAGTCCTAAGACAAAAGCTTGGATAGACATCTCTGTTGATCTATTTTTATTTGGTAAGTCTTTAAATGAATTTCTACCATTTTTTAAGAATGCTAGAAATAAATCAATCGATGGATTTTTATTTTTTTTATTACATATTGAATAAAAGATAGAGTCGCTAATAGTGGCTCCTTCAATACTTAGAAGTCTTATTAAAAGAGTTTGATTTAAAGGAAAGAAATAATTTTCTGATTTAGATTTATGAATTCTTAATTCTTCTCGACCTAAACACCTTGTTACTCGATACTGCATCTTCTCAGTAGCACTAATAGGCTTTGTAGGTGCACTTTGATATTTGAGTAAATTTTGCCGATTTTTCTTCATATTATTACCTGAAGAAAAAACATTAAGAGAAAGTATTGCCAAACCGATTAAAAACTTAAGAGTATATTTCATTGTATATAGTTTACGATGAATTTAATTTGAGGTCACTTTGAAAGAAATGGGTTTTACAGATCACTTATCTGACTTAAGAGGTATGATGATCCGGGTTTTATTAATCTGGGGTGTTTCTTTTATGATTTGCTACTCCTATGGAGATTTATTAGCAGATTATCTAATTAAGCCTTTGCAAACTGCTCTCAACGGAGAAGGAGAAATTGTTTTCCTTGAGATCTTTGACAAGGTTTTAGCAAAATTTCAACTAGGGTTCTGGTCAGGAATTATTCTCTCTTCTCCACTTTGGTTTTATGAAATATGGAAATTTATTAAACCGGCCCTTTATGAAAAAGAATTAAAGGTCATTAGGCCCTTTTTATTTGTTGGATTCTTACTATTTGTCTTGGGAGTATTATTTGGATATTTCATTGCTTTCCCGTTTGCATTTGATTTGATTCTTAACTTTGAAATTTCATCCATTGAGGAGATTAAAGCATCTATAAATTTGCGTAGTTATCTTGTTATGTTTTCAAAGATTTTATTATTTTTAGGATTAATATTTCAATTACCCAATGTAATGTTGATTTTAGGATTTATGGGTATAGTTACCAAGCAATCTTTAGCCACAATGAGGCCATATGTATATGTTGCATTCTCTGTAGTTTCAGCGATGCTAACTCCACCTGATCCAACAACTTTGCTTCTGCTTTGGGTTCCACTGGTAGCTTTATTTGAAGTCGGTTTACTAGGGGTGAAGCTAATTGTTCACCCATATTTACATCGTAAACATATGAAAGAATCTTAAAGAATATTTGGAGATTCTAGAGAGAATTTTTTTCTAATTACCTTTTCTAATGTTTCAAGATTTAATTCTCCAAACTCAAAAATTGCATCATGAAATTGTCTTATATTAAAATTCTCACCTAAATGATCTTTTACTTCTTTTCTTAAGTTTTTGATTACAAGTTCACCGGTCTTATAGGCTAAAGCTTGTCCAGGCCAAGCAATGTATCTATCAATTTCAGTAATAACATCGTGTTTAGGAATTGAAGAATTTTCTAACATATAATTTATGGCTCGCTCTCGACTCCAACTTTTGTGATGAATCCCAGTATCAACAACCAATCTTATGGCTCTCCAGATTTCAAAATTTAATCGACCAAAATCATCATAAGGATTTTCATAGAGCCCCATCTCTATGCCTAGACTTTCGGCATATAATCCCCAGCCTTCTCCCATCGCAATATCCATGTAGAGTTTTCGAAACTCATGTACATCTTCCATTTCATCCATTAAACCACCATGAAAGAGGTGACCGGGATGAGCTTCATGAAGTGTTAATGCTCGTAGGTTATAAAGTGGTCTTGATTTTAAATCATATGAATTAATAGTATAAATTCCAGTTCTTAAACCGTTGGGGTCACGTTTATCTCTCATTGATGCATAAGCTGTTGGGGCAGTCTTTGCAATTTCTTCTGGCATTAAGTCAAAACTATAAGGAGTTCTGGGGATTTTATTGAATATAGAAGTTATTTTAAAATCTACTAGCTTCATTATATATGTAACTTCTTTTACAAGTTCGTCTTCTGTTTTTGCATAAAATTGCTCATCCTCTCTCAAGAATTTAAAAAAATCTTTTAGAGTTCCAGAAAAGTTCGCTTTATTTTTAACTTCAATCATTTCGGACTTTATTCTTGATACCTCTTTAAGTCCTAATTGATGTATTTCATCTGGATCTAAATCTAGCGAAGTCATATCTTTAATAGCAGTTTTGTAATATTGCGGACTAATAATTTCCGAAATTGAGACCTTATTATCTAATTGATTTAAATATTTAGTTCTAAAAAATGACTTGAAATTTAAAAAATGTGGCATGAATTTATTTTTAATTTTATCTAATGCTAAAGATCTCAGCTTATTTTTTTCGTTTTCTGAAAGATTGTCACTCATTTTTACAAAAGGCCTATAGAGAAAAGAAGTTTTCCCAAATGTGATTTGAGCATTATCTAAAGTTGAATTAAAGAGCTCAAGAGGGACTTTAGATAAACGAACACCTTTGTTTAATCCAAGCTTTAAATACTGAATTTGATTATTTGTATAGTCAGGAAATTTATCAAGGCAAGCAAGATAATTATGATAATCCTGTTTTTTTACAAATTCTTTTCTTCTTGTAAGTCTGAAGTAATCTAAATGATATCCAGATTGATGATCAATATTTATAAGATAGGATTGTTGGGAAAAAGGACCAATTAAGTTAGCTGTTAAATAACTTTTAAGAATTTCAAAATCAACTTGCTCTTTTTCACTTAATTGTTCTTGGTTGATCTTAGATAATTTTTTTGAGGCTAGTTTTGCACGATTTAATAAATCTTCTCTGTTTTTGATAGTCCTAATCGCTGGACAATATTCACCACCTTGCCAAACAGGGTATTGCTCTTTTCTTATTGCAGCTCCCTCATCAAGAAGCTCTGAAAGAAGGTCTGAGTTTGCTAAAATATTTATATTAAATAGCAAAACAGTGAAAATTATTAACTTCATGTAAATCTCCTACGATTGATTAGACTCTATATATTCGTTTATAAGTTCTTCTAATACATTTAGAGGGATCCCTCCATATTTTAATACAATGTCATGGAATTTTTTAATATCAAACTTATCACCTAAGGCGGCTTTAGCTTTTTCACGTAGTTCTAAGATCTTGTTTTTTCCAATTAAATAACCCGTAGCTTGTCCAGGCCAAACTGTATATCTATCGATTGCAGTCTCATTAGCTGATTGTGGTGCAGGAGTATTATCATTTAAATATTGAATACTTTTTAATCTATCCCACTTTTTATGATGTATCCCAGTATCTAGGACGAGCCTTGTTGCTCTCCATAATTCCATAGTTAATCTCCCATAATCAGAATATGGATCTTCATAAAATCCATATTCTTTTGGAAGGTACTCTGAATAGAGACCCCAACCTTCACCATGAGCAGTAAACCAAACACCTTTCATAAACTTAGGTACATCTTTTCTTGTCTTAATTTCGTGGATGCTTTGGAGGTGATGACCTGGAACTCCTTCATGGTAAGCCAGTGCTTCCATTTCAAACTTAGGTAGTTCAGACATATCTTTAAGATTAACAAAATATTTTCCAGGTCTTACTCCGTCATCACTAGGTCTTTGATAATAGGCTAGTCCTGCAGATTCTTGAGCATATTCTGGAACTGGTGTTACTTCTAAATCAATATCTGGTAGTTCAAAGAATAAATCTTTAAGCTTGAGTTTCATTTTATTAATTAGAGCTGTAGCATCTCGCATATATGCTTTACGGCCTTGCTCATTATTAGAATAATAAAATTGTTTATCTGTTCTTGTGAATTTAAAGAAATCTTCAAGTGTTCCACTAAAAGAAACTTTTTTCATTATTTCTCTAATCTCATTATGTATTCTATCGACTTCATCTAATCCGATTTGATGTACTTCTTCAGGTGTCAGATCAAGAGTAGTATGGAATTTAAGGTTGAATTTATAATACTTATTCCCTTTAGGATATTGCCATACTCCAATTTCGCTTGAAGCTCTCGATTTTAAATCTTGTAGTCCATTTAAGAAATATTTATATCCATCAAGAGTATAAGTGAACAAATAATCCTTCGCAGTTTTAAAGAATTCTTTCTTTTCTACTTCTAAGAGGCCTTCTACTTTATTAACTTTATTAACAAAGTCTTTATAAATTAGATTGTTTTCATTAAATAACTTTCCTTCAAACTGATCCATAACATTAATTGTGGTTAACTCGACTTTTTCTAAACTATGAAGGGGAAGTATCACTCCTTTAGAAGCTTGCTTCATTGTTTCATCGGTTAGAACTTTGAACATATTGTACGAATCTTTTATTTTTGAAAGATATGCTTTTATATCATCTTTATTTTTAATTTGTTGGTAAGTCTGAAATGTTTCAGGTAGCGATGAATGAGGACCCCACATATGATCAAATAGGTGATGCAAATAGCGATACTTATAAAAACTGACTCCTTTATCAATCTCTCTCATGAGGATATCAAAATATATTTTTGTAACTCTATCTAGTTTTTTTTCTTTGACAGTTCTTTTTGCATATCTTTTAAATTTTTTTAAAGATTTTTTTATAACTTTCCAATGCTTAAAACTTGCATCGTCAAACTTTGGAATATTGTAGACATCTTCAAAGTAAGTTGCATTATTAGGATAAAGTTTAAGATTTAATTGATGATACTCTTCAAAAATTTTCTTTGCTTTTTCATTCTCATTTGAGAATAAATTTAAATTTAAGAAAAACATCAAAATTAGAGAGAGTACTAGATTTTTTTGCATTTTTACCTTTGGTTAAATTTTATTGCTAATGTGATAAATTCTATGATTTTATCTAAATAATTTCCAGATAAAAACACTCAAGTGTTTTAAGTAAGGTGATAAGCCAAAGAAGGTAATCAGTTTATGCAAATTTTATTTACTTCTTCTCTATAATTTTGGTTACTATCCGAGATTTTATCTATTGGAAAGCTGCAAATTTTTTGTTTGATAAGTTGAGTTCGAATATTTTTTTGAAGTTTAGTATTCACTACATGATCAAGTAGTAGAATCTGAAGTTTTAATAATGGGATATAAAAGTGTTGTAAGATCTCATCCTGATTTATTGCTTTATCTAAATAGGTTGCACTCAATTCATTTTTACTTTGAGTCATACTTCTTATTGCCAATTTATAAAGTATAAAAGGATCTTTGGGATAGTCTTTATAAAGATCATCTACTTGAGAATGAGAGAGATTATGAAACTCCTTAAGAGTAGATTGAGGTAGAACTTCTTTACTAAATTGATAATGAGAATACTTTGAAAAGCTTTTAAAAGATGCGGCACCGATATAGATTAAGGCCGGGATAGTGATTAGAGTCAGAATGTATTGCAAGCTTTTAAAGTTAATAGATTTCCAAGAAAGAAAGTAAATTAGTCCAAGTACAAACCCACATATTGCTCCTCCCCAATGAGCAGTGTAATCAACTCCTGGAATAATTGGAATTAGAGAAGGAATTAGGTAATAGGCAAATTGGGTGTGAAGTTGTTTTCTTTGTACTCCCTTGGGAATTCTAAAAGAAATGATGATTAAAAAGGCAAGTATTCCCATAATACCCCCCGATGCTCCAACGGATTGATTAGCGGCATCAAACAGGTAAATAGAAAAAAGACCCGATCCTAAACAACAAAGTAGATAAGAAAATAGGAAATGACCAAACCCAAGGATTCGCTCTAATAAAGTACCGATAAAATACATGGCCAATGAATTAAAAAATAAGTGTAAATAACTACCATGAAGGAAACTAGAGGAGAGTGTTCTAAAAAATTCGTTATGATCAAATACTACTGTTGGATGAAGAGAACCCATTGCAAATAGTATAGGGTTTTTTACTTCGAAAAAACTTGAACTAAGAAAAAGTTCTAAAATAAAGATTAAAATAAAGATCAGAATTAAACAATAAGAAATAATTGGAAACATTTTTAAAACAGGGAAATTAAACCAATAAAATCTTAGAGGAGAGTCTTTTTGATTGTGATTCATTTATTTAGTGCAAGTATTATTTCACGACAACATTTTGAAACAAAACAATCTGATGCTCCAGATGGATCAAGGTTAGGAGCGAGTTCTACTATGTCAGCACCGATAAACTTTTTATTTGAAAGAGATTTAATGATTTTTATAAAGCTACTAAATGTTTCTCCTCCTGCTTCAGGAGTCCCTGTCCCACTTACATATGCCGGGTCAAAAAAATCTACATCTAAAGTGAGATAAATTGGACCGTTTATAAATTCAATTGCATTTATAAGTTGATCAAGACTTTGATAAAGGGTTTGATGCTCATTCATCCAGTCAAATTCTTCTTTAGTTCCAGATCTAATACCATATTGAATTATTTTATTGGGTTGTATATGGTCAAGGCATCTTCTCATGATGCATGCATGAGAGTTCTTATTACCTTCGTAAGAGTCTCTAAGATCTGCATGAGCATCTAATTGAATTATTGTTAAATCAGGATAGGCCTTTAGATACTTTGAGATAGGCATGATTGAAATAGAGTGTTCTCCACCAAAGGTAATGAGTCTAGATTCTAGCAAATCAAAACTTGCTTTTTGATTAAACGAATTTTTTAAATCTTCAAAAATCTCTGATTGAATATTTCCAAGATCAAAGATACTAAGATCTGTTAATTGCTTTTGTTGGTAAGGTGAAAATGATTCTAAATTTTGACTTGCCTGCCTTATTGCATCTGGTCCATTTCTTGTACCTTTTCTATAACAAGCTGAACCATCATAATTAATTCCAAGAAGATAAATTCCTTTTTCTTGAAATTGCTCTTGAGACTTTGAGTCTATAAAACTTACCATTGATCTATTGCTCTCTTATGAAGGTTAGATAGTAAAAAGGCTCCTTGGTGCCAATCGGTATTATACCACTTTAAATCTTTTTCAAGGTTTTTCATATAACTGATTTTAGAGGTAATAAGATTTGTAGGTCTATATTTTTTTGATGAGAATCCAAAAGTCCAAAATACTCCAGGATAGATTAACATGGGAGCACTATAAGATTTCACTATAGGAAAAGCATTTCTCATATTTGTATATATTTTCTTGACACCAAACTCATCAAGGAAGGGATTTTCAGTTTGATTAATCATGATACCATCTTCGACTAATGCTTGATGAACATGGTGATAAAATTCTTGGGTAAATAGTCCTAATGCAAAGTCTTCTGGATCAGTTGAGTCTATTACAACAATGTCATAATGATTTTTCTTCTTTTTAATAAATTCAATTCCATCTTGAGTATAGAGATTTACCCGTGTATCATTCATGGCTTGAGTACATTGAGGAAAGTATTTTTTGGAAACTATCACTACTGCTTCATCGATTTCTACTAGGTCTATAGACTCAATATCTTTATGCCTAGCAAACTCTCGAACGACACCACAATCTCCACCACCTATAATAAGAACATTCTTTACTTGTGGCTTACACATATAAGGAATATGACTAACGACTTCATGATAAACAAACTCATCGGCCTCTGAAACCATGCACTTATCATCTAGTAGCAATAATTTTCCGACAGAGTAGGTATCTAGGACTTTAATATTTTGATACTTTGATTGTTCCTCATGTAAGTGAGATTTCACCTTAAATCCTACGCTATGGCTTTGGTGGTAGGACTTCTCTCTAAACCATTCATTATTCATACATTTTCTCCAAAATATGGCCAAACATATCTCACTGTTAACTAATCTTGCAAACTGGTTGGAAGTGGCCCTGATGCGGTGCACATCACCCCCAGCTATTTTTCTTAACTCTAATATCTGCCCCTATGACTTGGCATGAAATATGCAACTACTATAAGCAGAGAGAGGGCCTTCATGGATGAGGGATTTGGAGTCAAACCTAGTTACAGGAAGTAACTATTATCTCTCTCTCTAACCTTAAAATGGAGGATAAGCATGGATAGCAAATTTTTAAAGAAGCAAGAAGAGTATTTCAAAAGTCTCATGGAAGAGATCAGAACTAAAATGTCTAGTTTCAATGGTGAAGTATCTAATGAAGGTGATGTTGTTGATCGATTTTCAGGTCTGAATGAAAATAATAAGAATATTAAGCTCAATACTAGGCTTTCAAAATTTATGAAGAAAATTATGCACTCACTGAATAAGATTAATAATAATACTTATGGAGAGTGTGAGGATTGTTCATGTGATATAGAGCTCAGTCGGCTAGAAGCAAGGCCTACGGCTACACTTTGCATTGATTGTAAGGAAGCTCAAGAAGCTTATGAGAGGTGTACTCATAAGAATAAATCTATTCACCAGTATACTTGGATAAATCCAACTAATAAAATTCAGTAACTGATTTAGTTAAAGAATTTAGGAGTATGGTGGAATTGAATCTTTTGTCCGGCCTTAATATTTTTACTGATGATATTTTTCCGGTCTATTTTCAATTCTTTCCCATTTTTTAAGATAACACTGACTTTGGATGTAGAGATAAGTTTATTAGTCACTATTGCATCAACTAAAATTTTTTTCTTTGGTGTGAATGAGAAGAGGTTAAAACTTAATAATAATATACATGTTAATTTCATTTAATATCCCTTTTATCTCTCAATTGCTCTTTTTACAGAATTTGAAGATTTTTTATCTTTTATACTTCTTAATTTATATTCTTGATCAATTGCTGCTGCATAGTTGAAACCGTTATCTTTCATACAGGTTGAAGCATCTGGACAAGTACTTGAAGAAGCTCCATTGTTTTTACTATGGCAAGTAATAACTGATTCGACGAATGTATCAGTGAATTCATCATAACAATATGCAATTCCTGTGCAATATGACTTTGAACATCCTGATTTACTTTTAAAAACGCTCATTCCACCATATTCATGATTTTTCTCTTCTCCTTCCAAAATACGAGTAGCATAATGGCAATCACCATCTTTAAATTTCTTTCCCTTTGATAAGTTAGAAATTGTCGTTTTAATATATCTATTGGAGTTAAATTCTTCTTTAGACATAGGTGTAGTATTAGCAAGTTTGATTCCTGTCCAGTATATATCTTCGGTATTAGCAGTAATTTTTAATCCATTTTCTTGATAATATTTAATTCTTTTCCATGATGGTAGAAGACCTATATCTAAGAGTGATTTTTTATCTTTATTATTAATTTCTGAAATTTGAACTCTACCGTTAATATCAACTGTTTTTATCTTTATACTCTTTGGGACAGAGGTATATGAGACATATCCATTACTTCCATTTTTACATTCTAAATGTACTAGGCCAGTTGCTTGTCCAAATCTATCAGGATCGTAGTCTTGAATAACAGATTCTAGGTTGCCAGCATTAGTTTTACATTCTGTAGAAGCGGATTGAGAATATCCCATAGATATAAAAAGCGATAATGTGAAAATTATTAATTTCATGATTTTCCTTTTCTTTTAGTTTATTGATAAACATACAAATATCAAGAAAATGAATAGAATTGTTTTATGAAAAAGCCTTCATACTATACAAAATTAGTCAGAGGTATATGGAGTTAAGAGAATAGTTTTTAATCATTAAGAAAAAAAATTTTAATTTTACTAGATTTAAACATCCAAGAAAAAACAACTGATGAAGTATGTCCTAGTCTCAAAGTTGAAACTCTTGATGTATTCCATAAACTCTCTAGCAAAAGCTGATTTTTTGTTGGCACAGTTTCATCATTTGTGGAAATGATAAGACCAACTTTTGTTTTCTGAGGAGTAGGAAGGTTTTGAACTTCAAAAGGAATCACTTTTCTTAAGTTTTCCAGATATTCCTGATCATCTTTATATTTAAATTTTTTGAATCTAAT
This sequence comes from uncultured Bacteriovoracaceae bacterium, assembly GCA_938034385.1. Taxonomy (GTDB): domain Bacteria; phylum Bdellovibrionota; class Bacteriovoracia; order Bacteriovoracales; family Bacteriovoracaceae; genus JAHDHG01. The sequence continues at coordinate 87,014 of CALHLC010000013.1, forward strand.
TTTTTTAGCTTCAACTAAAACTTCTTGATTAGAATTAAGAATGATATCAGCAATATCTGCTCCGGAAACTATAAAGAGTGCTTTTGTAATCCTTGAATGTCTTGCAGTAGCGATTGTTCCATGTAATCCACCAACACTAGTTCCCAACACCCAAAAATTATGGTCTGGATATTTATCCATGATTAGATCAATTGCATTTTGGGCCCTGGAATAAAATCGAGTATGAATACTGAGCTCAACATTATATTCATCATCATTACTCCAGTGTTTTAAAATTTTAGTTTCTATACCTTGTCGAGCAAACTTACGAGCGTATGATTTATCAATGAAATTCATTCCACCAGTAGGGGGAATGATTAATAAAATTGTATTCTTCTTAGTTGTAGCCTTAGGCGAATAACTTTGAAGTTTAACTTGGAAGTCTTCGCTTGCAATAATTTCTTCAGATGATTCATAGGCAATCAAATTAAGAGAAAAAAGAAGAATGCAAAGTATTTTCACTATAAGGCCAAAGTACTTAACTCTTGAATAATATCTTGTGATCTCTTCACAAATTGTCCTTTTTGATCATTAGTTAATCCATCACTTGAAATGAGAGCTAGATCTTGAACATGATGTACAATTTTTGAGGCCAATTCTTTTTTACTATCTCTAAGTTTAAAAGCATTTAAAATTAAGGCATGATCTGGATTAATAACAAGAGTTTTCTTGATAGGCATTTCAGGTCCACCTTGGCCCATAGAACGAGACATTTGTTGAAACTTTTTCATGTTTTGATCAATTTTTACATATGCTGGAGCATTAGTATTAATTTTTTTAACTTCCACTTCAAAGTTTTCATCATCTTTTAAAATAGTTGTGAAAAAATCCTTTACTTCAATATCTTGAGCGTTTGTAGGACCTTGTTCACTCATAAGATTTTCAAATTCATTATCTATAGAACTAAATTTGATCTCAATATCACCAACTTTTTTAAATTCCAAGTGTTGAGTTAAGTGAGGGTCTATATAACTCTCTGTCTCAATAACTGGAATCTTCATTTCTTTGAATTGAGAAAGTAAACTAGGGTCACCAGTTGTGGCCTCGTAGAATAAGATTTTTCCCTTAAGCTTTTCTTTATATTCCTCAGGAATCAATTCATTATACTCAGCAATAGTTTTATATTCTTTTTCACTAGTTTTAAATAAGATAAATTCTCTTAGAAGCTCATCGAACTTATCATCAGAAATAATTCCGTATTTAACAAAGAGTCCTATGTCTTCCCAATAAGAAGTAAATTTTTCTCTATCATTTTTTGAAAGTTTTTTAAGTGACTCTGCAACCTTTTTGATTATGTAGTTTGAGATCTTCTTAATGTTTGGATCACCTTGAAGAGCTGATCTGGAAACATTAAGAGGGATATCAGTTGAATCAATGGCCCCTTTTAGCATTGATAGAAATTCTGGAACAATGTTTTTTGTATTATCCGAAACAAAGACTTGTCTGCAATAAAGTCTGATACTTTTTTCATTAAACGGCTTGGCAGGGTTTAGCTTAGGGAAGTAGAGAATTCCTTGCAGGGTAAATGGGTGATCAATATTTAAGTGTAACCAAAAAAGCGGATCTGGATCCATTGGAAACATCTTTCTATAAAATGTTTTATATTCATCATCACTAATCTTTGATGGGTCTTTTTTCCAAAGAGGTTCCGTTTCATTGATGATATCAATAGTGATTTCTTTTTTGTCTTCTTCCTTTTCTACCTTTAAGTTTGCTTCAAAAGTTTCAGATCTCTTGTTCGAATCGATTAGTTCAATTTGATAGGGCATGAAATCACAATATTGAGAAAGAGTAGATCTAGTTTTATAAGTTTCTAAAAAGTCCTTAGAATCATCGTTGATATAAAGAGTAATCTCAGTCCCGACAACAGATTTATCAGAATCTGAAAATGTATATTCAGTCTGACCATCACAAGTCCATTTCACGGCTTTTGAATCCTTTTCCATTGAAAGAGTTTCAATCTCTACTTTATCAGCAACCATGAAACTAGAATAAAAACCTAAACCAAATTTTCCAATTATATCATCTTTGGACTCAGTGATATTTTGTTTTTTCATTTCTTCTACGAAATCTTGTGCTCCAGAAAAGGCCAGTTGAGCAATATATTTTTCAACTTCTTCTTCACTCATTCCTAAACCATTATCTGAAATAGTAATAGTGCCTTCTTTTTTATCTATAATGACGTCAACTTTTCCCTCAGTTGATTCAAGGTTTTTGTTTCTTGCAATTGTTTTTCTTTTTGTGATGGCATCACAAGCATTTGAAACAAGCTCTCTTAAGAAAATATCATGCTCTGAATAGAGCCATTTTTTTATTATTGGGAATATATCATTTGTGTTTACTGAAATAGTACCTTTCTTTGTGCTCACGAGTTTCTCCTATAGATTTGAACGATCATTTTTGTTAATATGGTGCTTATATCACTCTAGTCAAGGGTAGTTAAGATGGATATGGATAAGAAATTTGATAATTTTAACAATGAAGCTTCGAAGTTTCTGATCCTCTCTACAGGAGGAACCATAGAAAAGACCTATGACGAAGGGGATGGGAGTCTAGTTAACCGTGAGTCTACGATAAAAGAGCGAATAATAGACGAGTTGCGTTATCCTTATAAAGAGTTTGTGATCAATGTAGTCATGCAAAAAGATTCTCTAGATTTAAATAATGAAGATCGTCTTCAAATCTATGAGTTCATTAGAAGCTTTGAGAAAATGAAACTCCCTACAGTTGTCCTTCATGGTACAGATACTATGCATGAAACGATTAGTTTTTGTCAGGAGAAACTTAAAGTTGATGAGCCTTTATCTATTCCTGTTGTTTTTACTGGAGCGATGAGGCCATTGGGATTTGAGGATAACGATGCAAGACAAAACTTAATTGAAGCGGTGAAGTGTGCTGACCTTTTGGATCCTGGTTTCTATTTAAGTTTCCATGGAGAAGTTTTTCTTCCAAACAGGTTTCAAAAAAATAAATCAAAAAGAACGTTTGAGAAAATAAAAGGATAAATATGAAAGCACTTAGAGATTGGAACACTGAGGATGCTGATCAATATTTAAAGTCTCTGGGGTTAGATACTGGAGTTAGGCAAATATCTAGTGCTGGTGATGGGAACATGAATTGTACTCAACGAATAGTTCTATCCAATGAGAAATCTTATATTTTAAAACAATCATCTGATTTTTGTGAGAAATATCCAGAAGTTCCGGCGCCCATTACACGCTTAAAAGAAGAAGTTCTTTTTTATGATCTTGCGAGAGTGAATCCCAAATTAAAAGATGTAACTCCTAATAAGATATCATTTGATGAAAAGAATTTTTTATTTTTAATGGAAGACCTTGGTCAAGGAAAAGATTTTTCTTCACTTTATAGCGGTGATCGAATATCTCAAGTTGATCTTAAAGCAATTGCTTCCATTTTATCTGAGATTCATAATACTAAAATTAGCAAAGATGTCGTTTTTGATAATCATGAAATGCGAAAATTAAATCATGCTCACATGTATGATATTCCGCTTCAAGCTGAGAATGGATTAATTTTAGATGAAATAACTCCAGGCCTTAATGACCTTAAAGATATGTTAGTGAAAAATTCAGATTACACTCAAAGAGTTAAAGAATTAGGAGAGATGTACTTGGCCAGTGGAGATTGTCTTGTTCATGGTGATTATTATCCAAATAGTTGGTTAAAGTGTGATGAGAAAATTTTTATTATCGATCCTGAATTTGGATTCCAAGGAGTCAAAGAGTTTGATATAGGGGTGGCCATTGCTCATCTTTACTTAAGCGATCATGATGAAGAAATTGTTGACCTTTTTATGGAAAATTATCAAGGTGATTTTGATAAGCTTTTGAGTCTTCAATTTGCCGGAGTTGAAATTATGAGACGAATATTAGGTTATGCTCAATTACCTATTAAGAAAGACTTAGAAAATTTAAAAAATCTATTCGAACTTTCGATGAAATTAGTAATTGTATAGAAGCTTCTCATTCCATAAGAATTCAAAAAAGACGTCTATTTTTAAATAATACTCAATTATATGGCATACTTTTCCTGAATTTTAACTCTTTTAGGTGAACCTATAACCAAGAAGTACAATATATTAGAGATGAAACTTCAAGGTTTAGTGTCCTTTTACCGATTATATTATGTGAAGAACCTACTTCTTATACTTTTATTCATGGGTTGTTTTAGTACGAGAGATACTTCAAGAACACGTAAAACAACAACTGCTGATAATACCAGAGAACTACTTGGGTTCTATAACTCAGATACTGATTCATTTTCTGAGAAACTCTCAATTACAAAAGATTTTCAAGGTGTCATTTATCTCGACTTAACAGATATTAAATTATACAAAGAAAAATTACTTTTTATGAGAGTACATTTTGGAAGAAACTCTGAACATCCTGTTGAGTTACCACTTAGCTATATTTCTAAAACGATAGGTGGTGTAAAAAAAGATGTCTTGGCCTTAAGTATTCCTAGTAAGAACTTCTTTACTATTCCACTTGATTATCAATTATATGATTATTCATTAGACGCTATCGCAGGAGATAATGCCTTTCATAAAGATGTGTATTGTCGAGGGTTAAGAGTGGAGCATGATCCAACCTCAAACCTTTCAAGTTGCTCTAAAAATGGAGAATTATGTTTATATACTTATGCTAAAATTGCTGATCAAGGATTATTTCATGAAGCAACAACTTCTTTTATAGATCCTTCAGAGTTAACCGTAAGTCACGATGGAGCTCGTCAGTATGAATTTAACTTAGATCCTATTAATTTAAGAAGATGCTTAAGTGATGAGAGTAAGGTCTTTGTTAAAAATAAAGAAATAAGTATCGGTGAACTTATTACCTTAGATGATGAGAGTTATCGATTCAAAGGAGCTTATAAACCAATTGATCCAAGTAATTGGGGGATCCAATCTGATGCTGCCTGGGGAAGATTTGGAATCTTTCAACAAGAATATTCAGGTGGTAAAAATCTGGAACTTGGATTTAAATCTAACCTTTTTCCCAAGGTAGGAAAAATAGTAAATAAGACCAATCGGTATTACTTAGGATCTAAAAGGCCACTTGAGAAGAAAGTTATTACGAACTTCACTGATGATAATGGGTCGTCAGATTGGGTTGATGGATGCAATCTTAGAGTTTTAAGTAAGGATAGCTTAGGTAAGAACTTTGGAAGTTGTAATGTTTCATCCGATATTCAAATTTATTATAAAGAAGATTCTCAAGAAGTATTAGTCTACTCAAATTCAGTCTTAAAAAAACCGGGCAAAATAAAATTACAAATCCTTAATAATATTCCAACTAATATTGATGTAAAGGATTTCAATTCTTGTATTACAGATGCAGGTTGTAGCAACAGTTCATGTTGTCATGATGGACGATGTTGGGACAAAGTTAAATATGAATCTCAGTTTTGTAAGCCGCCTAATAGTGGAAAGACTACTGGACAAACTTGTGATGCGGATGCTGAATGTTTAAGTGCATGTTGTCTTGGTTCTGAAACTGGAGCTCAAGGGACTTGTGCTGATAAGACATTGAGTTGCAAGAGGCAAGTGGGAGAGGGATGTATTCACGGCGATGCTTGTGATATTCAAGTTGATGATGATTCTTATTATGTAAAGAAGCTCTTAGAGTCAGGGACTAATGGATGCCAGGTAGAAGTTTGTAATATCAAAGTGAAACTAGAATGCATTAGATCTATTTGTACTAGCGTTATTGATCCAAGAAACCAAACAGGCAATTCTTTTGCAAATCCATTAATCGATGAGTCTTGTAAGAACAGAGTTGATGTTGCTGATTGTTCATCTAATATTGACTATCCTTCTGAAGAGTCAGAGACTTGTGTTCCAACAACAGATTTTAAAGGATGTGGTGAAGATGAATAGGTTGGATCATATTGCTATTGCAGTTAGAGATATAGAAGAATCAGTAGAGTTTTTTGAAATGTTAGGTTTAAAATTTTCTGATCATAGAGAAGTTGTAGAGTCACAAAAAGTAAAAACTGCATTTTGCAAAATTGATGAAAATGCGAAAATAGAGCTTCTTGAGCCAACTAGTCAGGAAAGTACTATTCATAAATTTTTAGAAAAAAGAGGTGAAGGGATTCATCACTTATCATTTAGTGTAGAAGACGTTGCACATATGCAGAAGGATCTAGAAGGCAAAGGCATAAAGTTTATCTATGAAAAAGCTTTTGTGGGAGCTGAAAATTGTCTAGTGAATTTCATACACCCTAAGTCTGCTAAAGGAATATTGATTGAAATTTCGCAAAAGTTGAAGTGAAATAAGATAGATGAATCAACAACAATTGCATGTCCCACCTTTAACACTCACAAACAAAGTTTTAATTATAGTTGCAACAGTATTTTTTTTAGCATCAGCTATTTTAAATACTTATGCAGGAATTAGTTTTGATTCATTATTTGGTTTAAGTCTTTCAGGGATTTTATCAGCAAAAATTTTTCAATTATTGACCTTTCCGTTTATTCAACACGGACTTTTAGGGATGGTATTTAATTGTCTCATTGTTTGGTTTATTGGAAGTGAACTAGAAGTTCATTGGGGTAAAAGCTTTTATCAAAAATTTCTTATTGCTAATGCTTTAGTCGTGGCTTTTGTGTATTTAGTAATCTCATACTTTTTTTGGGGATCAGGGTCTGAAGTTCCCTTAGTGGGCTTTGAATGTTTGTGTTATGCCATGCTTATTGGTTATGCCCTTGTTTTTCCTGATCGTTATATGACTTTTATGTTCTTATTTCCTATGAAGGCCATGTATTTTTGTTTGCTACTTGTGGCTATGGAATTTTATGGAACCTTGGTTTCGCCATATTCAGCTAGTGCATGGGTACATTTAGTGGCCCTAGGTTTTTCTTTTTTCTACTTAAAGTATTTATCTATGAATGCAAGAGGAAAAGGTTTAGGAGATATGTTCAAGAAGAAAACGAAGAGACCTAATCTTAAAATCATTAAGCGAGATGATGATCAGGGACCTAAATACTGGCATTAACGCATTGCACTTTCTTACTTAAATTTTCCGAGTTACAACATTTAGGTATTTTAATTTTCAGGAGCGAATTATGCTATTAAATCAAGCACTTAAAGAGAAGATAATGGACCAAAGAGTAAGAGAGAGACTTATTCAAGAAGGTAAAATTACAAAAGAAGAAGTTGATAAGTTTCTTGCTTCTCTTCCTGATGATTCAGAAAAAGTTAAAGTTAGTACTGTTAAATAAGTAATAACTCTAACTTAATCAATTAAAATTTTTTCTAGTCACATCTTTCGGCGTGTATACCTCTAGAAACTTTAAAAGAACAATCAACTCCAAATGTAGTTTCGAAATATTGTTTAACACATCTCTGTCCGTTTAATAACTCTACTGCTACTACATTACTTCTATCTTCAAGTTTAATGCTACGAATAGTTGCACCATTGTTTTCGATAGAATTCATTACGGCCTTAATAGCTCCAATAGAATATCCTAAGGGACTCATCGTACAAGCTTGAGAAGAAAGTGAGATTGTTAAACACGCTAAAATTAATACTTTTTTCATAAATACTCCTAATGTTAAAAAGTCGAACAAGATTTAACAAAGCGAAGTTTATAAGGCAATAGAAAAATTCTGTCACGACTCTTTAATGTCGTGGCACAACGGCATTATGAATTATTTATCTATTGAAGTGTATGGAAGGTCTAGATCTTGAGCAACTTGTTCATAAACAAGGTGACCTTTATAGATATTAATCCCTTTTTTCAAGCAATGATCATCTTTACAAGCCTTATCAACTCCATCTCTAGCAATCTTTCTGGCATATTGAAGAGTGGCATTAGTAAGAGCGTATGTTGAGGTCAAAGGAACTGCTCCAGGCATATTAGCAACACAATAATGAACAACTCCATCTACTTCAAAAGTAGGGTTTTCATGTGTTGTAGGCTTACAAGTCTCTATGCATCCACCTTGATCAACAGCAATATCCACAATGACTGAACCTTTTGCCATTTTAGAAATCATTTCTCTAGTAACAAGCTTCGGTGCTTTAGCTCCTGCAACTAGAACTGCTCCAATTACAAGGTCAGAATTAATAACAGTTTTTTCTATTGTTTCTGGACTAGAATAAAGAGTAGATAGACCCATTTGATAAATATCTTCAAGCTCAGCAAGTCTTCTAGTTGAAATATCTATAGCAGTAACTTTGGCTCCAAGACCAAGTGCCATTTTAATTGCATTATTTCCAGCTATCCCACATCCAATGACTGCAACTCTTGCTTCTCTTACTCCGGCTACACCAGCCATGAGAATTCCCTTACCACCATTATTAGCTTGAAGGTAAGCTGCTCCAACTTGAGTGGCCATTCTTCCCGCAACTTCGGACATAGGGATGAGCAGTGGAAGTGAGCCATCATCTAATTGAATCGTTTCATAAGCTATGCAAGTCGATCCCGATTCCATTAAACCAACTGTTAAATCTCTGTCAGCTGCTAAATGAAGATAGGTGTATAAAATATGGTGAGGCTTTAGTAGAGCAATTTCGACAGGTTGAGGTTCTTTAACCTTAATGATCATTTCAGCTTTTTCAAAAACTTCTTCTAAAGTATTTAATTTTATGCCTCCGGCATCTAAATACTCCTGATCGCTAATTCCTATACCTATTCCTAAGTTTTCTTGGAAGTAGACTTCATGACCATCTTGAACGAGTTGTTTAACTCCTCCAGGAACAAGGCCGGCTCGGTTTTCATTATTCTTAATTTCTTTAGGTATTCCAATTCTCATAGGAAAACAGTTTAATTTATCTTCCTTGATATTTCGATTAGAATTTAGCTTTGAGTTAATTTTTTTTTGTGAGGTTGCCCAATATGGCCAGATTAATAGGATTTATCGCTCTTTGTACTTTATTTATGCAATGCACTCAGAAAAGTGCCCAGCCTAAAGGTAATGATTCCAAAGCTTCCGAGGTTGAAAGCTCTGATAATGGAGAAGTTTTAGCCCAGACTAAAGGTGGATTGGTTGAAGGTATTTATCAAATTGATGCTAAGAAATACAAACTGCCCAATGGACTAACTTTAATTTTATCTAAAAATACTAAGCTTCCGGTTTTTTCTGTTTATACATTTTATAAAGTTGGTGGAAAACATGAACCCAAAGGGATGACTGGAGCTTCTCACTTTTTAGAGCATATGATGTTTAAAGGAGCTAAGAAGTTTGCTGAAGGTCGCTTTGATAAAGTCATTGAAAGCAATGGCGGAAGTTCTAATGCTTATACTAATTATGATGAAACTGTTTACTATGAAAGTTTACCTATTACTTCTTTAGAATTAATTTTGGATCTTGAATCAGACCGTATGCAAAATCTTTTATTAGAACCCAAGGCATTTGAAAGCGAGAAACAAGTTGTATTAGAAGAAAGAAAAATGCGTTATGAGAACTCACCAAGAGGACAGCTCTATATCGGAATGATGAATAAGGTCTTCAAAGGAACTCCTTATGAAGTTCCAGTCATTGGAACAATTGAAGATATTAAAAGTGTTTCTAGAGACGCTGTTTATAAGTACTTTAAAGATTTTTATGCTCCTAATAATGCAATTATGCTAGTTGTTGGAGATATTGATTATGATAAAACTTATGCCATGATCAAAAAATATTTTGGGCCTATACCAGAATCTAAAACAGTAGCTTCTTTGAAAAAACAAAGAGAGGTTGGCTTTGATAGTAAACTAAAGAAAAATGCGGTTGATCATTATCAAGGTAAATCTGAAAATCCTATGTTTAGTTTAGCTTTTCCGGGAGTTAAGTATGGTACTAGGGATGGTTATGTAGGAGATATCTTATCAAGTGTTCTGGCTGGCTCAAAAAGTTCTTTTTTAAATAAAAAATACGTTGAGGGGAAAGCACCAATTTTAAATTCAATTTCTTCTTCAAATTATACGCTTGAAAATGCGGGGATATTTTTTGTAATGGGCGAGATAGGAAAGAAGTATAACCTTGATACTTTAAAGACTGATCTTCTTTCAGATTTTAAGAATTTTTGTAGTAATGAAATCACTGATAGAGAGATTCAGAAAGTTAAAAATAAATATCTTATTCACTTTTATGATGAACTTCAAACTAATGCAGGGGTTGCTAATTACTTAGGGACTATTGAGTCTTACTTAGGTGATTTCACAAAGTATGTTGATGAAATCAAGACCTATCAGACAATTACTACTGATGAAGTAAAAAAAGCATGTTCTAAGTTTTTATTATCTAAAAATCATTATTATATGTCTGTTTGGAAAAATAACTCTAAGAAACTAAATCTTTAAGGATCAATTATGAAATATATACTACTTGCAATTTTTTCTACTCTTTTAATTGCTGGGCCTAAAGCAACTCAAAAGTTCAATTGGAATGGAGTTGATGTCGTTTGGCTTGAAGAGGATAAGTTTCCAACGTACTCAGTGTTTATTTATTACTCTGATGGAGCTCTTGCTGATGGGGCCATGGCAGGTGAAACCAATGCTATGTTTAAGCTTCTAACGAATGGGACGAGTAAAAATACTCAAGAACAATTGGCTGAAAAACTAGATTTTTTAGGTTCAGGCTTTGGAGCAAATATAACTCATGAGTATACAACTCTTAGTTATCATGGCTTAGTCAAAGATGCTCCTGAGGTTACTAACCTTTTATGTGAAGTCTTAACGGATGCTACTTATCCGGAGAGTGAATTAAATACTTTTAAGAAAAAAAGAATTAGTGGATTAAATAATCTTGTTGCTAACCATGGCAATCTTGCAAATAGAATGTTTAGAAAGATTAGTTTAGGGGAAACTCCTTTTGGAAGTTTTGTTTCAGGCTCAAAGTCGACTATTAATAAATTTAGTACAAAAGGGTTAATTGAAAAAAGAAAGTATTTCAATGACAAGGTCTATAAGAAAATTTTCATCACAGGGCCTAAGAAAACTCTTAAGATAGGTAGTATTTTTAAAGAAAAATGTAATTGGAGTGGAAAAGCAAAGTTTAACAGAGCTAGTGAAGTTAAACATACAGTAGCTGCACTAAAAACTAATGCTAAGCCTAAGCTATACTTTGCTGCCGTTAAAGGAGCAAACCAAGCTCAAATTAGAATGGGGAATGCTCTACCTATTGATTTATTTTCACAAAATAAGTTTGATCTTACTAAATTGATGACAACTATTTTAGGAGGTTCATTCACTTCTATGTTAATGCAAGAGCTAAGAGTGAAAAAAGGGTTAACTTATGGAGTGTATTCTTATGCTGCTCCTCAAGCCAAGTATGCTCGTTCGGTTTTAACTACATCTACTAAAAATGAGACTGTTGTAGATGCTCTCAACTCTATTAAGACTACTTTGAGTCAAATGACAGATGCTAAGTTTGAAAAGACTCGTTTTGATTCAACAAAGAAGTTCTTGAAAGGAAAGCATTTATTAAAATTTGAGAGTAATAGTAGTTATATTTCAAATTTAATATTATTTGATCACATTCAAAAAAATTATAGAGATCTGTATAATTTCTCAAATATTATAGACACCTTTAAGTACGAAGATGTTGTAAACCAAGGAAAAGATATCTTTGCATGGAATAAGCAAATGGTTTTTATTTTAGGTGATTCATCAGTACTTTCTAAGATAAAAGCGATGGGTGAGTATGATATTAAAGAGGTGAAAGTAGAGAATTTTCTCTAAACGTCACTCTTATATTACCTATAATTTGCCCAATTAAATTACTAAACTTTTTTAGTATTTGCTCGATAAGTATTTAGATAAAGGTCCTTACTATTTATAGGCACTTTTGAAGAATATTTATGAGTAAACATATTGTCATTCATGAGCCTGGGGTTGAACTCAGTGAGTATATTAAGGACTATGTATCTGTGTCTTCAGATATTTTAGGCTATCAATGTGAAGTCGGCGAAGTAGCAAGGCTTGCTGTAACAGATAAGGTTACTAGTGGTTCAGTGATTGTTTGCATTAGATCTGAAGAGCATCTTTACGATCTACATGCTATTAAAGAAAAATTTCCATTATTAAAGATTACTTTGGTTGCTAAAAAAATCAGTGAAGAAACAGTTAAGAAACTTCAATATGAAGAAGAGGTTATCGACTTATTTTTTAAAGCTCCGTTTGATTTTATGCAGTATGAATTCATGGTTACTGCTTTGTTATCAGAAGAAACAAAACTTTATACTGAAACAGCGATAGAACTTCCATTAACGCCAGAAGCGCATGAAAGAAGTATCGAGCTTGATACTCAGACAGAGACAGTTTCGCTTGAGGAAGTAAAAACAAGTAAAGACAAAAAGAAGTCTAAGAATAAAAAGAAAAAGAAAAAAACTCCTAAGGCGAAGAAAAAAGGAATTGTTACGAAGCTTAGAGAGACTAAGGATACCTTTGTTCGAAGTCTTGAAGACTTTGTAAACGATGATGATGATGACTTAGTGTTAGATGATGGAAGTGGTGATGAATTAGCAATTACTGGTAAAGAGTCCACACATGATGAATTTCTTTTACTTGATGATGATTTAAATCTCGATGAAGATGAATCAGAACATATCGATAAAACGAAACTAGCTAAAAAGAAGAAGAAAGTTGATGAAACTGAAGTTGATTCTGATCTTTTTTTAGATGATATTTCGAATGATATTAAAGAGCTTGTTCAATATAAAGATGATAAGTTTTTAAAGATCATTCATCGTAATGAAGCTTTAGAAGAAGAAAACCAATATTTACAATCAAAAGTTTTTAAGCTGGAAGAACAAGAAAAGAGTGCTTTATCCAGTTTAGAGCAAAAAAATATTGATTATGATCAATTAAAGATCAAGGCCACTATTTTAGAGAAGAGATCAGATAAGCAAACAAATAAGTTGGTTGAAAAGATCGAGTACTTAGAAGAAAAATCTAGGATCTTAAAAGATCAGATGGATGATCTTAAGGCCAAAAATAAAGACCTTAGTAAGAAAAATGTATTTGATCATAAGAGAGTTAAACTCAAAGAAGACGCTCTCAAAGAGAAGATTGAATTAATTAAAGATGATGTAGCATCTCAGATTCAAAATCGTGAGCGAAGAATTGTTAATCTAAAAAGAAAAATTGATCTATTAGAATTTGACTTAAAAGATAGCGTGGCTCGAGAAAAGACTTACTTAGAGAAGATTTCTGTTCTTGAAGAGAAGTTATATTCGCTTAAAAAAGCCATTGGTGCTTCATTAGATGACCTAGAATATGATGAGCTAGAGAAATTAAAGAAGGCGATGTAGTTCTTACAAAAATCAGCTGACTCTAAAATATTAAGGAACAAAGAAATCATGAAACTAATCCTTATCATTTGTTTAAGTTTTTCATGTCTAGTTTTTTCAGAAAACTGTAAAAAACATTTTGCGGATAGAGATTATCTTAAGTGGTCTACTTTGCATGATATGAAGCTAGAGTCTTATGATATTTCTTTGCCCAGAGGACATAAGTTGAAGATAGATAACCAAGAATATGAAGTTTTGAAAACTTTAGGTGCTGGGTATGAGGGAACAGTTTTTTTGGTTAAAGATAAAAATAAAAAAAAAATACGCATTAAAAATGTTTAGAAATAAAAAAAGATATGAAACAAATTTAGAACTTTTAGATTCTTTAGAAGAAAATGGGTTTAGAGTTCCTCGAATTTTCCAAACTCAAGACAAACAAATTCTCATGGAATATACAAAAGGTATATTAGTAAGCAAGATTTTCGAACACTTTAAAGATCTCAAATTAGCAGAATCTGAAATGCTTCAAATCAAAGACGATTTTATTGAATTCCAGAGAGAATTTAAGAGAGCAAGGAAACTAGATTCAAATTTGAAAAAAGCAACTTGTCATAGTGTAAATGTACTTTATAACTTTGAAGAAAATACATTTATAATAATTGATCCTAGATAGATTTAAAGATCACAAGAGAATTTTTACACCATTAGACTACGTAAATAATTAATCCTATCTGTTGCGGGTGGGTGAGAGTGATATACCTTAGAATATAATGGGTCAGGAGTTAAGGTATTTGCATTCTCCTTATAAAGACTTACTAAAGCAGTTATCAAGTCCTCAGCGTTCGAATTATTGGCCGCAAATGCATCTGCTTCATACTCATGTTTTCTCGACATAATGGAGAACATTGGTGTTAAGAAAAATGTGTATAGAGGGGAGACAAGCATAAAAAGTAGTATTGCCATATAAGATGATTGATTTGTTACGAAATGACCGTTAAAAAACTCTGGTGAATTATAACAATAACCTAAAATAAAAAACCCAATTAAAGAGCTGACAGAAGAAACGATTAACATTTTTACAATATGTTTATGTTTGAAGTGACCTAGTTCATGAGCAAGCACTGCTTCAACTTCATTGGTGCTTAGAGATTTTAAAATTGTATCAAAAAAGACTATTCGTTTTGTTTTCCCAAAGCCTGTAAAGTAGGCATTACCATGCGAACTTCTTCTGGAAGCATCCATCACAAATAATCCACTATGAGCAAAGCCAGTTTTTTGAAGAAGCTTTTCAATTGTTGATTTTAAATCAGAGTTTTCTAGCGGGGAGAATTTATTAAAGATTGGTGCAATAAATGTAGGGTAGATGAGAATCATTAGAAACTGGAAGCTCATCATGAAAATCCAAGCATATAGCCACCAATAAGTACCAAGTTTTTCAACGATGTTGAGTAAAGCATATAAAAAAGGCATTCCTATCAGGGCAGAAAGAGCTAATTGTTTGAAGAAGTCTGTAACAAAAAGAGAAGGAGTTGTTTTGTTGAAACCAAATTTTTCTTCTAATACAAAAGTAGAATAAATTTTTTGTGGGATACCAATGACTAAGTTGATAGCAAAAAATATTCCAAACATAACAAGTCCACGAGTAATTTCTACTTCAAAGTTTGCTCGTACCCAAAGATCTAGCTTATCTAGATAACCCAATGGAAGCCAAACCACAAAAGCTACTAATCCTATAAACATTGTGATGTTAGAAAAAGCTGATTTTGCAATGGTGTATTTAGCTGCTTTTTGATGTTCAGGAAGAGTAATACTATTCTTAAAATCTTCAGGCACAGCTTTCATATGAGCTTTGACATGTTGAACTTGTCTATAGCTTAGGTAATATTCAAAAAGAGTCTTCAGTGTAAATAAGACAAAGAATAAAATAGTAAAAATTTTAATAAGGTTCATCACTTCTCCATAGCAAATTGCTGTTTTATTTTATAAAATCCTTTCATGATCGTCGAACAAATAGATGTTGGTAATAGACTTAAAAATTTCACTTATGTGATCTCTCATGAAAGTGATGCTTGGGTTCTAGATCCTTTTGATGCGTCGCAAGTCCTTAATTACTTAAAAGCCAATAATCTTCGTTTAAAAATGATTGTAAATACTCATGATCATTTTGATCATATCAAAGGTAATGACGAGCTTGTTCAAAGGACCCAATGTAGTGTTTATGATTATTTAAATCCAACAGAGATTCATATAGATTCAGGATTAGTCTTAAAACCGATACGAACCCCTGGTCATACTATGGACCATGTTTCTTATAGATTACAAAGAAATGGAGATGATAAGGCCTTTTTCTCGGGTGATCTAATGTTTCACTTATCAGTTGGGAATACGAAGCATGGCGGAGAAGTTGGTGCATTATTTGAATCTATAGAGAAAGTTAAAAGTGAGATTAACCCTCGAGCTATTTTTTATCCAGGCCATAAATATTTAAATGCCAATCATCTTTTCTCAGAATCTATTTATGAACAGACAAGGCAATTAAATGAACATGTACTTTTTGAAGATGAATTGAATCATTCATTGTTTTTAAATACACATAATGATGAATTGAGAGAAAAAATTTCATCTTTAAAGAAAGTTAAATTAAGTAATTCAAGAGAGTTTTTTATTTATTTACGAAATCAACGAGATGTTTTTTAGGAGTTATTATGAAGCAACCTGAAGTTGGGAAGTCAGCACCCAAGTTTACTTTAAAAAATCAAAAGGGAAAAAGCATTGCTCTTAAAGATTATGCTGGAAAGAAAAATGTAGTGGTGTATTTCTACCCAAAAGCCATGACTCCTGGTTGTACAGTTCAAGCATGTGCAATAAGAGATAATAAGAAAAAATTTTCAAGTTTAAAAACAGTGGTTTTAGGAATTAGTCCTGACTCAGTGGAGAGGCTAGAAAAATTTGAAACTAAGCAAGAGTTAAACTTTGACCTTTTATCTGATCCAGAACATAAAATTGCCGACAAATACGGAGTTTGGGGTGAGAAAAAATTTATGGGTAAGATCTATGACGGAATTCACCGCATGACTTTTATTATAGGAAAAGATGGTAAAATAAAGCATGTTATGAAAAAAGTACGAACCAAAACTCATGATCAGGAAGTAATGGATTTCATTAAGAAAAATCTATGATCAATAGAGGGATTTTTGTTTTGTTACTTTCTTCTTGTACTGTCTTTGAAACAGAGTACAGCTCAATTGATAGAGTAATAGCATCTAGCAAAAAGTCCAAATGTAAGCATTATGTTTCTGGTAAGCAAAAAGAGAATGACAAGGCAGTAGGTCTTAAAAAACAATCACGTTCTCAAATACTGAAAAAGAAAGCAGAGGAAATTTACCAAAAGCAGGTTGAAAGATTAGAGAAGGTTATACATACAAGTGGCTTCGAAAACTATAAAAGCTTTCTTAAATTTATTAAAAAAAATAAAAATGAAATTGGAGAGAATTTAATTGATATTGTACTGAATGAGAAATTAGAAATTTCGATGAGAGTACCGAGGCAATATCGTGAAGATGTTTCCCAGTCAGGGTTTCTAAATCAACACCAGACAGGGAGCTCTAGGGGAGCTTTTTCTCCGAAAAGAAGAAGTAAGGCCGAGTCAAGGGCAACTGGAATAGAACTAAAAGAGTATAATAAACTTGATAATAATTTAAAGCCTAAGTATTGTTATATAAAACCTAGCAATGATCTTAATATGAAATATTACTCTGATGATGTCTCCCAGTATGGAGATGACATATATGTTTTTAAGAAAAGAAAGGTAAAGAAAAGATTATTTTGGACAGCTGGGGATAGCCTTGCTTTTAACATGTATAACACCAAGAAGTATGGAAAGTTCTGGAATTCAATGACTATTCCTTGGGAGTTTAAAGCTTTCATAATCCCTTTCTTAGAAAAAAGCGCCAAGACAAATGAGTTTGAGCTTACAAGTTCTTTTAACAAAGATTTATTTCCACAACTGAAACAAGATGAAAAACTTCAGCTGAATCCAAAATATTGGGAAGCTCAGATCTGGGGAGTATTAAATTTCAAAGATGTCGAAAAATTTATTTTTACTCAAAATAAACCTTCCGGAGAATTTCTTAAATCGTTAATAAAGAATAAAGTTGAAATTTTTGACGGGCGTAATTTTTCTGGTAAATATCGAAGGTGGATACCATAAATTTCGATGATTTAGCTTAAGTACTCAATTGGGAAGTTCTCTGATAATTTATTTAAGATTCCCATCACTGCATCATGGAACTCTGGAGTGTGATTAAGTTCCACATCTCTATAGGGCATTCCAGCAGATTCTTCTTTAGTAGAGTAAAACGCAACCCCCTCACTGGCCTCAAAGATAAAGTATACAAAGCTTGAATGTTCCTTAAGAACTCTTATGGTGGTTGTCATTAGAGCGTTTTGCTCGGTCTTTTGGGTCGTCATAAATTGACTTCTCTCCTACATCTCATACAATTAAATAGAGGCAAATATTTAAGTATTTATAGGAGTCATGGAGGACTAAATCAAGTGAATAAGATACTTCTATTATCAATCTTATTATTTTTTAATGCACTTGCTCAGGATGACTTTCCGGATGATTTTGATATTCCAGATGAGCAAAATCTTCAAGACTTTCAAGGAACAGATATTCAGACAAATTTTGATACAGGACCACAAGAAGGTGAACTCGTTCAACTTGCTTCCAAGCTTTCTTATAAGTTATCTGATTCCGAGTGGGAAAATATTAAATCAAATGTAAATGTAACATCCACTTATACAGTTCAACCTGGTGATTGGTTATTTAAAATTTCTCAACAATTATTCGGAACAGGTCATTATTATCCAAAAATCTGGGCATTGAATCCATCTATTACTAATCCTCATAAGATTGAACCGGGAATGGTTTTAGTTTTTGACTCTAGTGCAAGTGGAGCAACAATGAGTCTAGGTGGTGGAGGGGTAGGAACACCTGCTGCACCAGTGATCACTGATGGGGGGGGAGCTTATTCTTCATGGCAAAAAGAAAAACAGGCCCTTTTAGCTCAAGGGGTTCAAGTTGATTACGCATCTCCTGAAATGCAAGAGATTGTTGAAGGTTCTTATGAGCAAGGGAATAGATCTTATAGAGGATATGTTCCACCAGATTATTCTTATATGTTACCAAAGAGTAAAGAAGAAGTGGCTGAGGGAGGAATTTCTGAGGCTCCTATTACTGGAGGCTTCAAACAAGGATATTCAATTAATACCTTTGTGGCTGACACGGAGGTTCAAGAGTTAGGTGAGATTAGTGATGGTATTAATGAATCAAGGCTTTTTAGTAATCACGATACAGTTTTTATTCGCTTCGAAGAAGGTAATCAGCAAAGAGGAGACACCTTCTCAATTTTTCGAACCTTAAAAAAATTACGAGGAGAGCGTGGAGATAGATCAGGATATAAAACTATTATCCTTGCTCACGCTAAATTGGTTAAAAAGATCGAAGATAAGTGGCAGGCAAGAATTTATAATATTACACATGATGTTCAAAGAGGAGATAAGATCACGCAATATACTCCTAAGATTAAAAAGATTAGAAAACTTTATACAAATCAAAAAATAGAAGCATTTGTGATTGATACCTACAATGATGAAAGAATGCATTTAACTCTTGGAGATATTATTTATCTGGATAGAGGTAGAAGTGATGGAGTGAAGATAGGGTATACATTTGGAGTTTTTGATAATGTAGACTTAAATACCAGAAAAGAAATTACTGATTCACCAACTTATTTAAAAGGACAAGCCGTAGTTATAGGCCTTACTGATGGATTTAGTACTGCCTTAGTCACTAGAGGCTCTTTTCCTATTTCTCGTTATGATAAAGCTTTTACTTTGTCTGAGAAGTATAGGTCCACCAAAGATAACTTTACCTCAGATAGGGAAGTCTATCAGGGTGATGAAGACTTTGAGGAAGATTTTAGAGATGGAAATAATGATGATAACTTTGATGATGAGTTAGGCGGCAAAGAGATGGATGAAGACTTTGATTTACAAGATCAAGAAGTTGATGGTGATGGAGTCAATGATGATGGTGTTGATTTTGAAGGACTAGAGGCTGAGCTTGGAGATATAGACGATTTAGCAAATGGTGGAGGTGAAACTCCAGTAGATATCGATGGAGCAACTGACGCCGAGTTTAATGAAGGAGCCATTGATGATGGCTTTGAAGGGCAAGCACCAATTCCAGATGATCAATTTCAAGGTGGAATTCAAGGAGCTGACCAAGAAGTTATGTCAGAAGACTTAGAACAAATTGAAGATCAAGAAGGTAAGAAATATCTAGACGAAGATCTCAATGAACAAGAAAATCCATATGGGTTAACTGAGAGTGATCTTGAAGAAGTCGATGAACTTTTAAACTTTGATTCTATAGAAGAATAATATGTTGAAATTAATGCTAAAAGGTTTTTTAATGGGAGCGGCTGATTTAGTTCCTGGAATATCGGGTGGAACAGTTGCACTTATTACTGGTATCTATGCTGAGTTTGTGTCGACTATAGGTTCAGTGTCTATTAAGGATTTACTTCGTTTGAGATTTAAGAGCTTCTATAAGTCCTTAAACCCCTCTTTTATATTTCCATTAGGTGCTGGGATTTTAGTTGGAATACTATCTCTTAGTAGAGTGATGAAGTTATTATTAAGTGAATACCCTCTTTATACATGGGCGGTATTTTTTGTTTTAGTTTTAACGAGTACGATTTTATTTTTAATAAAACGTAGGTGGTTAAAAGTAGAGAATATGTTTTTATTATTCTTAGGAGTCTTAGCTGGATTTTTAGTAACAAAGATCAATATCGCTTTTCCTCAGAATTTATTTTTTACATTTTTAGCTGGATTTGTTGGATCGTTTGCCATGATATTACCAGGAATCAGTGGGTCGTTTATTTTATTAATTATTGGATATTATGAAGTTATTTTAGATGCTCTTCATGCACTCAAGACATTTGATGGATTTATGACTATCGCTATTTTTGGTATTGGTTTTGGAGTAGGCATATTAGCATTTTCTAGGTTTTTAAAGGTTCTTTTAAGGACTAGAGAGCGAGAAGTTCTTTTGATCTTCCTAGGTCTTGTTTTAGGAGCATGCAGGGTTTTATGGCCATTTGGGCAAGGAAGAGCGGCTTCAATTATTCCAGATTTTAGTAATAATCAACATTTGATGATCATTTTTCTAATGATTTCCTTAACAATAAGTATTATAGTTTTGAATAAATTTATATCTAAGATAGATTTAAAATAATTAAAGTATTGCGGCGTTAGCTCAGCTGGATAGAGTAGTTGGCTTCGAAGCTAATGGTCGCGGTTGTAACATGTTGATATGATTGAAGAATTTCGGGGTGGAAAAGGACAGACAGTAGATTTGACAGTAAGAAAAATAAGCGGCGTTAGCTCAGCTGGATAGAGTAGTTGGCTTCGAACCAATTGGTCGGGAGTTCGAATCTCTCACGCCGCGCCAGTAATAAATAAAAGGGTCTTCTATAAAGACCCTTTTTTTATTCCTAATTATCTTTCTAAGGAGTCAAACCCTCTGTAAACAAACTCAGTTATTAAGCTGATTTCTCTTCATTACTACGGTCAATTTCAAGCAAATAAAGCTTTCTTCTAAGTGAAGAAATTTCATCATTAAGACTCACCACAATATTGTCGAATCCTGCGCTATAGTGCTCTTGATTTACTCGAACACCATGGCCTAGATTTTTACTTCTCTCAACATCTCCGATTTTGTTTACATGTCTATCAAACTCATTTTTAAATCTTCTTAAGTCATGAAGACAATTTTTGTTGAACCCTTTGTAGTCAAGGCCAGCTTTCTTAAGAAGCGAAGTCCAAGAACTTTTGATACTATTTGGCCTACACCATCGACAATCTTCCTTATTAAAATTTTTCCTATAATCTTTTGAGACAAAGATAAAATTTGCAGGGTAAGGAGTATTATCTTTCGGTATATAACCAAAAGCCTCTCGTTTTGGAATCGATTTAATAATTTCTATTGCTCGATTCGTAAGAATAACCTTTCTTGTACGCCCGTGTTTAGGTGTAAAACCCATACCGTAAGGTGTCGGGCACAATGGTTTTTCAGTGATGAGCCAAGACTTGTTTCTAAAGTCTAAGTCATCCCATTCTACACATAAGGCTTCAAGATACCTTGCTCCAGTCTCAAGAATAAATTCAAAAAACTCCTTTATTGGAAACCCTTCTGGGTGTCTATAAGGAGCATTTAAAATAGAAACAACATCTTCAAAGCTATAGCTTTTAGATCGTGTCCTTCTTGCGAGTGAAACTTTTATCGGTTCAACTTCTTTTGCGGGGTTAGTCGCAATTTTTTTGTTTTTGTACAATCTATTAAAAAGAGTTTTTAAAGTTTTAAAATAAGTTCTCGCTGTTGAAGGTGAAATTCCAGTAGCTTTTAGCTCTCTATCAATCTGAAATTCTTCTTCCTTTGTTTTTGCAAGCTTTTTCAAAGAATTATAATGTTCTTCTGCATCTGTTCTCATCTTTTTCATTTTTAAAAGATGATCCTTATATAAAAGGACATGTTTTTCCATGATTTGTGAAAAAACTTTAATCTTCAACTCTTTCTCGAAAAATTGCTCTGCAATTTTTAAATGAAGTTTCTCAACTCTTTTAGTTCTTCTGTTTTTATAAGAATCAGCTAAGTTATGAAACATTTCTACAGCATCAGCAAATTTCATATCTTGAAAACTACTTTTCTTTAAAATTCGATTGTACTCTTTTTTGGTGACAATACCTTTTGCAAGTTCTTCTCTTTTTTTATTGGCCATTTTTTCAACAACATTTCTCATGTCCTTAGTGTATGACTTTGGAAGAGTTAAACTGGTAGGTATTACTCCATGTTTCGCCGGAAGATCATACTCAAAAATCCACTTTTCTCGATCAGATCGGAAAAAGATTCTTAAGTTAGATCTATAGTTTACTGGTATATCAACGTGGTGCATGTGTACTCCTTAGTTCAGGAAGTCGTCAAAACTTTCATTTCTTAATGAATGAAATAGTTTCTCGCAATCTTCTCTGTGAAATAAAAGTCCATTACGACCAGCTTTTGCGAAAGGTAATTTTTTAGATCGGAGTGCATAGTTTCTTATTGTATCTTTCCCTTTTCCTTCAGGATCAGGAAGTCTAAATAGTCTTGCTACATCTACTTCATTAAAAAAATCCCCCCATAAAAGAAGACATACTCTTTCAAGGCGATTGAAAATACTATCAATTATTGAAGGTCTTTTTAAACCTTCAATATTTTTTAAATCATTCTCGTCTACTGTCTTTTTACTATCATTTAAATTGTCAAAGAGCGTATTAGAAAGAGGGGCTTTCGCCCCTTCATTCCTACTCAAATCCTACCTTCCTTTCGTCTGAAACTGAAGTTGGAAGTTTGAGTTTTTTCTCTTGTTTTTTTGGTGACTTAGCACGAACTTTAAGCGCATTTCTACGTTCTTGTGATATTTTTTTTAACTCTTTAAGAACATCACTTAATGAGTAATTCGCCTTTAGAAGTGCTTTTTGGTACTGATTCTCGTCAAAAAAATGGTAGTAAAGTTCGTTAATTTTTTTAGTAAAAGATTTATTTTTAAAATCATTTATAATCCAATTAACAAGAAGACTTGGAGTAATGTTACAGTGATTACCTTTGCCTTTGATTTCAGAAATCATCTTTGAAATATTTTCTTTAGTTTCTGCTTCAAAGCTGACATTTATTCTTTTTATCTTTTCTATCTACTCCTCCTTTTATGATTTTTAAGATAATTTTGCTTAGGAAAGAAAAAATTCTGTTCTTCTTGTCCAAAATTAGGTTTTGAAGTTCCAAAATTTTCAAGATTAAAAAGTGTTTCTCTTCGCACTTTTGCATCCCTTTTTTCTAAAGCATTGTGAATAACGTAGCTAAGAATTCCACCAATTACTGCGCCACTTGCCGCCGCAATTTTGGCCTTCTTGTCACGTTCTGTGTGTGAGAATGTTTTACCTCCTGCTGCTCCTGCAACAGAACCAGAAATAACTCCAAGAGTGATTGAGTCTTTAGTGGTACTACAGGACACAAGTATGAGCGCAAAACTTAAACTAAATGTTTTAAAAAGATGTTTCATAGGTTACCTCCTTTGGTTTTAAATTGAGAAACATTGAATATGTCGAATACCGACATACAGTAAATAAACTCATTAATGAGTTCTTTACTTTTTTTCAGTGACTTAACTACTGTTTTTGTCATTTTGGATGTCTGCAACAAGACAAAGTCTTGCCATGACTGCGACATATTAATGACATCGTTTTTACTCATGAAAAGACTCCAAGTTCTTCACCTGTAATGCTTATGAATGTTGGATCATTAGGATTACTAAGCAGTTCATCGAGAGTTATGTAGTAAATCTTTTGCTGATTACTTGTATTGAAAGACTTCTCAATCTTCATGAATGTTGACTTAATCGACTCGTTCTTACAGACATAAAGCACAGCATTGATTTTACTATGCCTGTAATAAGAGATTAGCTTTTCACGAATACGTTGCTTAGACTTGAGACTAGCTTCATACTCTAATGCAAGATGTATCTCTTCTCCGTTCCATTCTAGGCTCAATGCAGAGTCACTGTTCTCCTTATCAAGTTCAGCTAGAGCTTCATTGTATTCAAAGTTTGTGCTGATTTTGATTTCATTTTCACTCCAAACCTTCTTAACATTTTTAAGCTTACCCACAACTTGTCTGACCTTGCAGATTGTAAAGTCGTGTTGAATCTTATCACTTTTCAATTTTACGTTTTTGAAGTCTTTAAAATGAGGGTATATCTCATTGAGACCCTTAGTTGATAGGTAATAGACTGTTGCTGATCTCATATTCTTATTTGGTACGAAATCTTTAACGATATGACCTGAAGCGATAAGTTTTGTTAGTGACCTTGTAAGAGTGCGCATGGAACACTTAAAGTCTGGTGATTCATGAAGTGTTTTACAGCTAGTAACTTTATTTTTTAGAACATGTTCTAAGATTTTGTGATCTCTTGAGTTGAGATATTTATTTCTTTGCACTGCCCTTACCATAATTCTTAACTTCACTCTGAGAAGTGACAACCGCATTTGTAATCAACTCTGGTTGGAAAATCTTTTTAGTTCCTTCTACAAACTCTTTTCTTAGCTCATTAACTGTACTTTCAATCTCTTCATCAGTGATTAAAGGTGCTTGAAATTCTTCATAAGTATTACCAAAATTAAAGATTGCTCGACCTTTAACTGATGGTAAGTGAGTCGCCATGTTGTTACCTAAAACTGTTCTGGATGCCGCGTCATCATTGGCCTTAAAGCTAACTCGACCAGACATGTTCTCTCTAATATGAGTATCAAGCGTCTCTTTTGTTACCTTCTGAGTCGCAATGATGAGATTGATTCCGGCCGCTCTGGCAAGCTTAGCTAGATCATCAGTGATCTTTCTCGCCTCAAGAGCTGCATTACCTTCTGCACTTTGAGCATACTTTTTCATGTAAAGTACACTGGCCTCGTCAATTGCTACGATGATTCGATCTTTCTTATCTCTTTTAGGTACGATTGTGTTTTTACCGTTTACATAGAGATGATCGAAACGCTCGTCCATCTCTGTTTTGATTCTTGCAAGAGTGGCCACTGCACTTTGGATGTCATTAATAAAGTTTACGTTAGGTAAATCTTTAAAAGGTCGCATTTCAAGACCGCCTTTGAGGTCAATCAGGTGCATCTGCATGTGATTAGTATTCTGCAAGAGATGAGTAAGAACTTGCTTAAAGAAGTTAGACTTACCAAAACTTGTCGTCCCTGCAATCAACATGTGCGGTAATTCGGTTAAATCTTGAGTCATTAAGCCGCTATTTCCTTCACCTAAGATGAAGTGACATGGCTTTTCACAGTAATCTTTCACAGAAGAGTAACTAAACTTCTTAGGTAATCTTTTCGTGTTAAGAAAGATATTGATGTACCTTGGAGAAGATGCTCTTTCAATTTTCTCAATCTGTTGATTAAAAGAAGATTCAAGATCATTTTGTGCCTTTGTAAACGAATCAACCCCTACAAAGGGACTTTCCACAACAACTTTAGTCTTATAAGAATTAATTCTCTGTATTCTTATAACTTTTGGAAACTCACTATCAGTACCTTTAGAAAGAATCTTAACAGCATCTTTAATCCTCTTAATACGATCACTTTCAGTCTTTCCAATAATCGCATAATAGAGAAAGCCAAATACTCCAAAGAAAGTTAGAGGATAGATTAAAGAACCAACAAGTCCTTTGTACCAAAAAAGTAGATTCTCAAAGATTTCAGGAGTCCAATAAGGCCACCAAGAATGATAAAAGTCTACTTTTGCTATGAAAATAGAGCCGATTAAGGCCATGGCAAACATACCTCTATCTTCTTTAATCTTCTTCGCATTTTTCTTAATACCACTTACGAAATACCAAAGCATAAGAACTGTGAACTTTAGAAGCTCATAGAACATTTTAATAAACCCATCAAGGGCACTTCCAGAATGTGTGTTTGTTTTAGTTTGTGTTGTCATAAATTACCTCCTTATTTGTTTTGTTAACATAACAATTAGCTCTCGACCTGCTCTTACTTTGATGTAATCTTGAGCAGACTTGAGTTTTGATGATGCGTTGTTTGCTTCATCTCTTGCGACACTACCTGCGCCACCAATTACTGCATCTTCAGCATTAAAATCTGGTACATTTGTATTACCGACACTCATTGACTTCTGAGTGGCGATTCCTGCCGCGGCCGAAATCACATTTAATGCAATTGAACCAACAGTGTTAATCGCTTTGTCAGAATGAACTTTGCCGATTAGACCAGTAGAGAAGTCCTTAGAATCTAGTGCTTGTGCTTCTACTTGCTCCTCAATTCCATTAGGGTGAATGACACTAAAGAAGCTTACATAAGCTCGATCATTTCCTTGGCTGTAAGTTGCTTTACCTAATAGAATTGAATCTTTCTTAAAGACCATAGATGACTTTGATTTAAGCCCATAGAGTAGTTTTACTCTTACTATCTGACTTGAATCCCTTGAATCAATGGTATTTAGAAGTTCTCCAACTGCACTTGATCCTGTAGGAAGTCCCCCAATTGTGGGGGACTCGTTTATTAGGACTTGTCTTGCTTTTAACTTTAAGACATGCTTTTTCTTGGTAGATTTAGACTTCTTGGAGCTAGATTCTGCCTTAGATTCTTCTCCTGAACCATAAACCTTTCGTTTGGTTGTAATGGTAACAGTACCATCACGATCAATTGTTTTTACTTTGACTTCTACACTTGTACTGTCTGGCTTTTCCTTAAAGTGCCAGCTTACAGCAGCGAAACAAGTACAAAGAAAGATCAAAGTCGAAACAACTCTTTGTTTTCGGACTACATACTTTTCACCACTTCGTAAAAAGTAATAGTTTCTTAGCTTCTTCATAGTAATAATATCCTTGGTACAATGATTGAAAGCTTGGATTTCCCAACTCTAAAATGAGCGGTAAAGCCTCTTTTCTCTTTTAAACGTGTGATTAATCTGACTCTTGTTGATTCTCCTGAAGTGATAATTTCCTTTGTCTGAACTTTCTCTAACAAAGGAAGCATCTTTCGATTGCGAGTGATCCACATTCCTGCTTTGGTGATTTTTAATCGTTTTTTGCTCAGGTTTTGGATTTCAAAATCAATGAGATAAAGATCACTTCTTTGGTTATAAGTAACTTGGTGAAGAAGAACTCTTTTAGAGCGATGATTCACGCTTATGAGTTTTTTGGTCTTTTTCTTTTTAACTTTTCTAGGCGTTCCCCAATTAAGGTAAACAAGATCATCATACTTTTTAGGGTTTCCCGCTTTAAGGAGAACTCCGTAGCGGTTTTTCTCTGTATAGATGAACATATTACTTTCAACATTACTTAGGGGCTGAATCGTTACATCAATGCCAGTGAACTCAACATTAAAGTAGTTTGAGTTACCTACAATGATTTTCTTTGGTGGATTCTTAAAAGTTAAAACAGTTGATCTACCAGTAGAGAGGTAGACTGTTCCCATCTTATAAGGGCCAACAGAAATAGTTTTGATTTTCCCAGCGTAAAGATTTAATGAAAGTAATAGACCTAGATATATAAATAATCTATATGGCCTCATACTGGACTAGATTATTTATATAGATGCCTAATGGATTGAGATAATTTGCCTTATCCTCCTTCATAAGAAATTCAATCTCAATAGGTGTAACCAAAGGAATACCATCAACTTTAAGAATACGATCAAAACTAATAAGTATCTTTTCCATTGATACATTTGTTTTCAGATTCGCAATACTTTGAGAGATGAGTTTATCCTTCGGAAATTGCTTGGAGAGCTTTGTAAGCTCTTTTTCAACTTTTCTGACAAGGTTTTTAGAGATTATTGGCGTAATGCCTTTTAAGATAGAGTTCTTATCAAATTGATCCCATTGATAACGAGCAATCACAAATTCACTAGCCACCTTTTCAAGATCTGATGTAGTGACCTCTACGTTTAATCTTTTTGCTTGCATAAAGTTCTTTTCCCCTCTGTCATAAACAATAACTAAGGGCGGTGCTAAAACGTGAAAACATAGAATTAGTACCAATACAGCATTAATAATACCTAGTAACACGCTTAGATTTTTTTGTTGTCCTAAACTTCTATTTAAGCCTAGCCAACTAACGATCGGACTTTTTTGTTTCATTTACCTCCTTTTGTTTTTTAGGAGAGACTATCCCTCCTGTGTATGAAACTTGTCTCTTAGCTTCTCGCTTGTTGTGAAAATGTTCTCTCGTCTTGTTGTAAGCAAAGTTAGGCGCATCGACTGTTGCTCGCTTCGCATAAGTCGCCGCTTTTGCCTTGCTAGCTACTCCAAGTTTTCGAGAATAGGACTTAACCATGCCTGCTATTGGATACGTTGCTCCCATTGCTAGACCAGTTGTAAAGTTTCCTAGTGCATTTCCAAAAAGTGAGTTTGCAAATAATGGGATAAACAGCATTGATATTCCCACACATAAATTGATGACAATGGTCGTGACCATGTTGTCATCTCCGAAGTCAAGGTTTTCAACCTCGATGAACTTAATGAGAAGGACTCCTAGAAGAGAGTAAAGAACTTTCCAACTCATAACCTTTGCTAGATTTGTAAATAGACTCCTTGTAATTCCTTGAGTCTCACGAAAGACAATTCCTAATATCATTAAAGGGCTTAATACATAGAGTATTGCCCAGATAAAATGAATAATCGCATTCGTAAAGAAGAAACCTATATAGCTAATCAGATAGGCCAGCATATTTAGAACAAATATGATTCCACTCTTTAGATTTAGCCAATCAAAGTTAAGCTCCATCGTTTGGTCTTTTAGATTCTCTAAAACCTTCCAAATGTCTGTGTCTCCAATGATCTTCTCACTTAATCCATCTCCAATAGAGGCTAGTCCATCAAAGATTGTGGGAAAAAGTAAAAGGGTAAGCACTGAAATCACTGAGCGCATGAGTACACCTTTAACATCTGGCATTTGCTTGAAAATCTCTAAGATGCAGGCACAAATAATCAGAAGCGGAAAGAGAGTCCAATAGACATTCATCATTTCTAATCGTAGTGCTTTACATACTTCAGGTAGATAAGAGTACATCTAATCAAACCTCGTCATCTTAAAGTCTTCGCGGTTTAGAACCTTGACTCCTTTTTTGAAATCTCGTTCCATTTTAATGAGATAGTTCACATGCTCTTTACTAGACTTATTTCCCATGGCGAGGGTTTCGGCCTGAATCTTTAACATTTGACCGTTAATTTTTATAAGCTGGTTTAAGCTATGAAGTATCGCGGAATTGACTTCAACATTCATCTTCGCCGCACCTTTTGGGGATGCGACTGATGCTCTTTTGATAAGTTTAGTTGCA
This sequence comes from uncultured Bacteriovoracaceae bacterium, assembly GCA_938034385.1. Taxonomy (GTDB): domain Bacteria; phylum Bdellovibrionota; class Bacteriovoracia; order Bacteriovoracales; family Bacteriovoracaceae; genus JAHDHG01. Next base: position 116,252 of record CALHLC010000013.1, read on the forward strand.
TTCTTTTCTTGAGTTTCAGTGTACTTTAAAACTTGGGAGATCATCTTTAGAGATTCACCAACTGTTCGATCATGAACCTTCTGAAGCATGGCCTCTTTAGACTTTGGGACTATTCCATACAGTCTTTCAATCTTTCTGAGTGCCTCTCTGTAATTTTTTAAGTCACTTAGAATCTTTTGATCCTTAATAGGTAACTCAACAAGTACTCCTAAGACATTATCCAAGCCTGCATTCACTCTCTGTAAAAGCTTATGAGACCCTCTAACCCCGTGAAAGATGTTTCGAAGCTGATAATATCTTCTTAAGTTTTCTTGAAAAATCTTAATTAAATACAAAACCTGTGTTGGCCCTGTCGGATCAATAAAAGAGTAAGAGTTAAAACTCAAAACTAAACTAATCGCTATGGTTAAGCAGCGTTTTCTAAAGTTAACCTCCTTCGAGCGATTTGAAAGTATTCGCTCATTAACTCAATTCCTATGAACTTTCTGTTTGTTTCTAAACAAGCAACTCCTGTTGTTCCTGAACCCATAAAAGGATCAAGAACTATTCCTCCTTTTGGCACAAATAGCTCGATTAGATGATTGAAAAGTCCAACTGGTTTGACTGTAGGATGATTATTGAAATCATCTCTTTTTGTTTTTTTGCTGTAATAGATCTGAGATAGATCTTTCTGGTTAGAAATTGATTTAAAATAATTTCCTCCAGATTTTAAACAACGCTTTATTGTAACTGACCCATCATCAATTAGATTGGCTGGATATTCACCCGCCTCATTATCTCCAATATGATAAGCACCTACTTTATGCTTAAACATATTATTAATAATGTTTTTATCTAAAGGTTTTTGTCCTACATAAATAGGCTCGATGGATGGTTTTAGCGTCTGAAGTCCATAATAATAGCTTGTGTAATTCTTATCACCTCCTTTTTTACAGTAGCTCTTATTCTGACTCATTGTTTTTATTACTCGGTCATAACTTTCAGTTAAACCGAGTATGTTTTGTAGTTCTTTCCAAATTTTCTCACTTGGAAACTGAGGCTGGGACTTGCCAAGGTAATGTGAGAACATCCCCTTGATTCCAAGTATTTGCTCTACTTTATTTGCAGATAGTGACTTAGTTTTCAATGCCTCTTTAAGGTAAACTCTAAAGTCATCTGTTGGTTCAAGTCTCTTTGAGTGCTTATCAAAAGCAACTTTTAAATTCATCCCTTTAGGAATACCACTTGCGTATGCCCACACCATCATTTGATGACTGATAAAACCCACGTCTTCAATTCGTGTTGCAAGTCGATGATAAAGCCGAGAGCTTCCCATTGCTGTAATAAAGCCACCAGGCCTTAGCACCCTGAAACATTCCTTCCACACATCTTCACTTGGAAGATTTTTGTCCCAATTTTCACCTTTGATGTTTATCCCATAAGGGGGATCACAGATCACAGCATCTATTGAGTTATCACTTAGCTCTTTTAGTTTGAGGTGTGAGTCTCCATTAATGAGAGTAATCATGATATCTCCTTTGCTAGGACTTCTAGAACTTCGATCAATGATTTGTTTGGATGTTTCTTCATCTCTTCATCAATTACTTTCTGATCGGCCGGATCAGTAGTACATATCCAATAACTCAGAGGACTAGGAGTTAATCGTAGAACTGTTTTGTTTTCTTCTTGAATCATCAATAGTTCTGAGAAATTTCCTTTATCCTTTTTGAGTGATTGAATAACTTCAACCTCACGGTCATTAAGACTGAGAGTCTTCTGAAAGTCCTCCCAATTAGCTCCACTTTGTCTGAGAATAATTCGATTCGGTGTGTTTTGAAGAATCGCATTTGCTATCTCAGGTCTGGCCTTAAAGTCATTAATGTTTTGTGAGATTGCCCAAATTCCAGCTCTAAACTTTCTAAAGGTTCTAAATGCCTCAATAGCAAAGTTAGCTCCACAAGGTGTATCAAAGAGCTTCCATGCTTCATCAACAATCAAAAGACTTTTCTTTGTTCTATCTTCCATCATTTTATTTCTTATAAAGTCAGTGAAGATAAGAAGCATTACATCTTGTAACTCTGGGTAGCTATCAAGACCTTTTAACTCAATAGTCGTTAAGTCTTTATCTAGTGAAATTGTTGTTTTACCATCGAGCATTTTTCCAAATGCTGTATTTCCACACCATGAGTAGAGAATCTTTGAGAAGTCATCAATTCTAGGGTCTTGAATTTTCTCTAGCTCAATTCTAAAGTCACTAAGAGTAGGAATCTTTGGAAAGCTTGTTCTGTAAGTTTCACTAATAACTCGCTCTAAAAGTGCTTTTTGCAACTTAGGTAATCCCTTAGAGTCTTCTTCCTTAAAAATTGATTCAAGAACAGCTAAGATAAACTTAACCTTAGACGGACTAGGCCTAGTCTCTCCCTTTGGTAGATCAAAAAGATTTACTCTTATTCCTGAATCAATTCCTAGATCAATAAAAGAGCCATCTAGGACTTCAATGAGTCTCTTAGATGATGCTCCATTATCAATCCACACAATTTGTGGCCTTTCTTTTTGTCCATAATACTGAAGGATGATTTGGTTGAGGGTAAATGATTTACCACTTCCTGATGAACCAATAACGATACCATTCCATGAGCTAAGAGAACGCTCAAAAATATCGAGGGCAATAAGATTGGCCTGTCTGTTAGTAAAGAGACTATACGCTTCATCGTTTCCCTCCCATTGACTTAGTACAGGCATTAAATGAGCGAGGTTTGAACTCTTTAGCTTCTTTTCTCTAAAGGGGGTACACCTTGAAGGAAGACAAGCAATAAAGCTATCCATGTTTGTAAGTGTTTCTCTTACACCTTGGCTCATTTCAAGATCATTAAATGCTTTTAAGACTAGATCGGTTTTTGTATCAAGTTCCTCTGAACTCTCAGAGCTAACAAGTACATTAAAATCAAACCCAACTAGTTTTTCAGCTCCCACTAGATCACGAAGTAATGACTCCATATCATTGAGTTTCGCTTCTTGGTCAACGTCAGTGATATTATAATCATTAGCTGAAAATGAGTGGGTGACCTTTCTTTTAAGCTTGATCGCCTCAATCTCTTGCTTTTGAACTCCTAATCTAAAGTTTTGAATCAACTCAAAATCAATATGAAGACTTAAAAACTTTGAAATCATTGAAGCGTAAGTGTGAGTATCTGGTAGATCCTTGAGATTTACAAAACAATGCTGCTTACCATCTAGCTCAAATTTATTCTTAGAGATAATCAAGTCAGATAGAGTAAGCCCATTTACAAAATCATCTGAACTAGGAGTTTTTAATGATTCAAATCTCTTTGGATTCAGGTACTCATAAGTTAAGTCCTTCCATTGACTCTTATCAAGCTTAACTGGATTAAACTTACAAGTATGAAGCCCTGACTCTATCGCTTCAATTGTTCTTAAGAACTTTCTTTTATGAGATTGAAACTTTGATTTTTCAAGCTGTTGATAACGCTTGATGTTTTCAAAGAGTTTCTTATTTTTAAGCTTAGGAGCATTTGATCTAAAAAAGATAAATAACTCAGTCTTAAAAAAGTGAAGTTTCTCATTTGATTTTCTTAGAAACTCTTCTCTTTCCTTAACTATTCTTAAGTAGTTTGGGGCCGCCATTCTCGCAATCTCTAAATGAGAGTCGATAATGTCCTCACAGTTTGAAGACTTTCTAAATCTAAGCTGTGCATTTAGCTCATTTGGAAGAGAGTTAATCCAGATATGAAGATTTTTATAGAAGTCATTCACTCCTTGGTCATCAATAAGACTTAAATCAATCCCTTGAAGCTTATAGCCAACTCCTAATGAAAGATCATCAAACACCATTAGATCATCATCAAATTGCCAGTATGGTAATTTACTTGCTAGTGCTACCATTCGTTATATACTCCTTTTTAAACTCGTGATGTTCAGTGACCTTCCCCCATTGACTAGTCCAGTCGTTATGTCGTAAGCATTGCGTTATCTGGACGCAACAAATGGAGAAGAAAATGGGAAGAAAAAACTTTAAACCAGAACAAATTATTAAGATTTTAAGAGGTATTGAATCCTT
>CALHLC010000014.1 GCA_938034385.1 uncultured Bacteriovoracaceae bacterium
TAAGGATTCAATACCTCTTAAAATCTTAATAATTTGTTCTGGTTTAAAGTTTTTTCTTCCCATTTTCTTCTCCATTTGTTGCGTCCAGATAACGCAATGCTTACGACATAACGACTGGACTAGTCAATGGGGGAAGGTCAGATGGCAATAATAAGTAACTTAGGCATTGTATCTCCTCAATAATAATTTAAAGGCTTAAAATACCTGAGCTGAGAGCTTGAGTAAAAAGATGTAAGAAATTGAGAGCTTGGAAATAGTATTTATTTAAATCTTATGACAAAGAGTAATTCGGGTCATAATACTCTTTCAATAGATAGTACTTATCTCCTAAGGATCCTGGAGTGTCTAAGAGATCAACTTTCAAGAAGTCATTTAAAATACTGGCATAAATTTTTCTAAAATCTAGGCCAACCTCAATATTTTTTCTCTTGTCCCATTTTGTGATATCTGGGTATTCACCAAAAACTTTATTTCCTCTGAGAGCTCCACCAATTAAGAATTGGACACCGGAAGTTCCATGATCGTTTCCGTTACTATTGTTTTCATAAGCTCGTCTTCCAAACTCAGAATAAGTCATAATGAGAGAATCTTGAAAAATATCAAGAGCTTTTAATCCATCGACAAGAGATTTAATTCCATTATTTAAATCAGTCATTAATGTTTTGTGTCTAGTAAGTAATTCTTTATGAGTATCAAATCCACCAATTTTTATTTTAAAAACTGGAATGTGATTTTTCTTATTTGAGATCAAAGAAAGGGCAGTTTTGATATCTTGGCTAAATCTATCTTCTGAGAAGTTTACATTATTTAAGTCACTCAAATTATCAAAACTTAAATCTAAATCAGCAATGAATTTATTTAATTCTCTGAATTTAGGGTCACTATGCTGATGCGGCATCTTCTTAATTTGTTTTTGAAACTTTAAAAAGCTTTGTAATTGATTGATCACTAAAGATTTATTCTCTTGTCCGTTTAAAACACCGTGTTCATTTGATCCAAGTACTGTCCCAAGAGGACCCTTGTGGTTAAATTTATAATGTTCATGAACCTGAGATATCCAGCCTTGATTGGAGTGAACACTTGAGCCTTTTTCCCAAGTCTTAATCTGATGAAAATGAGAAAGAGAGCTGTGTGAGTCTTTAACTCCAAGACCTAAAATAGGAATTAAATTTCCTTGATTTTGAAGGGTAACAAGATCTTTTAAATAGGGATTGAAAGCGATTTCTTGATTCGTATTTGAGTAAAAAGTCTTTTTGAATAGATTTTCATCTATGAAACTATTTGGTCTCATTTTTTTTATTTCATTAAATTGTGCCATTGGAATAAGAGTGTTGATTCCATCGTTTCCACCGGCAAGCTCTATTAGAAACAAGTATTTCTTTTGAGATGGCCTATTAAAAGCTAAACCAGTAAATGGGCAACTAAGTGTAATTAATCCAGCTGAGCTTAATTGAATAAAGTCTCTACGTGATATTTTCATTTCATTTACCTTTTTTGAATAAAATCAGTTCCTATGATTTTTCTTTTCAGTTTGTTTAAATCATTACAATTCTTAAACATTTTCTTATTATCTATATTAAACACTTCATTGAACAGTTTAACCTTTCTTTTGAAAGCTTTTGGATTTTTTTTACAAATCTGAGGTAAGAGATTAGAAAAAGTTCTATTTACTATTTCTAATCTATAAGTATAAGAACTTGTATCTATCCAGCTATATCCAATTCTCCAGCCTTTTACATCTGGTTGGTTAAAGAGATCTTGCTTTGCTAATTTGAATAGATGAGTCATGCTCTTAACGTTTTTCTTAACAAGAGTAGATTTGCTAAACATCTTATATATTCCTAAAAAAACTTCTAGAGGAGATCTAACGTGAGCAAGTTTATTTTGTTCAGAAAAAAATAGTTTACTTGTAAGCATAGATTTATAGATTTCTTTTAGCTCAAAATTGCTATTGTAGAATATTTTTTGAATTTTTCTTAATTCATCTTCATACTTAGGATGAGTAGAATCAATAAATTGACTTAAAATTTTATTCGTCATAAAGCGAGCAATTTGTTTTCCTCTTCTAGCAAATAAAACTTCAGTTAAACTATGAGTGTCAGTTACATAAGAGTCAGCTTTTTCAATATCTCCAAGTCCTTTTACGTGACAGCTTTGAGTGAATAAGGGCTTTTTAGGGTAAGTCATATTACTTTTATCAAAATCACTCCATTTTCTACTAAACGTAACCTCTTTGTTATAGAGATCAACTCTATATCCAGTCAATGCTTGAGCAGCATTTTTAATATCTTCTTCTGTATAGCAATTTCCAGCACCGTTATCTTTATTCACTCCTAAAGTAAATAATTCCATAAGCTCTCTAGCATAGTTCTCATTTGGTGCTTGGCATTTACCATCTACTTTTATGCATTTGTTTCTATCACCATCAAGATATTTTAACATGGCCGGATCAAGTGTTAACTTAGTAACTAAGTCCTTTAGATTACCAAAAATATGGCTTCTGATTAGATTGTACTGATCATGCATCATAGAAGCTGACCTTGACTCTCTTAAGGTTGATACAAAATGATTTTGAAAAACAAAAGATAATTTGTCAGCAAAACCATTTTCATGCTTGATAACAGAGTTTAGAGTGGAACTTTGAAAGAGTTGGTAGAGTTTCGAACTTAACCTTCCAGCAAAACCACTTCCTCTCGTTAAGTGCGTTTGGAATTCTTCTAAAGTTAGATCCTGAGCGGGTGAGACTCCACGGACTTTGATCCCTGTTTCGTTAAGTAAGTTCTTAAAATTTATATAGTTTTGATTTAAGTTTTCTTCCTTTAAGTTTGAATCACACTGATATTTTCTTTTCATAAAACAATGAAAGCCAGACTCCATTAGAAAATTAACTTTATCAAGCCAAGAATATTGAAGAACTTGTTCCTCGGAGTGTGAATTAATGACGAAATCAGCAACTTGAGCTTTATTGAAACCTTTAAACTTTTCAACCAATTGAAGATCAACATATCCAAATGTTTTATTTAGAAGATGATAGGATTCTTTTGGAGAGAGAGAATAAGATAAGGAACTTATAAGTAATAGAGGTAATAATATAAAGATCTTCATACTTTAAGTTATCTAAGTTTCAAAAACAATTCAATAATTTGAGTCACTTATGAAAAAGATACAATTAAATTGTAGATTATTTGGACAATTTGAGGGCTGGATTATTGTATTTTACCTATGAATACATATTTTAAACTTCTGGGTATTGCTCATCAAACTCCATAGAATTTTTAGCTATTTCTCTTTGGTCGAAATTAGTTTTTATGAGTATGTCGAGAGATCAAAATAAGGACTTCTGTAGCTAAGGTCCTGACCTAGTCCAACTGATCTGGTCAGGTGTTTTCTTGAGTAAGATCTTCAAGCTGAGCCTAAAACTATCCGATAGAATAACATGAATTATATTAATATTATCTTTTTCAATTTTTTTGTATTTTCTCTCGCATTTTCTATACCAGTATTTGAAAACATTGGTGAGGTGCTTTCGGACTATAGGGTTTCAGGAAAGACTATTGTTACACTAATTGGACATTCTGGACAAGGATATGAAGATGAAGAGAAGTTTAGAAATAAAATCTTAGATATTGTAGAACAATTTGATTCATCTAAAACAATCATTAATATTGGAGTTACTCCTGACGGTATTGGAAGAGCTTATGAAATCATTAAAGAGATTGCTCCTGAGTTTGAAACGAGAGGGATAGTAAGTGAGTTGGCATTAGAATATATAGATGAAGATGCGATTTCTGGCTTAGTTGATAAGTACTTCGTAATTAAAGATTCAACTTGGGGTGGATATTCTGAAGGAGGGAAGCTATCTAGTACTTCTGAAGCAATGGTCGCCGTTTCACATTATGTTTATGGACTAGGTGGAGGGGATGTTGGTTTTGCTGAGCTTACTGAGTCTTATAAACGATCAAAAAATGTTATTTTCGATGTTTTTGATATAAACCATGACAAAGCTATAAAAAAAGCTATTAAGAAGGGACTAGCTGTTCCGGAAGCAGGGAATGATTTTCTTGCATCGGCTTCATTAAAATACAAACCTCAAAAACAGGTATACTTTTTAGATCGAATGCAACAATTAGCTTTAGAGTTTATACCTGAAAATCTGACAACTGGTTTGATTAAGTTTAAAGACTATCTTCCAGAAGAGCTTAAAGGTAAGAATAGGGCGAGGGTCTTAAAGTTGATAAAAAATAATCTTAAACTGGTTATTGATGGTCAATCCTATTATCCTGACAGTTTTAAAGATATTTCATTAAGCGAAGGCTCGAATAATCTTGACTTGTACTTAGGAGAACAACATTTAGGAAATGTGAATTATAACCCGCTGACAAAAAATTTAGAAACTCCGGTTACGAATTTAAAACTCAGTCCCTTTGATATGAGACAATTTGCTAAATCCTCTAACGAATATTTAAAGAAATGGAATAATTTTAAACTTGAGAAAGTACATCCACATTCAACGGCAAGTTTAATTGATATTCATTCACATTTTGGTGGTGCAATAAGAGCCGAGAGTTTAATAAATGTGTCAGTGAGAAACAAGTTGAAATACCCCGCTTATTTACTAAAAGAGATAGGAATTAATGTTGGAACGACAGATAAACAGGTTGATCTTTCAACTTTATCTGAGACTCAATTGAAAACATTACAAAAGCATTTATCAATACCTTTAGCTGAAGTTATTAATTTCACTTCTATGGAAAAATATTATGAACGAAGATCTCCACTTACAAAAAATCCAGGATTTTTTAAAGAATACCTAATAGAATTAGCTAAAGATTATCAGAAATCAGGTGTAGATTATGCTGAACTTTCAATTTCAGATATTGTGAAACCTGAATATTTAAATGCTGCTCATGAAATATTACCCGAAATTGAAAAGACAACAGGAGTTAAACTAAGATTTGTTGTTGGTATGTGGAGATTGGGACCTCCTGGTTACCTTGATGAAATGGTTGAGAAGACAAAGCATGTCATGCATTCACCTTATGTGGTAGGGGTTGACTTTATGGGGCATGAGTCAAATTCAACCTTTGCTTTTGAAAAAACGATTCGAGAGTTAGCTGAATTAAGACAAGAGCATCCAGATTTTAAAATTAAAGTTCACGCAGGAGAAAATCCACTTTTTCCAGAAAATGTAAGAGTTGCAATTGATGCTGGAGCAACACACTTATCACACGTTCTCTATGGAGTTGATAAAGAGATGTTAGAAAAGGTTAAAGAGAAAGGAATTATTTTAGATTTCGCTGGAACTTCAAACTATTCTTTGAATAATATATATAATGTTAATGATATTCCGATAAAGAAATATATGAAGGAAGTTGATGACTTGAAAATATCAATCGCGACTGATGGTCATGGATTATACCAAACGAATAAATTTGCTGAATTAGATATTGCTATAAGAGCAGGATTATCAGAAATTGAGTTGAGTAAGATCTTTAAAACAAGTCAAGAATATGTTACTCAAAAAATCTCTGAATTTAAGGTTAAAATTAAAAAATTTAATTCTAAATGGAATAAGGTGTATAAAAATTTTGATAGCTTTCCAAAGGTTAGTTATGACTGGGGAGAATGGTCAAAACATATCACGGATCAAAAAGAGAAACTGGCTTTAGAGATGAAATCTATGGGAATTATGGAGGCTGATGAAGTTAAGAGCAAAGAGGGGTTTCAGAAAACTTTTCAAAACAAAAAACCCTTATTATTCTCTGGTGCTTCGAAAAAGAGTATTCTCGAATTTTCTGAACAAGATTTGAAAAATACTAGAGAGTTTATTTTTAAATCTCTATCTGCTTTAGACCCAAGCGAAACAGTTATTGTTACCGGGGGAACAGATTATGGAGTTGAAAAGATAGTTCATGAATATGCAAAGAAGATGGGATTTGACCCTATATGACTGAATAGATGTCGCCTCTAATTAACTTTGGAGGAATAAATGGGAATAATAGTCTCAAATGATGAAATCATCTATACAGGAACGCCAAAAGATCTCAAAAAAAGCATATCTAAGAAGTTTTTAGAGCGAA
>CALHLC010000015.1 GCA_938034385.1 uncultured Bacteriovoracaceae bacterium
GTAGAGAAAACACATTCCACGAGATAACCTTGACTCTTTTAGGATCTATATTTGAGTCGGCCAGTATTGATTTGGTTCCGAATAAAAAGAGAGAAAAAATAAGTATTTTTGTTAATTTCATTAGTAATATTCTATTTAAAAATTTAAATACTAGCTAGCTGATGCATATATTTCCAAAATATTTAATGAGATCTTAAACATAGCCAAATCATTTTAGTCGGGTTTGAGATTATCTCCGGTAGCTGTGTTTTTGATTTTTGACGCACTTCATACTATACATAGGTTTATAATACAGGAGTCTATTAAATGAATGCACCAAGCTTAAACAAAGACATTTTATTTCCAGAAAACATGAGGTCAGCACATGAGTTAATTCTTATGGCAAAGAATGGAAAGAAGGGAAATATTACTGGTCATGGTTATGCTCTTCCAGCTTTTAATGTAACTACTTACGATGGGATTCAAGCTGCTTGTGAAGCTTTTGAAACTCTTGGTTCCTCAGGAGTTTTAGCTTTTTCTAATTCAGCTCTAAAACATTTTGGTCATGGAGATGCTATTTTAGGTCTTGAAACTATTCATGAAATAGTAAAATTTAGAGCAAAGAAATCTAGTGTTCAAATTGCTACGCATTTAGATCATGGCGATAATATTGGAGAGCATGGTAGGAAGGTAATAAGAGGTGCCATTGAGATGTTTACTTCAGTGATGGCAGATAATTCAACTGACCATGCAAATAAATGTGCCACGAGCTTAAAAGTAAACATGGATGCAACAAGAGAAGTTGTAGAGCTTGCTCACCCTAAAGGGATAAGCGTGGAAGGAGAGCTTGGGGTTCTTGCTGGAGTAGAAGATGAAGACACACATAGTGAAATTAGTACCTATACAGATCCAATTGAGCTTAAAGACTTCTTAACTAATACAGGTGTTTTATTATTGGCTCCAACCATAGGTACTATGCATGGCCCTAATAAAGGAAAGCCTGGTGATAAAGTAAAACTAAATGTTGAACTTGCTCATGAGTGTTTAAAAATAGCTAATCAAATTAATAATGAAATTGTTTTTGTGGCCCATGGAGCTTCAACTCTTTATCCACAAGTCGTTGAATATGCAGTAAAGAATTTAAAACAACTAGGAATGAATGGTGATCTTGAGACATGGAATAACTTCGTAGGAACTGATTGGGATCAAATAAAAGGTCTCATAGGAGCTGGATTTTGTAAGATCAATACGGACACAGAGAATAGACAAACTTATCTTGCTGCTTTGATTGGAGCCATGGCTAAAACAGGATCAAAGGTTGATATTCGTTATTATGAAAAAACAACATATAAAGCCCTTGTTGATAGTTATATTCAAAAATTAATTATGGCCGGCAACTATGGTGTTTGGCATGAACCTAAAATTAATATTAGTGACTTTAAGTTGGACTTAAATTTATAGTGATGAACTTGGATTTATCTCAATTTGATATTCCAGAGATCCTAGATAATCCTTCTAAGGTTATGATTGGCATGAGTGGAGGTGTTGACTCTGCTGTTGCGGCCTTAATCCTTAAAGCTCAAGGCCATGAGGTTATAGCTGGTTTTATGAAGAATTGGAATGAAGTCGATGAAGATGGAAATTGTAATGCCGAGACTGACTATCAAGATGTTATAAAAGTTTGTGAAGCTTTAGATATTCCCTACTATGCTTTTGATTTTTCTAAGCAATATTTTGACTTAGTTTTTAAAAACTTTATAGAAGACTATAAAAATGGTGATACTCCGAATCCAGATATTTTTTGTAATGTTGAGATAAAATTCAATCATTTTTTTAAAACGGCATTAAGCCTTGGTGTTGATTATGTAGCCACCGGTCATTATTGTAATAAGTTTTATGATGGGAATTCTTGGCACTTAACTAAGGGTAAGGATTCTAACAAAGATCAATCATATTTTTTATCAGGTATTAATGGTGACGTTTTAGAAAAGGTTCTTTTTCCTATAGGGCAACTAGAAAAGAAAGTTGTAAGAGAAGTCGCTCACAAATTCAATTTAGTAAATGCAAAGAAGAAAGACTCTACAGGAGTTTGCTTCATTGGAGAGAGAAACTTTAGAAAGTTTTTAAGTGAATATATAGACTCTACAAAAGGAGAGTTTCAAAACTTGGATGGAACGATTGTTGGGTCTCATGAAGGAGCTTGTTTTTACACTCTTGGGCAAAGAAAAGGGTTGGGTCTCGGTGGCCCAGGACAACCTTGGTATGTCGTTAAAAAGGACCATTTGAAAAATATCGTTTTTGTTGAAAGACAAATTGATCATCCGGAATTATTTAGAAAGACAATTAGAGCAAAGGAATTAAATTGGATAAATTTTCATCCTGCTAATAATTTTGAATGTTTTGCTAAAATTAGATATCGTCAAAACGATCAACAATGTTCTGTAAAATATGATAATGGTCTTTTAGAAGTGACTTTCGAAGAGCCTCAAAGAGCAGTTTGTAAAAAACAAGTTATTGCATTTTATGATAATGACAAATGTCTCGGAAGTGCTCTAATTGAATAAATTAAGCTTTAGACTTAAAAAAATTAAAAATTTAATTTCTAGTGATAGTAATATTATTTGGGATCTTTGTTGTGATCATGGCCAACTTGGTAAGTCTTTACTCCCAAATAAAAAGAAAGTGTATTTCGTAGATATTGTTCCACATATAATTAATTCATTGGAAAAGAGCATATCAAGTAAAAATTGTGAGTTTCAAATCAAGGATGCGACTGAGATCCGAATTGAAAATAGAATTGATGAGTCTATAGTTATGGCTGGAGTTGGTGGTTGGACTTGTATCAAAATCTTAGAAGCTCTAAAGAATAAATATTGCAATCTTAAGAGTGAATTTATTCTTGCTCCTCAAAAGAACTTATTAACTGTGAAAGAGTATCTTTTAGAAAATGAATTTACTTTGATCTCTGAAGATATTATTCAAGATAAGAAAAATTATTATAATATTCTAAAAGTTAGGAGAAAAGAAAATGCCTAGAGTAATAATGTACTTAATTGGTCTCTTTATGGTTTATAGGATTATTAAGAATGTGTCATTTTTGATCAAAAATAGCTCGACACCACTTGATAAAAATAAAAAGAAGCACGAAGATATAATTGAAGCTGAATATAAACATGTCGATTAATAAAGGGATACTTATGAAATTTTTTCAACTACTACTATTGCTTGGTCTAACTTTTTCTTGTGCCAGTCACAATAAAACAGGTTGTAAAGACGGAAGTTGTGCCGTTAAGAAGTCTTGTTCTAAAGATAAGAGTTCATGTTGTGCAAAAGCTAAAGCCGAAGGTAAAAAGTGTGATTCTGGAGCTTGTGCAGTAAAAAAATCTTGTGCAAAAAAATCATGTTGTGCAAAAGCTAAGGCCGAAGGTAAAAAATGTGACTCTGGAGCTTGTGCAGTAAAAAAATCTTGTGCTAAAAAATCATGTTGTGCAAAAGCTAAAGCCGAAGGTAAAAAATGTGATTCTGGAGCTTGTGCTGTGAAGAACTCTCATTCATGTTGTACAAAAGCTGCTGCAGAAGGAAAAGCTTGCACCAAATGCAGTTAGGGTAAATCAGTTAATGCCACCAGGTAAGTTAACTTTAATTCCTACGCCATTGAATAATTCATCGCTCCTTCATCCAGAGAATTTAAGTATTCTTGAAGGAGCATGTGCAAATCCTGAAAAAAGTATTTTTTTATTAGAAGAACCGAAATCTTCTAGAAGGCGTTGGATTTCATGGGGGCTTGATAGATCCTTCATAGATAGTTTTAGATATTTCAATGAACACAATCAACTAAAAGATCAAATAGAACTAATAGGTCATTTAAAAAAAGGTAAGAATATTTATCTTATAAGTGATGAGGGTATTCCTGTGTTTTGTGATCCAGGAGCTCAGTTGGTTAATGCTTGCTATGAAAGTGCAATAAAAGTTGATTGTGGAGTGTTTTGTAATTCTTTAATGCTTGCACTTGCCCTAAGTGGATTTGATGTTGATAGCTTTCATTTTATGGGGTTTCCGCCTGTTAAGGATCCTGATCGAAAACAATGGTTTGATAGATTTTGTAACTCTAGAGAATGCGTCGCATTAATGGATACGGCCTATAGGCTTGAAAGAGTATTATCTAATATTGAAGCAACTGGGTCTAAAGATACATACTTTTTAGGCTGCGACTTAAATAGAGAGTCTCAGCTATTAATAAGAGGTAAAATTTCTAGTATTATAAAGCACTTCGATGGTAGCAAAAGAGATTTTGTTTTGATAAAACAAAGTCATGTCAGAAATAAATTCAAGAAAAGATGATCACGTAGATCTAGCTATTGCTTCTCAACATTCCCTTCGAGATGAGCGTTTTGAATATGAACCAATGTATGGAGTTCATCCTGATTTTAAGCCAGAACCATTTATTTTTCTTGGTAAGAAAATGAATTACCCATTTTGGATTTCAAGTATGACAGGTGGCGGATCAGACTCTAAAAAATATAATGAAATTTTTGCTAGTGTTTGTGGTGACTTAGGTCTTGGAATGGGACTTGGTTCTTGTAGAGCATTATTGGAAGATCCATCTTTGATAGGAGATTTTGATTTAAGAGATCTCTTAGGACCACACGCTCCTTTTTTTATGAACTTAGGAATTGCTCAAGTCGCTGAGCATATAAAAAATGGAGAGTTACACAAAATAAACGACACATTAGGTGCTTTGAGATCTGATGGCCTTATTGTTCACGTCAATCCATTGCAAGAATTTTTTCAGCCTGAAGGTGATGTTATTTTAGATAGACCTATCGATATTATTGAAAAATTAAAAAATACTTTTTTAGGAACTATAGTTGTCAAAGAAATCGGTCAAGGAATGGGACAAAAATCTTTAAAAGCTTTGAACGACTTAGGAATTGATGGACTAGAACTTGCTGGGTTTGGAGGGACTAACTTTACAAAACTGGAACAAATTAGATCTAAAACTAAAGGTGGCGAGTTTATCTCAGTAGGTGAGCCGGCAGTTGAAATGATAAAATGTTTAAATGAAATGAAGTCATCGATGGATATTATTATCTCGGGAGGGATGAATGATCCACTTGAAGCTTATTACCATCAAGAACTCTGTCATAATAATTCTGTTATTGGACAAGCTCAAAAAGTCTTAGAAATGGGACAACTTGGTAAAGAAAACTTAAAAGCATATATTACGAGTTTTATTTTAAAAACGAGACTAGCAAAAAACTATTTAACAATTAAGCACTAATGAATATTGGATTTTCTAAATTATCTAAGCAAGAAAAGATAAATGTTATTTTATCTCAGTTGAATTGTTCTAATCAGATCGATCTTGTTGATACCGAATATAAAGAAAAATCTCTTCAAAAGAGATTTGAAAATTTTAGTGAGAATACAATTGCTAATTTTCATTTACCTTATGGCGTTGCACCAAATTTCTTGATTGATAATAAAGAATATATTTTACCCATGGTTACTGAGGAAAGTTCAGTAGTTGCTGCGGCTTCTAAAGCTGCTAAGTTTTGGGCAAAGCATGGAGGGTTTCATACTCAAATAAAATCAGTCACTAAAGTTGGTCATATTTATTGTACTTTTGATTTAGACAAGAGAATTCTATTTAAGGCCTTTGAAGATTCAAAGGAAATTTTGCTTAATAGAACTCGAGATATTACAGCTAAAATGGATGAGAGAGGTGGAGGAATTCAATCTCTTCAGCTAAAGACTCTTCCAGGTTTAAAAAATACTTTTAAAGTTATTTTGAAAGTAAAAACCTGCGATGCCATGGGAGCAAACTTTATTAATTCAATTTTAGAAAACATTGCCCAGAATTTAAATTCTATAATGGTAGAGAAATACTTTGAAAATCATTTCGAGATAATTTTTTCAATACTTTCAAATTATACGCCTGAATGTGTAGTGACCTCTAGAGTTTCTGTAGAAATTAATGACTTTGAAGTTGATTTAATGAGTTCTCGAGAATTTTTCACAAAATTTAAAAAGGCTATAGATATTGCCAATTTTGATACAGATAGAGCAGTGACTCATAATAAAGGTATAATGAATGGAATTGATTCTCTGGTTTTAGCAACTGGAAATGACTTTAGGGCCATAGAGGCCTGTGCTCATGCTTATGCTGCTAAAAGTGGGAGATATAAAAGCTTAACTTCAGCCCATATCGATGATGATATTTTTGAATTCTCTATAGAACTTCCTATTTCTATCGGAACTATAGGAGGGTTAACAAATTTACACCCTCTTGCTTCCTTATCTTTAGATTTACTTGATAAACCAAGTGCTGAGCAATTAATGGGGATCATAGCTTCAATAGGCCTTGCTCAAAACTTCTCAGCTGTTCGTTCATTGATTACAACTGGAATTCAGAAAGGGCATATGAAGATGCACTTGTTAAACATATTGGCCCAATTTGATGCTACCAGTGAGCAAATCAGCAGTGCTAAGAGCTATTTCTCTGATAAAATAGTTAGTTATTCTTCTGTAAGAGAATTCTTAATTGAAAAAAAATAAATAAAATTTAGTTATTATCAAAGCTTATAAAAGCAGCTATCTTGAAAAAATAATTATGAAAATACTTAATCCCATTATCTCAACTCTTAAGAGTTTTAGAGGTAATTTAAATACATTTAACAATAGATCTTTAGGCTTTCATCAGTTTTATTCTCCAGGTAAATTAATGCTAACTGGAGAGTATTTAGTCCTCGATGGAGCCAACTCGCTAGCTCTTCCTACAATGTTAGGACAATCTTTAAATATTGAATCTAAGAAAACCTTTTCTCTACCAGTACTGAACTGGACTGGACTTGATTATCAAGGAAAGAAATGGGTAAGTGTAAAGTTTAATTTAAATGATTTTTCTATCCTTGAAAGTTCTGATGAACATTTAGGATTAAAACTTCAAAATATCTTTAGAACAGTTAGAGATTTAAATATTCATTTTTTACGAGAAGAAAAAGAATACTTTGTTACATCTAAGGTCGAATTCCCGCTTGATTGGGGCCTAGGATCTAGCTCGACTTTATTGTTTAATATTTCTCAATGGGCCTATATTAGTCCGTTTGAATTATCCAAAAGAACATTTGGTGGTTCAGGGTGTGATATAGCAGTTGCTGAAGCAAAAGGACCTGTGATTTTTAATAAACAAGGTGATCAGCAAGAGTGGAAGCTTATTAACTTAGATTTTAGTTTTAAAGATTGTCTTTACTTTGTTCATTTAGATCAAAAACAAAACACTCAATCTGAAATTAAATATTATAATTCACTTGCTCGGGATGATAGTTTTACTAAGAAAATTGAGAGAATATCGGAAATATCAGAGTTGATGATGAGATGTGATAAGCTTATTGATTTTCAAGAGTATCTACTAGAGCATGAAAATATTATTTCAAGTATTTTGAAAAGAGAAAAGGTGAAAGATATTCACTTTAAAGACTTTCAAGGTGAAGTAAAATCGCTTGGTGCTTGGGGAGGAGACTTTGTTCTTGCTGCCAGTAGTGAAGGTTCAGACTATATGAAGTCATATTTTAAAAGCCTAGACTTTAATACTATAATCTCTTATAAAGACTTAATTACTGATTCTAGTTTATTGAAGAAATGAATATTTGCGAGTATAGCACTCATTCTAATATTGCTTTAGTAAAGTATTGGGGAAAGCGTGATAATCAAATCCCATGTAATCCATCTATAAGTTTTACTTTAAAAAAATGCCAAACACTTATGAAGGCAAGTGCTATTAAAACAGAAAGCTTTAATCTAAAACTGGTTTTTGAAGGCGTTAGAAATAAAAAATTTGAAGAAAATATATCATCAAGATTAAAACGACTACCGATAGAATTAAGTAATTTGAGCATCACAATAGAGAGTGAAAATACCTTTCCTCACTCCAGTGGGATTGCTTCCTCGGCGTCTTCTATGTCTTGTTTAGCCAAAGTTGTAAATGATCTATATTCTTTGAAACTATCAAAAGATGAGCTTTCAAATTATGCAAGGCTTTTATCTGGGAGTGCATGTAGATCTATTTCTTTAGGATTTCAAAGTTGGGGAAAGGCTGAGTATTTAACAAATTCAAGTGATCAATATAGCACGGAGGTTAAGGTTCATTCAGATTTTCATGATCTAAAGGACTGTATTATTATTGTTGATTCTGGAGCCAAGAAAGTAAGCTCAACTCAGGGCCATGAATCAATGAAAGAGCATCCATATAGAAAAGCAAGGTATGAACAAGCTAGAAAGAATCATGAAGATCTAGTCATTGCTCTTAAAGCTGGTGATTGGAAGACTTTTAATCATATTACAAAAATAGAAGCATTGAGTTTGCACTCGTTGATGATGAGCTCTCCTGAGCCATACTTTCTTATTCGTCCTAATTCATTAAAGATGATTGAGCTTATAGAGCAAGACCTTAATAAAGATCATTTTACTTATACTTTAGATGCTGGTGCTAATATTCATTTAATTTATAGATCTCGGTATCATAGGGAAGCTAAGATCTTTCTTGATAAATACTCACAGTTTTTTGAGAGTTATTTAGAAGATGAAATTGTACTATGAGAAACTATCCTTCAAAATTATTTCTCTTTGGAGAGTATAGCGTTTTGCAAGGCTCTCAAGCTCTAGCAATTGCCTATAATCAATTTAATGGACGTGCAATCTTTTTGAAAAAAAAAAGAGAGAATGACTTTGATTTCTATGGCTTAATTCATTACTTAGAAGCCATCAAGGATAAAATTCCATTTTTAAATTTAGATAAGTTTAAAATTTTAGTTGAACAAGGGTGGTATTTTGATTCCAATATCCCTGTAGGGATGGGATTGGGAAGCTCTGGCGCATTATGTGCTGCTATTTATGATCATTGTAAAACTGGAGATCCTAAGCAAAGTGAAATCTTAAAATGCCTTGGATTAATAGAAGGGTACTTTCATGGGAAAAGTTCAGGAGTTGATCCTTTGATTAGTTATTTAAATCAATCTATGTTTTTTGAGAGTTTTTCAAAGTATTTAAATTTAAATAAAAAAATTTCATTGCAGGGTCTTAGAGTTTTCTTAATTAATACCGGTGTTTCACGTCAGGCCAATGCTTTTATTCAAATATTTCAAAGAAAGTGTGAAGAGAGTGATTATATAAATACATTAAAAAATGAATATATTCCTATTAATAATAAAATTATAAAAAACATTATTGAAAATGTTGAAATAAACTCTCTCATGGAACAATTATCAAAATCTCAGTTAAATCTTTTTTCTCAAATGTATACAGAGAAAATGACATTACTTTCAAATCGACTCCTAGATGAAAAATCGGGATTTATAAAACTTTGTGGTGCAGGAGGAGGAGGCTACTATCTTGCTTTTATTCCAGACAATTTAGATCCTAATATAGTCTTGAAAAGTGAAGAGAAAATAGAAGTTGTTCTTTAAGAACTTTTTCCACCATCTATAACAGTCATACTAATTTTTCTTTTAACACTGTGAATGTCTGAATTAATATTTTCTTTCCAATCCTTAGAAATATTTAAAGATTGAATATAGTCAAGCTCTAGAACATTGTGATTTTCAGCGATTTTAATAAGATCTTCATTAAGAATCATTTTTGTTTGAATCCTAGTAAAACTTGAATGTGTACTCATATAAGTTAACAAACTTTGTGTGTAGATCACTTGATCTTCGTAGGTTCCGGTTAAGAATCCATTATTCACAAGATCTATAGCTGGAATAGTTTTTTTGTACAAAAAGTTATTTAAACTAGAGTTAAATCTATTTCTTAAGATTGACCTTGGTGAAAAGAGTGGATATCCATTTTCGAGATGATTGAATTGAAACTTTGCATTGTCAGAGCAAATAAATTGATCTGCTCCTAAGAATGCTTCAATGGCAATGTTAGATGCTCCCATTTTTAAATCACAAACAATAGTTTGTGGCATGCTTAACATTAATTTTTGAATAGACCATATCCTTCTTTTAAGGCTTACTAAATATTCAAAATCTTTATCTTGTACTGTTTCTTTACTAAGACCTGCACTAAAGTAATCGGTACAACTATCAACTAAAATAGAGTTAATTTCTATTCTGGAAAATGCCCAGTTAAGAATTGATTCAATTTCAAATAAGAGTTCAAGACTAATTGTGTTTTCTAAGTCCTTACGATTTAAAGTGATTTTTAGTGTTTTAGATTCACTAATAAGAGTTGTGTGTATGAGATTATATTTAAACAATGAATTCAAAAAACCTTCCTTGGTTCTAAGTTCTTAGTAAATTATATGAGGTAAATATTTGAATTAAAACTAGAGGAAATTAATGCGTCTACTAATTACTCACTAGCTAATCGTGCTTGATTTACGTATGGGATTGACTTTAGCTTTAAATCTCCATTATAGCTCATATGAGAATTTTTCTTAAAAACTCTTAAATTTATAATTGAGTGAAAAGATTGGCTAGAAACCTTCCTTAATTTGATATGTAAGTGCTTGTCTTTATCCACTGCATAAATCTCTTTTGAATATTGATATTCTTTTAGGAAAATGTCTTTAGTTTTAAAAGTATATTTTTTGCCTTCAAGCATAAATTCTGTACTATCATGAGTTGGATCAATAATCCTTGAATCATTGATCTTTCTAAGTTGTAGAGTAAGAGAAACTAGGCCATCTTTATCTTTAATGCTGAAGCTAAAGGTGTTCATTGATAAGGCCAATAGTATAATGTATTTCATGTTCTCTCCTGATAAAGAGCTAATTTGCAAGAGCTATGCCATACTTAGTTAGATTTATTGGGCATAGAGCGTATAGGAATGTTTAAAAAATAGACACTCTGAAAATAAGTGATCGATTAGAGCTATTTAAAGATCTTGAAGGTATCTTACGACTTCTTGATTATTCGTTTTACAGTTTTCAATTAAAATAGATCTATATTTTAAGAGTTCTTCTTTTTTAAAGAGACTTAATCCTTCTATATTTCCATTATTTGCTAATACTACTAAAGGGTTTTCTTTATTATTATTTTGATTGTTGATGGTAGCTCCCATAGATAGTAGAAGCTTAATGTTTACTAGATTTTGATTTGAGCTAGCAGTATAGAGAGGACTCATATTACTTTCATTATTTATGAAATTCACTATTTCAACAAAGTCTTCTCTTTTTTCTAATTGTATGAGTAAATTTTTAAAATTTTTAAGAGAGTCAGATCCTTGTTCGTTCTCTACTAAATAATCAATGATTATTTGTCCCCAGTAATCACTAGAGTATAGAGTGTATTCTTCTTTGAGTTTTTCAGAAGCAATGGACTTTTCATTTGCTTGTATTAGAACTCGAATATCAGTCTCTTTTTTATTACTAATGCTTGCTTCAAAATTTTTCTTATTAACTTTCTCAGGAACTGAATCAGGAGCACATGAGATAAGTAAAAATATAAGTACTAAGAATTTCATTAAAAACTTCCTATGGTAAGCGAATCAAAAGAGTTAAAGTTTTGTTTTTGAGACTTTGTTATCAAAGTTGGATCAATTTCAATTTTTACTGCTCCTTTCCAAATATTTATTAGATCTTGGATGAATTCATTTTGGATGTTTCTTGCACCTGTGACTGAAGGTGCATTTGGTAGGGAGAGATCATAATTCATGACGATACTGAAATGCCTTTTTCCGGAATTAGTATTCATAGTACCAACGATAGAAGAAGTATCATTTAAAGTTCCAGTTTTTACTAAAAAGGTTCCTTTGTATTTATTGTTTCCTCGTCTTGCAAAAGTACCTTCCATTCCAGATAGAAGCATATTGAAAGACTGAATACTTAAATTGAATGTATTAGAAGGTATAATGTAACTTGGTTGAAATGGTTGCCATTGCAATTGATTGTTCAAAGCTGCTGAATACCTAAGATATGAATCTAGAAGGGCCAAAACTGCTTTAGCATTACTTTTATTATTCTCTAATGTTTCAAAAACAATATGATTGTTTTCAGTACTTGTATGATTCTTAGTTGATCTCATTATTTTTTTTCTAAGACCTGAACCTGAAATGATACTGAAATCATGAGTTTTTTCAACATTTAATAAAGTCATCGCACTTTGTAATTCTTTTGTGACATACTCTTGCCCTCCAATTGCATTAAAGAGTAGATCAATAATTAAATTAGCTGAATGTACATTTGCAAATCGAATAATATTTTTTAGTTCAGTACTAGAATGAGTAATGAGTTTTCTAGTACTTACCAGATTCTCATCTGTCTTAAGAGGATTGAAATTTAACTCTTGAATACTGTCAATGCTTAGAACTGGTCTTTTGATATTAAGATTTTTTTGAGCAAAATCAGTTGAAATTGGCTTCACTTCAACTTTGGAGCACGCACTCCCATATTTCTCTTTTAACTCACCGCTACCAATGCTTTGTCTGCTTGGTACGTAAGAGAATGATTTCAGGGTATTTGTTTGACTCCATTTAGAAGTATTTAAATATCTTTGTAATAATATTTTTTGGAAGCCTCGAGCAAACTTATTGTGCTCATAAGGTGTACAGTAAATTTTATTGCTAGTAGTATCGTTATAAACAAAAGTATATCTAAAGTTATCTAAAACTTCAGGAGCAAAGTAAAAATTTTCATCATAAGTTAAAGAAGTGATTTTTTTTATCCCTTGTTCGTTTAACTTTTTCATGACTCTATAAATTGCTTTTCTTCCAAAAGTTGGATCTTTTGATCCTTCTATGTGTACTTTTGATCCTTGGATAAATATTTTAGTTTCAAATTTATGGTCAGCTCCAAAGTAGTTAAGTGCTAGCAAACCAGTAAATAGTTTTGATTCAGAAGCATTGTTAACCATTAGGTTAGGATTTAATCCAGCAACTAGGCCTTGATTATCGATATATGCAAATGATTGTTTATTAACAATATTCTTGAAGCTTTTTGAGTTCTGTAAGTGATCTTTAAAGCATTGCTCAGGACTTTTATCTTTTCCTTCTTGCAAACAAGAAAAAGAGTGTGCCTGCATTGAAATAAATAGTATGAATATTATATATTTCATTTTACAAATGTTTTAAAACCCATTTTGAAAACCGATTATCTTTTTTTAGAACTTTCATATATCTCTTAACCCAAGCAATTTTTTCTTGATTTGCATTTGGATGTAAATTTTGTCCATTAGAGTGATTTCCGTGCTGGTCAACCTCGTAAGTACATCCCTCAGGACTACAAGGAACACCATCAATTCCTACTCTGTATGCATATTTAATATGACTTTCTATTGATTTTCTTAACTCAATTGCTTTTTTAGGATTTCTAGAAATTAGAGCAACTTCTGTATTGTAATATTCTGATAATTGATCAAGATTATAACTTCCAATGATAGAATATTTATCATCAATAGTTGCTGACTTTGCATGAATTGCTTCACCATAATTAGAACCCATGTTTTCACCTTGGTATTCATAAAGCTTAATCTTGTTGTGTATTGGGCCTAAATTCATAAGGATAGGTCTGAACTTAAAGTATCCACTATAAGCTTCATTATTATCAGTAGAAGCTAACGAGTTCGTTAAAATGATAACTTTAATTCCTTCATGTAATTTTTTACTTAAAATCTCTAGAAGTGCAGGAGTAGGAACAAAATATGCATTTTCTATTATAATTTTATCTTTTGCATTATTGGCAATTTCAACTAATCTTCTACTCATCTGAGAAAAATACTGACCATCTTTATCTAGGCGATCTCCTACAAACTCAACCGTAGGATCATCTTCCTCTTGTTCTTCAATTTTTTTATGGAAATTTTCATCTAGTTTGAATTTTTTCATTTCAGCACTTATTTTCTTAGCGTATCCGTCGAGTATTTCTTTCCCTTTAGCACGCATAGCTTCAAGACAATCTTCTAGATTTCCTTTGAACCAACTTTTCTTGTAGTATTCTTTTTTATAATTTTTTCTACAATTACGTTTTGTTCCAATTCCAAAGTTCACGTAAGTAGATGCTGGATTATTCCAAAATCTTAGAAAGTGTTCTTCTGAAGCCTTAGCAGCGTCTCCATTAGTAAAAACATCTCTATCAACATAATTTCTGACACCTTTATCAAAGTAGGGGTCTTGAATATTTCTTCCACCTGTAACCATATATTCACCATCAACGATAAATAATTTGTCATGTAATCTGTGTTCTAAAAGTTTAACTAATGGTTTTGGGCTAGGCAGTACTATTGGTATTGGTGCAAATGGAATAACTATAGGTGATTCGAAACCTTCATTTATTTTTTTTGCAATTACTTTACCGTTAAGAACATCATTATAATATTTGAATTCTATCCCATGGTCTCTAGTTAGGTGAATTAAAACTTCTGCAGGAGTTGCTTTGAAGAACTTCCCAAATCTATCAATAAGAAGTCTAATATCAGGTTGAAGGCCATTTGCTTTAATAGCTTTTGATTTCTCTCGAAGGAGAAAAAGAGAAGTATAAGCAGCCAAATCTTTATGAAAAATATACTTTGAGCTATAGATCTTCTGCTTAGCACTTTTTAAAAGTGAGTACCTGATAGATACTGCATCTTTGGGATCATCTATAATCTTGTAAATACTTGAAAAAGCACTAATTGATACGACCAATAATAATAAATATTTCATTTATACTCCTAATTTATCTTATATCTTAGCTAAAATTGGATTTAGAGAGCTTAGTTCTTTCATTTTTACAATCTAGGACTCAAAACTGTCTAATATAGTGACGCTTGAGAGATTAAATACGATAGTTTATCCTTGTCTTATTAAGGAGTTATTATGTTTGAAAAATTATCAGGCTCTCTGGGCCTAGATCAACAGACTATCTTTATTTGGATAGGGCTTGGACTAGTAGCAGGTATTATTGCGAAATTTATTTTGCCAGGTAAAGATAAGGGTGGGCTTATAAGTACTATCATTATTGGAATATCAGGGTCTTTTGTAGGTGGAATAATAGGAAAATACTTTAATATCGGCACTGAAGTTGGCGGGATAAGCCTTATGAGTCTATTAACCGCAGTTGTTGGTGCATTGGCCTTATTAATAATCCTAAGAATCTTAAGGCTTTTGATCTAGATGGTCGTTATAATTGGTGCAGGAATTTCTGGACTTACTTGTGGGGCCTATCTTAAAAAAAATGGGATTGATTTCACTATTTACGAAAAAAGTTCACATCCTGGAGGACGAGTTCATACTGAAGCCAATGATGGTTATCTATATGATCTAGGCTTTCAGGTGTTTAATCCAATGTACCCAGAAGTTAAAAGATTGTTGAGTACTTGGAAGCTAGGTCTTAAGAGATTTAACTCTGGAGCTAAAGTTTTCAATGGTGAAAAATTTGTTTCTATCGATGATCCAAGAAAGTCTCCAGGAACGATATTTAAAACTCTCAGACCTGAAATAGGTACCTTTAGAGACCGAATGAAGCTTTATAAATTATCTAAAGAGTGCAAGAAAATGGATATTGAAAATCTCCAAAGTGCAAATCAATCAACTCATGACTTTCTGCATGGGTATGGCTTTAGTGACGAAATTTTAGACTTATTCTTATTTCCATTTGTACGAGGGATTTTTCTGGAAAAAAAATTAAATACAGACGCAAGCTTTTTTAAATTTGTCTTTAGAATGTTTAATGATGGTTATGCTACTTTACCTAAAGGTGGCATGAAATCTGTTCCTGAGCATTTAGAAAAAATGGTAGGTAAGAAAAATATTCAATATAACTATGAAGTTTCTAAAATAAAGAAAGACAAAATCGTATTTACAAATGGTGCTCAAGTTCCTGCTGATAAGATTGTTCTGGCATGTGATCCGGAAGTGACCTCTGAATTTTTAGGTCAAGTGAACAAAGTTGGAAAGAAGTCTACTAATACATATTATTTTAATTCACCTAAGAGTTTTGATAAATATCTTTATCTTATTCCAGATAGTGACAAAATTAATCATGTTGCGTTTTTATCAGATGTTCAAAGGAAGTATTCAAAATCAGGAACTTTAGTTTCAGTGAGTTCTATAGGAGCAAGCTCTTTTAAAGGAGCTACTATCTTAGATGAGTGCAAAAAGTATTTTGGTGATGATTGTAAGGATTGGACCTTTTTAAAATCTTTTAAAATTTCTTATGCTTTGCCCGCAAAGTTTAGCTACGGTAGTGAAGGGGATCAAGTTAAGAATATCTATTTTATAGGTGATTATACTCAAGATCCTTCTGTTAATGGAGCTATGAAATCAGGACGTTTATTAGCTGAAAAATTATCCCGTTAGCTTGTTCGTATAGGCACTTTTAAGCTCTTTAGCCAATTCTTGGACGCTTAATATTTCATTAATCATTCCTGATACTTGTCCTATCTCAAGTTCACCATCAATTAAGTTGCCATCAAGCATCCCAGACTTGGCCCTTCCTTTTCCTAGAAAACTTGTTAGATCTTCTTTGCTTGCTCCACTACTTTCTAATTCAATGATAGATTGAGAGAATTTATTTTCTAAAAGTCTAACAGGTATGTATTTTTTCATTAATAACTTAGTCATACCTGGAGTTGAATTTAGAATTGCTTGTTTGAAATCCGGATGTGCACTAGATTCTTTTGTTGTGACAAATCTGCTTCCTATCTGGACTCCACTTGCTCCTAATGCGTGAGCTGCTTTTATCTGTCTTGAGTCAGCTATTCCTCCTGCTGCAATAACAGGTATCTTTAGATGATCAACGACTTGAGGAATTAATACCATAGTAGTTGTTTCATTTCGACCATTGTGACCTCCGGCCTCAAATCCTTCAGCAACAACCGCATCTACTCCTGCATCTTCACATTTTGTTGCTAATCTAGTTGAACTACATACATGAATAACTAAACGTCCTTCATCTTTGAGTAACTTTGTATACTTAGCTGGACTTCCAGCTGAAGTAATAAAAATTCTTATTCCTTTATCTAATGCAATTTTTAATTGGGACTCAATGTCATGATATAAAAGAGGGAAGTTTACTGCTAATAAATGTTGGTTTTTACTAATGAGTGATTGCGCCTTGCTAATATGTTGTTCTAAAAGATCTTTATTCATGGATCCAGCACCAATCGTTCCTATTATCCCTTCATTTACACTTGCTGCTGCTAATTTTGCTCCAGAACACCAAACCATTCCGGCTTGAATAATAGGGTATTGAACTTTAAATTTTTCACAAAATTGATTCATATTAGAGTTGCTCGCGTAGCTGATCTTTTTTTCCCGAACCCTTTAAGGTTCTCTATTTTCCAGCCAGCATCTTCAAGGTTTTTTCTTATACTATGACTTGCACTATAGGTTGTTAAGGTTACGGTTTCATTTGAAATGCTCTTAAGTATTTCAAACCAAGATTTTGTCCATAAAGTAGGATTTTTCTTTGGACTAAATGCGTCTTGAAATACTTTATCAACCTTTAACTCCTTGTCTTGAAAGTATGCTTTTGTTGTTTCTGTGGCATCGCCAATAAGGATAGTTATTTTTATATATTCAAAGTCATGCTCTATGATATCTTGAGATAATTTTTGAAGATTAAAGTATTCTTTGAAAAACCATATGACTAAGTTGGGATCTATCTCTGTGCTAATAAAGTGAATTTTATTTTTTGATTGTTCACAAGATTTCTTAACGGCCAGAAAACTCTTTCCTATTCCAAAGCCTGTTTCAAAGATAGTTTGAGAAGTTTTAAGATCATGATTTAAATGCGAGTCAATTAAAAAGTATTTCTCAGTTTCTCCATCAGCTCCACTTGTTGAATGGCAATTTTCATCATATTTTTTTGAATAGAGAGTATAAGAACCATCCTCAGTTAGGACTTGTTCATAATTAGGCGGAATGTTTATAAATCCAGTCTTCAATTTGCTCCTTTGTCCAGTTAGGATCATCAAAAGCTATCTCATGACCTGCACTTGGATGTGTTCTAAGTTCCGCGTCCCACTTTTTAGCAATGGCTTGAGAACATTTATATGAACATAATCGATCATTAATTGAAGCTATCAACAAAATAGGAACTTTAGGACGCTCCATTGATGGAGAAAATTTCTTTGCGGCCCAGATTTGTCTCATTGCATTTGCACGTGTGACTGGATTGTTAGCTTGTAAGCTTTCCCAACGTTTCACTAGTTCAAGCTTTCGTCTACCTTTTTCATTAGAAACGAGTTCTATTATATTCTTTTCTTTTTTGTGAGCGCCTTGTGATAGTGCAATTTGAATTATTCGCGCCATCGCTTCAGGTCTTAATCTTTGATAAAAAGGTGAGAGTCCTTTGAAACTAGTGTTTGCAAAAATGGCACTTTTAAAATCATCAGGAAAACGCTCAACCCATCTAGAGCCAATCATTCCTCCCAGAGACATCGCAAAAATATGAACTTCAGAATCTTTTGAAATATCTTTGAGCATTTGAGATCTTAAATCATCAACATATTGATCCATATCTGTGAGAGATTTTTCTTGATACCGTGTTCCATTTCCAGGAATATCATACGTCAAAATCCTAACACCATCTAGCGCAGAATCTATGGCATCTAGAGCTTCGCCCCAGTGCTTTCTTCCTCTAATTAATCCTCTCAATGCAATCAAAACCTTGTCACTCATTACTTATTTTTTTACCCTATATTCATTAATTCTTCCAGGAGGCGGCATGATTTTATCTGATAGTGAAATACTCAAATTTGTAGAATCAAAGGATATCGTAGTAGAGCCATTTGATCGAAATTGTTTAGGATGTAATAGTTATGATGTTCATCTTGGACCAAAGCTTGCTCTATACAAAAATAGGGTTCTAGATGCTAAAAAACACAATGAAATTGAATTCTTTGATATTCCTGAAGAAGGCTTTGTTTTAGAACCTGAGCAGTTTTATCTTGGCTCAACAGCTGAATATACAGAATCTCATAAACATGTTCCTTTCTTAGAAGGAAAGTCTTCAGTTGGTCGATTAGGGATAGATATACATGCTACTGCTGGTAAGGGTGACGTAGGGTTTTGTAACTATTGGACGCTTGAGATCTCAGTAAAGCAGCCAGTTAGGGTTTATCCTGGAATGCCTATAGGTCAATTGATCTTTTTTAATGTTGATGGGGATATTTTGATCCCATATGGATCTAAAAAATCTGCAAAATATAATGCTAAGACTTCAGAGCCTATGGAGTCGATGATGTTTAAAAATCAATTCTAAGAATTTATATTTATCTATTTAATTGCAAGCTTTCTTTATGTCCTTGTTTTCCAATCAAAACGTTTTTGGTCATGAGGGCATAGAGAATGATTGCACTTATTCCAGCTGAAAGATCTCCAAAGTCATTAACAATTTTGTCTCCAGTTAAAGGGCTTCGCTCTAGGCCTATTTCTACCTCGTAATGTATATTCATAAGAAAATTAAACCCAAGGTTCCAATTAGAATTTCCTTGGCCATAGCTGGTTTTAAAGCTGAGAGACAGTTATGTGTCATGGCCATTAACCAAAAACCAAGAAAGAAATTAGATGAATGCATAGAGGCTTTGTCTAAAAACTTATTAGATCCAAACTCCTCTGATTTACGGTAGGTATCTGCCTCAAACCATGGAACCAAAACATAGCCTCCTGGATAATATGACAATAAACAAGGTCCAACTCTTTTAGCTAACTTCTTTAGATTTACGTTAACATTTTTAAGTAGTTTTTTTACTTTTTAAAAGGTTTCAGGATATTTGGATGAAATAACATTGGTAGAGCAAATTTTTTTAATATATATATTTTCGCTTTTAGACCTAAAATATTTCTTACAAGCAATTGCTTGGAAAGATGAAAATATTATAGAAAAAATTAGAAATCTCATGGATATTGTATCGGAGTTGTCAGAAAAATAATTAGTTTAAGCTAAAATATTCGGCTGTATTTTTTTAATGATGGCTGTTCCTATGGTTATAGAAACAGCCACAACTTTAAGAATTAATTACCATCTTCTTCTACATTGGCCAACATATTCATATCTTTCAAAAGACTCAGATTGAGATCCTCTGAAATCACCATTGTTAGATCCATTGGCTGCATAAGTTTGTAATAAAAGCTCTTTAGTAACAGTTTCAACATAATAATCAACTTCTTGCCAACCATTAACAACTCTATATGTTGGTGAACATACTCTATTGCAAATCCGCCTGTTATTTCTTCCCATTCTGCATACACGTCTGCAATTTCTATGAGGTAGATGAATAGTGTAACTACAAGTTCGTCTTTCTCTTCTAAGATCAGATCGAGAGTTAATAGTATTTAATCTTCCTGCAATATCTAAGTTTTGATTGTTTTCAAAAGCTTTATAAGAAAATGGTCCATCTTGACTTGGAACTCTTACACCATCAATGAACTCGATCGTGAATTTATCTTCACTTGTAGCAGTTTTTAAGTTCACTTTAAGTTTACTATCGCCTTTAGCTTTAATTTCAGCTTTGTAGTTACCTTTAGCGATAACTTTACCATCTTCTAATTGAATTGGGCTTGCAGCATAAAAGTTTCCTTCAAATTTTTTACAAGACATTAAAAAGCCTAGGCAAAGAATAAGTGGATAATACATTACTTTTTTCATAAATTTCCTCCTGGAAAAAGCACACCAGTAAATTCTGATTTAACTAATTATGACTAATCATCTTTAAGTAAACAAATATGTTAAGCAATGTTGGAAAGTAGGGTCAATTTTCGAATAAGAGGGAGTCACTTTGACACCGTTAAACTAATTATGTTTTTCTTTTTTAGGATTACTTTTATCTGAGCCCAAGCTATTATTAAAGAGAATTGAAAATTTTATTAACTCTATCATTTTTATCGAGCAGTGCTTTTGCTAGTTTTGGATCTATTTCTTTTAGGCATAACGATCCTATAAGTGTCATTGATAACCAAACGATTAATTTATGGTGGGTTCACTCAAATCTTAAATATAGTACTGAGAAGTTTCTCTTTAATTCGCAACTTCAGTTTGAAGAAGGTGGATTAACTATGTTCTCTGTTCAAGAGTTGTATTATAAAAATTCCTTTACTCATTTAGACTTAAAAGCTGGACGATTTAACTTGAATTATTCAACCCTTGATAAGAACTGGGGATTAGGAAAAATAAACAATAGAGTAAATTTTGATTTTTTTAATCCAGACCAAGAAGGACTCGTAGGGATTGGCTTGTCTTTTAAGAAGTTTAAAAATATTACCATTGATGGATTTTTTAGTTACCTGAACGTACCGGAATTAAATCCACCGTTAAATATTGATAATGATAAGGGGACAATTAGTTCAAAGAGTTCATGGGCCGATGCTCCGGACTCAGTTGCAACATCAGGCAGCTTAACTTTTCCTCTTAATTACAAAGTGAATACTCCTTCTATCAGTGATTTAGTATTTAAACCAAGTCTGGGCTTAAACTTTAAAGTTCATAATTTTATTATATCAGACTTAATTGTTAATTTTTTTGCAATTTATAAGCCTGAAAATCAACTCTCTAACGAAGCAAATGTAGAGCTAGAAATTACTCCGATAACGAGCGGGAAAGTCACAATAGATCCTAGCCTTAGTCAGCACTTTGTTTTTGGTGGGAGTATTTCTAAAAAATTCTCTGATCGGTATCATCTTAATTTAGGTCTTTTGTCTAATAAGTTGGATAAGAAGTCTGCAATTGATAGTGATGTAATCAATGATAATATTGGTCTTGGGATAGATATAAATAGGGCGGATGAAACCTATATGGAAATTTCAAGCCAATATGAAACAGAGATCCTTTCAGTTGATTTAGGTTTTCTTAAAAGATTAAGTTCGTTTTCCAAAGAAAGTACCTTAGATACTATTCCAAGATGGGACAGTGTAGTTCATCTTGGAGTAGAGTATTCATTTTTGCCTAAGTTTTTATTTCAACTTGATGTTAAGTTTGACTTTGGTAGTAAAGACAGGGTTTACCAGTCCAGTATAGGGTACTCATATTCTCAGTACTTGAGTGCTAAGCTTGGCTTCCAGATAATTGGCTCACCTCAAAGCGGAGATGGTTTCTGGGCCAGATACAGAGAAAATGATTCAGTTTTTGCCGATGTCAAAATAACCTTCTAATACCTAGATAAAATATAACGAGAAGTATTGTATGAAAAAACAGTTCATACATTTATCGTTATTAGTATCTTTTCTCTTTGGTTGTGGAGATATCAATGATGGACAATGGTTTAAAGACGGACCAATTGATCGAAAATTTGCAAGTGCAGATTGTGACATTAATACTGAGAATTTTGAATATTTCACAGAGAAGATTATCAAAAATGATATTAACTGTGCCTTCAATCAAGTCAATTTATTGCTTGATCTTGTAAAACCAGAAAATCCTAATATTGATGATAAGAATATATCAAAGCAATCTTTAATGAAGTTTCTCAATGAGAATGTTGAAGACAGTGAAGATTTAGTTAAGGCATTAGATATATTTTTTCAAATGAATAGTTTTTTCTTTAATAGGCCTGAAAATTACTTAGTAAAAGGTGATTTAAGTGTTTTGAAAGAACTTGTTAATCTTAGTAACAAGGAGTTAGTCAATATTTCAGAGTTGAGTGACTTTAATAATATTTCTTTGGGTGATTATAGAAAAAACAATGAAGAGCTTATATCAAAAAGTATTAAAAACATTTCTAATAAAATTATCTCGATTTTAACAACATATCAATCATCTAGGAAATTATCACTTTTAGAATTAAGTGAGAATCTAAAATTACTCTCTGGTGAAGAAATTCAAAATAAAGTTCTTAGTTCGCTGGCTTTTAAGGACTTGCTCTTTAGTGGAGATGAGAAATTTCTCTTGAAAAATGAATTGAAAAACTTTCTGATGAATTCAGATAAACTGGTTGGTAGTGTATTGTCACTGGCAAATCGAGAGAAGATAAAATTTAAATCAAAGTTTCAAGAGTATTCTTTTTACAAAGAAATCTTAGTTGAATTTGATCAATCTTTGTTGATCAGTGATGACAAAGTGAAGTTTGATTTTGATGATATACCTCCGCTTTTAGAAGCTTTTAGAAATGAGATATTTGGACCAAATAACAAATTTATGATTGATGATTATGAGCACGAAGTAAAGAGAGCTAAAGAAATCTTTACTGGTTCAAATAGTGAGAAGTTTTATTCAGCGGATATTAGAAAAGTTCTTGATGAAGTTTATGCTTTGGCGGATAGATTCATCGATTTTAGTCATATCTATCTTAAGAATGAGGATTATCTTAATAATTTTAATTCAAAAATTACAGATATTAAGGACCTTGTTGACCCTGTAAATAATGAAAATTTTTCTGTATTCGTAAATATTCTAAAAAAACAAAGATATTACCAAAACGATGTAGGCATTGGGTATTATGGTAATGCTTATAAGAGAAATATCGATGGTATTAATCTTTTTGGAGCTTTTTATCATGGACTTGAAAAAGTTGTGAAATTTTATGAAAAAAATCATAGCTGTGAGTTAAAGGTTCATGAGTTAATGAATTATGAAACCAGTAAAATTGAAAAGATTACAATGCCTGGAGAATATGTCTGTGCTGATGGAGAAGATAATAAATCAACACTTCATCTTTCTCAGTTATATCTAGCTATTCTTGACTTTAAAAAAATATTATATGAATCAAAAATAATTGATCCTACAAGGGAAGAGCATGCTGCTGAAAATGCTAATAATTTACCTGATCTCTTCTTAGAGACAGCTAATGGAAATGGGGCACTTGAGATCGCAGAGCTTTCTGAATTTTTTAATAATTTGCTTTCAGCTATTCCTATGAAGGACAGTTTATTAGATTTTTTCACAGATCGTTGTGGAACCGTTGGTAATGATACTAGTAAGAAGTTGATAGAGTTTCCTACTGCTTGTGTGAGAGAGAATTTGTATGATTCACTTGTTGAGGTAGTTGAGAGAAAAAATAAGAATATTACTTATATAGAAAACCTTCCAAGGTTTAAGAAGTATTTTGATGAGCTAGGAGCAGGATCTGTAAATCAAGAAAAATATTTTTTATTGCTTGAGAAGTACTCTAGGGGTTGTGGGCCATTTGTGAATATTCCTACTACTGGGATTGACTTAGTTGGAATATATACTGGTCTTATCAATATGGAATCTACTATGAGTAAGTTTGATTTAAATGGAAATAATATCATTGATTCAGATGAAGCAGAATTAACTTATGCACACTTTGAGAGAGCATTGAAGACAATTTTGAAATGGTATGAAAAACTAGCTGGGACAAAAAATATTTTTAAATTTTTATTAAAATACAAAAGATTACCAACAGCAAAAGATATAGGAAGATTATTGACTATTGGAAAAATGCCTTCAGCTGATAGGGAAACTATTGTAACTATTCTCATTTCTCTTCAAACCGTGAGTGACCAAGAGCGAGAAAAAAGAATGGGGGATAGGTTTGTTTCTAAAGGAGATTTCTGTAAAGCTAAATGGAATGTGCAGGAGCTTAATGACAGACGATATAAATGTTTAGTTGAAGCAGATGAAGAGTATTGTAATTAATAGTCTTTAATTTTAAATATTCTTTTACAAAATTCTGGACCTGTTCTCAAACAAGCTTTTTTGGTACATTTAAACCTTTGTTTTGGATGTGTCCTCATACAATCATTACATCCATCATGCCAAATCAAACATTTCTTTTTAGGGATATCAATTTTATTACAGGCCCACTTGCAAGTAGTTTCATTAAACTGAGGAATAGTAGACTCGGCACATCTTAGTGGATTGGGAGTCATTTCACATTGCTCTTTTAAAGGTGCAGAAGAGCCTGAAAATAAACTTAAAGAAAAGGTGAGGACTAATAAATATTTCATTAAAAAAACAGGTTTGAAACCACTCCTATAGGAAGAAATAGTGATAAAACAATTGCAGTAGATACTAAAACAAAAGCTACAACTAAATACACAAAATTAAATATATTATTCATAGAATTATTCTACTTAAAAGTAGAAGAGATTTAAAGTAATTGATTAACTCTGTCCGTTAAGGGTAAAACTCTACACCTTAAGATTGATTGCTCACAGAAGTTTAAAATATATAAATGTTGAAAAACTATTTTTATCTAGATAAAAGATCTTTGGCCTTATCAAGGGTGATGATGGGATTTTTTTTAATCTATGATATTCTTCACCGTATTCCTTATGCAAAGATGTTCTACTCTGATGAAGGGGTTCTTCCACGCGGCTATTTTTTAGAGAATTTGGGGCATAATTGGAGTGCTTCATTAATGTTTATAAATGGAACAATATATTTTACTTATTTTTATTTTTTTATTTATCTTCTTTTGTCCTGCTTTTTTCTAATAGGGTGTAGGACTAGAATAGTAACGATTTTGTTATGGCTTTTTACTCTCTCTGTCCATGATAGGAATTGGGACGTTTTAAATGCAGGAGATGATATTGTTAGAATGTATTTTCTAATTGCTTGTTTTCTTCCCTTAGGAGATAGATATTCAATTGATAATGCTCTGAGGAGTAAAAAAGATAGTGATCAGCAGTATAGTTCGATATGGGTTTTTGCTTATTATTTTCAAATTGCTTTAATATACTTTATAACCTTTCTTTTTAAGACTGGAAAAGAATGGAGAATAGATTTTACTGCTACAGAGTATGCATTAGGTCTTAATCAATTTGTATCACCAATTGGTGCATTAACAAGAGAGTTTCCTGGGCTTTTAAAAGTATTAACGTTTTTTTCTATTTATGGTGAATTGATTTGTCCATTATTGTTAATGTTTGGTTTTTTATTTTTTAAAAATAGTTATCTTTCAAAGTTTGGAGCCATTACTTTAGGAATGTCTTTTCACTTAGGACTAATCATCTTGATGACTCTTGGGATTTTTCCATTTTTCTGCTTGGCATGTTGGGTTGCTTTTCTTCCTTCTCAATTTTGGTCGATGAAATTTTTAAAGTTAAAATCTTTTCAAACGATCAATCTATTTTATGACCAAGAGTGCAAATTTTGTTTCAAAATTGTCAAAGTCGTAAAAGAATTTTTAGTCTTAAGAGATGTAGAAATAATACCCGCTCAAAGTGATCCAAAAGTTTTAAATATAATGAATACCGAGAAATCATGGGTTTTAAAAAAAGAAAATAAACTCTACACAAAAAACAATGTCTTTGTAGAGAGTTTAGATAATTCCTGTTTACCAGGTCCATTGAAATCGGGATTGTCATTTATTTTCAAAAGTTCTTTGTCTCGAGCAGTTTACTGGCTTGTTTCTCAAAATAGATTATATAGTGCTAAAGTGAGTTCTTTTTTTATCCCTTATAAGGGATTTAGAAGAGACGGGTTTATAAATAAGGCCTTGGGATTGCTTTTAGTAGGTAGTCTTTTTTATTGGAACTTCAAGTTCTTTTATCCTGAAGTAAAAAAACACTTATCATTTTTTAAGCATACAACAAGAATATTTCACTCTTATCAAAAATGGTCTATGTTTTCTCCTTACCCATATTCTCATAATCAGTGGTATTCAATGCCTGCTGAGTTTGCCAACGGGGAGGCTAGAGATATCTTTGACTTTAGTTATAAAGGCAGTACAGGAAAGCCAGGTTATGGGCAATTAATGTGGATGAATTCATTGATAAAAAAATATCTTTCCAATATAAGCAAAAAAGATAAGAAGGATAGATTGGAGCAATTTGCAAAGTTTAACTGTCGAAAGTTTAATAATGTCTCAAGATCATTGTATAAGTTTAAAATTATTAAATACCGACAAAGAGTTACTATCGCAGGCATGGATGAAGCTCCAATTACTGAAAAAATTATATGGGAGCATCGTTGCTTCAAGCGCTAATTACTCATAAACCTGAAAAAAACTCTCTATAACTGTAAAAATTACATTTTTTTTTCCAATAATCAATTCACACAATAACTCGTGGTATTAAATTTTATTATTAAACACAAAGGAGCCCAGATGAAATTTCTCTTATCATTGCTAATAGCATTTTCTTTAAATAGTGTGTCTCAAGATAAAGGGCTTGATGAAATAATGGAACCTGATGTTCAACCTGCAGTTGACCTTCCCCCATTGACTAGTCCAGTCGTTATGTCGTAAGCATTGCGTTATCTGGACGCAACAAATGGAGAAGAAAATGGGAAGAAAAAACTTTAAACCAGAACAAATTATTAAGATTTTAAGAGGTATTGAATCCTTA
>CALHLC010000016.1 GCA_938034385.1 uncultured Bacteriovoracaceae bacterium
ATCGTAAAAGTTGGTGAAGAGATTGAGATTGTAGGAATTAAAGAGTCTCAAAAAACAATCGTTACAGGTGTTGAGATGTTCAGAAAACTTCTTGATGAAGGAAGAGCTGGAGATAACGTTGGAGTTCTTTTAAGAGGTACAAAAAGAGAAGAGATCCAAAGAGGTCAGTGTCTTATTAAGCCAGGTACAGTTAAGCCACATAGTAAATTTAAGTGTGAAGTATATATTCTAACTAAAGAAGAGGGTGGAAGACACACTCCAATCTTTAAAGGATATAGACCACAATTTTATTTCAGAACAACAGACGTTACAGGAGCTATCGAGTTAGCTGCTGGAACAGAGATGATCATGCCAGGAGATAACACTAGCTTTTCAGCAGAATTAATCACTCCAATTGCAATGGAGAAAGGATTAAGATTTGCCATTAGAGAAGGTGGTAGAACGATTGGTGCTGGTACAGTTTCTGAGATTGTTGAATAAGTTTAATTTTAAAGGAAAAAAATGAAAGAAAATAGACTTCGAATTAAACTTAGAGCTTATGACCATCAAGTATTAGATGGTTCAGTACAAGAAATTGTAATGACAGCAAAAAATACGGGAGCGAGAATAGCAGGACCTATTCCGCTTCCAACAGAAATAAATAGATTTACTGTTCTTAGAGGACCTCACATCGATAAAAAATCGAGAGAGCAATTCGAAATGAGAACACATAAAAGGTTGATAGATATTATTGACCCTACACAACAAACCGTTGATAGCCTAATGAAGTTAGACCTATCAGCAGGTGTTGACGTTGAGATTAAATACTAGTAAAAGTACAGAACTCTTAACCCGACGAAAATTTAATTTTAAACCATGAATGCATCCCTAGCAGT
This sequence comes from uncultured Bacteriovoracaceae bacterium, assembly GCA_938034385.1. GTDB lineage: Bacteria > Bdellovibrionota > Bacteriovoracia > Bacteriovoracales > Bacteriovoracaceae > JAHDHG01. The sequence goes on from CALHLC010000016.1 coordinate 876, forward strand.
TTAGGCTTTGGGTGATGCTGTGGAGGACTAATGACCGAAGAAAATACGACAGAAGAAACTAAAGTAGAAACTGCTGCAGTGGAAACTGAAAATCAAGAACCAAAGAAAGAAGAAAAAGCCACGCCTTTTATACTCAATGAGTACTACGGGGTAAAAGATGGAATGACTCGAATCTTTGATGCCAAAGGGAAGAACATCCCTGTTACTGTTATTAAATTAATTCCTAATAAAGTAACTCAAATTAAAACAGAATCTAAAGATGGATATAACGCTTATCAAGTTGGTTATAACGCTAGACGAGAAAAGCTAGTTAATAAATCAATTAAAGGACACTTGAAAAAAAGTGGTGTCTCGGAAGTTTTTAAATCTTTCTATGAAATCAAAGCTCAAAATGTAGATGCAGCTAATCTTGGAAAGCAATTAGATGTTGAGGCAAGCTTTACTCCAGACTCTTTTGTTGATGTAACATCAGTGTCTAAAGGAAAAGGTTTTCAAGGGGTTATGAAGAAATACGGATTTAGTGGTGGTCCAATGACTCACGGATCTAAATTTCATAGAACTGGTGGTTCTATTGGTAATAGAGCAACTCCAGGTAGAGTTTTTAAGCAAAAGAAAATGCCAGGACAAATGGGTAATAAGCAAATTACTACTCAGAACTTAAAAGTAGTTAAAGTTAATACTGAAGATGGATACTTACTTATTAAAGGTTCAGTTCCAGGACATAAGAATAGTTTTATTAGAATTAGAAAAGCATTTAAGAAATAGGTTGGTGATAAATGGCTGATGTAAAAATATATAATGATAGTTTTGAATCTGTAGGATCAGAGAAATATAACGTCGACTTATCAAGTGATGTAATTTCAGTACCTGCAATTCATCAGGTAGTTAAAGCTACACTTGCTGGAAGACGGCAGGGAACAGCTTCAACAAAAAATAGATCTGCAGTTAGAGGTGGTGGAGCGAAGCCATTTAAGCAAAAAGGTACTGGTAATGCTAGACGAGGTTCTAGTAGATCTCCTTTATTAGTTGGTGGTGGTAGAGCTTTTGGTCCTACTCCTAGGGATTTTTCTCAAAAAGTTAATAAAAAAGCAGCTAACAAAGCTATTCAATCTGTATTAGCTGACAAGCTTAATAACGAAGCACTATTTGTAGTTGATAACTTCAACTCAGATGGAAAGACAAAAACGATTGCAACAAAATTAGAGGCTAAGGGAATGCTTCCAGCTTTAATTGTTTCTGATAACGGAGATAAGGTTTTGTATGCAGCAAGAAATATAAGACAAGTAAAAACTTTAGGTGATTGTGGATTCAGTGTTTATGAAGCAGTTAAGTTTAAAAACTTAATCATCGAGAAGAAAAGTTTTAGTAAAATTGTTGAGAGGTTAGGGTAATCATGGCACACATAAGTGAAGTAATCATTAAGCCACTTTTAACAGAGAAGACTTCTCTTTTAACTGAAAAAAGAAACGTTTATTGTTTTCAGGTTAGAAAAGAAAGTACGAAAATTGATGTAAAAAAAGCAATTGAGAAATTCTTTGATGTAAAAGTAAAAAAAGTAACAACAAGTATCCTTCCGGGGAAACAAAAGCGAGTTGGTAAAGGTGTTAAAAAATCTGCCAGTACTAAAAAAGCTTATGTTTTTATCGAAGAAGGCCAAAAGATAGAATTATTTAAAGGGATATAGAGATGCCTATAAGAAAATTTAGACCAATTACTCCGTCTCGAAGGAAAATGACTGTCCTTACTAGTGAAGGGTTGACTACTTCGAAGCCACAAAAAAGACTTCTGTCTAAAATAACAAGGACTGCAGGACGAAACGTTCACGGTCGAATTACTGTTAGAAGAAGAGGTGGGGGAGCAAAAAGAAAGTACAGATTAATTGATTTCAAACGAAATAAATTAGACATCCCTGCAACTGTTAAGACGATTGAATATGATCCAAACAGAACATGCAATATCGCTCTTGTTAGTTACGCAGACGGTGAGAAAAAATATATTCTCGCTCCACTTGGTTTGAAAGTTGGGGACGTAATTATTTCTTCTGATAGTGCTGATATTAAAGCAGGAAATAGTAAACTATTAAAAGATATTCCAGTAGGAACATTGGTTCATAATATTGAACTTAATCCTAACTCTGGTGGCCAGATGGCTAGATCAGCAGGTTCTTATGCTCAGCTAATGGCAAAAGAAGGGAGAGAGGCTTTATTAAGATTACCGTCTGGAGAGCTTAGAAAAGTCAAAAATAATTGTAGAGCGACAATTGGCCAAGTAGGAAATCTCGAGCACGAACAAGTTAATATCGGTAAGGCCGGTAAAACTAGATGGCTTGGAAGAAGACCTAAGGTTAGAGGTGTTGCGATGAATCCAGTTGATCACCCGCATGGTGGTGGTGAGGGTAGAACTTCAGGAGGGAGACATCCTTGTACTCCTTGGGGAATGAAAACTAAGGGTTATAAAACAAGAAAGAACAAGAGAACTGATAGGTTTATTGTTAAGAGAAGAGGTAAGAAGTAATGGCTAGATCGATTAAGAAAGGACCATTTGTAGACTGGGGACTGCTAAGAAAAGTAAGAGCATGTTCTGAAGAAGATAAGCAAAAAGG
>CALHLC010000017.1 GCA_938034385.1 uncultured Bacteriovoracaceae bacterium
AAGAACAATCCAATCAGATGGAAAAAACAAACAAGAAATTGGGAGAAGATACAAAAAGTATCTTTAAATCCTGAGAAAATTGTGAAAGACTATCAAAAGGTAGCCTAAATCTAGGCGACACCTTTACGGTCATATACCACATTAAGAAGTAGTAAAAATTACACAGAAATGAAGCGTTGCATTGATTTTTGTGTCCAGGTGCGTTAATGTCGCTTATTCTAAGGAGAATTATGAAGAAGGCACTAATTTTATTACTTTTATCCAGTACAATCTGGGCACAAGACTTAGGGTTCAAAGGACAATTTAAGTGTGATGGTCTTCTAGACGATGGTGATTCTATTGAGATGGATGTGAGTCTAAATCAAATCGGAAAGCTAGCTTGGAAAAAATACGATATTGAGTTTCATACTTATAAAAGTAATTTATCATTTTATCAGTTAAATGGTTTTGAAAGAATTAAGCCCGATTTTAATGGATCAAAGCAATATTTAAATGGTCATAATTTAAAATCAAGTAAATCTGGGAATAGCTATTCTATTAATATTAAAGATTATTTTTCTCAAATTACAACTTTATTAAAGTTTGGTTTGATTGCAGATATTAATATTCAAATGGAGCTTTTAAAGTCAGGTAATACATTAAAAATCGATGTTTCATCTATCGAAGGAAAAAATAAATCCAAAAGCAGCGCAATGTTTTTTTGTAAGAAAATAAGCTCTTTGCCTAAATTTTCAAAATTTTAATATTCTCTATCCTCTAGTGAAAACAGGGGAGTTATCACTAGATAGTTTTTTATTAAACTTATATCCATCAGTATCAAATTTATGAAGATCTTTCGTGTTTTTTATACGGTTATCAATAATAAATCGAGACATCATTCCTCTGGCTTTTTTTGCATAAAATCCAACCATTTTAAATTCATTGCCCTTTTTTTCTTTGAAAGCAGGAGTAATAATTTCAGCATCTAGCTTTTTAAGGTCTATTGCCTGGAAGTACTCTTTACTGGCTAGGTTGATAAGAGTTTTTTCTTTCTTTAAGAGAGTGTTTATATTGTCAGTGATTGTTTCTTTCCAAAAATCATAAAGATTTTTGTTTTTACCGATAGGGAATTTCGTTCCCATTTCTAGTCGATAAGGCTGGACGAGATCTAGGGGAGAAACTAATCCATAAAGGCCTGATAATATTCGTAAATGTTTTTGAGCAAACTCTATATCTTTAGCTTTCATCGTTTCGGGATCTAATCCTACGTAAGTATCGCCTTTAAAAGCAAACATGGCCTGTTTAGCGTTTTTAAGACTAAAAGGTGTTTTAAAATCTTTGTAGCGCTTCATATTTAGCTCAGTAAGTTTATCGCTTAATTTCATCAAGCTTGAGATTTTCTTAGCATCACATTTTCTAAGTTCTTTTATAAGAACTTTTGACTTATTTATTTCACTTAGTTGAGTGAACTTTTTGGTTGGTGCAGGTATTTCAAAATCTAATTTCTTAGCAGGGGAAACAACAATAAGCATAGAGGACTCCTTAAGCTTAATTTATCAAAGGAATTTGAATTTGAGAAGATTCATCAGTTTCGTGATATGCTCCCTAGGATGACAATTAAAATAGTAGATAGGGTGAGCTTAAGTGGTTGGGATGATCTTGATTCTATTGATTTTCCTTTTTTAACATCTAGTTTTTTTAAGACTCTAGAAGAGAGCCAATGCATAGGCGAGGGGACTGGATGGAATCCAATTTATATAACAGATCCAGGTGTCTCATTGATGTATAGTTTCATTAAGGATCAAAGCTACGGAGAATACATTTTTGATTGGAACTGGACCAATTCGTATCATCAAAACAATATATCTTATTATCCTAAACTCACTTCTATGATTCCTTTTACTTCTGTAACAACTCCTCATTTCTTAGGTGACTCGTCACAGAAATTGATGGAAACTTATGAGAGTTTTTATAAGGAACACCATTTTTCATCTTCCCATTTTCTCTTTCTTAAACCTGATGAGTTAGATTTCTATCAATCATTTGGTTATATTCTTAGAGATAGTTTTCAATATCATTTTGAGAACAAGTCTTATCTTTGTTTTGAGAGTTTCTTAAAGGATCTTAAAGGAAGAAAAGCTAAACAAATCAGAAAGGAGAGGGTTTTCCCTGAAGAGGTAAGTTTTAAGCAGTTTACAGGAGAGAGCTTATTACCAGAACATGGGAAAGAAATGTTTGAGTTTTACCTCTCAACAATTAGTAAGAAAAATGCAATTGCTTATCTGAATGAAAAATTTTTCATCAAGGTCTTTGAGCGCTTGAAAAATAATATTTTATATGTACAAGCAAGAAAGAATGAAAAACCTATTGCGGGAGCAGTCTATTTTTATAATAGTGATCGCCTATATGGAAGGTATTGGGGAGCTAAAGAAGATATGATAAATCTTCACTTTGAGTTATGTTTTTATCAAGGGATTGAATTTTGTATTAAAAATAAGTTATCCGTTTTTGAAGCAGGAGCTCAAGGAGAACATAAGATTAGTCGTGGTTTTAGACCTATAAAAACCTATAGTGCACATAAATTTAAGCATCCTGGATTTCATGAAGCAATTACCCAATATATTTATAATGAGCGAAAGCATATAGAACAACTCATTGCGAGTTTAAGTCAGAGACTACCTTTCGTAGCGGATAAATTTAGTTAAACCTTAGAGAATCATCATCTTCATTAGTCTATGTAATAAATTCAATCATGTTTGATCCTTATCTATAAGAGTGTTAGGTTGTTGCAAAAATCATTAAGGAGAAAAAAATGAAGAAATTAGTATTTTTAGCAATGTTATCAGGTCTTGTTTTCGGTGCAACTATTGAGGACGCTCGATTTAATACGCAAACGAATCAAATTGAACTGGATGTTAAATATGGTGGAGGTTGTGGTGAGCATTTATGGGACTTAGAAGTGGGTATGTGTTTAGAGTCTTTTCCTGTTCAATGTGATGTAAAACTAGTTCATCTTACTGATGATACTTGCGAAGGGTTGAGATTTGAAACTATAAAGTTTGATTTAGCTGAAGTTGGTTTGAAGAATGATTATTATGTTGGGGCGTCTTTATCTATCTTTACAGTTGACTATGGAAGGAGAAGTGAAGCTAAGTATATTTCTCTTCCTAGAAGTTTATAAATATTTTTTCTAATATAATGGATCTGAATAGATTTATTCAGATCCATGTTTTTAAGTTATTCAATTATATTTATTAGTGCTACATGAATCATCGCTTCAACAATAGGGCAAAATCTCGGTCCTAAGCATGGATCATGACGACCATTCACTTCAAGGTCGACTGTTTGAAGTTCTTTATTTATCGTTACTTGCTTTTTAGAAATTGAAGAGGGTGGCTTTAGAGTCACATTAATTAAAATATCTTCTCCTGTCGATATTCCGCCTAATATTCCTCCATGATTATTACTTTCAAAAGTAACTTCTTTATTATCATTATTACTACTCATCTGATCATTATGATCACTACCTTCCATTGAAGATGCATTCACCCCAGATCCAAACTCAACAGCTGTAACAGCTGGTAGTGAAAATATACTATAAGAAAGTAATGCTTTTATAGATCCATAAAAGGGCATACCTAAACCTTTAGGAACATTTTTAATAATGACACTTACTTGTGATCCAAGGGAGTCACCCATTTTTTTTGCACCTATAATAGATTCTTTCATTTCTTTAGCAATACTTATTGGTGCATTGATCTCAGGGTCTATGGATTTAGGTATTTTGAAAGGTTGTGGATATTCAATAGGGCCTATCTTATTAACAAACGCATTAACTTCAATAGATATATTTTTACTCTTTAATATTTTCTTCGCTATTACTGCCCCTATAACTCTAGAAATGGTTTGTCGTGCACTAGATCTCCCTCCACCTCTATAATCTCTATGAGAAAATTTTAGATGATAAGAATAATCAGCATGGCCAGGCCTAAAAGTTTTTTCTAAGTGAGAATAATCTTTTGAGTTTTGATTTAAATTATTGACTAAAATAGCTATCGGAGCTCCAGTAGTTCTTCCTTCAAAGATTCCTGCTAAAATAATAGGAACATCTTTTTCATCTCTAGGACTAACAAACTTTGATTTTCCGGGGCGTCTTTTATTTAAATCTTCTAAAAAGTCTTCAACGGACAAATCAATCCCAGATGGACAACCTTCAATGATAGTAACATATCCGGGGCCATGAGACTCACCGGCATCTGTGATAATAAATTTTGAGCCAAAACTATTGCTTGGAAACATAGTCTTTTAAATACTCTAATATTTCTTTTTTCTCAAACTCTTTAACGACTAATTGGTCCTCTAAGAGAATAAACTTGATTTTTTTTAGGTTTTTCTTATCATATCCCATTGCTGAGACTAGTTTATTAATTGACTTTGGATCAATAGTTTTTTTGATAGGAAGATCATCACGCCTTTTTTGAGTTAGAAAAAGGTTAAAATCACATCCTCTAAAGACCGCCTCACCATGGCTCCATTTAGTTGTGCCTTCTACTTTTTCAAGAGCGTGGGCAAGAGTATGACCAAAGTTTAAAAAAATTCTTTTATCGTTTCGATCAAAGAAATCCTTCTTGTAAAAGCTTGATTTTATTTTTTGCAGCTTTTTTATTTTTGATAGACTTATATATTCATCATATTTATGTTTTGAAATAATTGAGTATTTGTACTCTTCACCTTTTCCTGAAAGAATATGTTTTTTAGGCAAAGTAGTTAGGAATTGTAAATCAACTAAAGTGACTTGAGCTTCATAGAAACTTCCCAATAAATTCTTATAGTCTTTTAAGTTAATGGCAGTTTTTCCTCCATAAGCACTATCAATTTGAGCAAGATAGGTCGTAGGAATATTAATCCATCGAACTCCTCTCATGTAAATGGAGGCCAAAAACCCTATGGCGTCACCAATACAACCACCTCCAATACTGACTATAGTACTAGATCTATTAACTTGAAGTTTTAATAATTTAAGGGCCAATTGTTCAATAGATTCAAAATTTTTTAGTTTTTCAGAAGAAACGACACTTATTGATTTTTTATCTTTAAAGAATGCAGGATGCAACTTCTTCACTTTTGAATCGATGATAAAAATAACATTTTCATCAATTAAGCTATTGAGTTTTTCAAGGCAATCTTCATGATCATTGTAAAAAAATATTCTACTCAAAAATTATCTCCTTTAAAAGTGATAGAGTTGTATCAACATGACCATTGCCATTTATGGTGAAGTCACTTTGTAAATAACGCTCTTGCCTAGAATTATATAATTCTTGAACATTCTTAAATAGGGGGCGATCAAATTTGTCCTGTTCATTTAATCTACTACTGATGACTTCTAGATCGACCTGTAGATATATCAGTTGATAGTTTCTAGCGATATATTCTGAAGTTTTAAGGCCTTCAAGGCTTCCTCCTCCTAGAAAGATTAAATGAGGAGGTAGAGAATTAAGAAGACTCAACGTTTGAAACTCTATCTCTCTAAAAGATTGTTCTCCAACATTTTCAAAATACCTTTTTATCGATCCAATCTCTTTAGTGATGAGTTTGTCTAAATCAAATGCCTGGACTTGATCTTTGATTTGCTCATAAAGAGTAGTTTTCCCAGCTCCCATAAAACCAGCAATTGCAAAATTATTTTTTAATTTCATTAAATATTTCTTTTTTTAATTCAAGCTCATCTTCATAAGTTATATCAAACCAGATAGAGAAATTTTTCATTGCCTGCCAAATAAGCATAGATAAGCCGTTTAATAATGAATTTTGATATCGATGGTAATTTAGATCAAATTGGAATTTGTGATCAATCTCTATTGGAGTTGAATTAATAATCAAATCAAATTTTTTTGGTTCAAAGTCTGATAATAAATTAAAATTTTGATTTAGATATTGTTGAGATTTATCAGTTCTATTAAAAATAGAAACTTTTTTGTTTGCTAACACTTCCAAAATAGAACTGCTCACATCACCGGCTCCAATGAGAGCAATACTAAGATTTTCAAGACTAGTAACTTGTAAGGTCTTTTCTATTCCATATACATCGGTATTATCAGCGAGTTTTTTCTTATTATCATAAATATTGGCATATCCCGTCTTCTTTGAAACCTCTGAACAATCAAAAATGGAGTGAATTTTTCTAAAGGTGTTCTTCTTAAAAGGAGAAGTGATATTAAACCCATTCAATAATGAAAAATCATATTCCATGGGATCAAGGTTAAAGCAATGATACTTTAACTCAACTCCATATTGATGGGATAGATTTTTATAAATCTTGGGAGATAAACTTTCTTGAGTATTATCACCAAATAAAGCAAAGGTATTCACTCTTAGAAATTACCCTTTTTTTTATTATCTTGAAATGCTAGATTGGATGATCATGGAAAATAGGCCTTATATTATCGCAGGTCCCTGTAGTGCAGAGACTAAGGAGCAGCTCTTTAAAGTAGCTGATTGCTTACTAGAGCTTGGTATTAAGAATATGAGGGCGGGACTTTGGAAGCCTAGGTCAAGACCTGATAGCTTTGAAGGTGTTGGAAGTGAAGGCTTACCTTGGTTAAAGGAACTTAAATCTAAAGGTATTTTGCCTCACACAGAGGTCATTTTACCTGAACATGTTAAGCTTTGTTTAGACTCTGGTATTGAGCACTTGTGGCTAGGAGCTAGAACTACGACTAATCCTTTTTTGGTTGATCAATTAGCTCAAAATATGAATAATCAAGTGAAAGTTGTATTAGTCAAAAACCCAATTGCTCCTGATATCAAATTATGGTTAGGGGCGATTGAGCGTGTTCAGAAATATAATCCTGATGCTTTGGTAATTGCTTTGCATAGAGGTTTTAGTACGTATTCTTCAGGGAAATTTAGAAATGATCCATTATGGGATATGGTTTTTCGATTAAGGGAGCTAAGGCCAGACCTAACCTTTCTATCTGATCCAAGCCACATTGCAGGACAAGCAAAACTTATAAGCAATATCTCTCAATTTGCACTGGATTTAGGAATAAACGGACTTTTTTTAGAAATCCACCCTGATCCATCCAAAGCTCTAAGTGATGCTAAACAACAAATTAATCTTGAAGAGTTTAAAAGCTTAGTGAAACAATTGCATGTTAAGTCTTTGGTGAGCCAGAAAAATCTAGAGGAGCTGGAAAAGTTACGAACTCAAGTAGATGAAATTGATCTGAAATTAATAAAATCTTTAAAAGAAAGAACGGACATAATAAGAGAAATATCAAAGTTAAAAAAGGATCATGATTTACAGATCTTCTCTTATGAAAGATATACAGAGTCTTTAGCCAGTCGAGTGGAATTGGCCAAGAGTTATGAGTTAGATCCTAAAGTTGTTGAAGATATTTATCGATTGATTCATTCATATTCGGTTGATCTACAGAGTTAAATCGATCTCTTGATTCTAACTAATTCGAGTTTAGGGTATAAGTCTAGAGTTTATTTATAGATTTCTTGATAAAGGTTAACTTCTTTGGTTTAAATCTGTGATAATTTTTTGAAAATATTAAACCAAAGGACAATATTATGAAAATGTTAATTTACTCTCTTTTGCTTATTCCATTTATTGGTCTAAGTCAGTCAGCTTCAAACAAGCCAATTCCTTGGCACGGAATTGTACAAATTAAAATTGAAAATAAAGTATTTAATTATGAAAATGTTAAAGATCTAAGAAACTTAAATAGGTTAATTCTAGGTGCTTCTTCTCAAGGTCTCTCTAGTAGCATTGGTCCTGCTCGAACAGGTTTTTTACCATTTGAAGTTCGATTAATTGCAAATGATAATTTAATTCATGGCAGTAGAATTGAAGACTTTGAGGTTTCATTATTAAGATCAGGCGTTGAAGATTCTAACTCTAGTGGTACATTTATTAATCATTTCTCTATTGATTTATTGAGTTGGGATAAAAGAAACTATGGAGAGAATATAGCTAATCCATTAACAATATATCGATTTAAACCTTTTCAAGCTCGTTATGTAGGGGTTAAAAAACTTGGCAAAAATGTAAACATAATCTTTAAAGGAAAGCTAGGATTTTTTCAAAGTACAATAGATTCTCATTTACCAGAATCACTTAAGAATCAGATTCAAGAATATGTTGAATCTGAACTTAAATTTGGGAAGAGAGATGGTAGAGAAGGAGGAATTTTTAGTTATACAGGAATTGGTCTAGATGGCTATAGATCTATGGATGTTCAAAGAAGACTTTGGGATGATAGAGATGCTAACAAGTATAACCCGATTTCATATCTTAAAACCTTTGAACTTTTCTTAGGAGACTCTGAATTTTCACTTGGTGTAGAGTTGTTTAACTTTATTACTGCTAGTGCATCTATTAGTTACAATTCTGATGCAGTCTTAGATCCAGAACAACTAAAATTTTTAACGATGAATTCAGTAAAGAGAAAAGGACAAATAAATGTAAACCTAGGAGATCTTATTAAGAAATCTAGAGTTTTAAATGGTGTCAGTGTTTTTGCATACATTCAAAGTGATAAGTTGAGAATACGCCAAGAGCAAACTGAAGATAATGGAGAGATTGCTAGATTTCCTGAACTCGACTTCAATAATTATAATCAAAATAATGTTGCTGGGATTGGAGTGAGAGTAAGATTTGGGAAGAGATCTAAGTATAAGAAAGTAATTAAGCCTTTATGGTAATTTTTAAAAATTTAGTTTTATAAAGTTGAGGCAGTCTTTTTATGACTGCCTTTTTTTATAGAAAAACCTAATCAGGCTCAGAATAGGCGTTTATGACACGCCGCAAAGGTAAGATTTATAGCTATAGAATCTACTCATTTAGCCTATTTAATTAGACATTTTTCAATATAGTGCTAGAGATAAACTGATGAAATCTATCCTATTAATAACATTTCTATTATCTCTATATGCAAATTCTCAGATTTCAAGAATTTCTATCAAGCCTAGTAATCCTCCCGCTAATGATCTTATTTTTAATGGTGAAGCCATTACTAGTAAACAAGCAAAAAAGTTATCTCAAAGTATAGATCTTTCTAGCTTAGATCCCAAAGAAAATGGTACCTGGGTAGCAAAAAAGCTTGAATTAAAAAAGAGTAAGATTATCCCTGCTAAAAGCGTCGATTTTAAAGGTCATTTAACATCAATTAATTTATTTCGATTCTCTGGGGTGAGTGATGATGGTGAACTGAGAACATATTATTTAGATAAGTACCTCCATACAACAATTTTAAGAAGAAACTTTCTAACTAAGCTTGGTTATATCTTTCCTGAAATGGCCCATCAGAAAAAATTGATAGTGAACTTTACTTCAGAGAATCAAAAAGAACAGTTTAAAAAGAAATTGAGACTAGATACTCAAGCTGCTTCGACTCGTTGGATAGATAGTGAAGCTGCTACTGCTTTAACGTTAAGAGATTTGGCTCAAATTGAGCTGACAGGTAAAGACCTGCCAAATGTCTTGATGGGAGTTCCTCCTCAAGATCCTGATGATCCAAGTCGAGGGATTCTAAGAAGCAGGACTCAAAGAGCAGTCGTATTTGCTTATTCAATTCTTGATTTAAAAGAAAGTGCTAATAAGTTTCACTGGCACGTATGCAGAGAAAGTGATGGAACAATTGAGCTGCCTCACTTTTATGAGTTTAATAATTTTCAATCAGCCGATTTTTCTGATCTTCAGTGGATTGGAAAAAGAATTAAGTCTTTAGATAGAAAAGATATATTAGAAGTTTTAGAGAAAACGGCGATGCCTTTAGCTGTTCAAGCAATAGTCTATCATAAGATCTTATCACGGATTCAAAGTGCTCTTAAGTGTATTAATTTATTAGATGATAAGACTGCAAAAAAGTTTGCCTTTAAAGAAAAGCCAAGTGCTCATCCTTATTTAGTGAAAGGGAAGGTAACTAAAGAGAAATGGTACGACGAAGGTTATGCAACAAATTTTGCTAGTCCTATTCAATCCGGACCTTTTAGTGAATCAAAGTGGTATTTATTTTCTCTTGGTCAGTCTTTGGCCATAGATAATATTATTGGTTTGTTTAATAAACAATTAAAAGCTTTTGATCCAAGTACAGCTAGAGCAAAGAAAATCCAAGAAGTACTGGAGTTTAATAGAGATCAATTCGTTGAGAGTGGAGATACAAAATTCTTAACTGAATTCCCTGTATCTACTTGGAAATCACCTGTGTTAGGGGGAGATCTTATTGTTTCTAGAGATGTTATTGTTGGAAATTATCTTGGGACAGACAATCTTGTACAAGTTGCTGACACATTTGGTTTTGCTGTTAGGCCAGGTATAATTACCGGAGTAGAGTTTTTAGAAAATGTTAATAATACTATTTTTAGAGGTGGAGTAAACTATGTGAAAACATGGACTCATATTAAACCTTTAACTTCGATTAAAACAGTTTTTGAAGAAAACTATAAAAATATTGTTGTACCTCTTTTTAAAAAAGATATTTCTAAAACTTTAGAAAAAGTGAAACTCATGAATGATCAAGAATCTATTCAAGAGTTGTTGGAGAGATTAGCAGATCCTAATGTAGATAATACAGAGGAGATCGCTGGTAAGATTGAACAGAAGCAAGAAAAAATAAATAAGGTTTTTAAAGAATTTTCAGCTAAATTGGGTACAGGGGAGAGTCTCCTAATTACACAAAGGATTATTCCATACCTTGCTGGACAAACAGTTGTGCCTATCGGTCCATCAAATTTTTCACTGAAAGTAGGATTGCAATCAGAGCATATAGGGTTAAAAAGAACTCAGATTTATAGAAAAGATGCCAGTACTATTCAAATTTATGAAGATAAAGGTAATGGATTTGGGATTACATTCTCTTTAGAACTTAGAAATAAAATTCCAATTTTTAGATTTGAACAAGAAAGAAGAAAAGGTAAGTTTGGAATAAAACTCTTTACCCTAGATCTTAATACTAAGCTTGAAGAAAATCCTGATATTTATCAAAACTTGTTAGTTTTAAATGATGTTGTGAAGTCTAATGACACCGAAGTACTAGAAGAAGTTGCTCCTCCAATTAAAGTAAGTGCTGATTTTTCTGATAAATATAATCGAACTTCATTTTTATTCTGGAAAAGACAACGCTTTAGAGGATTTACTAATTATTCCATTGATACTCCAAGTGGACTCAATGGAAAGTTTTGTACATATTATGATTCTATCAATAATGGTTTTAATTATGAATCTTTCTTGAAAGAAATCGTCAATTTTCAATTAAGTGAGCGAAGTGAAAATATTTCATGGGCAAATAATGTATGGCAAAATCCTGACGATACGATCTTAGGTGCTAAGAAAATTAAAGAAGTTACTTATGAGGCGCAAATAAAAAATGATAAAATCCATCGAGAATTTTTAAATTTCAAGGTTGGTTATGCAGGATGGTCAAAATCTGAGAAAAAAATAATTAAAGCAGTAGAGAAGATAAATAAAAACTTTTCTGAAAACTTATTTGATGTGAAGTCTTTAAAGAAGATTGGCACTCATCAGCTCTATGACATTTCTGCTAATATATTTTTATATGATCAGGGAGTTAAAAACTTAAAGAAGATCACTCCTGATACCTTAATAAGAATGGCCTACCCTTTAGAGAAAAAACGTTTTGAGAGATGCCAAGATTATATGACTCAAAGAACTTTAAAAGATGGAAACAAAATACCTACATGTGGCCTTCTCTCTAAAGCAATTAAAATAAAAAAACAATGTGATAAAATTGTAAATACAATTACAAATACGCAAAAAATTAGTAAATGTTATCCTAAGTTTTTCAAGGCCCTTTATGAAGATTTAGAGATTGAGAGCTTATTAACTTTGATTGGTAAGCAAAACACATTCATTCAAGGAACAATTGATGGTTTTAGGACAAAATCAGAGGTTTTAAGAGAAACGATTTTTTCAAATAGCTTTGGACAAAAACACCCAAAGTACCCATATGGAATATTAAATAATGTACAAAAAAGAGTAGGACTAAATTCAGGTGAGTTCACTGGTCAATGGTTAAGGGAGAGACCATGAAATATATAGTACTTTTATACTCTTTTACAATTTTTGCTAACCCATTTTTTAAGAATCAGTGGGGATTGGAAAATTCTTCTCAAAGTTATGTGAAGATTATTGGAGAACTAGAGAAAACTAATATACCTGGAGTAAAAGGCCTAGATATAAATTGGAAGAAACCAAAACTGAAAAAAAGACCTATTATTGCTATCATAGATACAGGTCTTGATATTTATCACCCAGAATTTAAAGATAGAATCTGGAAAAACCCCGAGTTTTCACAAAAGTATGATTTTGCTCCAGAGCTGAGCCTTGGAAAAAATTTCTTAGTAGGTGATTATCAGAAAAAAATAAATTTCAAATTATCAAAAGATGAAGAATGCAAAAAAGATAAGAAAGCATGTATTCAAAAACTTAGTAAATCTACCTTCAATGTCATTGACGATAAAGGTCATGGTACACATGTAAGTGGAATTGCAGCTGCAGCCGATAATAAGCTTGGAGTTGTAGGGATTTCACCAGATGCTTTAATTATGCCTCTTAAAGTAATAGATAACGATGTGAGTGGATATTCTCACAATGGTAAATCAATGGTTGATGTCTTTGCACAGGCCATAGAGTTTGCAGTGAAAAATAAGGCAGATGTCATCAATATGAGTGTAGGCTTTCCAAGTATCGTTCTTACGCAGAGATTTAAAAAAGCGATTAAATTAGCAAGTGATAATAACATTCCTATCATTGTTGCTGCAGGAAATAATAATAAAGAAATAGCAGTCTATCCATGTAGTTTTGAATCAGTTATTTGCGTAGGTGCTATTGATCATACTGGTAAGATTCCAAACTTTTCAAACTTTGGACATAAAGTAGATATTCTAGCTCCTGGAGAGAATATTTTAAGTACTTATCCTCTTGAGATAGAATCTGAACTTCTTAGAGTTCAAGGTTATGAGTATATTAAAGGATCATCTCAAGCGGCCCCTTTTGTAACTGGAGTTGTTGCAAATATTAAAGGAGTATTTCCTGAGATAGGTCTTAAAGAACTTAAAAATAGATTGTTCTCTAATGCGAAAAAAATAGAAGATAAAAAGAAACATTCGATGTTTGGTCTTGTTGATCAAGAAAGATCGTTACAAAAAAGTAATGAATTCTTAGTTGTTCCTAAGTTCAAAGGAAGAGATAAAATTGAAATTGATTCTAAACGCGGGTTTTCCTATAACTTAAAAATTGAAAACCTAGGTAAGGCAGGTGAATTAAAAATTGAATTAAGTTCTAATGTTTTAAAATTCAAGAAGAAAGTGTTTACACGAAACATTGAAAATGAACTTAAATTGAGTATCCAAGGTCAAATTGAAAATTTAGAAATAGATTTCAGCGTTCCATTAAATATTACTTTATCTATAGGAAACTTTAGCGAAACTTTTAAAGTGAATTTAAATGCTGTCAAAAAGATAGATTTAGCCAAGATCGAGAAAATTGAAATCCCTGAAGAAAAACTTTCAAACATTCTACTTTTTAGACGAGGTAAAAAAACCTCTCTTTTAAGATATATACAACCTTTTCAAGGAACTATGGATAATAGTGAATACTACTATTTAGATAGGTCAAAGAAAAATGAAATTCATGTTAAGCTTTTAATTCATACTAACAATCAATTCAAAAAATTAGAGCTAATATATCCTAAAGGTGAAAGAGTAAATCATATAGTTAAGGGAGATTATAACCTTGATGGTAAATCTGATTATTTAGTAGTTACCAAGAAATTGAATAATCCTGAACGATCTCAGAGATCAAGAGCTCTTTATACTTATAATTTATATTTTTATAAATCTGATTTTACGAAGCTTTATCCTGGAGATCTTTATAATTGGAAATATAGTGATAATTATTCCGTTCTAGATTCAAGTAAAGGATTATTACCATTTAAGAATCGACAATCTAAAGTAAACTGGATTAAACATACTCATCCAAAACTTGGAGATATACTTCTTCCTATAATTAAAAGAGTTGGAATCAGAACTAGTATTGATAATGGGGATGATTTATTTGACTTCGATCTTTTTCAAAAAAGTAATAGATATTATGTATTGATTCCCAATAAAGCTAGAACTCTAGAGCCGAGAGTTTTTAAATCATTTCAATTTGAAGAGAAATTAAGACAATTATTGGATTTAAGTGATAGTGCAAGAATTAGATTTCTATCAATTATTACTTCTCCTTTAGGCGTCATCAACTTCATTACTCAGATTGAAGAAGGATCAACAAAAAAATATTACTTGGTGAACTTTAGTAAGTTTGAACATTACACTCTTAGTTCAAATATTCTTGATGGAGTGAGTTTTCTTGATAAGGCAGTAACTCTAAACCTACAAAAGCATCAAAATGAGTCGCTCCTGTTTAGACTCGTAGATCAAAGTTTAGGAAGTATTAAAGTTATTTCAGATAATGGGAACTTAGTTGAAACTAAAGAATTAAACTCTAGAGGGTGGGATGATCCTATCATCAGTCACTTAGGAAGTTATAAATTAAACGGTGAAGCAAATATATTTTTAGAGTCTCGGTACTGGATGCATTTATTTTCAGGGGGAAATCACTTTACACTCCCGATAAATCGAGAGAGTTCCTTTCCAGGAGTGTTCTTTAAGGAAACAATGGAGGTTATAGAGACATCTATTAAAGGTGAATTAACCCCATCTTTGTTTGTAAACTCTACACTTTTATATGGTGATCAACTCTATAGTTCCGTTCAAGTTGATGGAAAGTTCATAAGACCTATTGATTTCAGCATTAGTATCCCTGAAAATTGTACTTATGTAGCTCCAGGAAAAACAAATTCTACTGGTGCTCATAATTATTTACTAAACTGTAAAGTAGATAATAAGGCCTATATTTATAAAATCCCTTTAAATATCTAATGTCACTTTGACCCTAAATCTATTAATCGGTGTCATTTTCTCTGTCAACTTCATACAGTCATATTGCACCAGTTTTCAAAACGTTTCGTCTGTAGAACACTCGTATTAAGTTTAAAAGTAATAGGATTTACTTCGTAGATAACGCCAAACCGTTACCCGTAATTTATTTGGGGTGCAAACAAAGGAGAGGGACATGGCATTAGGGAAAAGAATTATTTTAATGTTTACAGGATTATTATTATCCATGACATTCGTATCTTGTGATTCAAGTACGACTTCAGGAGGAGGAACAGTTGTTGTTGTTCCACCGGCAGTAGAGAAACTATTGACTTCACCAAACGTCACAGCAGACGCTTTTGTTGATTCAATTAACTTTATCGATGGAAACTTGGACTCATATGTTGAGCTCTATGACACATTTAGAGATGAAGATGAAGGACTAGATAATTGGTTTGTCATCTGGGACGACTTTTATGGTGAATACAAGGCAGTTAGCCTTCAATACATTAGATCAATCCAATATTGGGACTTCGTGAAAAACACTGATTCACTTGCTGATGAGTTCAGAGCAATAGAATCTGATGATATTGCTGCTGGAGAGCTAGATGGTGATTTCTTTGGTGATGATTATGAAGTTGTAGATTATTTTGAAGATGATGACATTTTTGTTGGAAGAAACTCAGGTTGGGAATATGAAGATGAAGATCAAACATCAGATGTGAATCTTATGGCAGCTAAAATTGCTCAAAAGAAATTCTTAACAATGGCATCAGCTGTTTCTTATGAATTTAAAGTAAATATCTCTACAGCAATGGGATTAGTAACTTTAGGTGATAAAATGGGAGCAATGAAGTCTAAAGGTGATTTATCAGCTGAAGATCAATTAGCACTTTCTGCTGACCTTCAGAAACTAACAGGAATTAGTCTTGATGATTTAGCAAGTAAGTCAAAAGAGCAAATCTTTGCTAAAGCAGCAAAGAGCTTAGGAACTAGTGCTGTGAACTTAGAGCAGAAGCTTTTACCTGAAGTATTTGGAATTGAATTATAAGACTTAAAAATCTTAAAATATAATTTAAAAAGAGGGCCAAGTAATTGGCCCTTTTTTTTTCTATCATTTCTTTAGCTGTCTATAGCCGTTTTTTTTCTCTTTATCGACTTTCTTACACTGAGTATGGGAATTAGCCAAAATGCACTAGTTTTCAATCCTTGATTTAAGATCTAAAACATATTCAAGAAAATCAGTAATAAGATATTACAAAAAACTTCCAAATACATTGGGTGCTTTTAAAGGAGAAAAAATGAAATCAATGATTATTTTAACTATTTCGAGCTTGCTATTATTTGCTTCATGTAATGATGTAGACTATGTAGATGCTTACACTTCGCCAAACGTAAGTGTAGATTCTTTTGTCGATTCATTAAATTACGTAGATGGGAACCTAGATTCTTACGTTGAATTATATGATACGTTCAGAGATGAAGATGAAGGACTAGATAATTGGTTTGTTATTTGGGACGATTTTTATGGTGAGTATAAAGCAGTTAGTCTTCAATATATTAGATCAATTATTTATTATGATTATGTAAGAAATACAGATGCTCTTGCTGATGAATTCAGAGCAATCGAAGCTGATGATATTGCAGTTGGTGAACTTAATGGTGATTTCTTCGGAGATGATTATGAAGTTGTAGACTATTTTGAGTTTGATGATGTATTTGTTGGAAGAAACTCTGGTTGGGAATATGAGGATGAAGATCAAACTTCAGATGTAAACCTTATGGCAGCTAAAATTGCTCAAAAGAAATTCTTAACTCTTGCTTCAGCTGTGTCTTATGAATTTAAAGTAAGTATCTCTACAGCAATGGGATTAGTTACTTTGGGTGAGAAGATGGAAACAATGAAGTCTAAGGGTGATCTTTCACTTGAAGATCAATCTGCATTATCAGCTGATCTTCAAAAATTAACAGGTGTAAGTCTTAATGATCTAGCTAATAACTCTAAAGAAGTAATATTAGCAAAAGCTGCAAAGAATTTAGGTACTAATGCTGTAAACTTAGAGCAAAAGCTTTTACCTGAACTATTTGGAATAGAGCTATAATTTAAAAATTAGTATTTTTTTAGAAAAGATAAGGGATGATTTATCATCCCTTACTTATGTATGATCACCTTAGTGGTTTGGCATACCAACTCTTCCATGTTTCAATTCTTCTTTTAAAAAAAAGAACCATTAGTGGGTTAGTCTCAATAAGCAACTGCCAGATAGGTATTGTGTCCCACTTACGATTAGATGGATAAACTTGAGTATCTTTGATTTTGATCGTTTTAATATGAGGTTTTTTTTTCTTTAATTCCCAAAAGTATATTACATCTTCTCCCATGAATATGCTTTCATCAAAGCCTCCATTATCTAAAAATGTCTGTTTCTTATGAAATTGACAAGCTCCTTGATGCATTTTCAGAAGTAAAGCAAGGAGCTTCCATCCATTCATATAAAGATTAACCAATTTTCTTTTGCTAAATGAGATAACTTTCACTGAACCTGCTAGAAAGTGATTATTGAATTGTTCTAAGATCTTTGAAATAGTATCAGTAGAAACAATAGTGTCAGCATCTAAAAATACCAAGTTTTCGAATTTGGCCTCTTTAGCTCCTCTATTTCTAACAGTTGAAATATTTCGTTTAGGCTCATCTAAGACTTTTAATTTAAAATCCATCGCAACTTTCCTGGTTTTATCAGTTGAATTATTATCTACTAAAATGATTTCATAGTCCTTAGTTTTAGAATACGCAATAGATTTTTTGAGAGCTTTAATCGTTTCAGGCAAATATTTTTCTTCATTATATGCAGGAATAATTATACTAATCATTTTC
This sequence comes from uncultured Bacteriovoracaceae bacterium, assembly GCA_938034385.1. Classification (GTDB taxonomy): domain Bacteria; phylum Bdellovibrionota; class Bacteriovoracia; order Bacteriovoracales; family Bacteriovoracaceae; genus JAHDHG01. The sequence continues at coordinate 17,807 of CALHLC010000017.1, forward strand.
TCCATCCTACTTTTTTTAACCATAACTGAAACTTTCGTTTTTTCTCTTGAAGGTCAATGGGTGGACGCTCATTATTGTTATTGGCATGTAGACGAATTTCGAGAATCGTTTCATCGAGTGAAGGAAGTCCCATCGTTTCTCTCAAAGAATCTACGTTTTTAATATCCTGAATAGGAAGTGGACTAAGCTGCTTATTTTCATCCCAATCAAACTGAGTTCCATAAATCTGTGGTTTCCCTTCGAAAAAACAGATCCTATCCTGAAGCTTGGCAATTTTACTTAACTCAATTAGGCCTTTGCTTGCTTGCACTTTCAATATCTCAAGGCATTTTCTTTGAAAGTCTGGTTTACTTATTGCATGTTGAGCAATGATCCAAGCCGCATCTGAAGCTGATTGGCCAACTTGATCTTTGTTAGGCCAACCAGATTGATTAATGATCTCTAAAAGCTTTGCTGCGTTTTGATTATGAACTTCTTCCATCTCTGGATGATATCCATCATTTAAGACTCCTTGAGCAACTAAGTCCTCACGAACCTTTTGATCAAGTTCGAGCATATCAAGTAATGTTTTCTTTAAAGCTTGATCCACAAGGGTATTATCTCAATATTGAGATCAAGCATCAAGCGATTCATTCACTAGTAATAGTAAATGGTTCATAAAGTCAGGGTACGAAATCTCGATGTTTTTTAACTCATTATGCTCAACCTGAGAAACAGATTCAATGGCTTGAGCGATAATTTGAGTCATTAATATTCTGTGATCAATGCTTTGTATTTTAGTAAACTTTTGGTAATCACCTATGATTTTCAAATTGTTTCCTTCAATGCTAGCTGCAGGAAAAATCTGTGTGATTTCACTGAGCCTATTACTTTCTTTAAACTTAAGTTCTTGAACTTGTTCAAGTTCTACACTTCCTTTTGAGCGAGAAAAAAGAAGACTCAAAATAGGGATCTCGTCTATAATTAAAGCAATTTTATCACTACCAATAGATTTAAGATTGTGTAGATTGGTTGAATAATCAATTTGAAGATCACCACATTTCTCTCCTAATACAAATTTTTCGTTTTCTACTTTTATATTCGCTCCCATTTCTTTAAGTAGATCAAGACTATAGGATCTAGTTGGATTTAATAAAATGTTTTTCAATGAAAGAGTCTTACCAGGTACGAGTAATCGATAAACAATTAAAAACATTGCAGAAGAAAAATCTCCAGGGACTTTAACCTCAAAATCATTTAAGGCACTAGAGGGATGGAGTTGTATTTCACCTTGGTTAATATAAAGATCTGCACCTAATTGTTTTAAGAGTATTTCTGTATGATCACGACTTAGGATTTTTCCTTTAATGTTCACTTCTAAACCTTTTAGGTATGCAAATAACAAAACTGAAGATTTAACTTGAGCACTCGCAATTTCTAATTCAATGAGATGACTTTTATGAGTGATTATTGGAGGAAAGATTCCTAGCGGTGGCATTCCCTGCTTAGATTTAATTCTTGCTCCTAGTGAGTTCAAAGGTTTAATTATTCTCTTCATAGGTCTCTTTGAGAGACTGGCATCACCTATGAGTTTTGTACTGATTTCTTTAGCAGCTAATATTCCTGCTAATAACCTCATTGTAGTTCCAGAGTTTTCACAATTCAAAGGAACATGCAGATCTTTACTATAAGCATAACTGGAGTCAGTAATTAAATATTGATCAGTTTTTTCAAAATGCATACCAAGCTTAGTAAGAACTCTGAGCGTAGTAGCTACATCTCTACCTTTATTTAAATTTCTAATTTTACATTGAGTTCCTATCAATGATGAAAAGAGTAGATATCTATGGCTAAGAGATTTATCCCCATCTATTGTTAATTCAATCACTCTTAATCAATATCATTTGGACAAGAAGAAATCGATACCTTAAAATTGCGTATTCATTTTAATAAAAGGATGTTGCTTTGAGTCAAAATAGAAGTTCTAAAGGTATTTGGATTTTAATAGGAATAGTTGCTCTATTTATGTTGATGTTTTTTCTCTTTGGACTATTTGCTATTAAAGGACTTAATAGTTCTTCAATATCATTAGATTCTAACAATCTATTAGAAAGTGTTGGAAGTAGTGATTCTCCAATAGCAGTTGTTGAAGTTAAAGGGGTGATTATGGAGTCTGATAAAACAATCAGGCTATTACATAAGGCAGAAAAAGATGACTCAGTTAAAGCAATTATCTTAAGAATTGATAGTCCAGGTGGAGCAGTTGGTCCTACTCAAGAAATTTATGAAGAGATTATGAGGATAGATATTGAAAAACCGATTTATGCAAGTTTTTCAAGTGTTGCAGCAAGTGGGGGATATTATCTAGGTTCTGCTTGTCGAAAGATATTCTCTAATGCTGGAACTATCACAGGCTCTATTGGTGTGATTATGCAATTTATGGATATGTCTAAGTTATATAAATGGGCAAAGATGAAACCTCAAACTATAAAGGCCGGTAAATATAAAGATATTGGTAATCCTGCCAGATCAATGACTAAAGAAGAAAAAGTTTTCATGGATAATATGATTACAAAAGTCCATAAACAATTCATTGATGATATTATGAGAAAGCGATCACATGTTATTAAAAAAGATATCAATGAACTGGCCCAAGGCCAAATTTTTTCAGGTGAAGAAGCAAAAGAACTAGGGCTTGTCGATGAGGTTGCAGGACTTTGGAAAGCTGGACGAATGATTCATGAAGAAATGCAATTTGATGGGAAATTTGACTTAAGATTTATTAAGAAAAAGAAGAAGTTCCAAATGATTAGTTTATTTGAGGATCTTGAAGAAGAAGCCAAGTTACTTCTTCACCAAACAGGTGAAACTCCAATGTTTCTTTACAAGTAAATGCCAGATTTAAGTTTTTTAAACTATGATTTTCTAAGTGAACATTTGCTCACAGTTTTAATCGTTATTGTCACAATTGTATTGTTTTATAATTACTTCTTAGATAAAAATAAAGTTGTAGGACTTTCTAAAAAATATAAATCCTCTATTTATGAAAAACAGTCTCAGATATTTTTAAATGCAACTCATTATTTAATATCAGGAGAAAAAGACTTAGCAATAAAAGAATTTTTAAATGCTGTTGAAATTAATAAAGAGACAGTCGATACGTATCTTACCTTAGGACGATTATTTCGCTCTAATGGAGAAATAGATAAAGCCGTTAGTATCCATCGATCTATTGCAGCCAGAGAAGACATCCTTGAATCTACTCGTTTAGATGCATTAAAAGAGTTAGGTAAAGACTTTGAGAAGGGAGGTTTTTTAGATAAAGCCTTGTCGACTTATAAAGATGTTTTAGAGATGAATAAAGAACAGGTTGAAGTTATAAAATCGATGTGTCGTATTCTCGAAGATCTTGAAGAGTGGGAAGAAGCTCTGAAATATAGAAGATTATTATCAAATGTTTCGAGTGAAAATTACTCAGATACTATCTCACATATTTATGTGAAAATTGCGACAGAAAATCTAGAAGATGAGAAATACTCTGATGCTATGGAAAAGATAGAACAAGCTTTCAGATATGCACCAAGTATTTCTGCTAAAATCTTGCAATTAAAAATTTACTTGATTACTGGGAAGATGGATGCAGCTAAAGCCCTGACAGTTGAAGTTTTAAATGAACATGAAATGTTTTTAAGCTTTATGTTTCAAGATCTAGATATTTTAAAAACTGATGACCAAAAACTGCGTGATTTATATTTTACACGTTTAAAAGAGTTAAAAGAGTTCTTTCTAGAAGCAGATATGAATGATGCTGATAAAAAAACTTCTGTGTTTTTATCTAGAGCGAAGATGATGAAAAACATGGGGAACCTTAAAGAAACCTATGATTATTTTAAGTCATGGATTGAAAAGAAAAAAGATACTTCTGAGATTGTAAAACTTGAATTTTTGAAAGTCTTAAGAGAATTGAAAAAAGATGAAGAGGCATTAATATTAGCAGATTCTTTAATTACCCAATTACAAAAGACGTCTACAAATCATTTTTGTAAAAATTGTGGTTATAAATCAGATGCTGTTTTTTGGAGATGCCCACAATGTTTTGAATGGGAAACAATAAACTTTAAGGTGAGTCTTTAATGGATGATTCCAATTTATATTTAGCTTTAGGCCTAACTGTTTTTGCCGGTCTTTCTACTGGAATAGGTAGTGCTCTTGCCTTTTTTACCAAAAGAACAAATACCAAAGCTTTATCAATCGCTCTTGGTTTTTCTGCTGGGGTGATGATTTATGTTTCCTTTGTAGAGATCTTCTTTAAGGGACAAGCCCTATTAACAAAAGCTTATGGACTAAAACTTGGTTCTATTTATAATACCTTAAGTTTTTTTGCTGGGATTTTTCTAATCGCTATTATTGATAAGATTATTCATAAGATAGGGATCGAAAACCCACATGAAGATATGATGATTGAAGATATGGATAATCCCGAAAAGAAACAAGATTATACTAAACTTTATAAAACTGGTCTTGTGACTGCTTCAGCTATTGCTATTCATAATTTTCCCGAAGGGCTAGCAACATTTTTCTCGGCCATGCAAGATCCTTCAACAGGAATAATAATTGCATTGGCTATAGCCATTCATAATATTCCAGAAGGGATCGCTGTATCTGTTCCTATTTATTATGCTACCGGTGATAGAAAGAAAGCGTTTTATTATTCGGTTCTATCAGGACTTTCAGAACCAATAGGTGGTTTAATAGGCTACTTCTTTTTATCTCAATTTATAGGAGATACATTAGTCGGGTGTATTTTTAGTGGAGTTGCGGGGATTATGATTTTTATCAGTCTCGATCAGTTATTACCTGCGGCCAGAGAGTATGGTGAACATCATTTATCTATTTATGGCTTGATTCTCGGTATGGGAACAATGGCAGTTAGTTTACTTTTATTTATTTGATAGTAAATTAGGTCAGGATTCCTTGTTTTGACATTTATGTCTAGAATAATGTCGTTTAAGCCAGTTCTAGTTTCTTTACTCATTTGACCAAGCAATGAGCAGCTAAGATAATATAGATATAAGGAGTTTTTATGCAAAATTTTGGATTTGAAGGAATTAAAGCTGAGTCATCTCAAAGAAGGAGCTTTCTTTTTAAAACTTATCTTCATGTTTTTTTAGCTTTAGTACTTTTTGTTTGTATGCAAGCCTTGATGTTTCAAACAGGTGTTGCCAATGTCATATTACAAAAAATGGCTGGAATTAATTGGTTGTTAATTTTAATGGCCTTTGGGATTTTATCATCTATGGCTTCACGAATGGCGTATCAAGTAAAAACACTTGCTGGTCAATATATGGCCCTCATCGCATTTGTTTTCTTATGGGCAATTTTATCATTATCTTTGGTTTCTAACTTTTATTATGGCTCAGGTCATATGGTAAAAAATGCAGCTCTTTTAACTTTAATATCTTTTTCTCTTTTAACAATTGGAACATTTGTTACAAAGGTAAATTTTTCATTTTTAGGAGTTTTCTTAAGATGGATAGGTATTTTAGCTATTTCTTTAATTGTTGTTCAGATACTTGGACCAATGCTTTTTGGTGCTGGACTTAGTTTTGGGTTAGGGACTTGGTTTACTCTAATGATGATTGCTTACGCTGGAGGATCTATACTTTATAGTACTTCAAGAATTATGAGGGATTTTCCTGTAGATAAGCATGTTGCTGCTTCATTGGAATTATTCTCATCTATTATATTACTTTTTTGGTATATCTATAGTTACATGGGAAGAGATTAAATTATCAATTTAGCGGTTTTAAATCTTAAAACCGCTTTTTTATCTATTTATAATTCTGACAGGTCTTTGCCATTTTTTGTTCTCGTTTTTGCTAAGTTAGAAAAATAACAATTTTACTCATATTCAAATTCATAAGATAAGTACCTATCATTTCAATAACTTAAACTTTATTTTTAAGTAATAAAAAAAAGCCAGTAAATTTACTGTCAGGGTTTATGATATTTATACATTTTCAAATCGGAGAGATATAAATGAAGTTTTCATTGAAATTATTAGTTCTTAGCTTATTCCTTAGTTCGTGTATGAATCAAGGAGTAAATACAGATAATAACTTAGATACAAAACTAGAAGAAAAAGTAATTTCTGAGGATGCAGTACATGCAGCAGAATCTATTATACCTCACTCAGTTGCAGATGAGATCTTACAAGAAATTAAAGCCAATAATGATGAAGTCCTTGAAGTACAAGACGAGGAAAAAATTCAAAAATGTATTTTAACAAATTCTCAAATTTTAATCTTTCAAAGTATTGGTGGTGAAGTTAACTTAAAAAAACTTGAATCATTTGAAGAAGGAATGTTATTTGAGCATTTATCCTTGATCTTAGACGAGGAAGCTTTAATTGAAGAACTTAAGAAGATTTGTTCTCTTGAAAACATTGAAGAAATGGAAGCATTTTTAGAGCGATCAAAAGTTGAAAAATTTGAAAAACTAGAGGGCGAGATAAGGTTAATAATTGCTCAGGAGGTAGATGATAAGAAGGAAAAATTTGAAGAGGCTGCAGATAAAATTTCTGAACTAAAAAGAAGAGGAGATTTAGTCGGTGCTGCAAGGTTAATGAAGTCTATAGAGAAACATGTAAAGCATAAAAGTCGAAAATTAAAATCTAATGCTGTTAAAAATCTTTTTAGAAAGATTAATAATAGAGAGGAATTATTAAGTAATATTGATGCTCAGCAAACGATTGCAAAAGATGCTGATGTTGAGGATAAAAAAGAGGCCATAGAGAAAATATCAAAGTCGGAACAAGACATTAAAGAGATTGAGAAGAAAAGAATTGCATTAAAGAAGATGCAAGATAAAATTTCTAAGTCTAAAGCAGAGATAGAAGAACGTAGAAAGAAAATGGTGAAGTTACGTCGAATAGAACTGAGACAAAGAAAAAAAGCAGGTAAAGCTGCTGATAAGAAAAAAGACCTTGAATTCAGAAAGAAGTTAGCAGAGATTAAGAGAAACAAATCAAAGAATAAAAAGAGTGAAGAAGAACTGAAGCTTAAGGTGGAGAGAAATCTAGAGAAACTTAAAAAGAACCAAGAGTTGAGAAAATCTTTAGCTGATAAACATAAGGACTTACAAAGTGTTTTTAAAAATAGTAAAGCAATAAAGATTAATACACTTAGTGCCGGGTTAACTCAAACAACGAAAGAACAAGATCTTATTATTAATAAAAATAAATCCAGAGCTATTCATTCAAAACTTAATAAAACTAAAAATTTATTAATTAAGGCAAGGTTAAGCAATAAGAATATTCTATTGCTTAAAGAGAACATTGAAGAATCAAAAAAGCTAATGAAATTAAGATCGAAACTTTCTAAGAAAGAATTTAGAGCTAGACTTTTAAAAATCTTAAAGGACAGACACGAAATCTTAAAAGTAGAGAATAACAAGATCGAAAATGAAGATCTTCCTAAAGCTCCTATTTTAAAAGATACAAAAGAAGAAGAGCAAAAGCGTGATAGAAAGTTACTAGAACTTAAGAAACGCAGAGATATAGAAAGAAAAAGAATCCAAGAACGAAGAGACAGAGAAGAAGATGACAGAGGTGAAGAAGAAGATAGAGACGAGGAAGAAGATAGAGATAAAGAAGAGGACAGAGACGAAAAAGAAGACAGAGACGTGGATAGAGACGAAGACAGAGACGAAGAAGATAGAATGGAAGTCATAAAACCTCCTCGATTTGCTTGCTTACAAGCAATTCCTAAATGTAGACCAGGTTTTATAGCTCAAGATACAAGATCGGATAAAACACAAGGATGCCCAAGATATGAATGCGTAGGTGGCGATGATGAAGGAGATGACTTTGAGTTTGGTCTTGAAGATCACGAGGCTGGTCAAGAATGTAGAGAGAAACTTGAGAGAATGAGGGCCGTAATGAGGTGTGGTTCTGAAACTATTCCTCGAATTGTGAACTTCAAAGGTTGTGATATAAAGTGTCTGTAACTGATTAAGTCAGTTCCCTTATAGCACATTTTTCCTTTCTTATTAAGCTATTAAGATCTATTTAAGAGTAAATATTAAAGTCCCGATTATTAAATAACATGATCGGGAGAATTCATTGAAAAACCTTATTCAAATTATTTCATTATTACTGTTTTTTTCTTGTGGAGAGCTAAGTAGTACAAGTAATAAACCCTTTATAGAAGAACTAAGTCCTGATGATCCTAATACGGAAGTAGAAGTTCCTCGGGTTATAGAGAGAACTTTTCAAGTCACCTATCCTTGGGGACTTAGAGAAGGTTTGATTTATCAAAATGGAAGTGCTGAAATTATTCATTGTGGTAATTTATCAGATGAAGAAAAAATAGAAATCAGTGAGTTATTAAATATTGGGTTGCAAGATCACTTAAGTGGAAATGAAAGAAATGATCCATTAAGTACAACTGCTGATACTATCACAGATGATGATTGTCACAAGAGAGAGGTCTATATAAGAGAAGGAATTTATTCCACTCACGAGCTTGATGATGTAAGAGGACATAGTATTGACTCTATTGTAAATTGTATAAATACAGATGGTGTGACTATAGATGAGAATGGTCCGTACTTTGCTATCAAATCAACTTGTGCTTTGTTAGAAAAATTATAATTAGGCTTAGTCTACTAAATATTTGTCTCGGAATAATTTTGCAGTAGTTAAGAATAAAGTTCCAATTAATGGACCATAGAAAACGCCTGCTATACCAAAAACTGTCATCCCACCTATAATGGTAAATAAAACAAACATTGAGTTGATTTTAATTCTATTTCCTATGAATTTGGGTTTAAACCAATTTTCAACGAGAAAAGCAACACCTAAGGTAAAGACTAATAAGAAAATTCCAGCACCTAAACGTTGTTCAAATAAAATTAAATATAAGCTGGCAGGTATTGTAATAATTGAAATTCCAAGTAAAGGAATAAATGCTAAAATAACCATCATAGCTGTCCATAAAAAAGGTGAGTCGATCCCTAAAACTAGAAATGCAATTCCTGCAAGACCACCTTGGATAACTCCACCAAGGCCATTACAGACTAAAGAAACGTAATTCATTTGGTTGAATGTAGAAATGAGTAATTCTTCATCTTTAGTTTCAAGTGGAGAAAGAGCTATGACGTACTTTTTAAGAATATCACCTTGAGCAAATAAAACAAATGTAGTCATAATTGCAATTGAGAAGTCGAAGAAAAATCCTAATAAATTTCCAGCTATTTTATTAAATATGCCGAGGAAAGTTCCAGATAAGTTTTGAGAAGCTTCTAAGATTTTTGCATAAAGTGTATTAAGATCTGGATTAATTCCCAAAAAAGACATTGTTTTTTGAAATAATTTTGCAACATATCCATCACTTTCTAGAAAAGTTTCTAGCTTTCCACTTGCTATAAAACCTTTAGTTATAGAGTAAAATTGATAGGCCTCCGAAGAGATTTGAGCGACAAGATAAAGAAGGGGTAAAACAACTCCTATAGTGATCAATAAACATGTAATAATAGCACTAAGATTTTTTGATAGCTTTTTTTTAAGGTTAAAATACCGAAACAAAGAAACAAAGCTTCCAGCTAGAATTCCACCGAAAATCATGGGGCCTAGTAAAGGTTTGAATATTAAATATAAAAAATAAATTAAGATTAAAAAAATAACTGTAAAAAAGATGACTTCATTTTGCTTTTTATTCATTTTCTTTTAACCATTTGAAAAATTGTTCATTGTTTTCTAAAAATTGGGGTTCGAAAGTATCATAGACTTTAATGAATTTTTCTTTTTCAGCATTTTGTATCCAAGTTTTGATTCCATCAAAGTAGCCAAACCAATTTATAAAAACAACCGGTTTTTTATGAATATCAAGCTGATTCCAAGTAATAGATTCAAAGGCTTCATCCAGTGTTCCAAAGCCTCCTGGGAGAATAACTAAGATATCTGACCTTTTATACAAGATTTTTTTTCTCTCATGCATGTCCTCAGTGATAATCAATTCATCTATTTTTTCGTTAGCTATTTCTCTAGTCGTAATAATCTTAGGAACAACCCCTAAGACATGTGCTCCGAATTTCTTTGCTTCATCAGCAATACAACCCATGAGACCAATAGTGGCCCCTCCATAGACTAAATCATAATTATGCTCACACATAGAGCGAGCAAACTCTTTAGCTTTATCGAAGTATTTGTCATCTAAATGACTACTTGCTGAACAAAAGACTCCTAAGGTTTTGAACATATTTTGACTCCTAGCAAAATTGTGTCAATTACATTTATTTTTGTCAATTTATAAGGCCTCTTATATTGTAAATAACCATGATTGTCCAAATGGATCCAATCAGTATTTAGGAGTACATTTTGAAAAAAAACGTTAGGTTAATTGAAGCTCTCATTCCAGTGATTGTCCTTATCATTTTATTAATAATTAATGTCAAGATCTTTAAAGATGACGCTACTTATGGACCTAATCAATTAGCACTATTTTTTAGTGGTTTTATTGCTTGCCTTTTAGGAGTGACTCTTCAAAAAGTGTCTTATAAAGATCTGGAAAATGTTGCAATTTCTTCTATCAAAAATTCCTTGCAGGCAAACTTAATACTTTTATTAGTTGGGTCCTTAATTGGGTTGTGGATTCTATCAGGAGTTGTTCCAACAATGATTTATTATGGAATTCAAATTATAAGTCCTAAATTCTTTCTCCCTACAGCCTGTATTTTATGTTGCTTTGTTTCTCTTTCAACTGGAAGTAGTTGGTCAACAGGTGGAACAGTTGGTATTGCTTTGATTGGTATAGGAGCAGCTCTTGATATTCCTCTCCCTATGGTAGCAGGTGCCGTTATTAGTGGAAGTTATTTTGGCGATAAACTTTCACCCTTATCAGATACAACAAATCTTGCTCCGGCCATGGCGGGAGCGAATTTATTTGAACATATTAGGTATTTATTAATTACTACTCTTCCAGCAATTACCATAGCAATCATTCTATTTACAATTGTAGGGCTGAACTATGCTCCTTCAGAAGTAGACTTGGATAAAGTGAAAGGTTTCTTAGAAACGATTAATTCTCAATTTAAAATCACTCCTTTTCTATTTATTGCCCCTTTGTTTGTATTATTTTTAGTTTATAAAAAAGTTCCAGCTCTCCCCTCTATGTTTTTAGGCGCTTTACTCGGTGGGATTTTAGCGATGATTTTTCAACCTCATCTATTAGATTCCAATGCTTATAAAAGTATAATCGAAGTTGCTGCAGATGGTTTTAAATCAGATTCAGGAGTTAAAGAAGTTGATAAGCTCTTTTCTAGGGGAGGGATGTCAAGTATGTTAAATACCGTTTGGCTTATTATTACAGCAATGTTTTTTGGTGGGATGATGGAAGCATGTGGGTATTTGCAAAAAATTGCAGGTGTATTATTAGACTTTGTTTCTGGAACTGGTTCTTTAATATTGGCCACAATTTCAAGTTGTATATTCCTAAATATCACGGCCTCAGATCAATATCTATCTATTGTTGTTGCTGGTAGAATGTTTAGAAATGCTTTCAAACAAAGAGGTCTTGCTGCCGTTAACTTATCCAGAAGTTTAGAAGATGGAGGAACAGTCACTTCCGTTTTGGTCCCATGGAATTCAGGAGGAGCTTATTTTAGCGGAATTTTAGGTGTCCCAACGCTTTCTTATTTACCGTATTGCTTTTTTAATCTTTTAAGTCCTGTTATCTCTGTCATAATTGGATTCTTAGGTCTTTATATTAGAAAAGGAAGCGAGACAGCTTAAGTAGTTTTATGATGAAGTATGTACTTTTATTTTTAAGTCTTTCTGGCTTTTCTTTTGAGATTGGTGATTTAATCTTACAGCCTCTTCATTGCAGTTTGTGTACTGCTATTGAAAACGAGACTGATAGTATTTACTCACATATTGGGATTGTTATTAGCAAAAATCCAATCTTAGTTGCTGAGGCATTTGAAAAAGTAAGAGTCGTCTCTTTAGAAAAATTTTTAAGCAAAACACAAAGAAATCAAAATGTTAAAATATTAAGAAACTCTGAGATGAGAAAAGTGAATAAGTATTTATTTGTACAAGATTTTCAAACAATCTTTCTAGGTCTTTCTTATGATTCTGAATTTCTATGGTCTAGTGATAAGATTTATTGCTCTGAGCTGATCTATAAACTTCTCAACCTTTATGGTATCTCTCAACCTCGTCCTGAAGTAATGAGCTTTTCTAAGGCCCATACATTTTGGGATAAATATTACAAGGGTAATATCCCTGTTCAGGAACTGGGTATATCTCCAGCAGATTATGATGAAAGTCCATATTTTAGAGAAGTGATAAGACTTTAAGAGTTCTTTGCTTTTTCAACCTTTTCAAAAAAATCGTTAAATCTTGCAAGCAAACTTCTAATTTCAGATTGATCGAGGATAAATTGTAACTCTCTTTTTAACTTATTAAAATTTAAGTTTTTGAGATGTTGATATATCTGAATGGCTTCTGGCTTTTCAAGGAAAATGTTTATGTTCCCATCAAAATGTTGATGTTTATATGTAGTATGGAAACTAAATCCATTATCTATGAGAGCAAGGTTTCCATCTTCATTCATTAGAAAATTCCCTCGATTATATCTATCCTTATTAGCAATAAGAGAATCAAATAGCACCATTTTGAAGTAATCAGTTCTATTTGTTTCCTGTACGAGTTTATTTTGAGGAGTATAATTCCTGACGAAGTATTGCAATGATCCTTTTTTGAATGTTTTATAATTAAAAACTGTAACAGGAACTAAACCAAAACCTAGGAACCTATCAACAATGTAAGCTGCAACTTCTTTATTGGCTGATGATGCTTTGTGTGAAATTTCAGGTTTCCATATTGCTGAAATTGTTTTTGAAATCGTTAATTTATAACTTTTAGTAACTCCACGAGAGATTTCTTCAGACTTTAATGAAGAAATGGAGATATTTGATAAAATCTCTTCTATTTGTCCATCAATGACTGACCCGTCTTTATTCAATTTATATAAATTAGAGGCATCTTTAAAAGGAGTTTTTGAGAGTTTTTCAAGTTGAACTAGTTCATGCTCAAGGTTTATTCGAGGTTTTAAATGTTTAATACAAGCATCAATTAAATTGGCGTTAGAATTTATACTCCAAAAGATGATAAAAATGAGTGAGAAAACCTTCATTGTAATATTTTATGAAAATCCACGAATTATAAAAGGGAAGGTAAGTGATGGGCCTATATAACTTGATCTAAACCATTGGTTAGAAATCAGAGGCTTATCAAGTCGAATCAGTCGCTAAACCCTTAAAATCATAGCTATCTAAAAGTTAGTCACTTTATGTAACTTGTTCACTCTGCTTAATTTGACCTTTATATACATGGTCTAATATTTAGATGAAGTACCTTATATTATTTTTTTTATCATTGAATATTTTTGCAAATCTTGACTTGGCACCTCCCTCATTTGCTCTTGAAGATGGGAAGAAAGCTGTCTTTATTGATATGATTTCTAATGATTCTCAATTTCATTTCAAACCTGGATATCTGGAAGTTGAAACTAAGTTTGTTTTCAAAACACAAGAAACAGGCTTTGCTCTTTTTGACCTTGTAAATGAATTGGATTCTATTTCTTTAAATGGTGAAAAAGTTGCTCAAAAATTAGTTAACCTTCCAGGGAAGGATGTTCCGATGAGGATGATTTTGTCTTCGGTTGAAAAAGATCTTGAACATACTGTAGAGATTAAATTTAAATTTTATCCAAGTAAACAAAGACCTGAATTAAATTTTGATAGAAATAAAAAAAGATTATCATTTTATTTTAAATTTTGCGATGGAAAGGGAGTAAGACAACTTTTAGAGAGCTACCTCCCTTCAAATCTACAATATGATCAATTTAAATTAAACTTGAAAGTACTCTTTGCACCTGAGTTTGCAAATCAAGTCATTATAGCAAATGGTGATGTGACAAAGATAAGTAAGTTTGAATATGATGTTAATTTCCCTGAGTTTTATAACCCAGGAAGTTTTTATTTCCAAACAGTACATAAAAGTCAAGATATTGATGTTTTCAATTACAAGGGAATTAAGTTCACTCTTTTGTATGCGAAATCTAATAAGGTTCTGAATAAGGATGTTTTCTTTGTGTCTGCTATTAAAGATAAAATTGATAAACTAGAACAATTATTTGGGGCTTTTCCTCACAGAGAAATGATTATCTATTTTGGTGAGAATTTTTCAGGTATAGAGCACTTTGGTGCAACAAGAACCTCAAGGTACTCTCTGGGTCATGAGTTGTTTCATATGTATTTTGGAAGGGCAGCGATGCCTTCTGATGGACGTTGTGCTTGGATTGACGAAGGACTTGCTAGATGGGCCGATGGTGGGTCCTGGAAGAAATGGGTTTCTTCTATGTTTACAAGAAAGAGCTATATACCTTTTGATAAGCATGAGGTTTTAAATGAAAAATTTGTTGGTCTCAAAGGACAATCGCCTTACCAAAGACAAACTTATAACCTAGAAACGTTGCACCTAGATCCTTATGAACAAGGTCGATACTTTTTTTCTCATATTCATCATTTAATGTCTGACAAAATTTTTGACTTCTTAGAGTATTTCCACAAAAAATATTTTAAGAAACTTTATACTCAAGAGTTATTTTTTGAAGAATTAGTTGATTTTAATGAAGACGAAGAAACTAAAAAAGTTATAAGAAGGTTAGAGGAACGATATTTTAAATAAACAGGAAGAATTTCTTCCTCCTGTTTAATAGTTTTCTTATTTATCAGCTTTAGCTACAATTGTAAGACTTAAAGTAACATCCTCATCAACAGCAATTTTTCCTATTTTACCCATTAGAGTTACTTCTTCATCCAATGGCTTATTCCAATTTAGACCAAACTTTGTTCTATTGATAACACCAGTTGCTTTTACAACAAGGTTGTCAAAGTCTCTGCTAACTAATGTACCTTGTAATGTAATTGGAAGCTTTACACCTTTTATCTCAATTTCACCTGGTAGATCAAAGCTTTTCCCAAGCTCTACTGCAGATGAAGTAGTAAAAGAAATGATAGGGTGCTTTGCAACTGCAAACCATTCTTCAGATTTAAGGTGTCCATCTCTTTTCTCATCAGCTGTGTTTATTGAATTAGCATATATAGCAGCTTGAACACTTGATAAATGTTTACCATCATACTTTGCTACTCCTTGAAACTTTGTGAATTTTCCTTCAATTTCAGCAAGTTTAGCAAATTTTAATACCTTGAACTCTATCTTGCTTTCTTGAGTTAAAGTGATTGGTTTAAGAGGACCAGCTACAACTTCATGACCAGATTCATTATTTGTTTGAGCGGCTTCGAGTCCTTTATCAACAACAGCTTCTACCGAGTCCTTAGCAGCGTTTACAGTCTCATTTACTACTTCTTTGGTCTTATTACATGATAAAGTTATCATCATTAAAATAATTGTTAAAAATTTCATTCTTCTTCTCCTTTGAATAATATATCTGGCCATTAGATTCCTTTGAAAAAAGCTTGTCAATTAGGAGAGAAATATAATGATAAATTAAACAATATTCATGGACTTTTAAACTCATGAGTTAATTGCTAGAAATTGGATATGGAAAAATTTGATTCGAAGAATGTGTTTGGTGAAGCTTTATCTGATTGTAGTCAAGACCCAGTGACTGGATTTTTTAGAGATGGTTGTTGTAATACTAATCATCAAGACCAAGGGATGCATACAATTTGTGTCAGACTTACCGATGATTTTCTAGAGTTCTCTAAAGCTCAAGGAAATGATTTATCTACACCAAAACCTGAATTTAATTTTTCAGGATTAAAAGCAGGGGACTCTTGGTGTTTATGTGCTCCAAGATGGGTTGAAGCCTATAAACAGGGTGTAGCACCTCAAGTAAATTTAAGTGCGACACATGAAGAAACTCTTGCAATTGTTCCATTAGAGCTCTTAAAGGAATATGCATTTTAAGATAGTTGTGGAATTAAAAATTTTTCAGGAAACTTAGGTGAGATAGTTTTATAATAATCAATCATTTCTTTTAAAGTTTCTTCATAGCTTCCAGTTATATTTATACATGGCCCAAAACCAGCAAGCTTCTTGTTATAATCAATAAACCCTAAAACGAGAGGAACATTTGCCCCTTTTGCTATATGGTAAAAACCTGTCTTCCAATTCGCATTCGGGTTTCTTGTAGCTTCAGGAGTGATACTTAGATAAAAACTTTTACTTTCATTGAACTTATTAACAACCTGTTTTACAAAGTTCTCCTTTAAATCTCGCCTGATAGGAAAGGCTCCCATTTTAAGCATCGCATTTTTAAAAGGAAACCGGACCCAAGATTGTTTAATTGTAAACTTGATATCCATATCAAAAAAATCACCAACAACTGATCCATTTACAAAGTCCCAATTACTAGTGTGACCTAAGACAATAATAACGGCTTTTTTTATATCAGGCTTATTGGGATGAACTTTCCAGCCTTTGAGCCAAAATAAAAACTTAAACATTGTTCTGAAAAAATAGGTCATAGATTTAATGACTTTATTATATCTTGTTCTATGCTTTCAGGTTTGGTCTGAGGAGAGTATCGATTAACGACTTGTCCAGTCTTATCAACTAGGAATTTTGTGAAATTCCATTTAATACCTTCACTTCCAAGTAGTCCTGGTTGATGTTTTTTAAGGTGAGCATAAACGGGGTGAGTAGTAGGTCCATTTACAGAAATTTTTGAAGCAATAGGGAAGGTAGTATTGTAGTTCGTTTGACAAAAATCTATTATTTCGGCATCGCTCCCTTTTTCTTGTTCACCAAATTGGTTACAAGGAAAAGCAAGTACTACAAAACCCATTGGTTCATATTTTTCATATAAACTTTGTAAAGCATTGTATTGATTAGTAAAGCCACAAGCACTGGCAGTATTAACGATTAGAATACTTTTATTTTCATATTCGCTCATTTGTATTTTTCGACCATCAGCTAAAGTGAATTTGTGACTGTAGATACTCATCTATTCCTCCGAAGGGATAATTTAATAATAGTCAATGTTAACAAATTAAATTAAAATAGATAAGTGAACCCCCTAATTTTAATTCCTGCTCGTTACGAATCTTCAAGGTTGCCTGGCAAGCCATTGAAATTGATTGCTGGTAAATCATTAATTCAAAGAGTTTATGAAAACTTAGCTCAATCTGACATTGATGTGTTTATTATTACAGATAGTCAAAAAATTGAAGATCATTTAAAGGGATTTAATGCAGAAGTTTTAAGGGTAGATGATGAAACAAAAAATGGAACAGAAAGAATTTATTTAGCCTATAAAAGATATTTTGACTCAGAAGATAAAAGTAAAACTTATGATTTTATAATCAATGTCCAAGGAGATGAACCTCTCTTAACGATTAAATTAATTAATCAATTAATTAGCTTCCATAAAAATAGACCTGAGTTTGATATTGCTACGGTATATAGAGAAAATTCAGATAATGAATTATTTAATGATCTCAATACAGTAAAGGTAGTTACGAATCCAGATGGGTCGTGTCATTACTTTTCAAGATCGCCTATTCCGGCTGGAAGTAAAGTTTGGAAACAACATATAGGAATATATTCTTATAAGGTGAAAGCCTTGGAGGAATATTGCAATGCTCCATTGAGTGAGCTCTCCGAACAAGAGAATTTAGAGCAATTAAAAGCACTTGATTTAGGGATGAAAATAGGAGCGATTATGACTAAAGAAGAATTAATTGGAGTAGATGTTCAGGAGGATATCTTCAGGGTAGAGTCTTACTTGAAAGATAAAGGGTTAAAATGAATAAAAAAAATAAGAAATATATTTTTGTTACAGGTGGTGTTGCCAGTTCTTTGGGAAAAGGATTAGCCGCTGCAAGTATAGCCAGTCTACTTGAAAGACGTGGGGTTGGTATTAATCTTTTAAAAATGGATCCCTATATAAATGTTGATCCAGGTACAATGAGTCCAACTCAACATGGAGAAGTTTTTGTTACAGATGATGGAGCAGAAACTGATTTAGATTTAGGACATTATGAGAGGTTTACAAGTTTAACTCTTTCTAAGAGAAATAACTTCACAACAGGGCAAGTTTATTTGCAGGTTATTGAAAATGAAAGAGAAGGACGTTACCTAGGAAAAACTGTTCAAGTCGTTCCACATATTACTGATGAAATAAAAAGACGGATTCATCTAGCAGCACAAGATTGTGAGTTACTTATTGGAGAAATAGGTGGAACTGTTGGAGATATTGAATCTCAACCATTTCTTGAAGCTATTAGACAATTTTCTCATGACGTTGGTGCAGAAAATGTATTATTTGTTCATCTTGTTTTAGTGCCATATTTAAATGCTGCTGGAGAATTAAAAACAAAACCTGCTCAGCATTCTGTTAAAGAGCTAAGATCTCTAGGACTTAGTCCTCACATTATTATTTTAAGATCAGAGCAACCAATAGATAAGGATATCTCTGATAAGATCTCACTATTTTGTAATGTTTCTAAAGACAATGTTTTTAAATCAATGGATCAGGATTTGATCTATAAAGTTCCTTTATCATTTCATGAACAAGGATTAGATCAAAAGATCACAGAACATTTAGGAATGTGGACTAAAGATCCAGACATAAGTTCATTAAAGGAAGTTATACACAATGCTGAAAATCCTACAGACGAAGTAAATATTGGAATCATTGGTAAATACACAGAGCTTATTGAATCTTACAAATCTCTTGATGAGGCACTTCAACATGCTGCCTTTTCTAACAAAGTAAAATTGAATCTTATCTATGTTGATGCTCAAGACCTTGAAGCTAAAAATGATTATTCAATTTTAGAAAATATACATGGAATTTTAGTTCCAGGTGGTTTTGGAGAAAGAGGAACTGAAGGAAAGATAGATGCTATTAAGTTTGCAAGAGAAAACGATATTCCATATTTTGGAATTTGTTTAGGAATGCAGCTTGCGATTATAGAGTTTGCTAGAAATGTTGCAGGGATAAAAGATGCAACTAGTGAGGAGTTTTCTCAAAAAGGTAGTCCAGTGATTCATTATATGAAAGGGCAAACCAAAGATGGTAAAAAAGGTGGCTCTATGAGATTAGGTGCTTATGATTGCCAGATTAAAAAAGAAACTTTAGGAGCTAAAATTTATAAGAGCACTCATATTAGTGAGAGGCATAGACATAGATTGGAAGTAAACAATGCATATGTTGATTCCTTAATCACTAGTGGGATGGAAGTATCGGGAATCAATAAAGAATTAGACTTAGTAGAAATCATTGAGATTCCAAAGCATCCTTACTTTATAGCTTGTCAGTATCATCCTGAATTTAAGTCAAAGCCAGATAAAACTCATCCTTTGTTTTATGAATTCATTAGTGCTTCTAGAAAATTTAAGTCTGGAGAGTTAAGTGTCTAAGTTTCCAGTATTTTTAGGGCCATGTGTTTTAGAGAGTTTAGAACTTGCCAAAACTGTAGCCGAATTTTTAAAAGAAAACGTCGATAATAATCAATATGATCTACATTTCAAAGGAAGTTTTGATAAGGCAAATAGAAGTAGTATTGATTCATATAGAGGACCTGGTCTTGATGAAGGTCTAAAAATTTTAGAATATATTGCGAAAGAATTTGAGTTAAAGACAATTACAGATTATCACCATCCAGATCAAGCTCTAGCCGTTTCAGAAGTTGTAGATGTTTTACAGGTGCCGGCTTTCTTATCAAGACAAACAGACATGGTTGTTGAGGGAGCCAAGGCTTGCAAGAAAAATAATTCTAAATTAAAGGTGAAGAAAGGTCAGTTCTTATCACCAGAGGATACAAAAAATATAGTAGAAAAGGTAACAACGATCATTCCAGCCAATCAAATGTATTTAACTGAGCGAGGAACTAGCTTTGGTTACAATTCCTTAGTTGTCGATATGACATCTTTTGCAATAATGAAAAGTTATGGAGTTGAAGTCATTCACGATGCAACTCATTGCCTTCAAAGACCAGGAGGTCTTGGGAAGAGTACTGGAGGGAGAAGAGAGTTTCTTATGCCTCTAGCAAAAGCCGCAATTGCAGCTGGTGCAGATGGATTGTTTTTAGAAGTACATCCTAATCCATCAAAGGCCTTAAGCGACTCGACTACTCAACTGGAATTATCTAAACTTCCAAATGTCCTCAATAAACTTATGACTCTGAAAAAATGTGTGGATAATTTATGATCAATTTACGAGATGTTGCAAAAAAATATGAAGAGAAATTAAAAAAAATCAAAGTGGCGCTCTTTGATTGTGATGGCATCTTAACTGATGGAAGAGTTTTTTATCAAGGTTCAGAAATGGGCTTTAATAGATATTTTCACGTCTCTGATGGATATGGTTTTAGAGTTTTAATGAAATCAGGTATAGAAGTAGGAATTATTTCAGGAGGAGATTCTCTTGGTTTAAATAAACGATTAGACCTTTTAGGAATTAAGCTCAGATATCTTGGAAATGAAAATAAAAAGCAGGCCTATCTTGATATTAAGAATAAAACTGGAGCTCAAGATGATGAGATTTTATACGTAGGGGATGATCTTTTTGATATACCTCTTCTAAATGTTGTTGGATTTAGCGCAACGGTAAAACATGCTAGTCTTGAAGTTCAAGAGGCCAGTGACTATATTTGTAATAAACCTGGTGGCTTTGGAGCAGCAAGAGAAGTTATGGACTTAGTTCGATACGCTCAAGGAATATTTCCTGAACTTGAGGCTATTTAAAAAAATCAAAGCGATAGGGCATCATATCATTAAATTTAAACTCTCGTTTTATCTCATTTGGATTAGCAAGATAGACAATAGTTTCATCATTTGAGAACTCACTTAAAGTTTGGAGACAAAGTCCGCATGGATAATCACCATTTTCTCCACTTGTAACGATCATAATTGCTTCAATACATTGTTTTTTTAACTCTGAAATCCCTTTATAAATAGCGACCCTTTCAGCACAAATTGTTCCACCAAAGCTTCCATTTTCGATATTACATCCTGAGTATATATGATCAGAGTCTTTAAACTTAATAGCAGAGCCAACAGAGAAGTTTGAATATGGGCTATAGGAGTTTTCTCGTGCATCTCTAGCTTTTTCAAATAGGGTTTTTTTCAATTTCATGGATTCTCACCATATCAGGAGAAGTACATAAGATCTAATGCTAAATAAAGTATGAAACTTTTATAGAGTATCTAAAATTAGCTCACTCTAATTCAGATGGTGAAGATCTTACATATCTGGCCTAATTATTAGTAAAATTGTCTATAATCCTGCTATGAAAATTCTTTTAAACCTTATTTTAATGTCTCTCAGTTTTAATCTTATTGCTGATGACAAGCCTATCAATGATGCTATACGTGTTTATTTTTCTGATAAAGGAGTGAGTTATTTCGAAGATAATTTACTAGATGTTGTCACTCAAAATATTGGAGTAGATCCAGGTTATTATGAGCAAACAAATTTTAAAACAAAATTTCATATTGGGGATCTTTATAAGAACCAAAGTGTTGGTGAAGGTCAAAGTCTAAATGAATTAAAGCGTAAGATGCTCGATAAATTGAACAAAAGATTTTTAAGGTTAATGAACAAGAAAGCAACTATTGTAAATATAGATGAGATGGTATTTCAAGCAAGATGGGATAATGCAAGTTTGAAGGTATTTTCAAATTATAATAGCAAATATGATTTTAAGGAATCACAATACTTATTTTCTCTTAGTGCTATCATAGAGGCTTCAAATTTAAATTTTCATATGAAAGGTTTAAAGCTTAAAAATAAATATCTTTCTATTTATGATCAAAATTCATTAAATATATCTACAGATCTAGACTCAACTCCGTTGAAGTTTAAAGTGGAGATTGGATTTTATAAAGAAGATGGCGTTTATAAAGTACAAGTATTAGATCCATTTTTAAATATTGCTGATATTTTTCTTAATTTAAATTATACGAATAATGTTCCTCTCGAATTAGTTCTACCAGATATTAAGGTGACTCTAGATGATGAAGAAATTTGGTTATATAAAAATGGAGCAGTTCTAGATACAGATGATTGGGATACAGCTCAGGCAAAAAAAGATACCCAAGAGTTAAAAGAACAATTATTAGTATTTCTTCCTAAGAAAATTGAAGATTATTTAGTGAAAGAATATCCTAAAACTGTTGCTGCTATCAAGACTGCAGTTCAAGAAGCCTTTGATGAATCAGCTCAGAAAATGATGGAAGAAAATATTAATGATGCTCTTTTTGTAGGATATAATGATAGTTCATTAATGGCTCCTCCTGGAGCAGATTTTGGTTATATGACTCATGATTGTTCTCAACAAGTTCCAAAAGTCGATGCTAATTCAGGAGAGTATGTTTTAGATGAAAATGGAAAAGTACAGTTTTTTGAAGCAGACACTGGTTTACAAGACTTAGAAACTGGTAATAAAGTTAGTCAGCTTTCTTTGTTACAAAGTGATTTTGAAAAACAATCCACAGACTTCCAAACTTATTCTTCTTATTTATATGATGAGATCTTCCTTCAAAGAAGTAGTGATGAATATTCTGATTACTTTGATGAAAGTGAAAAACTAAGACTCATCTGTGGCTTTGAATGGGAGATTTCTTTAAGTGACTTAGGGAAGAAAAATGATTCTTTTTATATTGGATTTGATGGAACAACAAATGATACTTTAAAAAAGTATGAACCATCAATTCTCGAAACTCCTTTTAAAGGACAAGGTTTTGCTGATTATAATAATAGTTTAATCGATGATTATGATATTACCTTAAGTTTTGATATTGAGTTTTTTAATAGAATTATAGAAATGAGTTATAAAAGAGAGTACTTTAAAGTTTTTCCTATCAGTGACAATGAAGAAGATGGATTTGTGAATGTTAATCAATCTCCTAAACTGTACGTGAATGATGAGAATAAATTAATGATGACTCTTAATATTAGTTATCCTAGAAGTAACGTTGAAATGGGTAAGTTTAAAAAGTTTTTAATGAAGGCCTTTGTTCTTAAAGATTGGATTTTGCTAAAAATGAATGTGGAAGCACATTTTATATTAAATGATGATGGTACTTATAGGCTAGAAATGGGAGCTTTAGAAAAGGGATCAGTCAAGCCAGATAAAGCAGGTTATAAGCTTTTTGGAAAAATTTTTAGTGGCAAAGTGACACCAAATATTCAAAGTGTGGTCAATGAAGTCATGGAAAAGATGAATGGGAAAATTTTATCTGCACAAATTCCAATTCCAAGTGAATTGGGTATTATAAGTTTGAAACATAAGAAGATGTCTGTTGACAGAGCAGGTCGATTAATGTTTTACACAGAGTTATAGATTTAAAGGAAACAATTATGAAATACTTATCTCTTTTATTACTTTTAACAAACTTAGCTTTTGCTAACGAAATACTCATTCCTTCTTTGACTGTGAAAGGTTTAGATAGCTTCAAAGAAAGTAATATTTCAACATATCTTGTATCTGTAAAAGTAAATGCTTTCTCAAAGAAAAAAGTTATTAATGCTGTCATAAAAAAGACTGCTTCAAAAGTTATAAACACTAGTGATCTTGTTCTTGAAGGAGTAACTCTTCCAAGATCAACAGCAAAATCATATGCACCTAATTATATTCTTTTGGCCATTCATGCTCAAAGTGACCTGGCAATCAATAAAAATGTAAAAGCTCCTTTATTTGAAAAAGTAGTTAATTTAGATAAAGAAAATCAAGTTGCCCCTATACCTGCTAATAGAAAATTTAAAAAATTATTACTTTTACCCGTTTCAATTTTAGCTACTAATCCAGTTATTTCTTTATAAGAAAAATTACCTTATACTTTTTAAGTGTTTAGAAAATACTTTTATTTAGATATAAGGTCTTTGGCCTTGAGTCGAATTTTCATGGGTCTAGTAATACTTTATGATATCTTTCATAGAGTCCAAGTTGCTGATTTGTTTTACAGTGATAGTGGAGTATTGAGCCGAGACTACTTCTTGAAATATATGGCCCATCCTTGGTCATTTTCTTTATTGTTTTTTAATGGAACATTAACATTTTCTTATCTTTATTTTTTTGTATATTTCTTAATTACTTGCTTCTTTATAATAGGTTTTAAAACGAAGTTTATTACTATAATGCTATGGATTTTTACAGTTTCTCTTCACGATAGAAATTGGTGGGTGCTAAATGCAGGAGATGATATATTACGAATATATTTATTGATTTGTATCTTCTTACCTATGGGTGCGATTTGGAGTGTTGATTCTCTTAAGGAAAATCGAGAGAAGATTATAAATTATTCCAGTCTTTGGAGTTTTGCTTTTTATTTTCAGATAGCAATTATATATTTTTCAACATTTTTCTATAAAGATTCACCTGAGTGGCGAAGTGACTTTAGTGCTACTGAGTACGCTTTGGGCTTAGATACTTTTCTATCTTATTTTGGATCTTTTTTTAGAGAGGCCAGTACGATATTACAAGGCCTAACATTATATTCCATTATCGGCGAAATTGTCTGCCCTGTATTATTAATGCTTGGATTCATTTTTTATAGTTACGCATTTATTCCCAAGATTTTAGCTATTATATTTGGTCTCTCTTTTCATTGTGGACTCATTGTGATGATGACTCTTGGAGATTTCCCATTTTTTTGTGTTGCTTATTGGCTTGGACTACTACCCAATGAATTTTGGGCCAAGATGTTTAAGAAATATCCTAAGCTTGTTTTTAAACAAGGTTTTTTCAGGAGATTTTCTTTTCTTAACTTTTTTGAATTTAAGATTCATCTAAGCAAAAAAGTTACTAAATGTTTAAAGTGGGCAAGTAACCTTACTGCTTTAATATTTCTATTTAGTATCGTTCAGTGGAACCTTGCTGAATTTTATCCGAAAAAATTTGAAAAGCTTGAGTATCTAAGATGGCCTGCTAGAACCTTACATACTTTTCAGAAATGGAGTATGTTTGCACCTTTTCCATATTCACATAACGAATGGCTTAGTATGCCGTCAGTATTTGAAGATGGAGAGACAAGAGATGTTATGGATTATGGTTACAAAGGTACAGATTCAAGACCCGATTTTAAAGTAGTTAATGGTGTGAACTCTTTAACCAAAAAATTTCTCTCAGTGATCTTTGAAGACAAAGAAGCATTAGAGCAGTTTGCATTCTATAATTGTAGAAGATTTAATAAAGATAAGAATAGAATGAAAAGCTTTAGTATCATTAGATATAGACAAGCAGTAACCCTTAAGGATATGGATATAGCTCCAGTTGATAAAGAAAATGCTTGGAATCATGATTGTTATTAAGATATTAGTTTAAGAAAGTGGGAAGATATTCTTCCCACTTTTTATAAAAGATAATTACATTTTAGCTTTTTCAGCCTCAACTTCAGCAACTTCAATATCAATTTCAACTCTTCTATTTTGAGCTCTACCGTGAGTAGAAGTATTATCTGCTACTGGAGCATGTGGCCCTAGACCAGCTGTTGAAATTTGTGATGGGTTGACACCATTTTGAATAAGAACAGACCTAACTGAATTTGCTCTACTAGATGATAATTGCTCATTCCAAGATAAAGTTCCTTGGCTATCAGTATGACCAGTTACTTGAATTGTATCATTTGGATATTGAGCTAAAATATTTGCAAGGTTTTGAATCTTACCCATTCCTGCTGCGTTGATAGATGCACTATTAGTAGCAAAAGAGATATCACCCTTAATTTTAGTTTTTAATTTTCCTTCTGGAGTTACTTCAGTTTCAGCAACTTGTTCTAATTCTTTTTTTCTTTTATCTAGAATTAATCCAACACCACCACCCAAAAGACCACCAACTCCAGCACCAATAAGTGTACCTTTAGTTTTACTTCCTTTTTTAGATAAGACAGTTCCTAATAAAGCTCCTGCAGCTGCACCGACACCAGCTCCAACTCCTGCCTTACTTGTTGTTCTTGTCCCATCTGGATTTGTTGCACAACCTGCAAGTGTTAGCATAACGATTAAAGCAATAATTTTTTTCATATTTTCTCCTTGTTAACCAGTTCATGATGAATGGATTAATACATTTCTCTTATTATCGAGATCTGTCTTTTATTTTCAAGTAAATTTTATAACTGACAACTTAACTTGGAAGAGTCTCAATTCTGTCACCAATAAATTGAATTCTAGTTAGACCTTGTTGACAACTAATTTGGTAGGTTTTTACGTGAAAGTAGGTTCATCTTTACCTAGTTCTATTTGAAGTTAAGTTTTGGAATAAAATAAAAAGGTGAAAAAAATAATTAGTTTAGTAGTGTTTTGTATATGGATAACATCTTGTTTAGTCCAGACTGAAGAGCAAGGGGTGATTGATGTTCTTGGAGAGGCATCAGAACCGTGTCTTTGTGATAGTGCCAATCCAGGATCATCAGTAGATATTAGTGCGGCTAAAGCTTTATTTATTAGCAAAGTTGATCCCGAAAATTTTTCAACTTTTAATGAAATAACAAACCAACTAGGGAAAGACTCTTTAGATGAACTTGAAAAAGAGTTTAGTTTCACAAAATTAATGAAATATATGCTCCCTAGTGATGGAAGTGTGAATTATAATCAATTTGTAAGAAGTTATCTTGATGGATATTTAAGTGTTCCAAGCAACTTATTTGAAAGTGGAGAGCTCAACGATGTTAGGTCTAGATCAGTATCCAGAAATAAGATTTTTAACGAATGGTCTCCTGTTGGCACTCAAGCTGATAAAGTTTTAACAGCAGATTCAAGTTTATATAAATTATTGGCAGTTCTATTTCGACCAGACTTAATTGAAAAAGACGCCTCAGGGAACTTGCTAAATGCTGGTGAATTTAGATTTATTTTTCACTCTCAATCCACTGATCCTAATAAACATAGCCTTCAAAAAAATCACGTAATTTTTGAATATAAATTACCTCTTGATGCAGCGACAGTAGATGGTCAAAATGTTGGAGCCTTAACAAGAAATGAGTGGAATAAATTCATTGGTAAATTACAGTGCTTAAATGGTGCTGAGTATACTAAACACTTAATCAAAATAGCTACTCGAGTCACTAAGGCAAAGTTTTCAGGTTCTTGGAGAAATGGAAGTGCTCTTG
This sequence comes from uncultured Bacteriovoracaceae bacterium, assembly GCA_938034385.1. Lineage (GTDB taxonomy): Bacteria > Bdellovibrionota > Bacteriovoracia > Bacteriovoracales > Bacteriovoracaceae > JAHDHG01. Next base: position 44,931 of record CALHLC010000017.1, read on the forward strand.
GGCAATTAAGAATCAATGATTTCTTAGCTCCTCATACTCAAGGAGATCCGCAGAGTGCTCCTTGGAGCATGTTTGAGTTTAGATTAGCAAGTAATGGTTTATTACAAAGGCATAGAATGCCAAAGACACCTAAAGATAATTTTGCCAATTTTAATGGTGCGCCTCCAACAGTATTTAGCCCAACTAGTGATAAGATTCTTAAAGATGGTTTGAGCTTTGGAAGTATAGGAAGTGTTTTGGCCTGGATGCAAACTAATTTTTCTAATGTTTTAAATCCTGATTCTGATTATAACCTTCCTCCTAAATTAGAAGCATGGCAAGTTGACTATGGTTCAAAGGCTAGTTGGATTAAAGCTTTAGAGACAGAAAATATTGGGCCAAGTTCAGCTACCGATGCACAACAATCATTTGTAAAAAATAGGTTTTCGTTGAATTCATGTAACTCGTGTCATGGTGGTCATTTCTCTAGTCAAGCTTTATTAAATCCAAACTTGGGCGATACTGCTAGTTTACTTGGAATTGATGAGATTGATTTTGCTGACATTAGTCAGGTTGTCAAATTTGTTCATGTTGATGAGAAATCTCAACCAAGTGAATTTTTAGTACATGATTTAAGAAATAGAAAAGAAGAGCTAGAGTTTCAACTATCCGTTGGAAACTGCATGGAGAATTAAATGAAGTATTGTATTTTTTTAATTTTATTTGTATTTAGTCTTTCATCATTTTCAGAGAGTTTGAAACTAGCAGCATTTCATGTTTGCGAAAAAGATTTAACTTTAGTTAAGAATTCCGATTGTAAAAAAAGAAGAGTCAAAGGACTTAGGCAGAAATTGATCTTAAAAAAAGAAGCAACATCAATAAATTGTGAAGGTCGAATTTATAGTTATATTGGTGATAAGGTATGTATTTCGGAGGTTCTAGAAGTAGGGGAAAATGCACCCGAGAGAAGCGATGATGACGATTCTAGACATATGATCTCTCTTTCTAAATGGATTTCTAAAGTAAACTTAAATACTGAAAAGGATAGAAAAGAGATCCTAAATATAGTTAATCCAAGAACTCATTAAAGAAATTTGAAAAGTCTTTAATCATATTATTCCACTGAGAATCATTCATACAATTTTTATCAAAACAAAAATGTTGGACTTTTACTTTTTTTGAATTATCTAATTCCTTCAATGTCCAAGAGTTAAGAGAATATTTATTAATTAATTTCAAAGTATTTTCATAAGAAATAACTTCATCACTCTTTCTTGTCATTACCAATGTTTTTGTATTTGGAGTATTTTCTTTATTTTTCTGGAAGTCTTCTTGCAATTCAAATAAGGCCTTAAAACTATTGATATGTAGATTTTCATCTGGCATGACAGGTAGTTTCCCTAAGTAATTTATCTTAGTCATAAGTTTCATCACTTTTGTGATTTGTTTTAGTTCTAATGCTGGAGCTAAGAAAATTTTTTTATCAAATTGTACAAGTTTTTGAATCTCAAGATTTAAAGCAATAAGTGCACTTAACGAATAACCTACAAAGTTTAAAGGATAAGATTTCTTTATTGATATTTCTTTGCAGAAATTAAAGCTTTGAAGAAATTCATCTGTCCATAGAGAGCTGGAACAAATCATTTGAGTTTCGCCTGGTCTATGTCCGGCCAGTGCAATTTTCACTACATCATGACCAAGTAAATTTAATTCCTCTAGTAAGTCATTCATTTTTTCAGGGTTTAAGTTGACTCCATGGCCGAGTAAAACAAGTGACTTTGCATTAGATTTTGTTGGATGGAATGAATATACTTTAGTCGTTTCCACCAAAATATTATACCTTAGAGAATTGAGATTTATAATTGTTTCTTTAATATGGTAAGTTCTGCCATTTTTTGATACTTTCATAACACATTAAGTTGAAGGGTTTTAAATGTATGAAGTAATTCTTATTAGACACGGTCAAAGTGAATGGAATAAATTAGGTCTCTTTACTGGTTGGACGGATGTTGCTCTTTCTGACCAAGGTCGACAAGAGGCGATGGAAGCTGGTGAGCTTTTAAAAAATTATCCTTTAACTTTAGCTTATACATCTTTATTAAAACGAGCCATTGGTACACTTTGGTTAGCACTTAAGCATGCTGATAAAATGAGTTTACCAGTTATCAAAGATTGGCATTTAAACGAGCGTCATTACGGTGCTCTGCAAGGAAAAAATAAAGAAGAGATGAGAAAAGTCCATGGCAAAGAACAAGTTCATACTTGGAGAAGAAGTTTTGATATAAGACCTCCTCAATCTGAAAATCAGCCTGTCCCGCCAGAATATAAAGGATTGAGCCAATACCCTACAGGAGAAAGCTTAAGTGATACTTGTGAAAGAGTGATTCCTTATTGGGAAAATGAAATTTCTCAAAAAGTTAAAAGTGGAGAGAGAGTAATAATAGCAGCTCATGGGAATAGCTTACGAGCACTAATTATGCATATAGAAAAAATACCAAGGGATGAGATAGTAAAACTCGAAATTCCGACGGGTAGACCAATAAAGATAACTTTAGATAAAGATTTTAATTTCACCAATCGATCATTTATACAAGATCAAGTTTAACAACAAGGAGTAAATAATGAGTTTTAGTTTTCCAGAATTACCTTACGCTTATGACGCCCTAGAGCCACATATGGATGCTCGTACTATGGAGCTTCATTATTCAAAACACCATCAAGGGTATTTTAATAAATTTATGAAGGCCATTGAGGGAAGTGCTAATGTAAACAAATCTTTAGAAGATATCTTCTCTAATATAACAAATGAGGGTGCCGGAATTAGAAATAATGGTGGTGGTTATTATAATCATGGAATTTTTTGGAATTCTATGTCTCCAAATGGTGGAGGAGCTCCATCCGGTAAGTTGGCAGATGCTATTAATTCAGCATTTGGTTCATTAGATAAGCTTAAAGAAGAGTTTTCAAATGCAGCTAAGACTAGATTTGGATCTGGTTGGGCATGGCTAATCGTTGATAAGAGTGGAGCTTTAAAAGTTACTTCAACTGCCAACCAAGATAATCCATTGATGAATAGTGAGTCAGTCAATGGAACACCTATTATGGGTTTAGATGTATGGGAACATGCTTATTACCTAAACTACCAAAATAGAAGGCCTGATTATGTTGCAGCATTTTGGAATGTTGTAAATTGGGAGTATGTAGCTCAACAATTTGCAGCAGCTAAGTAATTTCATCTTAGGCACTTTAAGGTTCAAAGCTTAAAGTGCCTCAATAATCTGTCTCTTTTTTTCGACCATTTTTTTTGTTAGGCAAAATTTTTATAGTGTATCTATCAACTATTAATACTAATTAAGAAGTGTCGATAAGCTAAAAGATGGATACTTTAAAGGAGTATTGTAAATATTCTTTCAAATTGGAAGAGATTTATAATAATTTTCACATTGATAAAACAGATGAATTGTTTCTTACAATTCATTCTTTAAAAGGGCTATGTTTAGGTACAAAAAATGAGGCCCTTGCTAGGCGTTTACATGACTTTGAACATGAATTATTGAAAATTCAAAACTCTGAAAAAGTTGATTTTGTGAAGATAAAAAAAGAGTTATCTAATATAAAATCTATTACTAAAAACACATTAGATGTTCATTCTGATAATTTCTCTATGTATTTGAGATACTTTGTGACCAATATTAGTGAGCTCTCTCAAAAACAAGTAAAGTTTATTTTGGATATTGAAAGACTAGATCTTAATAGAATGGAAACAGGTATTTTAAAAGATATAGTCAATCCATTATTAATCAATGCTCTAGATCATGGAATAGAATATCCTGCTGAAAGGGTAAATTTGGGCAAAAACAAATTGGGGCGTGTTTACCTGCATCTTCGTACTACAGATGATGTTATTCACTTGATTATTAAAGACGATGGCTGTGGAATTAAACTTAGATCTAGGCTGCCAGATAATAGCATTTTAAGTGGTCGTAAGGTAGGACTTCGACTTGTTCAATGGCATCTAACTGAATATAACGGTTCAATTGAGCTCAAAAATAATATTGGTCGAGGGACTGAAATTAATATTACTTTGCCGAGAATTCATAAATATCAAGAAGTGGCCTGAGATAATTTTTATTGTTAGATTAAATTTATGAAAATCGCTTTACTTGGATGTGGAAATCTAATTACTTCTATCTTTGAAGGAGTTGCTAAGCACGACATGCTTCTCAAAGAAAATACTTTTTCTACATATACACCTTCAATGACCAGGGCCCAAAACTTAGCAGATATATTGCAAGGTAAACATGTTCTCAGCCCTGAATCTCTTGAGTCGAAAGATATTTATATATTAGGATTTAAACCACAATCGTACACAGCTGCGATGGAGCAATATAAAAAAATTATTCCTAGCGGAGCTCAGATTTGGTCGGTACTAGCAGGGATAAATGTAGATAGATTGAGTAAAGATTTTCCAGATAATCCGATCTTAAGAATTATGCCAAATATCTGCTCTAAGGTAGGTCAAGGTATTAATCTTTACATTCATTCAAAGGACTTTCCTGAAAGAGGGTTGGAGAAATTTCACCAATTATTTGGGGCCGTAGGGAATTCATATCTTATGAACTCTGATGACGAACTTGATTTTATTACAGGTGTTAGTGGTTGTGGCCCAGCTCTTATCTATAACTTTTTAGAGACTTTAGAAAAATCCTTAGAGACTACTTCTTTAAGTAAGGACGATAGAAAAAGCATTGTTATTAATCTTGCCATTGGCTCTATAGATCTTTTAGCAAATAGCTCAGAGGGCCTAGAAGGCCTCAGAAGAAGCGTGACATCTAATAAGGGTGTAACTCATGAAGCTTTGGAAACTTATAGAGAGCGAAAACTTGAGGGAATCACTCTGGATGCTATGAAAGCTGCTTATAAAAGATCACTAGAGCTAAGATCGCAATAATAGCATAGTAAGTTTTATTCTTAAGATTTTTAATACTTATAGCCGAATAATAGTCGATGAGAAAATTCTTATTATTATTGCTGGCCCTGAATCTTTTTTCAAATAATATTGAAAAAATTTGTGATATTTACTTTGAGCGCAAAACAAAAGATTACTTTGTTGAATCTGTAGACCGCGAGGCTCAAAACGCAACTTTACCCAATGAAGGGATAAGGCTTCTGAATGAAAAAATGGGAGTTTTATTAAATAATAGTGCAGATAAAAAGTACTTAAATCATTTAGTGTATAAAAATAATAAGTTAGATGATACTTCTGTCGCAAAAATATTTGAAACATTATCGGAAAAACAAATTATCTATCTTTTAGAATATAGTGTTTATGGAAAAAAATTAAACTTTTGGAAAAAGTTAATTTCTAGCTCATCTAAGCATCATCATAAAAATATTATCGGAATTATTAATGAAGCAGCTAAAGACCCAGATGCATGGAATGGATTAAAAAAATTTTTTGGTACAGGGAGATATTCTAAGTCAACGATGGAGAAGAGTTTTAATTTTTTATTAGCTCTTCGATATGAGAGGAGAAATTCTGAAAAATTAGTTGTGAATTTCTTAAGAAGAATGTCTGATGGGCGATTAACTACTAATACTGTGAAAAAGAAAATTACAGAGGAGTTGAAAGAAAATATATATTGGAAGTTTAAAGGACGAAAAATAGCATTAAAATTTAGAAAGATTATTGACCGAATCTTTAAAAGATCTTCCCAAAAAGAAACTATTTTAGATCTAGATTATTCACCAGAAGCTTTAATGAATATTTTAACCCTTTCTAAAAGTAATCTCAATTTAGTTTATAAAGATTTAAAATCCTTAGAAAAAACAATTAATAAGAGTTTTGTGAATATGATTTTTCAAGAAATCGATAAGTCTGATTCAGCACGGGTATTGAAGCAGATAAAAGATATTAAAAAGTTACAAGAAGATAACTTTTTAGATCCAAGAGTCTTTCCTATTATGAAAGAGATTAATTGGAACCACGCTCCTAGCCAAGTATTTTTCAAAATGAGAAATGATTCTAAAGATGATGGAGTGATTAAGTCTATCCTAATTCTTGATAATCTTTTGAAGTTTTCATATTTACGAACGGTTAATAATACAAATGTAATTAAAAAATATTTTGAAAATATGTTAGATGAATTTGAAGCAAACCAACATGTGATAGGAATTTCACAGCTTTATGCCGAATTAGGAGCTGGTACAAGTAAAGTCACGAGGGGAACTTTAGAAGATGAAGGTGCACGAGCGTTTTCTAATGATATGGTTACGGAGATAAAGTCACACTTAAATAGAGGTGAATCCATTTATCAAAATCACAAATTTCGAGGAGCTCATTTTACTTATGAGTATTTTTTAAAGATAAAAAAACAACATAGAGGATTTTTCAAAAAATTTAAATTAATAGGCTTTGAAGTGGATCAATTTATAGTTAAAGATTCAAATAATAAACGACACATTATTATGGAATACTTAAATGGGACAGAGATTCAGTATGCATTTTTAAATAATAAAAAAATTAAATATATTGAAAAGAAATCAGTAAAAATAAATAAACAAACTAAGACTATTACAATTGGTAGAAAAGTTTATAAATATGGAGCTAAAGGATCTCAAATAGGACAATATAGGAAAGCTGACTTTGTTTATAAAGTAGGATCTAAAATTTATGTGAAAGAGATGAAGAATTATTTGAGTCTCATGAATGTATTTAATAATGATGGCGAGTTATTCTTTGATCTATTAATGGCCCAAAAACTAGGGTTGAATTCTTATCTTAACCTTCAATGGGTTGTAAACAGTGCTGCTCATATACCACAAAAAGCAATTAGTCGGAAGATGCAAATTGGTACTTTGATTGGTGAGATTTTAGCTAAAAATAGATATGGAAAATTTTTGGAGAGTTTAGGCGGTAAGCAATCATCTCCTGCAAAAGTGATGGATTACTTCTCTGACTTTTTTAATGAGGTAAGTAGGGAAGCTCATAATAAATTTGGAATTGCTTTTTTCAAGCCAGAGATTGATACTGATACTATATTTAAAAAGGATTAGTTATGAAGTTTCTTTTAGTGTTGATGTTGCTTGTCTCATGTACGAGTGCAGAATTAGCTCAAGTGGCAGGAGCAGTCTTACAAAGTAGTGCTACTCAGGGAGCTGTTACAAAAAATGAAATGGGACTAGGGTTAAAAGAGGCCTTATCTAATGGATTAATTGCTGCAGTAACAAATACAAACAAAAAAAATGGCTATTTGGGAAATCAACTAATTAGAATTGCTTTTCCTAAGGAAGCAAAAATAGTAGCTGATACTCTTAATGCTGTTGGTGGTTCAGCCCTTATAAGTAAGGTAACAACTTCACTAAATAGAGCAGCTGAGCATGCTTCGATTAAGGCAAAACCAATTTTTGCTTCAGCTATCTCTCAGCTAACATTTATGGATGTTGTGAAAATATTAAATGGAAACTCTAATGAAGCTACTCAGTACTTACAAAGAGTAACTGGTTCTCAATTAATCTCAGCTTTTTCACCTGATATTACTCGTAGTTTGAAGGCCGTGCATGCTACTAAGTATTGGGGAGACGTGATGGGACAATATAATCAAATTCCATTTGTAAAAAAAGTTAATCCAAATTTAACAAGTTATGTAACGAATCAAGCTGTGAATGGATTATTTAAAGAAATTGCCAAAACAGAAAAATCTATTAGAGAAAACCCAGTAGAAAGAACGAGTCAATTATTAAAAAGAGTTTTTGGGCTTTTAGATAAGTAAGAAATATTTTTGTTGACCAAGGATAACTAATTATTTTTATCCATGTCCCGAATTCATAAAAACACCTTCAAAATCAATACTTTTCCCTCTGTTTTCAATAGAGAGGAAATATTGCTTAGTAGATATCATTAATGAATCTAAATCTTGATTTTGAAAGGCCGCAGCTCTAAATTTACTTGCATTTGGGAAACCAGCGGCGAACCAAACAATAAACTTTCTAAGTTGAATAAGTCTCACTCTATCTTGATCAAAGGCAGCACAGATAAGTTCAAATAATCTTTGGATGATCTCTAGATAATCAACTGAGCTAAATATTTGCTCTTTTGGGTTATCTTGCATGCTCTCTAAAAAAATAAAAGGATTTCTTAGTGCTCCTCTAGCTATCATTAAAGCATCTAGACCTGTTGTAGCTAATCTTTGGCTAACACTATAGGGGTTATGAAGATCTCCATTACCAATTAAAGGAAGAGGAGACTCTGCCTTAAGGCTTTCCAAATAGTTCCAATCGGCCTTGCCTGTATATTGTTGAGCTCGTGTTCTTCCATGGATGGCAACAAATTCTATTCCTTCCTCATTGGCAACATGAATAATCTCATCAGCATTTACACCTTCTTCATCCCATCCCATTCTAATCTTAATAGTAAGTGGAATTGAAATAGCTGCTTTAATTTTTTTTAAATATGGACCTAATGCTAATGGGTCTTTTAAAAGTGCAGATCCTCCACCTTTAGTAACAACTTTTCTAACAGGGCATCCCATATTAACATCAATAAACTTAGGGCCAAAATCTTGAGCAACTTTGGCAGCTTGGGCCATCATGTCTGCATTTTCACCAAAGAGTTGAATCCCAACATTTCTCTCCTTTTCATGGAGTCTTAACATTTTCATTGTTCGTGCATTACCATGATGAATAGCATGGGCCGAGATCAATTCACTAACTGTTCCACCAGCACCAAGTTCTTCTAATAAAAGCCTAAATGGGTAATTACAGATACTGGCCATGGGGGCTAAAATTAGCGGTGAACTAAACTCAATTGAGCCTAGAGCTAGGGGTTGCGATCTCTTTTGGAGATGATCGATCTTAGATTGTAATTGATCACTATAAGCCATAAATAAGCTTTATTAGCATAAAGGAGTAGCTTTTTAAAGAAGCAAGTTTTTGATATAATTGAGGGCCTATGGAATATACAATTTACTATTATAATAAATGCTCTACTTGCCAAAAAACTAAGGCCATTATTGATAAGAGCTCTATTGAGGTAGAATATCACAGCTATTTTGATGATCGTTTAAGCGAGACTGATCTTGAAGAGCTTTTAAAAAAATTAAAGCTAAAACCCTCGGAATTTATTAGAAAAAAAGATCTGTATAAAGAATTAAATTTAGAAGAAATTGATGAAGCAGGTTTGATTAAGGCCATGAGTGAACATCCAGGCTTAATCCAAAGACCTGTTTTAGTTAAGGGTGATAGGGCAGTTGTCTGTAGACCACCAGAGAGAGCATTGGAGTTAATAAATGTTTGATAATTTAAGTGAAAAGTTTAGTGATGCTGTAAAAAACCTTACTGGTAAAGGTGAGATCTCAGAGAGTAATATTGAAGAAACTCTAAAGATTGTTAGATCTGCTCTTTTAGAAGCAGATGTGAATTTCAAAGTAGTAAAGCAATTCATTGCTGCAGTTAAAGAAAAAGCTCTTGGAGAGAAGGTTGTCCGAGGAGTTGACCCTGGAGAGCAATTTATAAAAATAGTTCACGATGAGCTTGCTCATATGATGGGAAATGCCCATGAGGAATTAGATCTTGAGAGAAAAGTTCCTTACCCTATTTTAATTTGTGGGTTAAATGGTGTGGGGAAAACAACCTTTACAGGTAAACTTGCACTGTTTTTAAGATCAAAAAAGAAAAAAGATGTTTATATTATTCCAGCCGATAATTTTAGACCTGCAGCAAAAGATCAATTATTAATTCATGCTAAAAATATAGGTGTTGATTATTTTGATTCAGATTTATCACTAAGTCCTGTTGAAATTGTTAAAGCAGGTATGCAAAAAGCTAAAGAACTACAAAAAGAAGTTGTCCTTATTGATACGGCCGGTAGATTACAAGTCGATGATGCCTTAATGGCAGACCTTGTTGATGTAAAAAATTATCTTGGAGATCCAGAAGTACTTTTAGTGGCTGATGCCATGACAGGACAAGAATCAGTAAATGTTGCTAAAACATTTCATGATAAGATTGAATTAACAGGTATCGTTTTATCTAAGATGGATTCAGATGCCAGAGGTGGTGCCGCCTTATCAATGAGATATGTGACTCAAGTGCCTATTAGATTCTTCTCTACGGGTGAGAAGATGAAAGATCTTGAACCATTTCATCCTGATAGACTAGCAAAACGAATTCTTGATATGGGTGATGTCTTAACTCTCGTTGAAAAAGCTGAAGAAGCCATAGATGAAAAAGAAGCTGAAGAGATGATGAAGAAGATGGAGAAGAATCAATTCACCATTGATGATTTCATGAAACAGATGAATATGATGAATAAGCTTGGTTCAATGGGAGGACTTCTTAAAATGATTCCAGGAATGGGCGGAGTTTTAAGGCAAGTTGGTGATTTATCAGATGCTGAAAATGAGATGAAGAAAATGAAAGTGATGATTTCTTCGATGACTAAACAGGAAAAAAATAATCATAAAATTTTAAATGACTCTAGAAAAGACAGAATTGCCAAAGGATCAGGAACTACTAAAAAAGATGTTGATCAATTTATTCAAAAGTTTGTTCAAATGAGAAAGATGATGAGTGGGATGATGGGGATGATGAAAGGTGGAAATATGCCTGATATCGAAGCTATGATGAGTGGTAAAGCTCCAATGCCTGGTATGAAACAACAAGGTCCTGGTGCAAGAAGATCTGGCAAGCCAAAAAAGAAAGGAAAAGGTCCATTTGGTGGTGGATTTTTTAAGTAATAAGAAAATATAACCTTCTTAGAATATTATCTAAAAACCTTATAATTAATTTACATTCGTATTCAGGAGGATCAGTGAATTTAGCGAAAACAATGAATCTATTTTTATGTTTAATTTTCAGTGGTTGTGCGCAATTTTCGAGTTCGCGTAATATTGCTCAACTTAGTTCAAAAGATTTCTTAAGGGCGAAAAAGGTTCTATCAGAAATATTAATAGATAATAAGAAAGTTAAAAGATTGCCTCATGATCTTTTAATGTATCATTGGCGACCTTATGTTAAGTCTGGAATCAAAGCTCGAAATAAGAATAAAACTAAAAACCAAGCTTTAGTATTAGATTATGTAATAGATCAATCCCAACGATTTTATGAGCACGCTGTTAGTCATAGAACTTTAATGGGCGTTGGACTTTATGCGGCTAGAGATCCATTTATGAGTGCTGGTTTTGGTAATTTACTTCTAGAGTTTAATTTCCCTAAGGACACATATTATTTAGATACTAGAAATAATTTATCTGATTTAAATATTAATGTTAGCGATGACGGACCTACGATTGGAAACAGATTTAAAATAGAATTGAGTAAGGAAAACAGAGAACTCTTTAGTACTATAGGTTGTGAAATTAGTGAGAATTCTCATTAGAGAGGCTTAATTACCGGGAATTGTAGATCTTTAGTTTTAGGAGTTTTATCAGATTTGAAAATACAATTTATTCAGCATTCATGGGAATATGCTCAAACCTTAAGGGATTGTGAGCCTGCTACAAGTGCGTTTATTATTATTTCGGGTGATGCTTTATCAAAGAAACGGTTAGATACATTTTTTGAAGATGATTTTATAAACCCTAATAGAAATGGAGACTTTGATTCGAAGATTAAAATTTTGGCAAAGGCTTCTAATGAACAAGGGATACAATATTCACGCCGTCGAACTATTAAGAATTGGACTGATAGCTCAAACAATTTAAGGGAATCATTATCTAATGTTAAAGGTTATAAAAAGTGGAGATCTAAGATATTTGCTTGTTCTGAGAAATTTCATGAAGAATAAGTAGAAAGTTAAGTGATCAAAACCAATCACTTTGAGTAAGAACTCTATATTCTTTGAAAGAAGATAGTCGCTGTATAGCTAGTAAAAATTACATAATGTTTAATGGCCTGCCTCAAAAACTGCTATAAACTCTTCATGAAAACTTTTAAATTATCACTTTTTGTGACACTTTTACTCTCTCAGTCTCTAATGGCAGACTCGTCATTTTTCGAAATTTCTAAGGAAAATCGATCAAAAGACGTCGTATGCATAAGTAATGAAAGTCAGGCTAATAATCCTAGAGTTAAGCAGCTTGTATCGATTTTAAAAGAAATAGATGAAGTTGAAAGCGGAGCTCTAACTTCTACTGACGAGTATCCAACATTTCTTGGAAATTGCTTTTATCAATCGAAAATACCGCATACTTTGAGATATATTCCTGTCGAGATTATGGGCATAATTCAGGGTGAGCAGTTTGATAAAATTCATAAGCAAGTTGAAATCAAAGAAAATAACCCAGATTTAAAGTTTTCAAAGAAAAAGAGAAGAAAAGAGCTTCTTAAAACAGAACTTTTGATTACTCTTGGACAATTAATTGAATTTGGATATTTGTTATCTCTTCCGAGAAATTTCACTAAATGGGATGAAAATGGTCTTTGGAAGAATGCACCTAAGAAGTTTGCTGAAGCTTGGACAAAGCCGCCTAAGTGGGACAAAGACGGTTGGGTTGTAAATTATATCAGTCACCCATACAGTGGTTCACTTTATTATAATGCTATTAGAGACTTAGATTATACTCCTTTACAATCATTCATCTATACAACTTATAAGTCTGCTTTTTGGGAATATATTGTTGAGTCTTGGGTTGAAACGCCTAGTATACAAGATCTTATTTTTACTCCAATAGGAGGAGCTTTAATTGGTGAAGCTTCTTACCAGTTGACTCAAAAAATGAAAAAAGGTGGATTTAACTTTTTGGAAAAAGTAATCGTAACGATTACTAACCCAACTTATGTTCTAAGACACGGTTATAAGACTAAATAATTTCACTGCAGCTTGTTAGGGGAGTTATAGCTCTTGACTAGCTGTAGCAAAACAACATAATATCGCTTATCTAATTATTAGTATTTAGGAGAAGTAATGATTTGTATTCGTTTAGCTAGAGGTGGAAAGAAAAAAGCACCTGTATTTACTATAGTAGCAGCAGATAGAAGATCACCAAGAGATGGTAGATTTCTAGAAAAATTGGGTCAGTATGTTCCTAAGTCTGAAGCACCACTAAATTCTATTAAAACTGAAAGAATTGCAGAATGGGTAAAAAATGGAGCTCAACTAAGCGATTCAGTAGCTTCGCTTTTCAAAAAATATAAAATTTCTTTATAAATTTTTTTATAAATTCAAAGAACTTAAACGATTACAGGCAGCGGTGCGTTAAATTGTCTTATTTGGCAGTGCTACCAAATAAAGGCTAAAATAAATTAAGAAAAACTGGTAATCAAAACAGGAGTTGAAGCACATGAGTACAGAACTTAAAGATCTTATTTTAGTGGTAAGTAAAGCATTAGTTGATATGCCTGAAGAAGTTGAGGTTAATGAAATCGTTGGAGAGCAGACTACAGTTATCGAGCTTAAAGTTGATAAGTCTGACCTTGGGAAAGTGATTGGAAAGCAGGGAAGAACTGCAAGGGCCTTAAGAACTATTTTAAATGCAGCATCTACTAAGCTTAAGAAAAGATCTGTTTTAGAAATCATCGAATAATTACATACCTTGCTTGCACTCTGGAGCTTCAAGAGCTAAATCTCTAAGAGTGAAACAAGTCTTATTAGGTAAAATTTTAAAGCCTCACGCCCTTAAAGGGATGATGAGTTGTTATCTTGAAAATACTGAAGATTCATCGATAAAACCTGGGAAAGAAATCACCATTAATTCTCAAAAATTTGAAGTGGAGTCTATAAACTTTAGTAATGCAAAAAAAACGATTTTAAAACTTGTTGGACTAGATAATATCAATGACCTTGATCACGTTTTAGGCCAAGAAATCTTTATTAATAGATCAGATATTGATTGTGATGATAATGAAATAATTTTAAATGATCTAATTAATCTAGATGTTATCTCTAACGGATTAAATTATGGAAAGGTAGATAATTTTTATTCTAACGGAGCTCAAGATATATTAGTTGTTAAGGGGGAGAACTCCATAGAGATTCCTTTGATTGATCAATTTATCAAAATGATAGACTTAGATAAAAATATTATTGAAGTTATTTTACCGGAATATTTGTAGATGAGAAAAAAACGAATCTTCATTCTTACTCTTTTTCCTGAGTACTTTAATGCTTTTCAAAGTTGTGGAGTGATTTCCAAGGCACTAAGTGGTGATCGAAGTGATAATTTTGATTTGAAATTAGAGGTTATAAATATTCGTGATTATTCTCTTGGAAATTATAAGAGTGTAGACGCTTATCCCTATGGAGGAGGAGATGGAATGGTCATGAGACCAGATGTATTAGCAAATTCTATTAATACTGGAATAATCGAAGAGTTTAAAATCTCTAGAGATTATTTACATATTATTTATCCTGGTCCTCGAGGGAAAACTTTTGACAATCAAATGGCTAAAGAAATTTCAAAGAAGATTTATAATGATAAAGAAAAAGAATTAGTGTTTGTTTGTGGTCGTTATGAAGGTATAGACGAGAGGTTTTTAAAGAAGTATGTGGATGAATATATCTCAATTGGTAATTATGTGTTAACTGGTGGAGAGTTAGCGGTAATGAGTATATTGGATGCTAGTTTGAGATTTGTTGAGGGGTTTCTTGGTAATAAAAATTCTAGTATAGAAGAGTCTTTTCAAGATAATAAAATTGAGTATCCGCACTTCACTAAGCCTAGAGAGTTTGAAGGATTAAGTGTTCCTGAGGTATTATTAGGCGGGCATCATAAGAATATTGAAGAATATAAAATTAAGAAATCTTTAGAGATGACTAAAAGATATAGACCTGATCTTCTGGAGGGTAATGTTGAATCCTAAAATATATGTCGCTCTCGTTCACCATCCAATTATAAATAAAAATGGAGAGAAAGTTACAACAAGTGTAACGAATTTAGATATTCATGATATAGCAAGAAGCTCTAGAACTTTTGGAGTTTCAAAATACTTCATTGTGACTCCTATAGAAAAGCAACATGCTTTGATTAATGAGATTTTGGGTTATTGGAATAAAGACTTTGCTCATATATATAATCCTGATAGGGCCGATGCTTTATCTTTTATTGAAATAAAAAATAGATTTCAAGATATTACTTCTGAATTAGAAAATCCTATAATTGCAATGACTGGAGCGAATTTTAAACAATCAAATGGTTCAATGGAGGAGTTGCAAAAATATTCACAAACTGAGAACAGACCTATTTTGTTAGTTTTCGGAACAGGGCATGGCCTTCATCCTGAAATACTTGAGCAAAAAGATTATTCCGTAGATCCTATTCTTGGTATCAATTCAGATGGCTATAATCATCTCTCTGTTAGATCAGCAGTTGCCATCTATTTATCTCAACTAAAAGGCTGAGAACTTTTCCTGCAATGATTTAAGTACTTAAAATCCCTTAAAATATAAGGGATGAAATATATTATACTAACACTCATTTTTTCATTCTCTTGCTTTTCTCAAAAAATATATCAAGTAATTGATAAAAAAAGGTTTGAAAAGCATGCTCAAGATTTAGATCTGGAATCTATAAGAATCTTAAAAGAAAGTGAAAAACTTCTTCTTGTTGAGACGACTGAATATAATATCACGAAGTTTTCAGATATGATCCATGAAAAAGAATTTGTCTGTGGTGCGGGTTCAACATTCTTTGATGAAGCTAGGGCCATAGAAGTTATGAATAGCTCAAATCGACAAAAAGGAATTCAATCGATCTTAATGGACTATTCTATTTCAAGACAATCAATTGTTAATCCTATGATTTCAAAAATCTCAGAGAGTCATTTTAAAAAGACCATTGAAGAAATCTCGAGCTATTATTCAAGATATTTTAGAAGTCCAACGGGCGTTGATGGAAGTGAATGGATTTTAAATAAATGGAGAAAAATTACGAAAAGCAGAGATGATACCGAAGTTGTGTTTTTTCATCACCCATGGTCTCAACCTTCGGTTGTAGCTAAGTTAAAGGGATCTAGTGATAAGATGATCGTCATTGGTGGACATTTAGATTCAAAGAACTATACCCAAAGTGTTGGTCATGCTCCTGGAGCAGATGATGATGCGTCAGGAATAGCGACAATGACTGAAGTGTTAAAAGTCTTGGTTGAATCTAATTATAAACCAGAACATACCTTAGTCTTTGTTGGATATGCAGCAGAAGAAGATGGACTCTTAGGTTCGGCTGATTATGTAAATTACATTAAGGGACAAAATAAAGAAGTTCTTGGTGTTATCCAAATGGATATGACTTTATATAATAATATAGATGATAAAATTTATGTAATAACTGACTTTACGAATAATGCTCAAAACAATTTTGTTAAAGATTTAATTATTGAATACATTGGTTCTGATCGATATGCTGAAACTGAATGTGGTTATGGTTGCTCTGATCATGCATCATGGACAAATCAAGGATATCCAGCTTCTTTTCCTTTTGAATCTAGCTTTAATGGAGCCAACCCAACTATTCATACGACAGGGGATACTTTGCATAAAGTTAACGGAAATGTTGATAAAGGTTTGAAGTTTATTAAATTAGGAATTTCATTCATGGTGGAGTTAGACAAATGAAATATATATTAATTTTTTTACTTTTATCATGTGGTGAATTTCTAAGTTCACTAAATAGTAAATACCAAGATAATAGATCAATAGCTGGCGGTGAAGATGAAGTTACTTTCTTTGTTGGTAATAAACAAGGGACTTCAAAGCTTTACGCACTTAATCTCAAAGGGAAAATTCAAGAAGTGACAGATATCCCTTTTAACTTAGAGATGAGCTCTTTTGCATACTTTAATGATTCATTTTATTTCTCTCTATATGATATAGATGGAAAAAATGGAGAACTTTATAAACTAAGTGGAAGTACCCTTACTCTTGTTAAAAATATAAATATTACCGGTAGCTCTAACCCTAAGCACTTAACAGTTTATAAAGATGGATTATATTTTAGTGCCACTAATGGTGAGACAGGACGAGAATTATGGAGAATGTATAAAAATCAAAATATTGTCCAGGTGAAAGATTTACAAGGTGGAACTAAAGGATCTGATCCAGCTCAACTTATTGTTTCGGATGGAATCTTATACTTCAGTGCTAGCACTACTATTCACGGTAATGAATTATTTTACCATGATGGGAAAAATACTTTAGTTGTTGAAGATAATGTACTGGCTGGTCGAGATACTTTTCCCCGATTTTTAACAGTGCTTGGAGATGAACTATATTTCTCGGGCCTAACAGATGGTCAAGGGAGATCAAATTATAGATCTCATCTTTATAAAGTAAAAAAGAATGTTTTATCAAAAGTAGATACCACGGATTTAGATATAAAGTTTTTAAAATCTTATGATGGTGTTCTCTATGGGAGTTGTAGAGACTCTAGTAGTGGAACAGAATTATGTGATCTTCAGTTTAATCAACTAAGAGTTATTAGCGATATATTTGAAGGAAGTTCTAGCTCAAAACCAAGTTATATTGAAGCATTTAATAATAAACTCTATTTTAGTGCTTATACTCAAAATTCTGGCTATGAATTATGGTCATATGATTTAACAACAAGACAAAAGTCCCTTGTGAGAGATCTGAATAATGGTATAGAAAGTTCATATCCTAAATCCCTTCATAGTTTTGGAGATTATCTCTATTTTAGTGCAACTGATGGAGAAAGTGGTCATGAGTTATGGAGAATAAATAAATCAGGAACAGTTGAACTTGCTAGAGATGTGTTCCCAGGTAAAGGTAGTTCTTATCCTAATTTTGCTCAAGGATTTTATCACTTATAAAATTAAAGATTGTCTTTTTGTTTTGTCTTCTAAACTTTAGAAGAAGTTTAAAACTCTGTATTACCCAAGCTTTTATGTCCAGATAGAGAATCTATGAGTTTTTCTCTTTAATCAATCGAATATTAATCTATAATGAAGTCATACTATAGAGAAGGATTTTTATGAGTATCAATAAATATTTGAAAACGAGTCTATTTTTTTTCGTCTTATCCTTTAACTTACAAGCTCACGAAGTTTGTAAAATAAAGATTCAATCAATGCAAAGTCTTTTTAATGATTCTAAGTTAATTTTGAAAAAAATGAATAGATGTATAAAAAACGTTGTTGATAAGAAATCACAAAATTTCTTTTTAAATGTTTTTTCTAATGTTGAAGGGGACTTCATTTATTATCATAAATATCAATATGGAACAGTGTCTTTTTCAGAGAGGTTGTTTGAATCTATGAATCAAAGATTTTACTATCTTAGACATTCAAAAAGTAATGATAAAGTGATTTTTTCTACTAAAAGTTTTAAGGAAAATGATGATTCGTTCTTATACTATCGAAAATATAAGAATGATGAACATGTGATTTGGTCTACTAAAGAGTTTAGAGAGGCCAAGTCCAATTTTACATATTTTAGAAAATATAGAGGAGATGAGAGGGTATTATTTTCTATGAAAGAATCTTTTGAGAATAATGATAAGATTTTATATTTTAGATCTAAGAATGGATATGGCCGTGAAATCTGCTCTATCAAAAATGGACGCTTCAGAAACCAATTTAGACAAGAGGTGACTATTGGCGAGTTTTATAAACTATTCGTTTCTGGTTTTTGGAATCCACTAATTAAGCATACTGTTTATCCAAGCATAAAATTTATCAGTAGTGAATTAGATAGATATTAAAAACCTACTGCCGCAGGTGAGTGCTTAATGAAGAAAATTGCATCGAACTGTTCTGATGGGTTTTGATACATTGGAAGAGATTCATTATGCATCCACCAATTTTGTTTTTTTATCCAATTTTTCTTAGGATCAACAACTAGATAATTTCCTAGTTTATATCGCTCACTGATTTTTTTCAGTTTATAATCAAGTGAATCGTTTCTTTTCAATACAGGGTAATCACCATCTCTAGAACTAGAAACCTTATATCCTGTGAGAGCGATCGATTTATAGCCTGATCCTAAAGAAGCTCGCAAG
This sequence comes from uncultured Bacteriovoracaceae bacterium, assembly GCA_938034385.1. Lineage (GTDB taxonomy): Bacteria > Bdellovibrionota > Bacteriovoracia > Bacteriovoracales > Bacteriovoracaceae > JAHDHG01. Next base: position 63,860 of record CALHLC010000017.1, read on the forward strand.
TTTTCTCCAGTAGATCTAACGTTAACCCATTTGTTTGTTGAGCCATGATCAGATGGGACAACATTTGATTGGAATTTTGAGACATGGATATTATGAGCTAAAAGTATTGTTTTTTTATTTTCTTTAAACCTTTGAAACCATCTCATTGATAAATAAGCTTGCATATCGTCACGAAGATTTAAGGCCTTGATTTTATGAAATACATTTAAATCTCTGAAGCGTTCAAAAACGGATGCAACTCTAATGGCATGTTTTATGTGAAATTTTATTTTTAGTTTTATTGAGCTACCATCGATATGAAAGTCGAGATTAAATAAAGCAGCAAGGCATCTTCTATGTTCTTCAACAGGTAGTCTCCATGTCTCAAGAAGATATTTCCAACTAGGCAATTTTTTAGCTTCTTCTAAAGAATCAACTTGCCATGCAAAGCAGTTTTTAAATGCTTTTTTATATCCTTTCTTAATATTTTCTTCATCACTTAATATTGTTGCTTTTTTTATGATTTCCCTGAAAGTCCAAGGGTCTTCCCATATGTCTATCCCTTGGAAAACGACAGGGTCTTTGGGATGTTTTATATTAAAACGACATAAGTATTCTAAGAGGTTTTGGCTTGATTTATTTTGGTAGATGCTATTTAATTTCTTTAAAATATTTTGTGGATCAGGGATATTTGAATTCTTACTACAAGCTTTAAGATATTTATTTACTGCTATTGTTTTATCAAATCCTTCTTCAAGTAAAATTAATCTATATCCCATTCTCTCTACAAGATGTTTAATTAACTTGGTTCTAGCTTTATTATAACCTTGGGAACCATGACCACTCTCACCAATTCCTACAATTTGAGCATCTTTTGCAATTTTTGTAATAAAGGCGAGTTCTTTAGGACTGGAGTTGATCTCTAAGTTTTTTATAGGATATATTCCTGTTCCAGAGTAGACACTGCAAGTTAGTAACATTAAAATTGTAAATATTTTCATGAATCACCTATATCGGTATAAAGAGATATTGGGTACTTTAGAGTTCTTAAAATCTCTTAATTCTCGAGTGATGATTGAAATGAGGGCAATAAGTATAGAATTGCTGCGCAGTGCAGCTTAACTGGATAGAATTGACAACTTGCCCAAATCTCGTTATTTTCACTTAATTAAAAAAGACACTCCCTCTGGGCATTTAAAAGCTGATGTTCTGACCCATGGAAATGTTTAAACGATAAGAAGGTAATTATGAATTTAGTTGATAAAATCAATGCAGCTCACTTAAATCCAAATGTAAAAAGTTTTCCAGAATTTAAAACAGGAGATTCATTAGCGGTACATGTAAAAATCGTTGAGGGATCAAAAACTAGAATTCAGGTTTTTAAAGGGATTTGTATAGGGATGAAAGAAAAAAACTCTATCAATGGTCATTTTATTATTAGAAAAATGTCTGATGGTATTGGAGTAGAGAGAACTTTTCCATTCCACGCTTCAATTATTGATAAAATAGAAGTGACTTCTCGAGGTAAAGCTAGAAGAGCTAAACTATTCCATCTAAGAGATAGAACTGGTAAAGAAGCTAGAGTTGCAATCGACTTCACTAGAAAATAATCTAAATTTTTCAGATCTAAATTATATTAAATCTCACCCTATGGGTGAGATTTTTTGTTATTGTGATGAAGTTGGGAGAGGTCCATTGGCAGGCCCTGTTGTTTCAAGTTGTGTTTATCTCTTTCCTGCGGGAGTGAACTCACAAATTTCATTTCTAAAAAATATCAATGTTACAGACTCAAAGAAATTGAATCAAAAGAAGAGATTAGCTATTTTGGATCAGATGAATATTGATTTAGAAAGCTTAAGAGAAAACAAACTCTACATCCTTAATGAGTATATGGGATTTGCACTTTCAAGTTGTAATGAAAAAGAAATCGATGAGATTAATATCTTGCAAGCTTCCTTGTTATCAATGAAAAGAGCACTGTCTATTACATATAGGGGGAAATCAAACTTGAAAGCTTATGCTCTCCTGGATGGAAATAAAGTTTTTGAAAAAAAAGGGTTTACGAAAATATCTTCACTTGTGAAAGGAGATCTTAAATCTGTTTTTATTGCTTTGTCTTCGATTATCGCTAAAGAGTATAGAGACTTTTTAATGTTAAAGATGGGAGAGGTTTATCCTGGATATGGATTTGAAAATCATAGTGGCTACCCCACAAAATTTCATAAAGAAGCAATTGTTAATTTAGGTGTTTTAGACATTCATAGAAAAAGCTTTAAAGGTGTTAGAGAGCATTGTTCTTGAGAAGTAACAAAGGTGAATTTTTCGAATTGGAGTTGTCTGCAAAGCTTCATGAGAAATACCCTGCATGTTTAATTTCATCACAACTTTTACGTTCTAGAAATTGTGGCCAAATTGATGTTGCATATTTTTCAAAGAAACAATTGTTACTTGTTGAAGCTAAGACTTCAAAGCTTATGGCCCTTTCATTTTATCAAATGAAAAGACTGAGAAATTCCCAAGAATTTCTATCAAAAGTATTAGATGTCCCCGTAAGTTTAAGGCTAAAGAGAAAGATTAGGCCCTAGTTGGCTTTTGCTTAACTTTGCTTTGCCAGTCATCATCAAGACTAAAGTTTTCAATCTCTACAATATTATTACTAAGTCCGTAGAGCTCAAAAACCCTCTTAAAATCCTTATCGACGTTTGTAAGTTGAATGGTTTTTAACTCAGTTTGATAAATAGATTTCATCGTATTTACATAATGGCTGATGCCTGAGCTACCTATAAAGCTGACTCCTGACATATCAATCTTAATCTCGACATTATTATAGCTTAAATATACGTCTTCAAGCGTTTCTCTGAGAGGTCTAGAGCTTGCATAGTCTAGGTATCCTTTGAGTTGAACAATGATATTTCCTACCGAATCTCGTAAAATAGTGGCCTTTATAGACATTTCAACTCCTTAATTTTGTAAAACATGTACCCACGATGTAATCTTGTGTTTATATTGTATCAAGAGGAAATAATGCAGTCAGTCGTAGGAAATTTTGGGTCACTAGTACTTTTGACCCTTCCGATAGGAAACCCTGAAGATATTAGTTTGAGAGCTCTAGAGATTCTGAAGTCTAAAGATTTGTTTGTGAGCGAAGATACGCGGACCTTTAAGAGGTTACTTGATTATTTCAGTATAGATCCTTCTCAAAAGAGAATTATTTCTTTTCATGATCACTCTCATGAAAAAAAATATAAAGAAATTATAGAGATTTTAAAAAATCATAAAGATGTCTACTTTGTAAGTGAAGCTGGCAGTCCTATTGTTTCAGACCCGGCCTACCCTTTAGTGAGGTATTGTCTTGAAAATAATGTTGGTGTTGATTCTATAGGTGGAATTAGTTCAGTCATTAGTGCTTTAGAATTAAGTGGCTTGAGATCTCAACCATTTCAATTTATTGGGTTTTTACCAAGGAAAGATTCACAAATTAAAGATATTTTTAAAAACTTATTTCAATATAGAGGTACAAGCATTATTTTTGAATCTCCAAGGCGTCTAGAAGCTACGCTCAATCTTTTAATAGAAACTAAGCTAAATTTTAAAGTAAGTGTAATCAAAGAAATCTCTAAAACTTTCCAAAATGCTTATAGGTATGATCATCCAAGTGAAATAGATTTTGAGGAAATTGATTTTAGAGGTGAATTTGTTTTAGTTCTAGAAGCCAATAATCAAGAAGAGAATAATCTTGATAATGAGCACTTACAATTGCTAGCAGAAAAGGTATTAGATAATCCAGGAAAGAAAAAAGACTTAGCTAAGTTGCTAGGTGAAATTTTAAGTAGAGATAGTAAAGAGATGTATAAAGAATTAGTAGGCGATAAGAACTAAAGAGGATAAAATTACTTTATGGCATGGTTTGAAAAAATTGAGAATCCTAAATTAAAAAACACCAAAAAAGGTTCTGGTAGTGGACTCACTGGTATTTGGAAAAAGTGTACTAAGTGCCAAGAAATATTAAGTACTGAAAAATTAGTCAATAATACAAATGTTTGCCCGTTCTGTGATTATCATTACAGAATCTCATGGCGGGAGAGAGTTGACCTTATCTTTGATGAAGGGTCGGTCAAAATATTTGATTCTAAATTACAAAGTAAGGATCCTTTAGAATTTAAAGATAAGCAAAATTATAAAGAACGATTAGTGAATTATAAAAATAAAACTCGCGACAATGAAAGTGTTATAAGACTTATTGGAAAAATAAATGATTTAGAAGTCTCTTGTGCGATTATGAATTTTCCATTTATGGGTGGCTCTATGGGAGTTGTCTGTGGAGAGTTAATCTCTCAAACAATGGAATATTCTTTAAAACATAAAATACCTTGTTTAATTATAAGTGCTTCTGGAGGAGCACGAATGCAAGAAGGGATTTTATCACTTATGCAGATGGCTAAAACTCTAAGTTGTAGAAAGAAATTGCGAGATGCTTCAATTGCATATATTTCACTCTTAACAGATCCTACTACTGGAGGATGTGCTGCAAGTTTTTCTATGCTTGGCGATCTTAATATTACTGAACCAAATTCTCTAATTGGCTTTGCTGGTCCACGTGTTATTGAGCAATCAATGAGACAGAAACTTCCTAAAGGATTTCAAAGGTCAGAATTTTTAAAAGATCATGGGTTTATCGATCAAGTTATTCATAGAACACAACTTAAAGAGAAGATTTCTTATTTTTTAAAATTTCTTTCATGAATGATTTCGACTCTAAATTAGAAGAAAAAATTTTAAATTTCCTTAAAGATGAAATTGGGTTTGAAAACTATGGAAGTGCTCTTGAGAGAGGATTGGATAGAATAAGGCCTGTCTTTTCAGATCTTCTTGATAATAAGATGAAAATTATTACCGTAGGGGGAACTAATGGAAAAGGGGAAGTTAGTTATAATCTTGGACAAAAGTTACTTATAAATAAGAAAAAGTACGGACTGTGGTCGTCACCTCATCTTTTATCAATTCGAGAGAGATTTATTTTAAATGGAGAAAATATATCCTATGAGGACTTGAATAGAAACATTCAAGAATGTTTTGAAATACTTAATGAGAAAAATGATAAGTTAAGTTTTTATGAATTTTTATTTTATGTATTTTTATATTGGATAAAGGGAAAAAATGTTGAGTTTTTAATTCTTGAAGTTGGTTTAGGTGGAAGGCTGGATGCTACAAATTTATTGGATGCTGATATTAGTGCTGTCGTTTCTATTTCAAGAGATCATCAAGAGTTTTTAGGGGTAAGTTTAAAAGAAATTCTTTTTGAAAAACTTGGAATTACTAGAAAAAATCAATTATTAATTCATGGAGTTAAACAAAAATATTTAAGAAACTTGATAAAAAAATATTGTATTGAAAATCAAGTGTATGAGATTGGTATCTTTGATCAACTTCTAGTGGGAGAAGGTGATAATTTTCATGACTATAATCTAAAAATTGCTAATCTTATTGGTATTGAACTTGGTTTAAAAAGAGGAAATTTAGGCATAAATAGACCTATACTAAGAAACTGGCACTTCTCTTTTGAAGAAAGTGAGTTGTATCTGTCAGGCAGCCATAATGTTGAAGGGATTAGACAGCTTGGTAAAGATATCTGTAAAAAGGAATTAAAGCCGGAATTGATAGTGTATTCAAGCTCTCGAAGAAACAAGGTAGATATCTCTAATATACTTAGATCATTATTGGCCTATTCAAATAATAATTGTAAAATATTAGTAACTTCATTTGATCATATAAAATCTATTGATTTGGAAACCTTAAAAGGGATCGCAAGGTCAATAAACTCCGATAGGATAGGTGTCATTGAAACTTGGGAAGATGCATTTAGATATTCAAGAAACAAGAATAAAAAAAGAGTTCTTTTTACCGGTTCATATTATTTTATTTCTAATATCTTGCACGATATTCAAATCACCAAAAATATTTTCTCAGGTGAATTTAAAATTAAAAATTTCTGAGAGAGTTCAAATTTATGCAAATAAAGGTTTAAGTAAAAATCAAGGTGAAATCTTTGAAGCACTTGGCAGTGTAGTTATTGTTGATGAGAACCAAACACTTTATGGAGAGAAGGCCCGCTTTGTGAAAAGTTCTGGAGATCTAACTCTTGAAGGTAATGTTCGGCTAGTTAATCCTGAAATGACTCTATATGGTTCAAGAATTGATTATAATTATAAACAAAGAAGTATTTCTATTAAAAATGCCCGATTAATTTCACCAGAATTTAAAGTGATAGCGGGGACAATTCGAAAGGTAAGTGATGATGAGTTTGAAACTGAAAATGCAGAGTTTACAACTTGTTTAGATTGTACAGAATCATGGACTATATTTGGAAAGAAAATTCGGATTCAACTAAAAAACTATGTTCACATCTCTGAAGCACTGGTTCGAATTAAAGGAGTTGATTTCTTTTATATTCCTTATTTTGTTTTCCCAATTAAAAATAATCGTCAGACAGGTTTTTTACTTCCTGAATATAGAAGAAAAAATTTCAAAAGTAATATAGATCCCAATTTAAAGAAAAGCATAACAAGCCATTCTTTAAAAGTTCCATTTTTTTGGGCAATAAATCAATCTACTGATATGACTCTCGAACCAACTTTTTGGTCACGCCATGGACCAGGAGGTGATTTTGAGTTTAGAAAAGCATTTAATTCCAATTCATATTTAAAAACAAGATTTAGATACTTGTATGATGATGTCTATAATACCTATCAAAAGAAATCCAATAGATATGGACTCATGCATGAGATGAATTTTGATTTATTGGAAAATGTAAATTTCCATTTAAAACTACAAAATTTTAGTGATCTTGATTTTCACTATGAACATAATGATTTTGCAAAATCTGATATAGTGGAAGAGAATTATGGTTTAAGTAGTTTTATAGACTATAGATCTGAGCTGTTTAACTTAGGAAGCTTGGTGAGTATTAAGAAGAGTTTTCTTTCTGATAAAGTGGATCAATACGATTCCTTCTTTGACTTGAATGATAATACAGTTAACTTATTACCAAAGATATATTTAACGTCTACACCTGTTAAGATTTTTGATCGTAAAAAACGATTTTTAAGATATTTGAATGCTAACTCATCTTTAAAATTCTCAAACTTTCAACAAGATACTTTTCAAAACATAGGAAAGATAAGAAATGCTAAGAGAGTTAATTTTCAAAACAATTTTAATCTTGAACTTTTCAACCCAGGAATATATCGAATTGATATGAATTATCAATTTGATGCTCAGAAATACTTTTTTAATAAAAGCCAAGGAGATGATTTCTTTAAATATAGTGGAATATTGGATACAAGTTTCGTCATTAATTTTGAGAAAATTTTTGGTATTGCTAAAAAAGAGATTAAAAGTGAGACTTCTTCCAACAAAGCTGGCTCAGAAGTTATTGGTTTTTTAGAAGAACTTGATTTAAGCAAAAGCGAGCAACCTCAATTTAACTTTAAGACTTCTTTGAGGCATTCTCAAACCGTTAAATTTTCTCATTATTATATTCCTTTTGAAAAAGAAAGTGGGAATTCAGTATTTAGAAATCAAATAAGTGATACTGGTGGACTTTTTGATACATGGGATTCTATTAGGTCTACAGAGCATCTTTTGGGACAAGAATATACCAGAACTCAAATGCCAGTAAGTAGCAACACTTTTGCTATGTATTGGAACCACTCTTTGATTCGTAAAAGGCATAAGAAAAATTCTTATGATGAGAATGCGAGTTTTGCTGAAGATAACTTTGATTATCATAAATTAGCTTATCTGAATTTTTCACAAGGATATCAGATAGATAAGAATGCAGGATTTGTTAAAAATCTAACAAGATTAGGAACAAAGTTGGGGTATCACTTTAGTAAGAAATTTAGCTTAAGTTTACAAAATTATTACTTTTACGATTCGGAACAATTTATCGGAGATATAACCTTAAGAAATGATTTTGGGAATTTAAAAATCTTAAACCGATACAGCTATAATGGGTTTTCAAATAGAAAACTATATTATTGGGGAGTTGACTTAGTTATTAGAAAGAATTTTGTTGCTTCAATTTACGAAGGTCGGAATTTTTCATCAGGAAGTTTTGTCAGTCGAAGATCAACTCTTCAATACCTAGGAGATAATAATTGTTGGTATTTATCAGGATATTACTTGCAAAGACCCAAGGACGATAGTTTTGGAATAGACTTTAATATTAATTTTGGTGATGGGAAGTGGGAAAATAATAATATTCGGAGAATTTATTGAAAAGTATTCGGATTTATGACTTTGAAGATAGCTTCACATTCAATATTGCAACATCATTTTTTCTAAAAGGTTATGTTCCTTTAATACTTCCCTTCGAAAAACTTGAAGATGATTTAAACGATAAAGAGTTATCTCAAGAATTTTTTGTATTAGGTCCAGGTCCGGGCAGACCAGAATCTCACAAACATTTATATGAAACTTTGAAATTTAAAATTCTTAATGATTATAAGATACTTGGAATTTGCTTAGGACATCAAATTATTTTAAATGCCTTAGGATTCATAGTACGAATTTCTTCTAAACCTATTCATGGATTTGTTGAAAAAGTAGCTCTGACTCAAAATTGGCAAGATCGCTTAAACATTTCAAGTAAAGAAATTGTAGTACAAAGGTATAACTCTTTAGAGGTAGTCGAAAATAGTGAGTCAAAAAATAAGGTCAGTTCATTGATTCAAGATGGTGTTGTGTATGCAGGGTCCTTGAATAAGTGCATAACTTACCAATTTCATCCAGAATCTATCGGAACTATTGATCAAGATCAATTCTTTGAAGCTTTTTTGAAATTATAAGAGATAAATTTATTCTCTAATCAAAATCGTACTTATCTCAGCTTAATATTATCCGAATCATTTAGTGTAATCTAAGGAGTGAGATGAAAATTTTATTAACTAATGATGATGGTTATGAATCTGAAGGACTAGAGAGTTTACATGAAAAGCTCTCTGAAGTAAGTGAGGATGTACATGTTATGGCACCAAGTGGAGAAAGATCAACTAGTGGTCATAGTTTAAGTTTAGATAAACCTTTACGGGTTAAAAATTATGGGAAGAATAAAAATTATTGCACAGGTTTTCCAGCAGATTGTGTTCTTTTATCATTAGGTCATTTTCATAAAAATAATCTTCCAGACCTTGTCGTTTCTGGTATTAATAGGGGAGCCAATCTGGCTCAAGATATATATTATTCAGCTACAGTTGCCGGTGCAAGAGAAGCAGTATTTCATGGAGTTAATGGAATTGCAGTGAGTCTTGCATGTAAATTTTTAGTTGAAGATCAAAGTTATCACTTTAAAAGTGCTGCAACTATTGTAAAGAAATTTGTAGAAGCTGGAATTAATGAAATTTTAGAACCAAGAACCTTGTTAAATATCAACGTTCCTAATATTGAATTATCTAAAATCAAGGGAATAAAACTGACTAACTTAGGTTTCAGGAATTATTCCGAGGAAATAGATAAAAGAACAGATGGTCGTGATAGGGATTATTATTGGATTGTAGGCAAGTTAGAGGGACATGAAGATATCGCTAATTCTGATTGCCAGGCAATTCTTGATGGGTACGTGTCCGTAAGCTTATTACCGGTTATCATTGGAGATATTGTAAATTTAGATAAGCTTAAAAAATTAATAGAAGCACTAAATCAAGGATTTTAATGAGACTACTAGGATTAATCATTTTTACTTTCAGTTATATCTCTTGTTCTACTATTCAAAGTGGTCATTTCTTTAAAGTGAAAAGTACATCTGATTCAACTCATGAAGATCATGGTCATCATAGTGGTTTTTCTGAAATTGATAAAAAAATCTTAGCAAGAAAAAGAAGATCTTTGGTTTTCATACCTCAAATTAAACCTAAGTTAATCAAACTAGGTGATACAGTTGATTATACGAGATCAGTTGCATCAGCTCACCAGAGAATTAATTATGATTATTCTTTTCCACTTGATGAGAAAACTGGAGATAGATTATTACAATTTACTTGGCCTCTTGAAGACAATTACAGAGTGACATCCGGTTATGGAAAAAGAAAAATGGGCCATAAGAAAAGAATGCATAAAGGTATAGATATTGGTGCAAAAAAAGGGACTCCTATTCTAGCAGCTGAGTCAGGAAAAATAATTTATTCTGGATGGATGGGAAGTTATGGAAACGTAACTATTATAGAACATACCGCCGATTATCATTCTGTTTATGCTCATGCGAGTAGAAATTTAAAATCTAAAGGTGATATTGTAAGTCGTGGTGAAATTATTGCTAAAGTTGGAAGTACAGGACGATCGACAGGAAACCACTTACACTTTGAAATTCGATTTGCTAACAAAGCAATGAACCCAGCAGATTATTATCAAGACGAACTAGTTTCTAGATAATTTTATATATCTAAAATTTTAAAATACATTTTTGCAGTATTAATAGAATCTTCTAATGCCGTATGAGCGACTTCTCCCATCTTTAAAAAGTTCATAAGCTTTGACCCCGATTCACTACCAGGAGGAAGTAGACCTTTATCCATGAAAGAATAACTAATAGAGCTTAAATCTAATACTCTATGAGAAAAATACTTTCTCATAAACTCCCATCCAAGATCTCGATTTAAAAATGGAAGGTCGATTGCATTAATTGATTTGCCAAATAAGACTATAGGTTGGTTATTAAAAAATTTTTTAATTTCACTTTGGTTTAAATAACTCTCAAAACTTACTTTAAAGTTCTCTAGAGTTTCACCTTCAAGGTGAGCTTTTTTGATAAGTGTTTCATTATTTTTTACAACCCAAGGATTGAGTTTGGGCTTGAGTTCATCAAAGCTTGGACATTGTATAAAGCGATGAAAACTTAACTCTTCTAGTAAGGCTTTTTCTTTTATATCAATTGGAAGACAAGCAAACTCAATAATGAGGTCATTTTGCTCCAGTCCAGTTGCTTCTAAATCAAAGGATAAATATCTCATGCCTAATTATGAAATAGAATGACAAGAAAGTCAGTTGTTTAAAGTTAGAAAGTCATGGGAAAAAATGTTTTTTATCTTTCTAAGTTCCCAGAGAGTGCTATAATTTAGTATGGCGACATGGATGTTGCTAGATCAGACAGGAAGTCTAAAATGAGGGTCATACGGCAGATGGCCCTCTTTTTTATGTACTTTTTTCTCGAATCTTGTTTCCCGATTCCTTTTAAATTCATCTTGTGTTAGAAATCATCCATGACTGGTGAAAAGTTTTATATTCATTCAATCTATCCGGCTACGGAAGGGGAAGGAGTTTTAATAGGAACTCCTCAAGTTTTTGTTAGATTTCAAGGGTGTAATATCGGATGCATTAATTGTGATTCTAAAGAAACTTGGGATTTTAATTCTGGAGGAATTGCTTATTCGATGAAGCAATTACTAAAGACTATTGATGATCAGGCAAAAAATCTTAAAAGAGTGTCTATTACTGGTGGAGATCCAATGCATCCCATTCATCTTCCTAGAGTTAAAGAGCTCAGTGCTGAGCTTATCTCAAAAGGCTACCAAGTTAATATAGAAGCTTCTGGAACAAGAGTGGATGACGAATTATTTAATATGGTGAGCTTTATTAGCTTTGACTTTAAAACGCCTTCAACGGGGGTTAAAACACCTATTTCGCACTTAATTCATATTATTGGAACTTACCCAGGGAAATATCAAATAAAGTCTGTGGTAGAGAATGAAAGTGATTATGAATATATCTCAAGGGCCTATAAGAGAATTTATGATCAATTAAAGATTCATCCAGTTTGGGTTATTACGCCAAGCTTTGTTCCAGGAACAAGCTTTAATCGTGAGTTAATAAAAGAGACTTATGAGTGGAATAATGATGAGGGTGGGAGATTTAGAATTATCCCCCAACAACATAAAATTATCTATGGTACAGATTCTTTATTAGTATAACTTACTCTATGCTTCAGGAGTATCTTCTGCAGTGGCCTCAGTTGCTTGAGCAGCAGCTTCAACTGGAGCTTGTTCAACTGGCTTAGCCTTTGCTTTACTAATAGTAATAAGACCTTCAGCTAGAAGAACTTCTTGCTTTTTATCACCGTTAACATATTTCTTATTCTTATTTTGAACGCAAAATCGATTATTTTTTTTCTTAAAAATTGAAAATTCACCTGATTTTTTAACTAATTCCATTATTTTTCCTTATTTAATATATTTGTTTTTGAAGATTAGTGATCAGTGTTGGTTTTGACAAGTATTGAGAGGGTTGACGCACTTCGTTGTTATGTAAATATTTCATCCACGCTATGATGAACTAGCGAAACCATTAGTTCAAAAGTAGTTTGAGTTAATACGAAACCTGCCATGAGGAATTGTCGATGAATCTATTTAAACAACAAAGTGTACTTGTCTTAATGACCTTTATTTTTATCTCTTGTGGAGGTTCAAAAAATATCGCAAATAAGACATCTACTCAAGATCAAAGAATTATCACTGAAATTTATGAAGAAGGTGAATTATTCATAGTAGATGAATTTTTAATTAGAGAAAATGCACTTGCTCAAAGAGTATCTCATCAAGAATTTAGAAGCCAGCAAGCAAGAGCAAAGTATTTAGAAAGTGAACATGGAAACTCTGCGATAGGTAAATCAATTATTGTTGATAAGGGTTATGACTTGATCAGGTCAAAAAAGGTCTGGGAAGTAAGAAACGAGTGGAGTCTTGAGTGGGAGAGTAAATATTCAGAATGGATAAAAAATGAATTTACACAGACATTTTTTCTTGATCATAATATTTCAACTGATTGTGCTGACGTAGCTTTTGTTCTTCGTTGGATCTTTGCTCGAATAAATTATTTACCTGCTGCCAACTCAATGGCCGGTTCTGGGAAAATTATTTCTCAGGATAGCTTTATAAGAAAATGGAAAAAGCTAAAAAGAAGTGAGCTTTGGTATGAAGACGAGGTCTTTCTAGCGGCCTTAGAAGTATTAAAAGATAGTACTTATTCAAGAACGCTTAAGGCTGATACTTACCCAGTACAATTAAGTAAGGAAGCATTTCGAGAAGGTGTGATTCAATTAAATCCAACACATGTAAGAGTAATTTCAAATATTATTTATGATGGGTCAGGAGTACCAATTTTAAAACAATACTCTACAAGACCAACTGCAGTTAGACCTATGGCTCAAGAGGTGATGTTAAATTTTAAAGCAATTCCAGAATCAGATGGTGGTTTTGTAAAATTCAGATGGCCTAAGAAATCTAGAAAGAGTTGGAAACTAGTTGAGAGTAAAAAAATGAGTTGGTTTTCTAAAGATCAATATCAAGAGAAATTTTTAGATGGTAGTATTAATTTTACAAAATATTTAATGGAAAAATTAGATATCAAAATGAACGCAAGAGCAACAGTTTCTTCTATGCTTGGAGCAATAAAAGAATTTGTCTATCAGCGAGACTTGATTGTGTCTGATGGTTATAATTTTTGTCAACAAAATTCATGTGATCTTGGTAGTGTTGCTTATGACGATTGGAGTACTCCTTCTAGAGATAAAAGAGTAGTAGAGTTTTTTGAAAAAATAGATCTAGTAGTTCAAGAGAACTTATCTAAAGATCCAGAAATTGCTAACTTTTATCAAAATTTAAAAACTGATACCTTTGTTGATCTACAATATGCTCAGGTAGGAATGAGTATGAAGCAGGTAGAGGAGATGTTTAGAAGCTTATATCTATCCTATGATCCAAGGGATGAAATTTCTCTTAGATGGGCCCAAGATGTTAGAGGACAACATTTAGCTTTAAAAAGAAAAGTGCAACGTTTACTAGATCTTAGAATGAATAAAATTGAGAAAGCTCAAAAATGTAGAGAGACTCAAAAATGTGTAGAAGGGACAGATTTATATACGTCACTTAATACTATTGAGACTGATAAAGAATTGAAAAAATATGTCAAAAATATAAAAAATCTTTGTGATACTAGTGAAGAATATTGTTTTAAGACTTGGAATGCAGATATAATGAATATTACAAATTATCAATCAAAACCAAACTTATCTCTTGAAAAACGCTATGGCGTAAGTGAAGAAATTAACCTAGCTCAAGATGATTGATCTATTTGTAGTCGCTGGTTATATTGCTTTTATTTTTATATTAGCTTTTAGAAATAAATCTAATTCAGCAGGATCAGATAAATCACGAGTAAACTTATCCAAGTTTTATCTGGCAGGAAATTCATTAACTTTAAAAGATTCTATTTTCTCTATTATAGCAACAGAGGTTTCGGCCCTGACTTTCATTGGTATTCCTGCTTTTGCTTATGGGAAAAACTTTAGCTTTATTTATATTTATCTTGGAGCTTCGATAGGAAGATTAATTATTTCAGGATATATTCTTCCGAAAATATATGGGCAGGGGATTACTCTTTATGAGATAATAATTGGTTATAGAAAATCAAGCAGAGGAGCTCACATTGCTCTTAGTCTTTTCTATATTTTAGGGAGAGTTTTAGGAGTCGGTGTTAGGCTTTATGCAGGCTCAATTTTAGTGGCTCAATTTTTTGAGGTCAGTATTTATACTGCAATAGGTTTAAGTGCTTTGATTACTTATATTTATACATTGATTGGTGGGCTGAAAGTTGTTGTTAAAACTGATTTTTATCAAGTCTTAATTTTTGTTTTAGGTGGGTTCTTTGCTCATTATCTTATTGCTGATCTTAGTAATTTTACTTGGATGGAATTATTGGGGCAGGCCTATAGTAATGGAAAGATAGTAGATTTTTCTAACTTATATAGAGATCTTTTTATTGGGGTAGTGGGAGGAATTCTATTTGATATTTGTACTCATGGAATGGATCAAGACTTTGTTCAAAGGTTATTAGCTTGTAAAGATTTAAAGACGGCTCAAAAATCAATTATGCTTTCATCTATATTCTCAATATCCATCGGACTTTTGTTCTTATCTATTGGGGCCCTTTTATGGAGTCATTATCAAGCTGTTGGTTTACCGGCTGATATTAAAATAGATAAGATTTTTGCTTACTTTATAACCACTGAGTTTCCAGTTGGACTAAGAGGCTTGATGCTAGCAGGAGTTCTTGCTGCTACAATGAGTACACTTGATTCTACTATTAATGCAGTAGGAAGTTGTTTAAGTGTAGATATATGGAATCGAGATAGTATGGCAGATCACAAGGTCATTATAAAAGATACAACTATTACTATTTTATTATTATTGATTGTTGCTATTGGGGCGAGTCAATCCAGTGAAATCCTAGAATTTGGATTAAAGATTGCTAGTTGGATTGGTGGAGGGATCTTAGTGATCTTTTTAACTCAAGTATTGAAGACTTTTGAGTTTAACTTATCCTTAAAAGTTGTTCTGACGTTGATTTTAGTGAATATCTTATTTGTTACCCTCAACGTATTCGTAATAGAAGGGCCATGGCAGTTTAATGTATACTATAGTGTTATTGGCGGTCTTTTGTTTTCTTATTTTTCAAACAAGATTTTTACCTTGGATAAAACTGCCTAATGAATTATTCATAAAAGTACTATAAAATATCTCTATAATCATTTGGAGGAATTATGACTTTTTTGAAAATTACTTTTATAGCTTCGTTATTAATATCGTGTAGTTCTCTGCGAAAGCAAAAGACTATTGATCTCGTAAATTATAAAACTCAGGATGGAAAAGACTATTCATTTTATCTAACACCAAGTGCTGATTATAGAGCTCCTGCCCAAGCAAATGCTGTAGCTGATGCTGTAATACATCCATTCAAAACATTAGTTAGAAGTTCAGATACTGCTGGTGCAGAAAAAATCATTATGGATTATATTAATCCTAGAATGGGAAGGCAGTATAAAAACCTAGACGAATTAAGTAAAACTGAAGAAAGCATTCTAACTGACCTTTATATAAAGGTAATGGGAGATCCTAAGTTTATTAAAGCAGTTGATTTTGACAGTGCTTTAAAAAATGCAAGTACAAATAATGCTTATCACAAAGCGATTCAAGATATCTTTACAGTAGATACTCCAAGTATGAATACTATAACGAAGAGATATTTGCTTGAAAGTGATGTAAAAGCAAATGCTTCAGCTGTTTATACGAATCAAAAACTATTAGCAGCAGCATTTACGAATACGAAATCCAAAGCGGGCTTAACTTCTGTTATAAAGCCTCTTCAGGAAGGATATAGAAATGCAGCTAGAGCAGGTGATGTTGTTAAGAAGATGCAATATAAGGAATTATATCAATTAGCATTAATCAATGCTGCTGAAACAGGAACAACTTTTATTGGAAGCAATTGTCCAGAAGTTTTATCTAAGTCAAACGTTATAGCAGGTATGCAGAGATTATTCCCTGCAGCTAAAAAGGCTGGAGCTAATGCATCAAAATTTGATGTTTATAGATCTGTTGCTGGTAATACATATTTGAAAAATTTAGATGAAGCTGAACTTGATAGACAAGCTAGAGAAAATTGGGATGCAATAGGCCCTAATGGAAAATCTAAATGTAAGAATATCTTAAAGTAATTAAAGAGCAAGATATTACTTAAGTGAAAAAAAAACATGCAATAATTATAAGTCTACTTTTATTTGTTGCATGTTCTAGCATTATAGAGAAATCAGATTTCAGACTACCAAAACATTTAGGACTAGGAATTACTCATAAAATAAGAACTCTTGCTTCAGGAGAAGAGAATGCTTTTATGAGTAAATCTTATAATACTTGGGATAGATTAAAACTCATAGAAAATGAACTTCTTCCATTAATTTCAACGTCGAATAATTTCCTATTTAAAAAAAACAGTACACCTATTACTGTAAATGATTATCTCGAAAATAAAGAGTTAAATGCACAACTCCCTCAGAAGCTTTTTAGTATTATGCAGAAGATGTATTTGGTAAAAAGTCAAATCCTGTGGTTAGTTCAAGATAAAATGAAAAAAGTTGGGCTAGTAAATTATGTTGGTCTAGATATTGATGAAAAAGCAAAGAAATCTTTTGGGAAAGCTTCAGTATCTAAACTTACAAAATTACAAGAAGACTATTTACAAATTTTACCGGGTGTTTATTATCTTTATGCTTTAGTAGCGCATCTTTATGATGAGAAAAATCATGAGTCCTTTAAAAATTTTGGATTTTCAAGTCTTATCGGTCTAAATCTAATTACGAATAAATATTTTTCAAAATTTTTATCAAATAAGACTGGTTTAAATATGAAAAGATTAACTCTTCCACAAAATACTAGGTCTTTATATGCAATGAATGACTCTAACTTTCAAGTTCATTTCCTAAAGTATATTGAAGAATTTCAAAATGGTGATAATGTTTTAATAAAAGATCATATCAAGACATATTCTAATTATTATCAAACTTTACAAGGTTCATTTAGTGCGGCAATCAAAAAGTATGTTCACTTTGATTTATCCCAAGAGTTACCAGATATGGTTTCTTATACGATGGGACCAGAAGATAAAATTTTAATAGAGTACTTAGTGTTAAAAAAGCCAAAGAGTCCGATGCAATTAGCTAAAGTTAATCAATTTTTAGCTATTAGAGAAATGATTGTGAATTCTTGGGCCATTCAAAGAATTACTGCTAAAGATAAAGCTAAGAAAATCTCAGAATGTGGTGATGGGTTATTGTCTTTTAAGTTATGGAATGAAGAACAATCCACAGATGCAATCGATTACCTTCATGCATTATGGAATCAAGATTTATATTTGAATACGTTGGGTGATTTTTTTAATGAAGTACGGGAACTGCTCTATGGAGATTTTCTTATTGCAAGTGGAATCTCTACTAAAGATAAAAGTGATAAAGAGTATGAAGAGATGCTTGATAAAGCAACTAAAGAGTATCAGAAAGTGTTCGTCACTTTGATTAAATATCCTGAAAAAGCGGGTAACGTTCCAAGAAAGTTGAAAGAGATTCTTAGTGATCCTTTTTTTCAAGAAGATCTTAAAGGAGCAGATAATCCAATTGAAGCAATAGCTGATTATTTCTCAGCTGAAGATGCAATGAATTTAGAGTTAAAAGATATTAGTTATAATAAAATTGATTTTATTAACTCTGTCTTTTCAAGAGATAATTTAAGTGGATCAAAAATCAGTGCTATCCTTGCCCTCGATGCGTATAGTGTGAGAAAGAAAAATTTAGTGAAGTATTTCATGAATCATTTTGTAGGAGGTCTTGAACTTACAAAAAAATATCCAGCTGAAGATAAAGAGTTTTATATTGTTAAAAAAGATGTACTTGCTATTGAGAAATATTTTAATAAAATGATTGATCAGAACTGGGGAAGCAAGTGGATATTGAGTATGACTTCAAAAATCGATCAAAGATTAACTCCTCTTTTAGATAACCTCTACAAACAGTCTTATGAGAAAAAATTTAAATCTTTAAATAATTTTTTAACTGAAAATATTAAACATGCAATATTATTAACAGACTACTTTGCCAAAAATCCACGAGGGAAGAAAAAAGTAGGAGAAAAAGCAACTTTTCCTAAAGAGTACAGTCTTCCTGTTTCTTCACCTACTATGATTCAAAGTCTTATTATTAAAGATCAATTGTTTTGTAAACATGGTGCGTGCTGGAGAATAGATAATTTACTCTTTCATAACCAATACTTTGCTCAAGAAATTATGAGTGAACTTATGGAAATAGTTCAAAAGAAGGCCAGAGACTCCGAGGTTTTTGGAAAGATGCTAAAAGAAGACCTAAGCCTTGTTAAAGAATATGAGTTAACAAACGAGATTTGGAATATTCTTACAGCTACTTTGTTAGAATTAAAGAAGAGACATCCTTATACTCGTGAAAAATATCAAGAGGTTTACTCTAAGTACGGAGATGATAATTTGTATAGAAATAAGATTGCTCAAGAATCAACGAGAGTAAATATAATTATAGATCCAAATTTAAAAGCTCCGGATTTTAATAATGTAGCAAATGTATGTAGTAGTGATCAAGCAGAGAATTGTGAAAATAAAGTTTCTTTTTCAGATTCAGAGAAATCTCAATGTAATAATGAATTTCTGGAATCAAAAATTAGAAGTGAGAAGTGTAACACTTTACTTGCTACTAGTCATGTTGATTCTAAAAAACCTACAAATAAATCTGTTAGTGAACCTGACCCTAAAAAAACTGAAACTGTAGACTTTAATTTTTATGATGATAGAATTCTGGAAAAAGGTTTTCAATTATATCATATTGCAGAGAAGTTTAATTTTTTGGATTTTAACACTAATATAGGCAACCAGTTTATGAAATCGGCTAAAATTCAAGAACTACTGGCCTTGATTTATATTGATAAACTTTTAGAAGTTGAACCTTTTTTCAATACAGTAGTTCAAGAGAAGACTAAGGAGTGGGGAAGTAATTCTCAACATACTAAGGTAAGGGATATTACATTTTTAAAATTATTTACAAAAAAGGTTATTGGAACTAAGAAAATTCCTCCCGAGAAAGAGTTGAGATCTATTTTTTCAACTGTAGTAAAAGATGCTCAATACCTAGGGAAAAATGGAGAAATTCAAAGTTTTTGTAATGCAAAGTATTCAGATCATGAAAATGATAAAGATTTTGATGAATTATTTACCAAAACAAAAAATATTCGTGAAAGAATTATTGCACAAAATCCAGAGTTAAACTCTGTAAATGAAGGAATGAGATGGAAAATAGAACCAGTTAGAGTGGTCTATGAAAAAGCAATGCTTTATGTGGGAGTTGGATTCATCGTTGCAATGGTTGTGTTGGGAGGCTTATCTGCTATAGGTGTTCCATTTGTTGGTGGATTATTTACAAATTTATTATTTATAAAATTTACTTCCTATTTCTTCTTAGGTGTTATGGTTTACGAACTAGGATATGGTTTGCTTTATCTTCCTCCGCAATTAGACATTCAAAGGAGTATCGTCTCAGCTCATAATTTAAGAACTAGCAAGAGCATGGATTTAGAGAACTATTATGCAATAGATACATTTGATCGAATTAAGAAAGAACATAATCAAGCAAAGTTTGATATGGCCTTTGCACTCGCTTTTGCAATCACCGATATTGCAGCATTACGATTAGTATATAGACAGAAGTTATTAGCAAAAGGTATTCCGCAAAGTGATCATTTATCAAAAATTTCTAGGTCTAACAGGGTCAAGGAAAATATACGCCAAAATCGTGAATATTATGAATCTCTTAGTAAATGGCAGAAGAGGTGGCATAATTTTAAGAAAGAATATAGGTGGGGAAATAAAACCACTTTAAAAGTAACAAAAGATGAACTAGAAAATATAACTTTCGATACTCTTCGACATGCAGTCATCAATTCTGATATTCCTTATAAAACCTTTGATAAAGTTAAGTTTGCTGGAGTTGAAAATATAGATAGAAGAATTAAGAACTTAGTACATTTTATTGCAGATGTGAATAAGTCACTTGAAGTACGATTTATTAACGCTATAAAAGGTAAATGGGGTATATTTTCTAAAGGAGATTTAAAAAAGCAAATCTTAAGTGCTAATGAAGCAATAACTAATATCGCAGCTAAAGCTAAAAAAGCTAATCCAGAAAGTATTGCAGAAATGAAAGCAGCAGTAAAAAGATTAGAAGATCTAAAGGTCCCAGAGAAATTTGAAATTAGAAATAGAGAAGTTAGTCCAGAAGGTCATCAATTTATAGATGAATACTTAATGGCCATGAGTGATTTTTTTGATGTCATGTTTAAAAATCAAAAGATCCTTCCCGAGGATTATGTAAATAAAACTATTGCTAAAACCTATAAAGATCATGCTGAAATGGCTACTATGAGAATATTCTCATCAGAGAGTCTTGAGTTGATGGGTAATGTAGTACGTAAGAATCCAGACGAAATAGGAAAGCATTTTGATGAATGGATGGAGCTGGTCAATAGAGAAAGAAAGAATGTAGATGGCTCGATAATTAATACTAAGAAAATTGTTGATGAGGCAATTACCGCACGTTCTCCGGGAGCTTTTATATTTGAAATGTTTTTAGAAACATCTTGGAATGAAGCAAAGATTAAATGGGCAAAAAGAATGCCTGATTCCTTTTTAGCTTCAATATTTGATGATATTACGAGAGTTAGAGAGATTAAAGAGACAACTACCTCCGCTTATAGAAAAATCTATAAAAAACTAGAAAAACGAACAGAGAGGATGAACAGGATTACTGATCAATTAATTCTAGAAGATATTCAAAAAATTTAGAGATGACTACCCAGAAATCTATTTTCATTACAGGAGGATCTTCAGGAATTGGAGAATCTTTATGTTTGAAATATTTGAGCTCTAATTTTATAGTTGGAACCTGTGGAAGGAGTAAAGAAAAGTTTTTATCCTCCTCAATATACAATAAAGAAAATCTTCACTTCTTTGAATTAGATGTCTGTGATGAAGAAAAATCAAATTTAGTCATTAATAGTTTTATAGAAAAATTTGGATTAAATTGACCTTTCCCCCTTATTTCATACCACTATCAAACTCGGTTTAACATAGCTTTTTTCTATTTTTATAATTTTAGCTTTGGGTGCAGGTGGCCTGTAATTCAATGAACTATGAGGCCTATAGTGATTATAGTGATACACC
>CALHLC010000018.1 GCA_938034385.1 uncultured Bacteriovoracaceae bacterium
TGGGTTTATCATTACAATCATTATAGACCGCATAGTTCATTGAGCTACAGACCTCCAGCACCGAAGACCAAGGAAATAAATATAGAAGAAAGTCATGTTAAACCGAGATTAATAGTGGTATGAAATACGGGGGAAAGGTCAAAAATGCCGCACCTATTGAGAAGTATACTGAAGAGGAGCAACTTTCAAGATCAAAAATGGTTGAAGCAACTGAAGAGATTAAAGTTCTTCATAAGCTTAATATGGTCGAAGATCTTTTAAAGTAATCAGGGTAGTGAATGAGTGATTTCAAAACTGTACAAAAAGAATTGAGAAAATACGCAAAACGAAAGACGGCTGCTCAATCTAGAAAATTCTTTAAAACAGGAAAAGGACAATACGCTGAAAACTCTCTTTTCATAGGAGTGCGAGTACCTGATATCAGAAAAGTAGCTAAAGAGCATGTGGGTATTTCAATGGCTGAAATGAAAAAACTCATTAAGTCACAAATTCACGAGGAAAGGCTTTTGGGTTTAATTATTTTGGTTAACAAATACAAGAATGCCAAAAGTGAAAAGGAAGAAGAGAAGGTTTATAAGCAGTATGTGTCGCTTTTTAAATACGTTGATAATTGGGATCTGGTTGATGCGAGTTGTCCTTATATTGTCGGTCCATATCTATTAGCGAGAGATCGAAGTGATCTATACAAATGGGCAAAGTCAGATCATCTTTGGACTAAAAGAATCGCCATGGTTTCAAACTGGTGGCTTATCAGAAAAAATGACCTAAAAGATGTATTCAAAATAGCACAGATTTTACTTAGTGATGAACACGACCTTATCCATAAGGCAGTAGGATGGATGTTAAGAGAAGCTGGTAAGAAAGACTTAAAAAAGCTTGAAGCCTTTTTAAAGAAAAATTATAGTAAAATTCCAAGAACATCTCTTCGCTATGCGATCGAAAGGTTTCCAGAAGTTAAAAGGAAGAGATATCTTGAAGGAAAGATATAGAGAAGAGGATTATTATGCTGAATATGAATGGTGAAGATAGGATTTATAAGGGAGATGAGTACTTTCAAAAAGTACTCGATGAGGCAGGAATTGATTTTCCTGTAAATCACTTAAGACCTTACTTGCTAGGATATCTGATAAGCCCTGAGCATGTGATGCCTTCTCTCCCTCTTGAAGAAATTCTCCTTCAAGATACGGATATGGAAATTAAGTTTAAAAATGAAGAGCAAGCTCAGAAGTTTTACCAGTGTTATTTTTCTCTTTGGAACTCCTTAACAACTTATCTCGGTGGATCAAGAACTCCAAAACTGAGTGATGTAAACAAAAATGCAAAAACTAATAAAGAAAAAATCAAAGCACTTGATACGAGAGGACAAGAGATAGCTCATTTTCTTATGGGAAGTGATGAATCTGGAGCTAGGTCTTATTCATTAACTCATCCAACTCTTTTTCTAGGTTTTGATCTTCTTGAGATGATAAACGATGCCATGCTTGAATTCGATGGTGATTGGAAAAAGCAATATGATCAAGAAATGATTGATACTGCTTATGAAGCACTTTTAGATTCAGATAAGGTCTGGGCAAATACTTTTGGAAATATTTCAAAGATATTAAATGACTTTCGACTTGGAAGAGCTGAACCAATGCAAGAGGAAGAAGTTTTAAACATGCTCGATGAAATTTTTGAAAAAGAAGTTCAGGCTGAGAAATAATTTTATGGATATTCTAAACAACGAATCAATAAAAGAAATTATCGATCAGGAGATTGAGCTTCAATCTAAGAGTGTTCGTGAAAATCCAAAGAGGCTAGATGAATTGCTGCACGATGATTTTTTGGAGATCGGTTCTTTTGGGAGTAGATATTCCAAAGGGGATATTTTAGAAAGGTTGCCTGAGGGTGAATTTACAGAGATGAGACCAAGTAAGTTTGAAGGGAGATTGATGAAGGATGGTCTTATACTTTTAAGTTATGACTTGGAGTTCACTGCTGTAGGTGAAGTTGTTAGATCAAAAAGAACATCGATTTGGAGAAAAGAGACAAGCCGTTGGGAAATGTTATTTCATCAATCGACTTTGAAGAGTCCGGTGTAGCAAATGCTGATATCAAAGAAAGAGAAGAGAGAATATCGACAACTAGAATCAAAGACAAGTGAGAAATACTCACTATCCTCAATACTATTTAATGATGGCGATTTCTTTGTTTATCAAGAAATCATAGAACCAGGGCATAATGCATCGGCTCCTCATACTCACCAAGATACAGATGAGCTTATCTATGTCCTTGATGGTGAAATAGAGGTTATAGAGGGAGATGAGGTAATAACGTTAAGGTCTGGTGACTCTGCTATATTTCAAAAGAACTCTTCAGCAAAGCACTATTTTTCTAATAAGTTGGATTTAAAGTCAGAAGTTTTAGTTTTAACACGAAAACTAGAGAGCAAAGACACGGTTTATTGATGAATTTTGATAAACTTGCATCTTTTCATTTCAAGTGTAGATACTCTGATAACGTTCTTGTTGCTGATACTGCTCTTGAAAAAGTAAAAAAAGATTTCTCTGAGAAGAACTTTTTCAAACTTGAGGTACTTGAGAAAGAAAATATTCTGGCATATGTGGGCGTGGAAAAATCTGAAATGGGTGAGAAAATTCATTTTGATTATATCTTGGATCACCCTGACAGTGAAAGTTGGGTCTTAGCAAAAATTGCTGAGATAGTAGAGGGTGGAGATAATGTTTTTACAGAAGTTTATTCTAAATATAAAAGAGTAATCGATTTGTTTGACGATAAGGGCTTTCGTTTGAGACGAATTTTGACTGTTACACCTTATGACCAAATGGTGTCAGGGTTCAAGGCGAACTTCTCTAACGAATCTACTTTACCTAAAGGGCTTATAGTCAAAAAGCTTACGGTTGATGAAATCGAAAAAGCAGTGAGCCTTCTTAAGGATGAGTTTACAAAGAATCCTCAGCATGGTCCGAGTAATGAAGCCTTTGTTTCAAATTTTAGAGAGATGTTAGTAGATGACTTAAAGAAAGACCATTGTCAGTATGGGATCTTTGATGTTGAGAATAACTTTATTGGCCACTTTGCTGCTTTTCTGGATGATGATTTAATTTGGAGGAAAGTTGTAGGTTTTCACTTTATGCTTCATGAATCTATCCAAAGAAAGAAGTTGTTGAGTTATATGTATTCAGTCTTGTTTGAAGATTTAGAAAAATTTAATGTGAACGTCATTACTGGTTCAACGACTCATTTGGCAGTCGTTAAGAATTTTCAAAAATTAAACAGGAAGCCTTTTCTGTACAGTTTTAATAAAAATGAAAATCTTTATGAGATAAATAATTTTAGGGAGTTTTTAGAGCTATGAATTTGAAAGGACCAGACAGAAGAACATATTATGATATGGACCCTTGGTACGAAAAAAATATCTCAAATGGTATAAATGACTGGCATCAACATGTAAAAGATGCTGATGAGAAACTGTTAACTTACATAAAAAACTTTATTAATAAAAATTCTCCTTTAAACGTACTCGAGGTTGGTTGTGGAGGAGGAGATTTTACCTTGAGTTATGCGAGTGAAAAGTTTAAGCATGATGCTTTTGAATTTTCTGGCGTTGCGATAGGTGCAGCGAAGAAAAAAGATAACCCCGTGAATGTAAATTTCTATGAAGGAGATGCTCTCAATGTCGAAAGTTATAGAAATAAGCCTTACGATTTAGTGATTATGAAGGATGTTCTGCATTGCATTCTTGGAGCAGATAGAATGAAACTCTTGAAACATCTAAGGGAGAGCATCAATGAAAATGGGACGGTTATTCTAACAACTCATTCTGGACTTCCAAAAAGTGAAGAAGTTTTACAATATATTGACCAAAACACGAGAGAAAATCACATACAAACTCGTGTATATTTAGATCGAGCTATTATTAAAAAAGAGTTTGATAGTACAGGCTTTAAAATTCAAAACTTGATTGAATTAGCAGGGCAACTGGACTTATTTGAGCTTAGAAGGATTTAGATGAAGAAAGTATTGATTGCGGTTTGTTTGGTTTTAGGTATAGGAGCTTTTTATCTCCTAAAGGGGCCAGTGAAGAATTCAAGTGCCACATCAGAGGGTGATATTACTAAAATAGTTCCTGACAACGAAGCAGTATCAAGTTCCAAAAAAGATTCTTTAAGAGAGACGATAAAAAACTCTCGTTATAAAAAAGAAGAAGTTAAAACAAATTTAGCATCCTCATTTCCAGAAAGTTGTGAAGATTCTTTGGGACAATTGAGAATGATGACTCAAGAAGAATACTTTGAAATCATGAAGTCAAAAGAGAAGTTCTATGAAGCTTTCAATGAGGAGTGTCGAACAGAGATAGTTTCGAGTAAAGCAATTAAAGAGTTAGCAAAAAATACTATGTGTAATGTATTTGATGCTAAATTTGATTTTAAAGATGAAAATATCTATGGTCCTTGTTCATCTTTCATTTTTGCTTTAAAGGCGTACTCAATCGCTGATAATACTCGAGGTGTAGACGTTAATAAAATGACCTCTCAAGAGCTGGCAGCAAATTTTGTAAAAATGTTTTTTAGCACTGAGGAGATAACAAAAGAGAATTTTCAAAAAAACTTAGAAATAATTGATACTCTTTATGAAATGCATAGCGATGACCCAAATGTTGTTGAAGCCTACCTTGGCTACATCATGGTGGCGAAACATGCTATGGGGGATAAAACAGCATCTGAGCGTATTGATAGAATACTAACAAATCCAACAGGAGATTCTTTTAAAGTTGATCGTTTAGGAGTTATTAAGAGTGTATTAGAAAATGACTTAAATGGGGCTAAAACAAAACTCGATCGACTCAATGAAATGTATCAAGGGGAACCTGAACTCTCATATTATTATGCTGCTTATCATTGGAAGAACGGTAATAAGTCAATGGCCAAAAAGTATCTTGATAAGGCGATTAAGCTTGGAGTAAACGGTTGCTCATATTGTACACCTGGTATGTATAAGCAAGTTAGAAAAGCTATGGTGACCTTTCCCCCGTATTTCATACCACTATTAATCTCGGTTTAACATGACTTTCTTCTATATTTATTTCCTTGGTCTTCGGTGCTGGAGGTCTGTAGCTCAATGAACTATGCGGTCTATAATGATTGTAATGATAAACCCA
>CALHLC010000019.1 GCA_938034385.1 uncultured Bacteriovoracaceae bacterium
AAGAAAAAAGTAACTAAGAAGAAAAAAGTAACTAAGAAGAAAAAAGTAACTAAGAAGAAAAAAGTAACTAAGAAGAAAAAAGTAACTAAGAAGAAAAAAGTAACTAAGAAGAAAAAAGTAACTAAGAAGAAAAAAGCTACTAAGAAGAAAAATACTACCAAAAAGAAAAAGCCTCTTATCCATAAGGTGAAAAAAACTCTTCCAACAAGTGCTCCTTCTAATCAATCAAGTTTTTTATTAGATGAAGAAGAAAAAAAGATAGATAAGTTCGAGCCATTAAAAGAAGAAAATGAAGTCATCCAGGATAACCGTCACAAACTATCAGATGAGTACAACTCCGATGACGAGGCCGATGAGGATCAGTTTGGATATGGATGGGAGTATAACGCAAACTTTGACTCTCCTGAATCAGTTGACGAGGTAGACCCTTTTGATGAGGACGCTCAATATGCTGCAAGTAAAGGAAAATCAAATGCCAAGTCTTAATCTTTACTATTTTGATAGTTGTCCCTATTGCCAAAAAGTTTTAAGAAAAATAGATCAATTAAGTTTAAAAAATATTCAATTTAGCGATATTCAAAAAAATCCTAAGCATAGACAGAAACTTGTAAGTGACACTGGTCGCCAGACTGTTCCTTGTCTTTATATTGACGGTAAACCTATGCATGAATCAGATGATATTGTTTCGTGGCTAGAGGCCAATAAAGAAAAGCTTTCATAAAGAGGTGGAAGTAAGAGATCCTATTCACGGTTCAATCCATATTTCTCCATGTGAAGTTCCAGTCATTGAGCACCCTTTCTTTCAAAGATTACGAAAAATCAAGCAACTTGGATTTTCAGATTCAATCTTTCCGGGAGCAACTCATACTAGGTTTATTCATTCCATTGGAGTTATGCATACTGTAGGTAATGTTTTTGATAAACTCTTTAAATCTAGCAGAAATGCTGAGTATAAAAGACTAAAACAAACTGTAAGGCTAGCTGGTCTCTTACACGACATTGGGCACGCCCCTTTAAGTCATTCTACTGAAACTGTAATGCCTCTTATTAGTGAATTAAAAATTCCAAAACGATTATTACATGAAGATGAATCCAAGCAAGCAACTCACGAACATTATACTATTAAAGCAATTTCAGATAGCTTCTTTACAAGC
The DNA here is from genome assembly GCA_938034385.1 of uncultured Bacteriovoracaceae bacterium. GTDB lineage: Bacteria > Bdellovibrionota > Bacteriovoracia > Bacteriovoracales > Bacteriovoracaceae > JAHDHG01. Next base: position 1,155 of record CALHLC010000019.1, read on the forward strand.
TCCTTAGATCAAGCAAAAAAAGACTTTGGAGTTGATGAGTTTGCAATCGCCGAACTTGTTTCAGGTCAAACTAGCACTCCTGAATATTTCACTATAGAAGGCATCAATTACTTCCCATTACTTCACCAATTAGTCTCAAGTGAAATAGACTGTGATCGAATGGATTATCTATTAAGAGATAGTTATTTTTGTGGAGTGAGTTATGGGAAGTTCGATCTTGATTGGATAATTGACAACTTTGAAATTGCCATTGAATCTAATACTGCTTTTTTAGGTATTTCAGAAAGAGCTCTTACTTCTTTTGATGATTTTCTAATCAGCCGATATCACATGTTTTTAATGGTGTATTTTCACTATAGAGCAGTTTGTCTAGAGCAAATGCTTTATCGTTACTTCAAGCATCCTGAAAATGAATATGCAATACCGGCAAGCATAGAACAATACCTTCAACATGATGATCATTACTTACAAGAAATCTTGAAAAAAAGTGGTAATTTCTGGTCTAAGAAAATCACCAAAAATCATATTCCTGATAAAATCTTTGAACGATTTGGAGTAAATGATATAGAGCAAGAAAAGAAAATAGAAGAAATTTTAAAAAGTGAAAGTATTGATTATATAAAATGTGAGTCTCAAGGAAGACTTTCTAAATATTCAGGGAAAAACTCTTTTTATCCGATAAAAGTTGTAAAGCAGTATAATAAATCAATTATCGATATTTTTAAGGCCACTGATCTTTTCTCACGCTATTCAACTAACCACAGTGTGACGAGAATTCATTGTTATAAATCAAATTTAAGTAATCTTGCATTAAATAAAATAAATGCGATACTTAAATCATAAGTGAACAAAGTAATTATTTATATTTTACTACTCGTCAGTTATCTCTCTTTAAATAGAGCGATTGCTCCTGATAATCTTGGGCTTGAATATATAAGAAGTTCTAAAGACTTAGAAAAACTCATCAAGCACTATCCCGCTACTGCCATTCTTGAGAGGATTATGACCAAGGGATATATCATTAAAACATATTATCAAAAGTATAAAATTGTTTATGCTCATAGGTCTCCTCGAGATATTATCGTTAGAACAAGAAGACGATTTGCAGAGAGCAGTAAACAGTATGTAGGGATGTCATTATTCAGTATAGATGAAGATAAAAAAGTTAGTACCCTTGCTATGCCACCAGGTACAATTTTTTTAAATAATGAAAAGTTTGGACAATGGTATTTTAAAAGCAGTCAGTATTTCTGGAAGTTTTATAGGTCCTATAGAAGGCTACCTATTTATTTGGGTTGGGGGAGCTTCAGGCCAAGTAAAGAGTTCTTTGAAACCTCTCAAGTGAACAAAAAAGAAAAAAAACCTTTTATGGGACTAGAACAAGAGTTTGGAGCAACAGGCGAGATAACTCTTCAATTTTTGCCAAGATCTCAAAAAAATGAAATCTTTAACTCTATAAAGTTTGGGAATCTCTTTAAAAAATATCTCAAAACAAACTATAATTAATTATGGAAGAAATACTAGATAGATTTTTAATTCGAATTATTTTTGCTCTTTTTTGCTGTATCATATTGTATGCTTATAAGTACTCTCATTTTCTTTTTTATAGAAGAAGTATAAAGCAAGTTAAAAATGAATTTAACTTATTAGAAAACCCTAGTGATACTTTACACTTTTTATCTAGGATCTTAGGTCTTGCAATCATTTTCTCGTTTGTGGAATTCAATAGATTTTTGAGCGTAGAAGTAAGTCTCATCCATTTAAGTATTGTTTCTCTGACCATTATGATTTCTTACTTGATATCATTGCTCATTATCGAAGCAATTGTTTTACATAAATTTAATTACAGAACTGAAATCTTAAAAAATAATAACTTCTCGTACGCTCTCATTATTTTCAGTCTTAATATTTCGACAGCATTTATTATTAAATCAATATTACTACACTCACAAAATTCAGTTTTAATATTCTTAACACTCTGGTTATTTGCAATGTGTTTACTTGGCTTAATTGCAAGACTTTTTAACTTTTATTCACGCTTTCAATTTAACAGAAATATCTCTCAACAAAGCATTGGAGTTGCCATTTCTTTTGCTTTTTATATTCTTGGAACAACCTACCTCTTATCCAAATCTTTCGACCAACCACATATTGAAAAATATTCATATATGTTAAGAATTTTCTTCAAAGTTTTTCTTAGCGTACTCATTGTCCCTGTCTTTATAGCTGCTATTCGATTTATTTTCTCTCTTAAGATGAAAAAAAACTTAGTTCAAAGCTATATAGAAGATAAAGAAAAATCGATTTCTTATGGCCTCGCCGAAGGCCTAGTGTTTTTGATCTCTGCAATAATGACGAGCTGGATTGTTTTTAATATTAACCTGACAGGAGTGTTTACTTTTGTTTAGGCTTTGTTTTTTCTATTAATTCAGTTAAAGAGTTTTGAATTTTTAAAAGCTCTATTTCACCTATGTTATTTAAATAAAACTCTTGAACATTATTAATTTCTTCTTTTAGACTCATTTGAAATTTATCACCAAGTTCTGTAAAAAAAACTCTTTGCTCTCGCCTATCTTTTTCACCTTTTACTTTTTTAACATAACCTCTTTTAACCAACTCATTTATATGACTAGTCATTGTTTGTTTTTTTAAAAAACACTCTTCACCGATTTCTTTTAAACTTGCTCCTTGTTTATCTGAAATTACGATTAAAATTTCCAAAAAGCTCGGCCTTAAGTCATTAAAACCTTTTTCTTGTAATTGCTTCAATAAGGCATGGGAATAAATCCGATAAGAGATTTTCAAAAGAGAGCCAATTTTACCTATTAAATTCATTTATTCCTAATACAGTCACTGTTTTAGTACAGAGAATGATCTCCATAACTTTAGTCTTAAAATAATACTTATTTCTTGGTGGATTTCAAGTTAAAAAATCGTACGAGAGGTACTTATTGAATTCACGAAGCCTATGCACATTCCAAATAGTAGCAGACTTGAGCCTCCATAAGACATAAAAGGAAGAGGGAGCCCTACAATGGGTAAAATACCAGAAACCATTCCTATATTTACGAAAATATGAGAGAAGAATATTGCAACAACCCCAATAACAAATATTGAGTCAAAAATACGATTGGCATCCTTAGCTATAGATATCAATCTATAGAACAACAATGCAAAAAGAATAATTAGAATTACGGATCCAAAAAAACCATGTTCTTCACTAAAAATAGAAAAAACAAAGTCTGTGTGCTTTTCTGGTAAAAAATTAAGTGAAGCTTGAGATGATTTATTAAAACCTTTCCCCCAAAATAAACCAGAGCCAATTGCAATTTCTGATTGAATTGCATTATAACCAGCATCTTTAGCGTCTTCATATGGATTTAGAAAAGTTAAAATTCTTTTTTTCTGATAACTTTTTAATAAAAATGAATACATCAAGATCCCAGCAAGTAGAATCAAGCCTGCAACTTTAAATATAGATTTCCAATGCAATCCTCTATAGAAAATTATAAATGAATAAATAATTAACAAGATTAAAGAAGTTCCAAGGTCTGGTTGTTTATAAATCAGAAACATTGGAGGTAAAACGAAAGCAAGAGGCAGTAATGTCTCCTTGAGGCTAACACTTTGATCAGGAGATTTCTCAGAAAACCATCTCGCCAAAGCAAATATTAAAGAGAGCTTCATAAATTCAGATGGCTGTATTCTTATAGGTCCAATTCCGATCCAGCGCTGAGCTCCCATTCCTACTTTTCCTAAAACAAGTACTAAAATAAGCAATAAGATATTAAAAAAGAAAATCCAATAAGAATAACGAAGTAAATTATTAGAACTAATAAAGCTAAATCCAAATGCAATACTTAGCGAGAGACAAAACCACACAATTTGATAACTAACAAGATAAGACTTACTTTGCCCTTCGGTAATAGAATAAAGATTAAAGATACCAATTAAGAAAAGGCCTATCATGCAAAAAATTAAACTAAAATCAAACTTTAATGTTTTTTTTCTTAAACTCATTTAATCTTACTCACTAAATTAGGGTGATACTTCTCAAGGTAACGTTTTGCAAGATTATAGACAACTGGTCCAGCACTTAAACCTCCATTACAGCCATGCTCGACAATTGCAGCAATCGCTATTTTGGGATCATCATAAGGAGCAAAACCTGCGAAAACAGCATTATGTCTATATTTATAAGGAAAGTCTTCACACTTCTCATAATGCTCTACTTTCGATTTTGAAACAACTTGAGTTGTTCCAGTTTTTCCAGCTAATTTTACCAACTTATCTTTAAACCTTCTCGCTGTTCCTTGTTCATGGTTTACAACTTCATATAAACCACTTCGTATTTCTCTTAATATATGATCCTCAATATTAATGTTCTTTATCACTTCAGGCTCAAAGGTTTTCACCACTTTTCCTTTGGCATCGATCACTTCACGAACAAGAATAGGCTTCATTAATTTCCCCCCATTTGAAATCGCTGCATAAGCATTGGCTAATTGCAAAGTTGTTGTCAAAACAAACGACTGTCCAATAGAGCAAGATAAAGTTTCTCCTTTATTCCACTTAGTCCCATGAGTTTTTTTCTTCCAAGATCGCGATGGCATTAAACCTGATGTTTCCCTTGCAAGTGAAATACCAGTTTTCACTCCAAAGCCTAAGAGGTTTGCATACTGAGCTAAGACGTCTATATCTAACTCCAAAGCAATTTTTTGAAAATAGACATTACATGATTCTCGAATTGCTTTTCTTAACGAAACATCTCCATGACCACGCTCCTTCCAACAATGATAAGTCCTATTTCCAAGCTTCATACTTCCATTACAATGAAATGAAGTATAAGGCGTGACGATTTCTTCTATTAAGCCAGATAAGGCCGTTATAATTTTAAAAGTTGAACCTGGAGAATAATGCTCTTGAATAGTTTTATCGTACAAAGGTCGGAGAGGATTATTAAGTAAAGACTGCCAATACTTTTTATCTAAACCTCTAGTAAAACTTGATGGTTTGAACGAAGGAGTTGAAAGCATTGTGATAATCTCACCAGTTTTAACATCTATAGCAACAACTGATCCAACTTTTTCTTTTAATAAATCAGCTGCTAATTCTTGTAGCTCTTTATCAATCGTTATTTTCAAATTGTTTCCAGGGACAGATTTAATCGCTTCTACCCCAGAAAAAAAGTTGTCTGTATTTACATATTTTCTTTTTCTACCCAGAGCATCTACTTCAACATATTCTCGACCATTTTGTCCTCTTAGATCTAAATCAAAAGACTTCTCTATTCCTGCTTGCCCAACGAGATCACCAAGGTTGTAAGCGTAATTATCTCTTTTTTTATACTTAGGAAGTTGATCACTATTAATCTCTGAAATATACCCATAAAGATGAGCTCCCATTTCTTCACTTAAATACTCCCTTGAAATAGAAACTTGTACACTTATTCCTGGGAATTTTTCTAATTGAGTTTCAATCAGAGCTATCTCTTTATTGCTCAGATTTTTTTTTAAAATAATTGGTCGATAAGCAGGCTCTCCACGATATTTACGTATTTTTTTTTGTAGTTCTTCCCTGGATAGATTTAAAACTTTTTCTAGTTTAGAGAATGTTTCATCCTTCTTTTTCAAATACTGTCTCGTTACAACTGCATCGAACCGAGGTCTATTATCAACAAGCACTTCATTGTCTCTACTTATAATCTTCCCTCGAGGTGCCCAAACAACCTCAGAACGTAAGCGATTTTCAATAGAGTACTTATATAAGATATCACCTCTTATAAATTGTAGATAAAAGAGCCTTAAAATCAAAAGTCCAAATAAAGTTAAAATAATACCAAAGAGAAAGTCAGCTCTTTCATGATGGAGCTCTACAATTTCTTCTTCATCAAACATTCTTACCCCAAAGTTTATCTAATAACTTAAAAATAAAAACAGCCGAAATGGTAATTACGATACTTGAGAAGAAGTCATGAGAAACTTGAGATTTTAAATACTCCAAATTTGAAAACTTAAAAAAATAAATCACATATCTTACAAAATACCATAAAAGATAAAACACAAAAGTTATCAAAATCCGATTTCGTCCACCTTCTAATTGCAAGGTTTCTTTAAAAACTTTAATAATAAATATAAAAAACAATCCTATAATCGTTTCTAAACTCCAACTCAAAGATGAAAAAAGACTGTGTAACCATTGGATTAATAAAACAAGGTAAGGAGCTATCTCTACTTCAAACTTTAGACAGAAATAAAGACAAAAAAGAACAGAGAAATCGAGATTTAATCCTGTCAATGAAACAAAGATAGAACTTGCTAAGATCTCTAAAAAGAGAAAGAGTAATATTGATAAAAATGCATTCTTATTAATATTATTCAAAATCATTCTCGTTTAACAAAACTACTACTTCTTCTATTTTACTAAAATCTACAAAAGGTTTACCAAAGACTTCTTTAGTTAAATCATGCTCGTCTGAGATTACACTTGTAATTGCACCTACTTTGATTCCTTTGGGAAATATATTCCCAAGCCCTGATGTTAATATGATTTCATTAACCTGAATATCATCAGAGTTCTTTACGTACTTTATAGAAGTAAGTTCATCCGATATTCCTTCTAAAACACCATGACTACGAGTCAATTCAAACATTACATCTACTTTATTTTGAAAATCTAGTATTGTTGAAATGTCTGAATAATTGGCTGAAGTATTAATGACTTTCCCTATTAGGCCTTCAGCATTAATTACAACAGAGTTTTTAGTCACCCCTTGATTTATCCCTTTATTAATTCTTAATTTTTGATATCGATTAGTGCTATCCCAAGAAATAATTCGAGCTAAAACCTTCTTTCTCTCAATTTCTTTGGTAAAATTTAAAAGATTTTTTAAACGAGAGTTTTCTTGTTTAAGTGAACTTAGCTCAAAAACCTTCTTCTTTAATTCTGCTACTTCTGAACTTAAAAGAGAGTTCTCTTTTTTTACATCGACTAAATTAAAATAGTTTTGTCTAAAATCAGTAACATTGCTTTTGGCTGAAGACATAGCACTGCTTACAGGCCCTGTGATTTCAACAAATAAGTTATAAAACCAAGATTTTTCAGTAAGAGGTCTCACTCCAAAGCGCCCTAAATGAAAAATACAAAGGACTAAGACCAACCCTATATGAATATATAATTTTTTATTACTCTTTTCCTCATGGATTTTCATCAAATATTCACCTTAATGATCGATTTTATATACTTAATTATTGACTAGCACTGGAGTTTTGACAATAAGAGTTAATTTTCTTTTCTCTAACTAAAGTCTATAAGGCAATTGATCTTAAAATCATCTCATATTAGTATATGAGTACATTTTTTTATAAGGATATTAACATGATTTTCAACTTCTCTGACAAAACAAGTAAATGGTATTATTTTTGCATTTCTCTTGTAGTTCTTATCATATTAGGCTTCTTATTTACTGGTTTTGAAAGTATTTCGTTAGCATCAACAAGTGGTGGGATAGCCAAAATCGGTGATGAGGTTGTTAGCATAAGAGAATATCAAAGTGTTTATAATCAACGAGTTAAATTTTTTCAACAATTAACCGGTGGAAAAAATCTCACTAATAAACAAGTTGAACAATTTGGAATTAAAGATCAAGTTATTGATTCACTTGTTTCACAGAAGGTAATGGTTAGCCTTGCTAAAGAAATAGGTTTAAATGCTTCTAAAGACCAAATCTCTAAAACAATTAAAGATCAAGAGGTTTTCCATACTAATGAAAAGTTTGACTTACAAAGATATAAAAATATCTTATCAAGCAATGGTCTAACTCCAACAAGTTATGAAAAAAGCATAAGAGAAGGAATAATGGTCGAAAGATTTAATAAGCTTTTTGATGGCTTCCCTACTTCAGATAAAGCAATTGAAAAAATCACTTCTTATAGAAATCAAGGATATAAAATTGATTTCGTTGAAATGAATTCTTCTGCTCTGACTAAATACATTCAAGTAAAACAATCAGAGGTTGATTCTTTCATTAATGATTCAGCTAACAAAACCAAGTTAGAAGAACTCTATAATCGAAATATTAGTGAGTATAAAAAATCAGAAGAGAGAAAAGCTAGACATATCCTTATTAGCATTAACAAAGATATGAAAGAAGCTGATGCTTTAGCTAAGATCAACGAAATCAAAGCGAAAGTAAATACAGGTAATTTTTCTGAACTTGCAAAACAATATACAAATGATCCAAGTGGTAAAACCAACGGTGGAGATCTTGGTTGGTTTGGGAAGGGAAGAATGGTTCCACAGTTTGAATCACAAGTCTTTAGTATGCAACCAGGGGATATTTCCAACCCAGTTAAGACCAACTTTGGTTATCATATAATTCTTCTAGATGATATTAAAGCTGCTAAAACAACTCCACTTGAGGAAGTAAAAGACAAATTAGCGAAAGATTATTTACAAAATAATATGCCTCAAAAACTAGATGCCGTGGTGATAAAAGCTCAAGAGGAATTAAAAAATGCATTTGCTTCAGGTCAAATTGATAGCGTTGCTAAGAATTATGACTTAGTCGTAAATAAAGACCAAAACTTAAATTTGTTAGAAAGAAAAATCAACCAATCAAACTTAACATTTGAAGAATATAAAAACTTAAAAGAAAGTTCGACCAACCTTATTAAAAAAGGTGATCTTTCTTACCTCGTTAAAATAAATGGCCCTCTTTCAGATCTGGCTGATAAAGATAAAAACGTTAATACTGACAAAAACTATGCTATTGAACTTAGAAAAACATTGATCGAAAAAATGAAAGAAAAGTATGGCGTAAATATTAATAGAAGAGTTCTTTAGTTTCGTAGATGGCAGACAAGAACAATAAATTCCCTCAAAACGTAGAAGGAAATTTCTATGTTGATGATCAATGCATTGCTTGTGACGCTTGCGTAATGGAAGCAGTTAATCACTTCGAAGTGAATGATGACGAAGGTCATGCATTTGTAAAAAAACAACCTCAGACTGAAGAAGAGATAAAAGAATGCATAGAGGCATTAGATGTTTGTCCCGTGGAAGCAATAGGAAGAGACGGTTAACTATTTTTTTTATTCATCTCTAAGTGATAAATCCAGTACATTCCCATTATTGCACTTATTAAGACTGCAAAAAACATATGATACATGTGATCAAGAAAGCTCTGGAGTAAAAACACCAAAAAAACAGCAGAGAAGCTTGCTCTGTACAAGTTTTCTTTAATTAAAAATAAGGATTCATAAAGCAAGAATATAAAAGTTAAGAAAAATAAAGCTCCAAAAATCATTCCTGACTCTGAGCTTACATGCAAAAAAGAATTATGAGCATGATCATTATGGTTTTTATATTTAAGATCAAATTTCTCTTTATATTCTCTGCTTACCTCAGGATATCTTTTCAATCCAATCCCCAGTAAAGCATTCTCTTTGATAATTAAAGAAGCTGTTTTGAACTGATTAATTCTCATTTCGTTTGACCTTGAATTAAAAGCTTGAAAGTATCTAGAAGACGTTTGAGTTGGTGATGATATTAAATAGATAAAAAGAAAAACGACTGTACCAGAAAATCCAAGAGAAAAGTAAAAAGCTTTTCTAAAGAAGAAGAACAAGCAAAAAGGACTCATTAAAATAATTGTGAGGAGTGGGCCCCGGGATTTAGTAAAAAAGACAGTAATTAACAAAATCCCCAAGAGACATAAACTTAAATACATCGGCTTCTTATCTCTGCTTTCTTGAGACTTATTCAAAGAAGCTTCATTTAAAAAGAAGCACAAGAAAAAAGGATAAATGGTAGATAGAGTATAAGCCAAGCCGCTAATCGTAGTAAGCCCTTTGGATCTATCTTTAAGTAAAGAATTAACCATCCCTCCATCAACACCCCATGCCTGAATTAAACATGAGATAAAGGCAATGACTATTCCGACTGATGCACCAATTAAAGAATACTTATAAATTTTTTCGAATGAAAGAGACTTAGATTTAAATGAATAAAACAACCAAACGACAGCTAATGGAAAAAAATTATGTCTTAAAATAGAAAAACTTGATGGCTTAATATTAGATTGAAAAATATGAATCAATGAAACTAAGACAATGACTAATGCCGATAGTTTCCATATTTTAAAGCTCTTTAGATCTAGAGTTGTAATCTTCTTAGTCTTAAGAAGTGAAAATAGTAGTACTATTCCAAGAATTTCAAAAATCCCACCTAGTGAGCGTGAAATAAAGCTAGCACAAATGGCTAGAGGGATTAAATAACCAATCAAAGTGTAACTCCATTTTTAATTAATTTAACTCTCTTTATAGCTGCATACCAAACATGGAGATAACTTAAATATAAACCTCTATGTCCCCAAAAAATTTTTCTCTTTAAGAAAAGCTGCTTTATAGTTTCAAAAGGAATAATAAATAAAAACTCTAAAAAGCTAAACTTCTTAGTACTTGCTTGTGCTCTTAATTGAGCATAGTGAGAAAATTTTTTTTTATAAATTTGTGGACTATCATATCCATCGTGTATTAAACGTCCTGGCATCCAACCATAGTTACTTGGGTTATCTAGAACAATAATTTCATGTACATCAACTTTCTTAATACTCCCTGATCTTTTCCGAAAAAAGCGCAAAGAGCTCTCTTTTTTCATTAAACTTGGTGGATATTTCCCTAAGAACTTATCCCAACGATGCATATAATAGCCATCAAGAGTTGTAGAACTATTAGAGATTTTCCTCATGAAATCTTGAGCTTCATTATCAATTCTCTCATCTGCATCTAAGTTCAAGCACCACTCATTCCTACAATGATCTAATGCAAATTGTTTTTGCTTAGAATATCCAAGCCAAGATTGCTCTAATAATTTAGTATTAGGAAATTCATTGATTATACTTTTAGTTCCATCATTACTTCCGGAATCAACTACGATCACCTCGTCAGCAAATCTAACACTCTCGAGACATGAGCGAATAAATTCTTTCTCATTTAAAGTAATAATAAAAACAGATAAGCCCATTACCAATAATTATATGACCCTTTATTGAATTCGTACAAAATTCTTTGGCCTATGAAAGTCTAATTTCCCCTCAAGATCTATATTTGAGAAGTACTTTCTTTTCTCCTTTGGTCCTAGACAAGAAAAAAAGCCTCCATACAAGTAATCTTTTCTTTCAAGCTCCAAGTCATTAAGATTAATTGATAGTTTAACCTCTTTTAATGACTCATCTATTTTAGCTGTAAATTGATCATGTAATAATGTTTGAAAAATAGCTCTTGGACGAATAATCAGTAAATTTAATCTCTGATTTTTGGGAGAGATTTGCATTTCAATATAAGGAGATTCAAAATCAAGTTTGCTTTTTCTAAACTGTAAAAAAGCTTCAAATACATCAAATTCCCAAAGCTTCCAGTTTTTAAAACTATCACTATCGGAAAATTTTGATGAAACAATCCAATTACCTTTATATTGACTATAATCAAAAACAACTTCTAATAAATTCCCAACAATAGAAGTCGAGACATTTAGCTCGACTTTACTATTGGGAAATTCTAAAAGTTTAAATTTGTTCATCTATATTTAGTTTAAACTAGATTTTCTAATGAACCAAACCTCTCAAGGAAACTTAAGATTGATAATAATTATTAAACTTCTCAAGTGCCTTTGAAGACGCGACATCAAAGTTAATTGCTTCCCACACAGGATCCCAAGGGTCTATTCCAATATATTCAATATATTCAGCCGAAGCTATAAAGTATTGACCTTTATAAGTTAGGAGGTATCCACCATTGTTTTTTTGAAAATCTTGGGCTTCTGAATAGATCACAAACCAATGATTCAAAAAAGGTGATCCTTTTTGATACCAGAATGTATCTAGAGAATCCTTATAACTCTTCCAGTCCGGAAAATCATTCTGTTTTGCAATTAGACTAAGAGCATCTTTGAGTTTTAACTTTTTTTCTTTAGATAAAAGTTTAGCTTGTTTTTTGGCTTTTGAGATCGAATTCATAATAACTCCTTGAGATAGCTTGTCGTGTTCGCTTAGGCCATCAATTTAATTAATATGAAAATGTTTTAAATAACTCGAAGTGAGAATCTCTTTTGCGAACTTAGGCAGCTTCTTCTACCTAAAATTAGAATACTCATCAAAAAAAATTAATTCAAGCAGATTATTAAGTCATAAAAGATATATGTTTTGATTGGTTGCGGGAAGAGGATTCGAACCTCTGACCTTCGGGTTATGAGCCCGACGAGCTACCAGACTGCTCCATCCCGCGTCATTTTGATTACAACATCTTACAATTTCAGACTAAATAAGTCCAACTTAAAGATATTCTTTTTTATCTTAAAAAAGGTCTAAATATTTCTGCTTTCTGCTCGATAAGGACTCTAGTTGGAGGAAAAACGAATGAATGAACTATTAAGAAACACTGAATTTATACTAAAGCTAAACCCTACAGGGTTAACTGAACAACACAAAAGACTAATTCGGTACCTTAATATCTATATTCTAAAAAGTTTGGGAGCTAAAGATGAATCTGAATACTTTCAGTGTACTGAAGATGCATTCAAAATGCTCACTGCCATTGTAAAACAATCTAACTTTAATAATCCAGAATCTGATGTTCCCCATTCAGAGCAAGCACTTGAAATGAGTCTTGATAGCATCAGAGATCTTATTTATACCAAAGAAACAGATATCTACGATAATTAAAACTTTTTAATTTCTCTTGAGGCCACTTCAGAAACTTCTGGAGTTTTCTCAGCGGGCATAGGCATATCTCTAAGATTTAATTTTTCTGTTCTTATTCTTTCATCTCTTTCTTTGATAACTTTTACAACGTCGTTATAAGTTTCTTTTCTAAAGATTTGATATTCTTTCCTATCTGCTACTAAGCCTTTACCTCTAAATTTCATTCTTCTTTTTTTAGAAATTGATTTCTTCTGAGATACATACTCTGCTTCCTCTACTTTTTTCCCAGACTTATCAACTCCTATTCTTCTTAATATTTCGCTTTTATTTACTATTTGAAAGCATCCTGGTTGAATTCCATCTATTGATAAATTACCAATTGCAACCCTTCTTAGTTTATCAATAGTCAGATCACACTCCTCACAGATTCTTCTAATCTCTCTATTTTTTCCTTCTACTAATCTAAATTCTAACCATGTTTTAGTAGGCAATTGCTTTATGACTCTAACCGATAATGGCTTTAGTTCTTCGCCTTTAGATTTAACTCCATCTCGAATTTTGTGAAGAATATTTTCATTTACCTGACCAAAGACTTTTACTTCATAGACTTTCGTTACTTCATATCTTGGGTGAAGAATCGAGTTTGCAAAATCTCCATCATTGGTGAGAATCATTAATCCTTCAGATAAATAATCAAGTCTACCTACAGGATAAATTCTGGTATGGATTCCTTTGCATAAATCAATAACAGTTCTTCTGCCTTCAGGATCAGAAACTGTAGACATAATAGCTCGAGGCTTATTTAGTAAGATATAAAGTTTATCATTGGCATCTCTATCAATAACAGCTCCATCTACTTGAACGATATCTTGTCCTGGCGTTACTTTAGTCCCAAGCTCTGTCACTACTTGTTCATTAACAACAACTCGTCCTTCAGTCATAAGTACTTCTGCTTTTCTTCTTGAAGTTACTCCACAATCAGCAATAAATTTTTGTAATCTTATAGGTTTCATTTTTCTCCAATCTGCCATCACGGCCGTTTTGAGACTTTTAAACGTGATATTTAAGAGTCTATAGTTTTTAGATTCTCTTTAATAGCATGAAGATCTGAGATTTCAAATTTCTCTTCAGACTCTCCTTCTTTATCGGTAATTTCTACATCTTCAGAGTTTTCACTCATCGCATCAAGAACTTCATCAAACTTTTCAGAAAGCTCTTCCCTATTATCAAGAAGTTCATCATCCTCATCTATTTCGCTTGAAACAATCTCTCCAGCGGCACTTACATGCTCTTCTAGAATATCAAAGTCAGTTTTGGTTTCTTCTTCCTCTTCAGATTTCTTCTTCTTTTTAGAGTTAGATTTTAAGCTTGCGATAAATTCCGTTTGCGGGGAAATACCTTTAATCTCTTCTTTTAATCTCTCAAGTTCTTCAATTTCATCAAAAACAAATTTATCTTTATCACTCTTTACAAGGTTTTGAATATCTTCAATATCACCAATAGAGTTATCTTGAACTAGTTCTTGAAGATCACTCATTGTTGGGAGATCTTCTAATTCTTTAAGATTAAAAAGCTCTAAGAATCCATCAGTTGTTCCATAGGTTGCTGACTTTCCAAGCTCATCAGATTTACCAACAATTTTCAAAATAGATTTATCAATAAGGCCTCTTAAAAGGTGACCACTATCAACTCCTCTCATATCATCAATTTCAACTTTTGAGATTGGTTGCTTGAAAGCAACTATCGCTAGAACCTCTATTGCAAGAGGACTAAGAGTAATCTGAGGAACTTTATGTAATGCTCTAATGACTTTTGAATATTGAGTTTTCGTTCTAAATTGATAACCCTGAGCTACTTCCATGATATTAATTCCATGTTCATCAGATTCGTATTTAAATTGTAAAGATTCAATGGCTTCATGAATAATTCTAAGTGGTAAGTACTCATCTATAGAAGCTTTGATTTTTTTAATTGAGATGGGCTTTTCACTCATAAAGATAAGTGATTCGATTGCTGCCATTACAGTTTGTTCATTTAATCCAGTTCGCTCTTTCCATAAAGATTGAAGCTCTAAGAGTTCCTTTTCTTCAAGTTCTCTATCCCACGCAATGCTTGGATCTTTATTAGTTTGTTCTATTTCTGATGATTCTATACTCATATATATTCCTAAAATTAATGCATTACTATAGGTTGCTCATCATTTTGAGCAACACCTAAATTATCTTCTTCATCAAAGCCGTCTGCTTGATTAATATCAAATTCACTTAAATCTTCTTTAATGGTCACATGTATCTCTGAAACATCTTCAGCTTGGAAAACCTCAAGTTTTCTAAGTCTGGCAAGTTCTAAAATAGAGATAAAAGTCATAACTAAATTATTTAATTGTTTCTCACCCTTTCCTAGAAGATCAACAAATAAGTATTTCTTACCTTTGATAAATAAACCTTTTAAGCTTTTTAGTTTTTGCTTAATTGAAAATTTATCTTTAGCGATAATTGTAAATTTTCGATTATTTCTTTTCATGACATCCATCATGACATTACTTAACACTCCAGAATCCATTTCTTTATATTGAGTTGGAAAGTGAAATTTCTTATCAAGCTTTGGTCTAGTTAAACTCTCATAACCTTTTTTCGGTAAGCTCCAAAGACCTTCTCCAATTTTTTGAAACTTTTGAAGTTCTTGAAGTTTTAAAATTAATTCTTCTTTTGATTGAATTTGTAATTGCTCATCACCATAGAGCTTTAAAGTAGCATCTTCATTTACACTTCGATTTGATTTTAAATAAATCAAAGTTGCGGCCATATAAAGATATTCACCAGCAACATCAAAATTTAAATCTTTCATTTTATCAATAAATTTTAAATATTGACCTGTGATCTGAGTAAGATCTAGATCTTGAATATCCATTTCTTCTTTTTGAACAAGATATAAAAGTAGAGCTAGTGGTCCATCAAAATGGTCTAAATGAATAGTAATATCTGTATTTAGCAAAATAACCTCAATTAAATGAATCTAATAATATACTAGAGTAATTTTATCCTAAAATCGAGGCAAAGAAAGAAATTATGAAGTTTGCTCCCATCGTAAATGGGGATAAAATCATGCCTAAAATAGGAATTCCCATAAAGCTTAGTATGATTAGCCCGTAGAAGGCATATACAAGATATTGAGACATTTCTTGATATTTACGAAGCGCGTTGTACCCAAGTTTAGATTCTAGCATTTTTGATCCATCAAAAGGTGGAACAGGAATTAAATTAAAACCTGCTAAAATGAAATTAATAAGTACTCCATATTGAAACATTTCAATTACTAATGACTTTCGAAGCTCCAAGAAACTTCCTTCAAATAAATAATTAGAACCAACTTTTGTATAAATTAAGGCCAAAATGAAGGCAAACAATGTTCCTAGGATTAAATTAGAAAGTGGTCCTGCAAAAGCAACCCAAAACATACCTTTTTTAATATCACTAAAGTTTCGTGAGTTAATAGGAACTGGCCTGGCTGCTCCTAAGGCAATTCCACCTATGGCCAATAGAACAATCGGAACTAAAATAGAATTAATAGGGTCAAGGTGAACGACTGGATTAAAAGTTAATCGACCTGCTTCTTCTGCTGTATTGTCACCAAATTTCTTGGCCATCCAGCCATGAGCGTATTCGTGAATAACCACTGCTAATAAAAAACCAGGGGCCATAATTGCGATTTTAAAAACGATTGCTTGAATATCCATAACAAATCTATAAATATCAAAGTTATAAGCTGCGTGCAAAATTAAAAATGAAAAGAAAAGTTCAAATAGTTATTTTAAGTCAAAATCAAGAAAACAAGCAATTAGAAGCATTGGTGTTTAAGACTAATAAGGAGCGAGGCTCTTTTTGGCAAAATGTCACAGGTTCAGTTGATGGAGAGGAGTCATTCTCAGAAGCAGCCATCCGTGAACTCATTGAAGAGACTGGAATAAAAACTGAGAATATTAAAAAAAATGTCTTTGATCTTGATTCAGAGTTTTTCTTTATTGATAGAAAGCAGCGTCGTGCTCAAGAAAAGGTCTATTACTATTTGGGACCAAAATGGGATATCAAGATTTGTGAAGAACATATCGATTTTAAGTGGCTTGTGGCCTCTGAGATACCACGTGAACTCTATAAGTATGAATCTAATTATCAGGCATTGATTAAGTCCTTAGAAAAAATTTCCTAATTTATTAGCACCATTGATTCTCAGCTCAGTCTTCCGAAAAATACTATAGTTATTATTTGGGGAGGAGAGGAACATGTCCGCACACAAGACAAGAGATGAATTTATTGAAAAGAAGATATTATTCCAAAAGATTGGGCCTAGGTGGTACCTATTTTCAGAGAAGTCTGGCGATATTATCTACTCTGAAATGCCTCTAGGAGTTGACCCTAGAAAGACTAAGCTTGAGCTCTATGACATTATTGAAGATCATATGGAAAAAGTTGAAAATTTCGGGAAAAGATCTAAAGAAGTCTCACTTTAAGACTATCTATCCTTTTTAATTCCACTTTGAAGTGCTAAAATTCCAAAGTGCCAAACATAAAAAATTTCGAACATTCATTTAATGAAGACTTCCAATATTCTCATAATAATCCCTATCACGATCGTTTAGAAAAATTCTCATCTTTTGTTCTTCGAGATCTCGAACCGGAGAAACTTAAAGGTAAATGGAATCAAGAATGTTTTAAGAATGACTCTCTTCTTAATGTTGAGATTGGAACTGGCTATGGTCATTTCATGAAAGAGTTTTGTACAGATCATCCAAATGAGAATTTTATTGGAATGGATTATAGATTTAAAAGAAGTTTTAATTTAGCAAAGCAGCTAAATGACTTAAGTGTTAAAAACTTTAGATACATAAGAGCTAAGGCTGAAAGAATAGATTTTTTATTCTCTCAAGCCGAAGTTGATAAATTATATTATTTTTTCCCAGATCCGTGGCCTAAGACCAGGCATCTTAAGAAGCGACTTTTTAAACAACCTTTTTTATCTCACTTAAAAAAAGTGATGAAACCAACGGGTACAGTGTATATAAAAACTGATCATGATCAGTATTATGAATGGATGCTCAATCACCTTGAATTAAACTCTGAACTATTTAATATAGAAGCTAACTCTAATGATATTCATAAGAGTGAAAACCCAAGTTTTGATTTATTAAAAAAATACCAAACTAAATTTGAAAAAATATTCTTATCCAAGGGCAAGAATATTAATGGGATCATCTTAACATGCAAGTAATTGAGTTTAGAGATTATATAAGATCCTTACCTATTTCTCAGATTATCTCTAAGTACATCGATACGAAAAAGCGTGGTCAAAACCATGAAGCAGTCTGTCCATTTCACAATGACACAAACCCATCCCTTAAAATTAACGATAATATGGGGATCTATAAATGCTTTGTTTGTGGCGAATCTGGAGATAGCATTAAGTTTGTTCAGCAATATAGAAACTTAAATTTCATTGAAGGATTAAAAGAGCTCTCTGAGCAATTTAATATCTCTCTTGAGCTTGATGAGAATAAAAAAGAGCATCCAAAATATGAGCTAGCTAGAAGGATACTAAAAGCTGCTCAAGAAATTTTTTTTAACCTTCCAAGAAAGACTAATAATTTCACCTTTAGAAATTTTTTGAAACAAAGAGATATAACTCAAAATGCCGCTGAAAAGTTTGGGCTAGGCTATATAAACGATCAAAATATACTCACAAATTTCTTACTAAAAAAGCAGCAAGAAAAGCCTGATCAGAAAATTATTGATATCGCTTTAGAGATAGGGATAATAAAAAAGAGTAATCAGGGTCTTTATGACACCTTTAGAAACAGAATTATGTTCCCAATTAGTAACCTTCGCTCCCAAGTGGTTGGCTTTGGATCACGTGCTACAGCGGATAAACAGTTACCTAAGTATTTAAATTCTGGGGATTCTTTTATCTTTAACAAGTCAAAGCTCTTATATGGACTCAATCTTGCAAAAAAGAGTATTCATGAGTCTGACTCCATCATACTCACGGAAGGATATATGGACACTCTGAGCTTACATCAATTTGATTTTAATCAAGCAGTGGCAATCATGGGTATTGCTATGAGTTCTGATAAGGCCAGACAGGTTTGCAATTACACTCAGAAAGTTTATTTAGGCCTAGATAATGATCAAGCTGGATTTATAGCTTCCAAGAGAATCAATGAATCTCTAATGAGACAAAAAGTTATTGCCCTAAAAATTGATTACTCACCTCATAATGATCCAGATGATTTTTTAAAAGAGATGGGCCGGATTGAATTTTTGAAAAGAATGGAAACGGCAACACCTTTTATTGATGAATTATTAGATCTTGAAACTTCAAAAAACTTTGGGGCCAATACTGATTTAAAGATAAAGGCCTTGAATTTAGTGATGGAACTGCTAGCCCCGCTTGAAAACGACCTGAGAGCTCATGAGAGAGTCATAAAGGCTGCTAAACATTTAGGGTTATCATCTAGTTCTGAGAGTATTATTGAGAAGTATAAAGAATTTTTAAAAAATTCTAAGAAAAAAGTTTATCAAAACTCTAAATATATAGATCCTAAATCGACAAATAATTCAGAAGAACTCCTTGAACAAGTTCCTCTCTCTGGAGAACGCACTGCAACAGTTAGTGAAATTCCATTTTCTCCATGCAAGATTGATACCTGGATTATGCGATCAATATTGCAAATTCCTTCTATTTCCAAGCTGCAAAGTTTTACAGAAATACTTGATTTTGTTAAAAATATTGAAACGAAAAAATTTGTTTCACATTGGGGATTATTAGAATTAAGCGAAGTAAAAGAAGAATCTTTAGCAAAAAGTCTACACGAGATTTTTGATAAAGAAGAATTTAGCCAAGAGTTTAAAAACTTTGTCTATGCTACAACATTTTCTTTTACCAAAACTGATACTGCAAAGACCAAGCAATATGTGAGCGAATTAAAAAACAAGGTATTAATGGAATCATTAGTTATCGAGAGACAAGTCTTAAAAAATCAAAGATCAACACTGATCAAAAAAGAAGACTTAACTATACTTGATCAAAAAATCATGACCATTAGCAAAGAAATATCAGAACTTAAGATTCAAAATTAAATTTAAGGAATATAAAATGGCTAGCTTAGACAAATTTTTCAGTTCGCGTGAGTTTAATAAACTCTTAGTGAAGGGGCAGGATCAATCCTACCTAACTCCAGAAGATGTGAATGATTGTATTCCTGCAAATATTATCGCTCCTTCTGAAGTAGATAAAATTCTAGAAAGAATTGAAGCATCAAAGATTTCAATCCAAGTTGAAGAAATTGAAAAAGAAGTTTCTCAAACTGATTTGATTGAAGAAACACTGTCAGCTGCTGAGAAAAAAGAATTAAAAGGGTCATCAACAGATCCAGTTAAGCTATATTTAAAGAAAATGGGTTCGGTTTCTCTTTTAACAAGAGAAGGTGAAGTTGTTATTGCTAAGGAAATTGAGGAAGGCGAAAAAGAAATCGTTCAATCATGTCTAGCTTCTGCTCATGCTCTTCAAGAAATTGTAAAATTAAAAGAGAAGATCTTAAGTGCTGAAGATGCTTATGAGTATACAAAAGATTTGGTTAGAGGGCTTGATGATGAATCTACAAAGTCCGCTATCACGAAAGTTAAAAATATTATTGTCGCTACTTGTGAGAAGCTTCAAAATCTTATTGAAGGAATCATCAACGAAGATGGAACTTTAAATGAGATGAGTGTTAATCAAAAAAGTATGTTTGCTGATATATCCGATACTCTTGTTGAATTAACTTTTAATAGAAAAATCATTAATAGCTTTACTGACCCAGTTAAGTCTTACTTTTTAAAGTTTAAAGATCTATTTGCTCAGCAAGATAGAATTTATAAATTCTTAGAAGTTAAAACAGAAGCAAAATATAAAGAAATGCATGAGCGAGTAATGGAAGATGATGCTTATAAGAGAAAGCTAGCTCGTAAGCTCTATACTTCTGATAGTAAAATAGAGCAATTATTTAGAAACCAAGAAGATATTCTTAGAAAGTTAAAGCGTTTACAAATGGATGCCGGTATGGCCTTTGAAGATATTGAAAAGGTTTATAATATTATCGTTAAAGGTGAAGAAAAAGCTGACCTTGCAAAAAGTCAGTTAGTTGAAGCTAACCTGAGATTAGTTGTTTCTATCTCTAAAAAATATACAAACCGTGGTCTTCAGTTTTTAGATCTTATCCAAGAAGGAAATATTGGATTAATGAAAGCAGTTGATAAGTTTGAGTACCGAAGAGGTTATAAATTCTCTACTTATGCCACTTGGTGGATTAGGCAAGCTATTACAAGAGCTATTGCTGACCAGGGTAGAACAATTAGAATCCCAGTTCACATGATTGAGACTATTAATAAGCTTGCTAGAACTTCAAGACAACTTGTTCAAGAACTTGGACGAGAACCAACTCCTGAAGAAATTGCCGAGAGAATGGATTTATCAGTAGAGAAAGTTAAGAAAGTATTTAAGATCTCTAAAGAGCCTATTTCGCTTGAAACTCCTATTGGAGAGGAAGAAGATAGCTCACTTGGGGACTTCATTGAAGATAAGAAGATCATTTCACCACAAGACGCTGTGATGAGTGTAACGCTTTCTGAGCAGACGAGATCCATTCTTGCGACTCTTACTCCAAGGGAAGAAAAAGTCCTTAGAATGAGATTTGGGATTGGTGAGAAGTCTGATCATACACTTGAAGAAGTTGGACAGGATTTCTTTGTTACTAGAGAGCGGATTAGACAGATTGAAGCAAAGGCACTTAGAAAGCTTAGGCACCCTAGTCGGTCTAAGGTTTTGAAGTCTTATTTGGATAATTAGTCGTTATCAAATACTCCTTGAAGAATATTCTCCATACGAGAAGGGAAAAGTGTTTTAGCACTTGATTCTGGGAGTAAATCGATCATAAGATCAGCGTTAGGGTTTGTTGACTTCGATAAAAGTGCAGAGACTCTAGAGTTTCCATCAAGAATATAAATTTTTCCATTCTTTTCATAGGCTTGAATTTTTTCAGCGTATAACCAAGGATCATTATCATCAATCATCTTTCCTAAAGATGTCAGCTTTGAATCACTTTGAAGACCTTTTTCAGTTATTACCACTTTATTCTTTTTAAAAAAGCTCTTATTAATTTTAACTGAGGCAACACAATCAGAAGCATCTACATTTAGATAACTTATAATAAATATAAATAAGATTTTCAGATAGAACATTTTATGATGGCTCCATATTTCTTCGAATATTTCTTTTGCAGGAAGTTTGAAACATTTTCAAGTTTCTTACTAATACTTTTAAGTTTCTTAGCATTTTTCATGCCCCTCACAACCGAGATCGCAACCGCTCCAGTTATAAGTCCTATAACTAAAGACAAACCATATTCAGCGGCTAAAATACACAGAGACTTTAAAACCTCTGAGATGTCAATATTGACTAGAGAGTTCTTCCCTGCTTCTAAAATGATAGACAAGTTCCCTGGTATCGCTATTAATGAATCTCCAACATCTCCTAACTCTGCTTTCATTTTAGATATATTCTCTTTTAAATTAGAGATTGTTTTATTTCTATATTCAGCATCATTAAAAAATTCTGTAAAGTATGAGAATAACTTCTGCAGCTCTTCCTCTTCTTCAAACTTTTCATTAATAAGATAAGCAGCAGGACATAGAGCAAAATATAGGCACTCAAAAAAGGAGTCTGGAGCCAATTTTTTTAACTCTTTCTTGGTTGCCTCGACCACTTTCCCTGCTCCAACTAAGAAACCACTTACTTCTTTTTTTTGTTTTTGATACAAACCTTCTATGCAATCAAAGAACATATTACTTGTTTGTACTGTCGCTTGTTTATCAAAGTAACTCTCAAAAGACTCTTGAGCACCTGAGTTACAATTTGCATATAAATTGCCTGAACAAAGAAGAAAAAGAATTAAAGGTAGGTACTTTAGCATTATCTTTTATTGTAGATCATTTATTCATTCCAGACTCAAGGGAAAAAATTTCCGACTCTATCTCTTTAAGATTAACTTCAAGAGTTTATTTCTCACAAGGAAAAGTAAATCGGAGCCCCAGGTCCAACAGGCAACCCTAATATAAACACCCAAAAATAGAAAAATAGACTCCATGTCACTACAAAGAAAAGTGAATATGGGAGCATTGTACTGATCAAAGTTCCAATACCGAGTTTTTTATCAAACTTTAACGCAAATGAGAAAATCAATCCAAAATAACTCATCATAGGAGTTATAATATTAGTACTGGAATCCCCTATCCTATAAGCAGCTTGAATAATCTCAGGGGAATACCCAAGCAACATAAGCATAGGTACAAATATTGGTGCAGTGACGGCCCATTGAGCAGAAGCAGAACCAAGCATTAAGTTAACAAAACAACATAATATAATAAAAAGAAAAAAGACACTTGGACCTGTTGCTCCAAGGTTTTGCAATAGACCAGCACCATAAACGGCAAAAATTGTACCTAAATTTGTCCAGTTAAAAAATGCAATGAATTGAGCAGCAAAGAAAACTAAAACAAGGTAAAGACCTAGTCTTTCCATGGCTAAAGTCATTCCCTTGATCACATCTTTATCATTTTTGATTGAGCCTGTTATTTTTCCAAAAACAATTGATGGAATTAAAAAGAAAATAAAAATCCAAGCTATAATCCCTTTAAAAAATGGTTTCGCTTGTTTCACAAAATTTGTATTCGCAGCCGCATTTGGATCTCGCAAGACTCCATTTTCCGGAATAACTGTTAGAGCAGCAACAATACCAAGAAGACCTATTGTTACTATCGCCCACTTTAAACCTTTTAATTCTTTTTTACTTAATGGTTTTAGGGCCTCAGTTGTATCAATATCATCATCTGCAAATTCTGAGTCATATTTCCCAAGGTTTGGTTCAACAATTTTTTCAGTCACAAAAGTTGCAATTGCAGCGATAAGAAAAGTAGAGGCGGCCATGAAGTAGTAATTACAAATATCACTCACTTCATAATCAGCACTAATTAGTTTTACCGATTCATTTGTAATTCCTGCTAACAAAGGATCAAGTGTTCCAACAAATAAGTTGGCAGAATACCCTCCTGAAACTCCGGCAAATGCAGCTGCCATTCCAGCTATTGGGTGGCGGCCTTTAGATAAAAAGATATATCCACCTAATGGAATCAAAACGACATAACCTAGCTCTGAAGCAGTGTTAGAGATAATTCCAGCAAGTACAACAATAAATGTTACTAATTTATCTGGAGCCTTTAATACAATTCTTCTAATAAAGGCCGTTAAAAGTCCTGAATATTCAGCTACTCCTACGGCTAACATTGCAACTAATACAGTTCCTAGAGGAGCAAAATTTGAAAAGTTTTTAACAAGGTTCAAAAATATTTTTCTTATTCCTTCTCCATTTAATAAACCAACAGCTTTAATAAGCCCATCAGGACTTCGTCCTTTAGATCCCACAGGCCTTGGGTCTATGACACTTAATTCGAAAAACTCAAAAAGTTGAGAAGAAAAAAGTACAAGACCACAAAAAATTGCAAAAAGTGTAACAGGATGTGGGAGTATATTCCCGAGTGTTTCTACAGTTTTTAAAAACTTGCTAAATATTCCGGTATTTTTTTTTGTGGTCATAAATTCATCTTTTTTGTTTGATTTAGTACTTTTTAATATAAGCTTTAAGGTAAACTTTCAAGAGAAGTGATTGATTGAACTAAAATGACCAATATACAATTGTTTTGATTGGTGATATACTGAATCTTTGGAACTAAACAAGAAGATTTTATGATCACTAGCATACCTCACATCATTGAAAGTGAGCTCTTGAAATATTTTTCTCGAAGAGAACTTCAAGTTGGATTAAGAAATCTTGATAGAAGTGAATTTCAATGCTCGTTTCATAAAGGAAATTTTCCAAAAAGTTTTATTGCGACTGGCCTTCAGCTTGGTCATCCGATTTATAATATAAAAGTCCAAAAAAGAATTGCAGCTAAAGAACTAGTCTCAAGTTGTAATTGTGTTAAAGGGAAAAAAAATCAGACTTGTGAGCATAGTGTTGCATTTTTACTTCACTATCTTTTAAATTATACAGACCTGACTGAATTTAATACTGAAACTGGAAATCAAGATCCGGATATTGCCCATGCTCAATTTGTTGGGAAAGTTGTCAAATCAGGCAATAAACTTGTCAACTCAAATTATAAACATTTCTCTCAAATTAAGTATAAATTAAATAATGATCAAATCATTGATTATCCTAAGTTTATTGAAACAGATAATATAAAATATCTTTTTCACTTATCATCTCCAGTAATTATTAAGAATCATGTTGAGCCAATCTCTCCAATTCTTATGTCCTACTCTGACGTAAAAGAACAAAGCAGTATTTCTATCTTTGAATCAAAGTATTTATTTAACTGGGACAGTGGTGAGCTTATAAAAGCACATCCCCTTTTATCTAGTATCTTTTCTCAAATAGAAGAAATGAATCATTTCATTCAACCTTGGTTTATCACGACGGCATTGGCCTCAGAGGTTAGAGAGTTTTCTAAGTTAAAAATAAATTCATTCCCAGTTGATTTTAATAAAGCCGTAGAGCCCAAGGTTCACTTTAGTATAGAGGAGCAATCTCAATACTCTCTTAAGGTAAAACTGTTTTTCTCTATTGAAGGCAAACATTACCTTCCTCAATTTTTAAAAAATGTTTGTAATGGCTTCGGAGTACTAAATAACTTTGAGTCTAAAGTCGAGTTAAAGAGTTTCTTAGAAAACTTCTTTAAGAATGATGAAAAGTATAAAAGCTTTTTAATGACTTTAAAATCCAAAGAGAGTCATGAGAAAGCATTTGATCTTCTTGCTAGTAACGATGAGATTTATGACTTAGTTCAAAATGATCAAGAGTACCTTTTAATAAAGTACGACTTTAAGTTAATTAAAAGCATTTTAAATTCTGTATTAGAAAACCTTGATGAACATACATATTTCAGTTCTCGATTTATTCAAGAAGAACAATCTTTAAACTTTCATTATCTAAAAGGTAAAAACCAATCAGTACTGCTTGATTTATTAAAAAAGTTTAAAGATCAAGACATTATTCTTACCTATCTTGATAAAAAAGTCCGAACATGGACTTCTGGAATTAAATTTAATAGAAATAAATCTTCAACCAACTGGTTTGATATAGATATTGATTTAACTCAAGAAGATTTCAATCTTATTAAAGATTTTAATCCTGAGGCTCAAGCTCTAGAAAATGAACAAGAGCTAGTCCTTCTAAATGATGACGAAAAAAATTATATCAGATTTGTAAAAAAATACTTAAAAGAATCTAAAAAAGATCCAAATCACAAATTAAAATATAATTTAAAATTTAATAGATGCAGGTTGTTTGATATTTATCATCTATATAATTATTCAGGAGATGATCTATTAACAGAAGAAGAGCTTGATACTTGTAATAAACTGATGAATGTTGAAAATCTTCCTCCTTTTGACTTCCCTGAACAATTAAATGGAACTCCTCGGGAATACCAAAGAACAGGTTTTCAGTGGATAAGGCTATTATATGATTTGAAACTTGGAGCATGTCTTGCCGATGATATGGGTTTAGGGAAAACCTTCCAAACTATTTCCTTTCTACAAAGTATTATTCACGAAGTCGATCGAGTTTTAATCGTAACACCCGTCTCTATTCTTGCTAACTGGGTTCAAGAGTTTGAGAAATTTTCAGATATGAAGCCTACCCTTTTTTACGGCAAGGATAGATCATTTAGTAAAGATGATAAGATCATTATCACAAGCTATGGCTTAATGAGAAAAGAGGCTGAAGAACTTCTCTCAAAATATGAATGGGACGTCTTTATTATGGACGAGGTCCAAAAATTAAAGAACTATAAATCTCTTGGGTCTAAAGCTTCTAGAATGATTAACGCTAACTATAGATTATGCCTAACTGGTACACCTGTAGAGAATGATCTCTCAGAATTTTATAATATTATAGACCTTGCTATCCCTGGAATCTGGGGAGAGGCTTCACAAATAAATAGCTTTAAAAGAAGTAAAGATGCACGATTTATCGCTCGAGATATAGCAAAGCCATTTATCTTAAGAAGGACCAAGAAAGAAGTTTTGCATGACCTGCCTGATAAAATTGAACAAACGGTTTATTTGAATTTCTCTTCTGAAGAAAAAGATAATTACAAAGCAACTCTTGAGAGAATAAGAAAAGAGATTTTAGACAACCAAGACAATAAGAAATACATTAAAGTTTTAAATAATATTTTGAATTTAAGACAACTTTGCTTATGGCAAAATACTGATGAGAACTTCTACTCTTCTAAGATTGATTATCTTGTTAATAATTTAGAACAAATTATTTCAGATAATGGACAAGTGTTAGTCTACTCTCAATTTACTCGATATTTAGATCTAATCGAAAAAAGGTTGAATGAACACAAGTGGAGTTTTTCAAGACTAGATGGGTCTTACTCGCTAAAAAAACGAGAGGCCCAAATAAAGTTATTTAAAGAAGGAAAAAATAAAATTTTTCTTATCAGCTTGCAGGCCGGAGGGTTAGGTCTGAACTTAACTGAAGCCAATTATATTTTCTTAATGGATCCTTGGTGGAATCCTGCAGTTGAGAGCCAAGCTGTCGATAGAGCTCATAGAATTGGTCAAGAAGCTGTTCTTACTGTCTATAGGCCCATAATTAAAGACTCTGTAGAGGAAAAAGTTTTGGCGCTACAGCAAAAAAAGAAAGAACTCTTTGATGATTTATTAAACCCAGAAGCATCTGGTGACTTCTCAGGAAAAATCACTTTAGAAGATTTTCAAATGCTTCTTTCTGAATAGTTCGATATACTCAGTACATGAAGTTACAATTCTCAGACTTAATTACTAGATACCCACATTTAGCTCCTCTAGAAGCCGATATCGTTCAGGTTATTAATATTCTTGAAGAGACATTTAGAGCTGATAAAAAATTACTTACAGTAGGAAATGGAGGCTCGTCAGCTGATGCTGAACATCTATGTGGAGAATTACAAAAAGGGTTTCTTCTAAAACGACCTTTATCAGCTGCAGATAAATCAATGTTTCAAAACTCCTACCTTGCTGATCACCTACAAGGAGGATTTCCTGCAATGTCTTTATCAACGATGCATGCTTCTATTAGTGCATTCTCTAATGATGTCGATCCCCTACTTGCTCATGCCCAACAAGTTTGGTCGCTTGGTAAAAGAGATGATACCTTGATTGCTTTTTCAACATCAGGTAATTCTAAAAATGTTTGCCACGCTTTAGAGGTAGCAAACACTAAAAACTTAAATACCATTGCTTTTACTGGATCTAAAGAAAGTGAATGTTCTAAGCTTGCTGACTTAACAATCATGGCTCCATCAACAATTACTCACGAAGTTCAAGAAATGCATCTTCCTATTTATCATGCAATTTGTATTGAAATAGAGAGAAGGTTTTTTAACTCTTAACCCTGTAATTGATAAAGATTAAAATATTTATTTTTTGATGAGATTAACTCTTCATGAGTTCCCGATTCAATAATACCACCATTTTCTAGGTAATAGATCTTATCATAATTTCTAATTGAGCTTAAACGATGAGACACATTGATAATTGTTTTATTAAGCCTCAGTAAGTTTTCTTGAATTTTAAAATCTAGATTATTATCAAGGGCAGATGTTCCTTCATCTAGAATAAGGATAGGGCTATCTTGATAGATTGCTCGGGCCAAAACTATTCTTTGAGCTTGTCCTCCAGAAAGCGATGCTCCTTTTGAACCAACAATAGTTTGTTCTGCATGCTCAAGTTCACTAATAAAAGAATCAATCTCAGCAAAGCATAGAGATGACCTGAGTTTTTCTTGGTTTAAACTTCTTCCTAAAGTAATGTTTTCTTCTATCGTTGTATTAAATAGATATGGAGTTTGGGGAATATAAGAAAATAAATTTCTGAATTCATGAAAATCTCCTTGGGAAATATTTTTACTTCCTATAAATACATCTCCTAGTTCTGATTCTAAAAACTTCAAAACTATTTTGATCAGTGTAGATTTCCCGGAACCCGAAGGACCTACTAAAGCAATTTTGCATCCCTTAGATATTTCTAAGTTTA
Organism: uncultured Bacteriovoracaceae bacterium; assembly: GCA_938034385.1. Lineage (GTDB taxonomy): Bacteria > Bdellovibrionota > Bacteriovoracia > Bacteriovoracales > Bacteriovoracaceae > JAHDHG01. The sequence goes on from CALHLC010000019.1 coordinate 30,028, forward strand.
TATCTTCTAAGATTTTCTCCTCGTAAGAAAAACCTACCTTCTCTAAACGAATATTATCATTTTCAACCTTCTGTGTATTTAAAATCTCTGTATCATCTTGACCTAGAAAGTTATAAACTCGATCTCCTGATACTGACCAGGTTCTGTAGTTAATTAAAGATTTAGTGAAATTTCTAATCGGATCAATTAATATTGCGAGGCTTGAAATAAAGCTCATTAAACTTCCTGCACTCATTGAACCTTCATTAATATTTAGCACTCCAAAATATAAGATTAAACTAAAAACAAAAAGACCTATCAACTCTACGAAAGGATTAATAAATTCGATGAGGTAAGATAAAACATTTACTTTTTCTAAGTATTTCTTTTGAATTTTTTGAAATCTTTTCAAAATATAACCATAGAGATTTGAAACTCGAATAAACTTATTCCCATCAAGATATTGTGTAAACTCTGATGAAATACTTGAACTTAAAGTTCTAACAGAACTTCCTAGCTTTTTAGATTTCTTACTTACAGAGCTTAAGATCAGTGCATAGATAGGAATGACCAAAATACAAATCATCGTTAATTGAACACTATGATAGAGAAGCACAAAGACTAGACAGAAAATAGAGATAAAGTCTTTCATGATATCAAATAAAACTTTATTGATATTTGTATAAATACTTATATCGTTTACAACAATGTTTAAAATATCTCCTCTGTTTTTTTCTTCTAACTGAGAAGGAGTCATACTTAAAATTTTCTTTAATGTAGAACTTCTGAGATTTGATGCAACCTTCTCGATTGAGGTTTTTAATCCATAACCATTAAAATATCTAAAGAGATAATTAAGAAATGCTAAGCCAAGCAAAAGAAAGCAGAGATTTAGAATACTTGAAAGAGGAGTTCCTTTTTTTAAGCCTTCATCGATTAATGGTTTGATTAAAAATGCTTGGGCCGCTTTGACTAGTCCCAGAGGGAGACCAAGTAAAAAATAAAATAAGAACTTATTTTTCTCTGGACCTAGTGTGTTTAATACTCTGAAGAATTCTTTTTTCATCTCAATTAAAATGAAATCATTGATAAGAGGATATGAGTCATCAAGACAGCAAGGAAGAACAAAAATATATAGATGAAATTATCTTTTAGCATTTGATTAGAATATAGATGAGATAAAAGATTTTAGCTATTTAAGGTCGTTCAAAAACAATACTTATTTAAACTGGATGAAGCTACTTAAATCATTAATAATTATTGGTATGTATAAAACTATTATTTGTGACCTTGATGGAACTATTTACCTAGATAATCACCTTATTGAAGATGTTCAATCTGAAATCCAAAGACTTCAATCAATAGGAACTACTTTTCATTTTCTTACGAATAATACTTCTCGAAGCTTAGAGCATTATGTAAAAAAAATTCAAACGCTGGGTATAGAAACTTCACAAGAGTATGTCCATAACCCTACTCTTGTTTCTTCAAATTACTTAAAGGAAAAGTTTGGAGAGAACTCAAAAGCCTTTGTTTTAGGCACTAATGAGTTTAAAGCTGATTTAGAAAAATATGCGAAAGCACAAATCATCAATAAAAATCCTGATTATGTTCTCGTCGCTTTTGATATGAACCTTGAGTATAATAAGTTACGTAAAGCATGCTCTTATATCTCTAAAGGAGTTCCTTTTTACCAAACTCATATAGACAACTTTTGCCCAAGTGAAGAAGGCCCCATGCCAGATTGTGGAGCCATTTGTGAAATGATTTACCTTACTACAAAGATAAGGCCAATTAAAAATTTTGGAAAGCCAAGTCCGGAGATGATTAGATATTTTAAAACAATCATAAATACTAAGGAGACCTTTGCATTTTTAGGTGATCGTCTCAATACAGATATTATTATTGGCAAAAAGCTTGGTGCACATACTATATTTGTTGAATCTGGGGCTGATAAAACCAATATGATTAAAGATTGTGAAATCCAGCCTGATGAAATCTTTAAAAGTACGAGTCAATTCTTAAAGACTTTATAATTTTTTACTGCCCAGAAGCTGTAATAACTGTGTAGATTGTTTTTAAAATAATTCTAAGATCTAACCATAAAGACCTATTTTTAACATAATATAAATCATACTGAAGCTTTTTTAGAGTATCTTCTTCTGAGAATCCATATCTATAATTTACTTGGGCCCAGCCTGTAACTCCAGGTAAGACTAAATGTCTAAAATCATAATATGGTGACAAATTTTTTAATCTCGATTTAATGATTTCTGGCCTTTCTGGCCTTGGCCCAACAAGACTCATTTCACCTTTTAAAATATTATATAATTGAGGTAGCTCATCTATTCTAGTCGCTCGTAAAAACTTACCTAGCTTTGTAATCCTGCTATCTTCAGGTGTAGCCCACTTTGCTCCATTAGATTCAGCATTTACAACCATTGTTCTAAGCTTAAAAATGGTGAATATTTTCCCTTTTTTTCCAACTCTTTCTTGGGAATAAAAAATAGGTCTTCCTTCAAGTATCAGCTGAAGAGCTCCAAATATGAATAAGAGAGGTAGTGCTATCATTGTTACACATAACCCTCCCAATATATCGAAAACTCTCTTTATAAAATCCCTCTGTACTTCAAGCTCTTTACCTAATTTTTCAAGAAGCCAATAACTATTCATAGCATTTAGAGAGATCTTTCCTGTAACTTCCTCATAGAAGCTAGCCAAGTCATAAAAAGCAATGTTTTTTTTTACACAGAGATCTAAATATTTCTTTAAATTATCATTGCTCTCAACGACATTATTATCTATTACAGTGATATCAACTTTTGTATTATCTAAAATGTTAATATCTAATTGCTCTGATATTTTCACTAGATTAAGTCCTACCAAAGGAGTTTTTTTCAGCTCTTGTCTTAACTCTTCAAAGTTGGATTTTGTAATAATAATCACATCTTTAAAAAAACTATTATTTGTAAGACTTTTTATAATAAATCGTCGGCCCAAATAAAGTAGAACCAAAGCTGTTAATGTAAAGACAATCATATTAATTTTTGGACTAATCCCAAAGCTCTTAAAAAAATAAAAGAAGATAAATGAGATAATGGTATTTATGTTTACTCCTTGTAACAAAGAAACAGCGAGTCCCTTAATTTTCAAAAATCGAAGACTATATAGACCTTGTATGTAAAAAACAATTAACCATAGAGGGAATAGAAAAGTGAATGCATATAAATGTTTTTCTAAAAACGGATAATCCAGCTGGAAGTCATTAACTAAAAAAGTAGTTATAATTATACTTAAATATAAGATCACTAAATCCGCAAATAAGATAAAAAATAACTTTAAATTTTTCTTCATATCTGTGCTTATTCTATTGTATTGTAGGAAAGATCTCTAATTAAAAGAGGTAGTCTTTTTTTATTTAGACACTTTAATTCTCTTTTCCTTCTCAAAAGTCTTGAAAAGATACAAGCGACGAGCTAACTTCAAAGGTTTATATGACAAAAATTTGCGAATACTTTCAAGGTAATAGGAATACTCAATTTTCTATTGAAATACTCCCCCCTGTTAAAGGGCAAAGTATCAATGATTTGTATAAAAAGATAAGCCCTTTAATGGAGTTTAAACCTAAGTTTGTCGACGTTACTTATCACAGGGAAGAATACGTTTATAAAGAATGTCCAGGTGGCTTACTCGACAAAAAAGTTATCAGAAAACGTCCAGGAACTGTTGGGATTTGTGCTGCTATTATGAATAAATTTCAAGTAGAAACAGTCCCACATATTATTTGTGGAGGATTTAGCAAAGAAGAAACGGAAAACGCCCTTATTGATTTAAATTTCTTAGGGATTAATAATGTTTTAGCTTTACGAGGAGATGCCATAAAAAGTGAACAAAGGTTTCACCCTCACCCAGAAGGTCATCCTTATGCACTGAATTTAGTAGAACAGGTTAAGGACCTTAATGACGGTAAATATTTAGATGAGAACCTCAAAGGCTCGCCTACTAATTTTTGCATTGGTATTGCTGGTTATCCAGAGAAACACTTTGAAGCTCCTAATATGCAAAGTGATATTTATTACCTAAAGAAAAAAATTGAAGCTGGAGCGAGTTATATTATTACTCAAATGTTTTTTGATAATAAAAAATATTTCGACTTTGTAGCAAAGTGCAGAGAAGAAGGAATTACAGTTCCAATTATTCCTGGCCTGAAACCCTTAACTAGCCTGAAGCAATTAATAACCCTACCTAGCTATTTTTACATAGATATTCCCGAAGAACTTCATAAAGAAGTGATGAGTTGTACTAACCCAGATGAAGTTAAAGCAGTAGGAATAAAGTGGTGCATTCAACAATCTCAAGAACTTAAAGCCGCAAATGTTCCATGTTTACATTATTATTCTATGGGTCGATCTACTCATATTGCCAAAATAGCTAAAGAGATTTTCTGACAGAATATGAAAAAAGTCTTTATCTATCTTGCTGGCAAAATTGCTAATATTCTTAGTAAACTCAATAGACTCTTCTTGATAAAAAAAAGAGTCTATCTAATGCATCATCAAGACCTTTCAAACTTACTTCCCTTGATAAACAACAAAGAAGAAATCATTTATTTTTCGCTTAGATTTGATGACTCCGAAATCAACTCTATCCCTGGAAATCATAAGCTTTATAGTCTAAGAAACAAAATCAACTATCTTTCTTTGTTTTTCCGACTCTCTTTTTATGAAAAAATTATATTAAATGATTCAACTAACCCTATAGGTGTTATTAGCTTCAGTCCCAAACAAAAGATCATTCAATTATGGCATGCCTGTGGGGCATTTAAGAAGTTTGGTCATGAGTCTCATCACAATAAAGAAAAAAATGAAGACCTTTTCAAAATGTATTCTAAATACACTTCGATAATTGTTAGTTCTGATGAAATACGACAATGTTATGCAAAAAGCTTTTCAGTTAGCAAAGACAGGGTCTTAGCTTTAGGCTTGCCAAGGACCGATATTTTTTACAACGATGAAGAAATCCTAAAAGCTCAATCAAGTTTTTATTCAATGTTTCCTTCTTTTGCAGGCAAAGAAGTTATTTTATACGCACCTACTTTCAGACAATCCAATAAAAGTAATCATTATAAAATGATGAATACAATCTCTGTTGTTTCAAAAAACCTTTCAAGTAACCAAGTTCTCATTTATTCCTTACACCCGTTTGAAAAAAAACATATTATAAATAGTCTTGATGAAGATTCCAATTTTACCAATAAGCCCATCTCTACTCAAGATCTTCTTCTTATAGCAAGCTCTTTAATTACTGACTACTCTAGTGTTATTTTTGATTATTGCTTATTAGACAAACCAATGTTTTTCTTTCCTTATGACCTTGATTCTTATGAGTCAAAACAACGTGGATTCTACTATCCTTATTCCGACTTAGCTCCTGGACCAATTTGTTTTGATACAAAATCTCTTTCAAAAGCAATCTCCTTAAATGAGGACTACTCATTAAAAAGAAAGATCTTTAAGGAAAAATTCATGTCTGCATGTGATGGGTACTCAACACAGAGACTAGAGAGTCATATTCTAGTTTGAAGAATAAAAACAAGTACACTTCTGTTCGTTTAAAGCAATTTTCTCAGGGGTTTCTCTTTTCTTTCCTGTCTCTTTTTTTAAATCGAAAAAAAAGAATTATTTTCAACAGCAGCTACAACGATCGATTTAATTTCAATTCAAAATATCTTTTCTTATATTATTTAGAAAACAGAAAAGATATAAAAGTATATTTCGTTGTTAACGATAATAAATTGAGAAGAACTTTATCTCTAAAGTATGGAGATTTCTTCATTAGGAACAAAACACTCAAAGAAAAAATTTTCATTTTACAATCCTCTATCTGGGTTACATCTACAATGGAGACCCCCATTCTAGGTTTCTTTTACAAGTTTAGGAGATATGTTCTCCATCTAAGCCATGGAGTTGTATTCAAGAATGCTGGTGTAAGTGAAAACAACACTTCTATTTTAAAAAAAACTTACTACTTCATTATTCGATCAAATTTCACTCAATATCTAGCTACATCTCAAAATTTAGCTAAAGCGACAGCAAAGGTTTATGGAACCTCTAGTAAGCATATTTTAATAGCAGGAATGCCTAGAAATGATGTTATTTTAAATGACTCTCGAGAAAAAAGATCGTTTCTTTACGCTCCTACCTGGAGACCTTTCAGTAAACAGTATCCTCTCCCTTGTCATCCTTCTCAAGAACATCTACTCCTTGAGTTTTTAGAAGACAATAATATTTCTCTCTATATACGGCATCATCCATATTTTGAATTGGACAATTACAATTATAGCTCTTCTTCCATCATAAATTTTGATTCTTCTGTTTGCTCAGATCTGTCTTTGAGTTTAAATAAATTTCAAGGAATAATTACTGACTACTCAAGCTTATTTATCGACGCATTGCTCCTCGAAACCAATCTTGCCTTTTATGATTATGATTATGAGCTATTTAATGAAAAAGTGGGCTTTTTGTTTGATTACCATAAATCTATTCCTGGTCCACAGGTCACTAATATAGAAGAGCTAAAGAAATTCTTCATATCTTCTCTAAATTACGAAGGAACACAAAAAAGACAAGATCTCAAAAAGTTTTTTTTCGATGATACTAGTGGAAGATATAGCGAGAAACTCTCTAATTTGCTAGACTCAAAATAATCATAAAAGGATATTATTTTGGAATCTAATATTGCCATCATATTAGCTGGAGGGTCAGGTTCTCGTTTTGACTCCAATACTCCCAAACAGTTTTTAAAACTAGCCGGAAAACCGATTATTATCCACACATTAGAAAAGTTTCAAAACCATCCACAGATAGATCAAATTGTTATTGTTTCTCACGAAACCTATATTGAAGACTTTGAGGAACTCGTCATTAAGTACAAACTGGAAAAAGTAAAAAAAGTTGTTCCAGGAGGAGCAACACGTCAAGAGTCTTCTCACCAGGGACTCCTCGCATGCTGCCCTAAAAAAACAAAAAAAGTTCTAATTCATGATGGCGTACGACCATTTGTTAGTGACGAAATCATTTCAAATTGTATTGCTGAATTAAGCTCACAAGATGCTATTGATGTTGCAATAGCTTGTGCTGATACAATAATCAAAGTATCAGAAGGCTTCATTGAATCTATTCCAAAACGAGAGTTTCTAATGCGGGGCCAAACTCCCCAAGGTTTCAACTTTTCCAAAATATTAGAAGCTCATACAAAATACTTAGAAAATAAAAGCTTTCCAGTCACAGATGATTGCGGTCTTTATCGTAATTTCTTCTCAGATAAAATCAAAATAATTAAGGGCGAACAAAAAAACATTAAAATAACTTATCCCGAAGATTTAGTCCTTGCAGAAAAGCTTTTCCAGCTAAATAAGAGCAACGTAACTTTAGCACGTCTTGAAAACTTAAAAGATAAAACAATCGTTGTTTTTGGTGGAAGTAGCGGTATAGGACAAGCCATCTCTTCTCTTGCAGAGCAAAATGGAGCAAAAGTATTTTCAACCTCTAAAAGTCAAGGAGTTGATATTACAAAACCTAAAAATGTTCAACCCTATCTTGATGAAATAAGCAAAGAGACACCAATTGATATAATAATTAATACTGCAGGGATACTTGAAAAAGATCACCTTAAGGATCGTAACTACAATAATATCAATGAAGAAATTTCAATCAACTACCTAGGAAGCATTGTCATTGCCAAAGAGTCTTACGAACACCTCAAGAAAGCAAATGGCCACCTTCTTTTATTTACCTCAAGCTCCTACACCAGAGGTCGAGCTGGCTATAGCATTTACTCATCAACTAAAGCAGCGATAGTAAATCTTGCTCAGGCAATTTCCGAAGAATACCTAGATTCTCAAATAAAAGTAAATGTCATCTGTCCCGAAAGAACTAAAACTCCAATGAGAACAAAAAACTTTGGCGTTGAACCAGAAGGTTCATTAATGGACCCACTCGAAGTTGCAAAAATCTCTCTGTCTACTGTTCTTTCTAGTTTTACAGGTTTAGTAATAGATGCCAAAAGAACTAATAAGTGAATTTAGTTCACTACGGTCTCTATAATAAGTACTTTTACTTCCTAGCTAAAATAACCCGTAATCTCGCTAATCATATAAGATTATTTTTTTTTGATTTCACTCCCATTTCTACTCCACCTCTAGTCTCTGTTGTTATCCCCTTTTACAATGAAGAAAAACACTTCATTGCTTGTATCGAAAGTGTTCTTTCTCAAACCTATTCAAACATTGAATGTCTAGTGATAGATGATGCATCGACCTCTACATCTCAACTTAAAGCAATCAAGAAAAAATACACTGATAAAATTAAGTTTTTCTCTCACCCGTACAACAAAGGTCTCTCTGCCGCGAGAAACACTGGTATCAAGAACGCCGAAGGTAGTTATATAACTTTTTTAGATGCTGACGACATTTTACTAAAATCATCTATCTCGAGACGAGTCATTGATTTAATGAATAATTCAGACCCACTCGTGATAGGGAGCTTTGGTTTTTCAGCTCATGTAAAAGAAAATTTTTCTCCCTTAGCATATTTGTTAAATTATTATGGAATCAAGAGACAAGTTAAATCTTTAGAAAATTGTAAGCTTTATGTTCCTTTCCCGGTTCACTCCCCCTTATTAGATAAAAAAATTTTTTCGACCTTCAGCTTTGATGAAAGCTTAATATTTGGAGCAGAAGATTGGCATTTCTGGAATGAATTATTGATTAATGATTATAAGTTTATAAGTAGTGGGTATGTATCTGGACTCTATCGTCAGAAAAAATCTAGCATGCTCAGGTCTAACTCAGAAGAAAGGTTTAAAATAGCTCTTACTCTAATTCAATCTGCCTATAATCGAGGAAGAGAACTAAACTTCTCCCACTTCAATGAAAAACTACTTAACAGAGCACAGCTAGAGAGACTTATTTTTAATTACTGCTTTAGTTTTTTAAAAGGCAATCAAAAATCAGCTCAAAACTTACTGAATTCCTTCAAAGGAAACTTCAAACTTAAAAAAACCATGAGAGAAAAAAAAGTTCTTTACCTGATAGGCCTTGCTGTTTGCAGATTCAAAGTAAGTAGTTATTCAAAGACAGATAAAGATCTTCAACGTTTAATTCATACCATTTATTCTGCTCTTCAAAACAGATTCAACTAAGTCCCAATCTTCTTGCTCATCAATATCTAAAGCTTCAATTTTATTAAGCTCAAAGAAGCATGGTTTACTTCCTATTCTTTTTTTTCCATTTGATAAAAATGATTCTTTGGAGAAAATGAAAAAATTTGAATTCTCTTCATACAAAGGTTCTAAATCCTGAGTCCTAATGAGCTCATTGGGGTCATGGTTTACTGGCACGATATTTTTATCATACAACCTAGTCTGTAGTCTTGTTACTGAAAACATTGAATCGAATTCTTGAGACTTCTCTGAGATTTTTTTTATTGCATTTTTTATACTATTAGATTTCAAAAGAGGATTTGTTGAGTGAGTTTGAAAATAATAATTGGCTTTTATTGAAGCCATATCATATTCAATAATTTTATTCATTGAAACATAGTCACCTTGTAAGTCTACAGGCCTATCAAGACAAACGACTTCAGGAAAGTTTTTAAGAACATCACTTTTTATCTTCTCTGAATCAGTATTAATCACAATTTTTGAAAAACAATTAGAATCTAATAATGAATTCACCACATAATGGTACAAAGGAATCCCATTCATGAGCCTTAAATTCTTATTCGGAACTCTTTCAGAGTTTCCCTTCATGGGAACTAATGCAACTATATTCATATGTTAAGCTCTTTAATTAAATTATGAACACTCATTAAGCCTTGTTTCTCTACATTATCAATAGTTCTTGAAGCAATATGAGGAGTAATAAATATATTCTCCAATCTCAAAAGAGGATCATCTTCCAAGCAAGGCTCTTCATACCATACATCTGTTAGATAAGCTCTAATCTCTCCAGTGTTTAATAAACTCTCCAATCCAGATTTATTTACAATATGGGCCCTTGAAGTATTTACTAATATTAAGTCTTTTGAGGTTTTTAAGTTTTCTACATTCAATAAGTTTCGAGTGGATTCATTCAAAGGTACATGAATACTTATTATATCAAAGAGAAAAAGGTCACGAAGACTTTCAACTTTATTCATTCCTTCGCAACTGGCTACATAAGGATCATAAAAAGAGACTCTTATATTAAATGCCTTTGCTCTTTTAGCAACTTCTTTACCAATTTTTCCTAATCCTAAAATAAGAAGAGACTTTTGTTTTAAATCAAAGCCAGTTTTTCTAGACCACCTCCCTGCTCCCGTCTCTTTAAACGAGTAGGGAATATTTTTAGCGTAACTCAACAAAAGGGCAAAAACATGTTCAGCAACAGTTTCATGATTAATCCCCAGACAGTTCACCACTTTAATCTCTCGTGCTTTAGCAGCATTTAAGTCTACTTTGTCTAAGCCTACTCCATATTTAGATAAAACTTTTACATTTGCTTGTTCTAATTCTTTAAGTACTGTCGAAGAATATTCATCGTCTCCACATACAACTCCATCATATTTATTCCATTGAACTTTTAATAACTCCTCTTCTGACAAAGGACCACGCAAGTAATCAACAGAAGTGAATGTCTTTTCAAGAAGGTTTTTATGTTCTCCTTCGTTATCTTGGAAAGATGTAGAAGTTACTAAAATATTCATAATTGACTTAACTTTTGTTGAAAGTTTGTGAAATCATCTATTCTCATCACAGCATCTCCAAAATCATTTTCATTGTAATCATGGTTCACTACTATGAAATGAAAATTGAATTTTTTTGCTGCTTTATAGTCTGAGTTTGCATCTCCGATAAAAACTGTTTCGGAGGGATTCAAGGTATGATCAAGAAGTATTTCCTCAACCCACTGAATTTTGGACCGAGGAGACCCATAAACTGAATCGAAGTATTGAGTTAAGTCTTTCCTTTCAATAATATCATTCATTTCATTATGGGGAGTGCCTGAAATAACCCAGTTCTTATAAGTGTTAGAGTGAGATTTCAAAAAGTCTTCGAGCCCTTTTGTTAAACTTCCAGCTATCACTTTTTCTTTCACAAAACTTGAATATTCATGAGCAAGTTTTTCTATTTGAATCTCATTTATTTCTTTATTTAAATATTCTTTATGCCATTTTTTAAATTTCTCATAACGACTTACCCCTCCCATCGAATAATGATCTTTTTCTACCTGGACGGCAGTCTTCTCTCCAAACTTCATATAAACTTCATAAAAACCTTTACCTTTCAAAGGTACTGAATCAACAAAGACTCCATCAAAGTCCCATAAGATATTTTTAATCATGTTCAACCTTCGCAAAAACGGTTGCAGGTGCTCCATCTCCTTGGAATAGCCTCAAAGGAGAAACAATCATTTTTGAAATTTTTGATGACTTTGATAAGTTGGTGAGATCAAGATCTTCGAGAATCAAAATCTTGTGATCTTTTAAAAATTCTTTATGAACCTCTCTCCCTAGTTCCCTATTCTGAAAATTTGTTAAAGAGATAGAGTCAAAACCAATAAGTCGAAGTTGAGGGAAGATTGATTTTAAGTGAGAGGCTACACCTTTATTAAAACCAGGTCCATTTTTCCAATACTTCTCAGAGCTTCGTTCGTGACAATAATGAGACTTTATAATCAATGCTTCTATTTTCTCACTTTGATCAAACTTAAAGTCATTGGGCTCAAATAACTTATTCTCTCTTTCTAGTAACGAAAAATCATAAAATAAAACAGTCTTAAAAATAAAATCATTTGGTTTATATTCAGAAGCTGTTGCTCCTTCCTTATCAAAGTGAAATGGAAAATCTAAATGCGTGCCAAAATGTGTAGGCATGGAAAACTCTGTATTATTACTGGTATCACCACAACACATCTGCCTAGTTTTTGAAATTTTTATTCTATCTCCATCTCCATAACCAGAAATGGTATTACTTAATTCATAAGACAGAAAGTTCCAACTCAATGGATATCCTCATTTGAATCAGTCGTTAATAATCCAAATTTTTCTTGAACGTCAGGATGTAACGACTGATGAATTTCTCCTAAAAGGTTTATAAGTCCCTGACCGAGATCAACTTGTGGGTTTGCAATTAATTTTTTTCCAAATTTAGGACTAAACGAATAAGGAGACAGCTTATAGTGAGTCTTCGCTTTTTTCTCATGATAGTTTATTTTCACTTTATTTTGTAACATTTCTGAAACCATCGATAGTAAATCAGAGTATTTAATAGTGGTTGGGCCTGTTAAAATAATATTTTGATTTGAGAAGTTATCACCTAAAACCTGAACACTCATCTTTGAAGCATCAAAGACATGAATGAACTCTCTTCTTTCATCTCCTTTACCTCCATAGTTTATTTCTTGTTGAGTGAGCGCATCTTCACAAATTCTATACAAACTATTTCTTCTATCTGTTCTTGGTCCATACAGTGATCCATAACGTAAGATCACATAGTTTAGCCCAAACTCTTCATGATAAGTTTCAATAAGCCCTTCACATGCTTGCTTACTTACTCGGTAAAAAGAACCTGAGTCTGAATAAACATAAGCTGAACTTGCAAAGACAAGCTTTTTAACATCGGCTTCTTTACAAGCTTCTAAAACATGTGCTGTCCCAAAAACATTAATTTTAACTGTATCAACGGGTCTAGAGTTACATTCATCAATATCAGCAATACCTGCCATATGATAAACATAATCCATTCCTTTTATGGCATTTCTTAAGGCTTGTTCATCCAAGATACTGCCTATAATTTCTTGCTGGTCACCCCTTTTATATGGACTGGTTTTATGATCAAAGATTGTAACCTTGTGACCGGCTTCACTCAGCGCATCTGCAACGTGGCTTCCTAAAAATCCAGAACCACCAATAACTAATGTTTTAAATTTCATTTCTCAATACCTTTTTCATCTCTTCTCTAGCACGATCACCAAGAAAGAAAAAATCTATACTAAAGGCCAAAAAAGTATAGCCTTCTTTGATTTTTTCATTAAGATATTTTGCTTCAGACTTAATCACATGAAAACCCAAAGGTTTTTTATATTTAAAGCATGCTGCTTTAACCTTCTCTAGAGCTTCTTTTACATCGTCTCTCTCATATTCTCCTGGGTAGCCCATAGAAGCCGACAAATCGTATGGTCCAACCAGGGTTCCATCTACACCGGGGACTTGTAAAATCTCCTCAATATTTCTCACTGCATCAATGTGTTCAATCTGAGTTATAAGCACTGAATTTTTCTGATTTGATTCTTTATATTCTACGAAGCTAGTTCCATAATTTTGGGCCCTGTAAAGACCAACTCCACGAGTTCCTATCGGAGGATACTTTGTGTAGGAAACTGCCCTCCTAGCTTCTTCTGCAGTTTTTATCATGGGAACAATAATTCCCTCAGCTCCAGAGTCCATCACCCGCTTAATAATTAGCTCATTATTACCGCCCACTCTCACCAAGGGAGTACAGCCCTTTGCTTGAGCAGTAGCGATTAAGGTTTTAGCTGTTTCTATGCTCGTGCTCGTATGCTCCAAATCTATAACTAACCATTCAAAGCCTGCTGAAGACATAATCTCGACAACATCTGGGTGAGCTATTGATATCCATGAACCTATAGATAGTTTATTATTAGACAATTTTTCTTTAAGTGTATTCATTTATTTCTCTATTTTTATTGAGTATAACTTTATATAACATATTTAGGCTAAGAAAGAGAAAAATTTAATGATATTTAGCACAATTCAATTCACATTTATCTTCTTGCCAATTGTTGTAGTGTTGTATTTTTTCTTACAAAAACGAAGCCAAACAATATCTAAATACTTCTTAATATTAAGTTCTTTATTTTATTACTCTTATTGGAATTGGAAGTATTTATGGGTCATTCTCTTATCAGTACTATTTAACTTCCTTATAGGTCGTAAACTTCATAAAAGTCCGAAGAAATCGATTTTAAGCTTTGGAGTAATAGCTAACCTCTCTTTTTTAGCATATTTTAAATATTTTAACTTTTTCATAGATAATCTTAACTACATTACAAGATCAGATTTGCAATTTGGAAAAATCGCTCTACCTTTAGCTATTTCTTTTTTCACCTTCCAACAGATTGCATATATCGTAGATATTTATAGAAATAATAACATCAAATACAAGTTGATAGATTACTCTCTTTTCGTGGTCTTCTTCCCCCAACTTATAGCTGGTCCAATTGTTCACCACAAAGACCTAGCACCTCAATTCAAAGGTAAGAATATAGCTTTTAACTGGGATAATTTATATTTTGGTTTCTCTATTTTCGTAATCGGCTTAACAAAAAAAATGTTGATTGCTGATAATCTATCTAAATATGTTGCTAATGTTTATGACAAGAAAGTTCAACTTTTTTCTTTCTATGAAAGCTGGGTCGCTACTCTAAGTTATACTTTCCAATTATATTTTGACTTTAGTGGTTACTCAGACATGGCTATCGGTATCGCTCTCATGCTTGGAATTCATTTACCATTAAATTTTGATTCTCCCTATAAATCAAAGAACATTATAGAATTTTGGAGAAAATGGCATATTACCCTTTCTAGTTTTCTAAGAGATTATCTTTACATTCCTCTCGGTGGTAATAGAAATGGCAAACTCAGAAAAAACGTCAATCTCCTAACAACAATGCTCCTAGGAGGATTATGGCATGGAGCAGGCTGGAATTTTATAATTTGGGGAGCCCTACATGGCCTTTACCTCGTTATAAATAATTTCTGGCGTCAAATTTATAAAGGCAATTCCAAGCTTTACACCCTTTGCTCTGTTTCTTTAACATTTTTAGTAACTATTTTTGCTTGGGTCTTCTTTAGAGCTAAAACCTTTGACCAAGCTATTAATATACTCAATAGCATGACACGTGACTTCTCAGGGTTACATTTAGGCTCAGAGATATATATTCTCTTTCTTGTTGCACTGATTACTTTCCTTGCTCCAAACACTCAAGAAATTCAGAAATTCAAAAAATCAAAGTTTCACTTTATAATAACCTTGATCTGCTCTCTACTTTCTTTTTACTTACTTCTGTTTAATTCTAACCAAGTTCACGAGTTCCTATATTATGACTTCTAAAAGAAACTTTACACTTTCTATTTTTTTATCATTTCTTATGTGTTTTTTATTCGCTAGTTTAAACTATATTGTTGACCCTTTTCAATATTTCAGAAAAAGTTCCCTCCTAAATAACGAGTACCATAAAAATCAACGATTCCAAGTACCCGGGATGATTAAAAATATTAACTCTTCAAATTTTGTTATTGGAACTTCAATGGGTGAAAACTTTGAAACACAGAGAATAGATAAAGAGTTAAATTGGAACAACACACTAAGACTTTCTGTTTCGGGTATTATGCCATCTTCTCAAAAAATATTATTAAACTTTTTGAATAGATCTCGTAAAGTAAATAATATAATAATGGATTTGCATTGGTATTTAGCTGAATTAGATCCGAATAAGAAAAATTCAACATATGATTTTCCGCAGTATTTATATTCTGACTCTCTATGGGGAAAAATTAAATATCTTATAAATAGTGGGGTTCTTAAAGAGTCAACAAACCTTCTCTTGAAGCACAAAAGCGACTTCAAAGTAAGGAACAAACTGAATAATTGGATGAACGATAAAGTTTTTGCCAATTATACTAAGGATAACAATCTTATTCTCTTATCTAAGAAACTGACTAGTCAAAACAACAAGATTACAGTTAAGTCTCAAACATTCCAATATCCTAGTTTTGAAAAAAATCTTTTCCCGTTTTTACAAAACAATCCCAATATAACGTTTTATCTCTTTCTACCTCCATATTCTACCTGGCACTATAAAACAATAAAAGACCAAGACTTTCTCTTGAGACTTGTTTTTTTTAGATCATATCTTACTCAAAAGCTTCAGGGGTTAAAAAATGTTAAACTTTTTGCTGTTGATGAAAACTTCTCAATTGTAAATAATCTAGCTAATTACAAAGATTATGGACACTTTAGAAACTCCGTCAACAAGTACATTATTCATTCAATAAAGAACTCAAAGCATCAAATCGACTCAAGTAATATTAAAGTTCATATGGAAAAATTCATTCAAAATATAAATGCATATGAAAAAGTTCTAATTAGTAAGCCTTATATTTATCCTTGAGATTTTCTTAGAAAACAATATACAAAACAAAGAACTCTTTACTTAAAACAAACTAATAAAGATTTTTCCTTCGTATTATAATAGCGGCTACCATCTTTTTTCTTCCTCCCAGGAATTTCAACAACTTTAGAGAAACCACTCGTCAGCATAATTTCCACTAATGCTTTTCTATCACACCTCATTTCTAGAAGTTTTCTCACATTACCTTCTGCCAAGGTCACTTGATCCTTATGAAGATAGATGACCCCATTATCTCCTCTAAATCTCTTGGGTTCTTCAAACACTGGTGTATCAGATTCAAGAATACATACTTCGTTTGTAATTTCATACAAATTCCGAGCAAAAAGAAACGGGTTTTCTAGATGGTAAATAATCCCTAGAGCAAATACTATATCGTATTTTTTATCTAATAAATCAGACCAATATGGAAGAGCAAGATCAATTCGTCCAAGTCTTACACTTGAATCAGCTACTTTTTTATAAGCATGGATTTTTTGAAACCTTTCAATACCCAAAAGACTTAATTCAAAACAATCAATACTCTTCAATCCTTTTTCTAGGTAGTGAAACGAAACGAAACCTTCGGAACATGCTAAATCAACAGCGCTCTTTTTTGATAAATCTTTATCTATTCCAAACTTTACTAAAGCATCATCAATCATCTCAAGCATTGCTTCTACTCTTTTAGAGTAGGCATCATATAACTGTTTACTACCTTTTAAAAAGTCCATTTCATGATGGTGTCGCCACCTGTTTTCTTTAAGCATCCAACTCTGAATGTCTGTTAAGCTTTCTGCTGAAAACTTTTTTTCATCAAACCATTCTACTTGTTTATCTTTTTGATTAAATTCTGAGAGCCCAACCCTATAAAGTTCATGATCCTTCCAGTCAGACCTTCTATGTGTGGTAAATGATGAATCATTGTTAAATAAGTTAAACATACTCTCTCCTTAATTTCAGAGATTATTTCATAAATACAGCTCTTAGAAAACAATCTCTATAGCATCTCAAATCAAGGCCGAAAACATTTTGATCTATAAGGTAATAGCCAGTAATACTCGGTGCGTTACCGCTTTGGAGGCTGCTTTCACCTTTAAATCACTAATACTTCCCTACTAAAGCTTCCTTTCAAGTAAAAATGGCAACAATCCTAAAAATTTAATATTAATTATTTTTAAATTTTGATAAAAATATATATTCAAAACAATAAACTGGAGCAGTATAAATGCAACATGATAGCTTTTTAGATAATAAATATTGGAATGATTTAAAGTCAAAATCTTCAATAGCAGGAATAACTCTAGATGAAAAAGTCACTCCTAAAGATTTTGAGCTATATGGTGACAGACTAGCACAAAGACAAATTGATATGTTTGTAAAGTCTGGAGCAAAAGATCTAAACACCTTATCTATTTTAGATATTGGTTGTGGAATGGGCAGGATATTAAAACCATTTTCTCGCCAATTTGCAAAAGTTACAGGTGTCGACATTAATGAAAAGATTCTCGAAGCAGCTAAAATATATACTGAAAACCCATCGAACATTGAAACTGTTCAAAACGATGGCAGGACAATCCCCTTTCCTGAGAACTCATTTGACTTAGTTTATAGTGGAGGAGTCTTACAACATATTCCAGATATCAATGTAATCATGGGATATTTCGAGGAAGGCTTAAGGGTCTTAAAACCAAATGGATTGTTAAACTTCAGCTTTCAAGTTTGGATGACCTCAAGACAAGGAGGAGTTAATGGTGACAGGATGGGAGCTCAAATAAGAGCTACCGACATAGAAGATATTTTAAAGAAAACTGGAAATAAATTAGTAAATATTTACCATGACCCCAAAGACCCATTCCCACATTACAATGTAGTCATAAAGAAGTGTACGCCTTCCAAAGGCAAAGAAAACATTCAAATAAACTCCAAACTATCCGGATCTATCAAACCTGAAGTGGTTACAGAGATGTCGGTACGAACAGGTATTTTTGAAGACCTTCCTTCGTACCAAAACTTACGAATGCATTGGGCCAATGGTCCTTCAAAAAAAATAACATTCTTTAAGCAAAGTAATACTTTCAATAATTATCTTTTCAAAATAAAGAAAAAACTTTTCTCGATTTAATTCTATAAATACTAATAAATGAAACCTATCAAAAAGTATTTAAAACTGCGCATAAAAACTCTTTATCGCTTTTTACAAAATCTCAAATGGATTCTTGCTAAAAAAGACCTTCCAGAAATTTCGATAATTATTCCGTATTACAATGACAATCTAGATTTTGTTAATTCATGCTTAAAAAGTATTAAGTTCCAATTCTACAAAAACATCGAGATCCTGATAATTGATGACTTTTCAAAAGTCGAAAGCGTCAACAAGTTAAAAAAAATAATCCCTTCCAATGCCAGAGTAATTTCACATCTAAAAAACAAAGGCCTTTCTGCTGCTCGAAATACAGGGCTAAAAAACGCACAAGGTGATTATATTTTATTTTTAGATGCCGATGATATGATTCATGCGTTTGCTCTCTACAATTTGGCAAGAGGTCTCATTACAAGACCAGAAAATTCAAAATTAATAATTGGATCTTACGGAAGAAATACCGCTTTATACCCTTACCAATCAGCTTTCATCAAATTCCTCATAGGATTTCAATATATTCTAAATAGAGGAACTCTTAGTTTTGTAAACGTTGCCGGCTACTTACCATTTAATATTCATGCATGCCTTTTAGATAGAAAAATGTTAATAGATAATAATTTTCACTTTAATGAAAACATGCTTGATGGAGCTGAAGATTGGGAGTTTTGGTATCACTTAATGCGAGGAGGATACACATTTTCTGACTCTAAATCATATGCAGGGATTTATAGGCAACGTGAAAAAAGCATGTCAAGAAGTAAAGCTCTTTTGCATTTCAATGAAAGTTATCAGCTCATTGAAAAATCCTTTACTCAAGATACATCCTCAAAAGTATTTCAAGAACCTTGGTTTAAGTATACCGAGCTCAATCTAAAGGTCTCTAGATGTATCAGAGAACTAACAGTTAGTTTTCTTCAAGAAAATCTAGGCAACATTAATCTTTGGAATTATATTGATAGAAAACATTCGTCATATATTGAAAACTATTTAGATATAGATAAGTACGTACAAGAAGGAATTTCTAAATTTCATTGCTCTAAAAAAGTATCTGACTTAAAAGACATACAACTCATTCAAAAAATAAGAGATAATATTTTTTAGCTCTTAGTCTTAAATAAACGTCTTAAATAATTGGCAATACGAATTTCTTTTCTGTGTTTTAACAATTTCCCTTCAAGTTCTTTAACTTTCTCTTGAGTCTTTTCAAGTCTAAAGCGATCTTTTCTCAGAGATGAAATTTTTTCAATTTGAAAAGTTTGATAGAAGGGAAAAATTCTTTCTTGTAGGGCCTGAAAACCATCTTCTTCATTTTTCAGTCTTAATTTCGGAAGAGTTTTATCTATATAAAACCTTGATGGCCAATAATCAGAGATTACGTCTTTTTTGTATTCTCCGGTATATTGAATCAACATTCTGACATGTGAATCAGACTTTATAACTCTAAACCCCTCGGACTCAATCATATTTCTAAGAGTAAGGTTACTAAAATTAAAAATATGAGCAATAGTAAAAAATCTCTGTAACTCTAGTCCATAATTATGATAATTTTGGAAATGTCCAAAAAGGCTTGGTACTTCAAGGTAAACATACCCTTCTCTTTTCAATCTATTTTTCAAGGTTTTAAGATACTTTTTAGGGTCTATGATATGTTCAAAAACATGACTAAGTATTATAAGATCAAACTTTTCCTCAATGTGAACATCATCAATTCCACCATGGAATACTCGTTCTTTGCCGAGAGCCTTATTAATTTTTGAAACTAGTTTTGAATTATAGTCACAACCAAATATAGTCATTGAGTCAAACTGATGATTTATATCATCATTAAAATATTTTATTAAATCTCCCGTACCGCAACCAACATCAAGAATAGAGATTTGTTCTTCTAGTATTTCATCTAAAAATAAAAAAATATTTCTACATTGATCTTTATTATATAAGTGCTCTGGAGCTTCAACTCCATAATTAATAGGAACATAAAATTCATCATAAAAAACTTCTAAGCTTTTTTGATCAAATATTGGAGATGAAGAGATTAATCCACAATCTCGACACAATAAAGATTTGACAGATAAACCATGACGATCATACTCAGAAAGTATGTCAAAACTAGTTCCCTTACAT
Organism: uncultured Bacteriovoracaceae bacterium; assembly: GCA_938034385.1. Taxonomy (GTDB): domain Bacteria; phylum Bdellovibrionota; class Bacteriovoracia; order Bacteriovoracales; family Bacteriovoracaceae; genus JAHDHG01. The sequence continues at coordinate 50,505 of CALHLC010000019.1, forward strand.
TGATAGCAATCACTTCTAGTTATTAATTTTAACTTTCCATGACTAATTGAATCTTCTAATTTAGACAAAAATTTTACTTGTAAATCATTTAAAACGATTGAATGCGTTTGATTAAAAAATGCTTCCATTTATGTACAGTTCTCTATCTCTAATAAGGTTTTTCATCGATAATATAATACAAATATTGAAAAAAAAGTAGACCTCAGAAATTTAAGTTAAAATCAAATCAACCTATTAACTAGTTTTAATTTAGAGCCTTTCTCTTAATTGCCCTTCTTCTCTAGAGATTCTTGATATTAATAGCAAGGTTAGTAAAATTTGCACTGCAAAGAAGGCCAACACGTAAAACTCTCCATTCGTTTGCTCTGCAGAATAAAAGTAATATCTAACTTTTTCTATTAAGATATATACAAAATTAAACTCTAAAAACTTTAATTGAGAAAAAACAGAAGGAACAGGGATAATAACCCCGCTTAAGAACATCATATATTTGAAAAAGATATTTAAAACATTCTTTAAATCACGAATGTAGCAATAAAAAACCGACAAGAAAACACCTATGCTTAGACCTAAGATGGCAAAGGGGAAAAATGATAAAGGGAGAAGTATAAACTCAAAAGAAGACAAGCTTGAATACTTTAACGCTAAAAAGAACATCAATGGTAAGCGTACTAAAAAAGTTACAAAAGGTTGTCCAAGAGCTGCAATATAAATAGGAGTAAAAGGAATTTTCTTTTTCTTTAAAATACCTTTATTATCCACAGGAGCACTCATTACGCCCAATGTACTACCTGAAAAAACTTCCCAAAATGTTATTCCAAAAACGACATAAAATGCTCGCGGCATTTGGTCTGAACTTTTAAGAAACCCAATCTCTTGCAAGAATATATATAAAAGAATGGGAATCAATGGAGTTATAATTACCCAAACCCACCCCAAAATATTATTCCGTGAAGAACTTTTAATATTTTTAAGAAAACTATAGAAAATAAAACTTCTATACCTTAGGAGTTCTAAAATCACTGGCTTAAACAATTAGTTCTCCTCTTTTTTTGGTTCTTCTTTAAATGAACATAATGCAACTCCATGAACTCTTGCATCAAAGCCACTTATTTCAAAAGGCTCTAAAATTTTTCTTACCAAATACTCTGATTTAAGTGTTAAGATAAAACAAGAATCAATTGGTCCAGAATTAAATATATTATGAATTTTAAGCAACTGACCTTTTTTTAACACTGATACTGACAAGTCACACGAATCATATTCAGAGCTAATCGAAGAAATATTTATATTATCTCTCCAAAAGGGCATTGAAAAAACAAGGTCTTTCCCACAGTCTACAAGTAAGGTAGCTTTGAAAAATAAATAAATTGGTTCGTTTTTTGAAAAAACCTTTCGCGGAGTTAAGAACTCATCACACCAGAAAACTTCTAAATCTGAGACTATTTCATTGTTATGAAAATCTTCTCCGAGGTTAGGATTCTTTAATATCTCTTTCTCATCTCGAGCTTCAGATTTCCGATATAAATTAATCGCTTTCTGAACATCACCGTCAAAAACAATAGTTCCTCTATCAAAGAGTAAGGCTCGAGTACAAAATAATTTCACTGTCTGTAAATTATGACTTACTAAAACAACTGCCGCATCTTTTCTGATCTCATTGATCTTCCTCAGACATTTCTGTCTAAATCTAAAATCTCCAACAGATAACACTTCATCTACAAGCAAAATATCTGGGTTAGCAAAGATAGCAGCTGAAAATCCTAAGCGCGCCTTCATTCCTGAACTATATTTCTTAACAGGAAAATCAATAAATTCATTCAACTCAGAAAACTCTATAATTTCATTAATCAAGAATTCTCTATCTTTTTTTTTCAAATTCGGGATCATAGAGACAGCAAATAGTAAATTCTCTCTCCCTGTCAGATCGTAATGAAACCCTGCACCTAGTTCTATTAAAGCTTGTATTTTCCCATTTACTTTCACACTGCCTTCACTGGGGTCATATAATCCATTTATTATTTTTAAGAGAGTACTCTTGCCTGCTCCATTTCTTCCAATTAAGGCAATCGCTTCACCTTTTTTGATAGAAAAAGAAATCTCTTTCAAAGCTGTGAAGTGATTCGCTTCTTTTGATATTGCTTTTTTTTTTACAATACCTAAAATCCGAAGAACCGTCTTTGCAAGTTCTCGTACTACATTTTTTTTTTCAGATTTCTCAAAAAATTTACTTACTTCATTGACTTCAATTAGATTCATTAGAACAAACTCTCAAATTCTACCCTATCAAAAATCTCCAATTTCCCACCTACAGTAGCATTAAAGATTTTTCTCCCACTGGTTTCATAAATGGTTTTTTGTAATTGATAATTCTTCATTACATTTTCTAATTTGGGATCGTGCCATTTCTTCCCTTTACCAAAATAATCAGGGTGAAAGTGGTTGGGATCATCTTCTGTAGAAGTAATATTAGCCCCTTCAACTATTGCTGATTTAGGAATATCATAAGAAAAATCCATTCCTATAAGGTAGACTTCGGTAAAACCCATATAATAAGCTAACTGCAAATTAATCATTGTCACCGATTGACCACAAAATGCTTGTAGTGAAAAATCTGTTGAGAATTGGGGGACTTCAAAGTTTGAGCTCTTAGATTCATAGAAGCTCCTGTTCATTCTAAAGAAACTTGTATTTTTTCTATTGGTTATCTTTTCATAATAATCAATAGGAAAAAATCGATGTATCTTAGGCTCAAATAAATTTATTCTCTCTAAGTTATCATTTATTACATGAGAATCCTCAACCATATAAAAACTAGGTCTATAGCCCGAAGAGTCAGTTTTATAAAAAATTCCATTAACAGCAAAAGAGTATTCATGATCTAACTTTGAAAGGTCTATCCTATTTAATGAAGGTCCATTTCCAACAATGAAGCATCGCTTATTTTTATACTTATTTTTAAACTCTCTAATTTTAGAGATATCAGGAGACTTTATATTATACCTTACTTCATGAAGGTAGCTATTAGATAAAATCCCAGTTCGTTGACAGTGCTTAATACTCGCCATATCAAATAGCATCTTGGATCCACCCAATCGAAAGTACTTAATCGCTTTTTTAGTCTTATGAATAATTCGTTTCATGAGAAGTTAATATATCTCAGGATTTATAAATTGAATATCATCTACTCTTGATACTCACTGCATTATCTTTTTTTCCCACTCATAAGCGGATCTGACAATTAAAGAAATATCTGTAAACCTTGGCTTCCAATTGAAAGCATCTTTTAGCTTGGAGCTTTCAGCGATGAGACAACCTACGTCCCCTGGCCTTCGCGGAGCTTCCTTGACTAAGAAATCATTTTGAGAAACATTTTTAAACTCTTTGATAACCTCTTTCACAGAAAACCCTTGAGAATAGCCACAATTAAACAACTCTGATTTCCCTCCAGCCAAAAGGTACTTCAACCCTAGAACATGAATATCAGCAAGATCCTCAACATGAATATAATCTCTCACTCCTGTACCATCTGGAGTATCATAGTCAGTTCCAAAGATTGATAAATACTCTCTTTTCTTAATTGCAGCTTCTGCACAAACCTTCATTAAATGAGTTGCATTTCGCCCTCTTAAACCTAGCTCTCCACAACTACCTGCACCGGCGACATTAAAGTATCGAAAAACAACATGCCTTAAGTCTGAAGCTCTAGATATGTCTCTAAGCATATCCTCACTCATTAACTTAGAGCTTGCATAAGGGTTTATAGGACTAACTGGGTCTATTTCACTAACTATATTTTTATCTGTACTTCCATAAACTCCTGCAGTTGAAGAGAAAATAAATGCTTTTACATTTTCCTCAGCACACTTCTTCATCAGTTTAAAAGAGTTTACAGTATTATTTTCATAATATTTCAAGGGGTTTTCTACACTTTCAGGAACGACTACACTACCAGCAAAGTGGAGAACTCCTTCTATCTCATTTTTAAAAGCTTCATCTAAAACAGAATCATCTCCTATATCTCCTTCAATAAATTCTCCAAATTTAACTGCTTCTTTAAACCCATTGGATAAATTATCAACAACGATGACTTCATAACCTGATTGTCCAAGATGTTTTACAACATGTGACCCTATATAGCCTGCACCACCAGTGACTAAAATCTTCCCCATTTGAAATACCTTCTTTAAATATTAATTCCTTAATTAAATCTCATAGATACTATAAAAGAAAATTTAACCTGGCTACTTGCACAAGAATATTGCTAAATAGTTTAATACTAACTCATATGTCAAAATGACATAGACGAGGCTTCTATGAAAACAGTTCTTTTAGCTGATGACTTTGGCTCCAGACTTAGTGAGTTTGTATAATCAATACTCAAGCCAATGGTTGCGATAGGAAGAAGCCTATCCTTTGGCATATCATTAAGTCTCAGCATGCATTAAAACTTTAATCGATTTACTCTTTAAGAATATTTTTTTATTTTTTCTGCCATTATCTCAAGTACTTTTTCTTTCATGGCTGGCTTATTTAATGAAAACTCTAAAGTCGCATTTAAACAGCCTAATGGCGTACCTGTATCGAACCTTTCCCCTTCGAGTAAACAAGCATAAAAATTTTCGTTTTTAGCTTGAGCATTAATAGCATCAGTTAATTGATACTCTCCTTGAACCCCAGTTGCTGAATTCTTTAGAAAATTAAAAATATCATAATTGAAAATATACCTGCCAGGAACAATAAGATTGGATGGAGCCTCATCTAAATTTGGCTTTTCAACCATACCTAAAATTTTATATGTTTTTTCACTTAAAACTTCAGCATCAATAACTCCATAATTTTGAACTTCTTCGTTTACCACTTCCACAACGCCTAAAGTTGGTCCTTGATATTGATTAGCCACCTGACAAATCTGATGGAGAGCAGGCTTGTCTGAGTAAATAATTTCATCTCCTAGTAAAACAGCGAACAGTTCACTTTTCAAAATGTGCTTACTACTGAGATTTACTGCATGTCCCAAGCCCAATTGTTCTTCTTGAATAACTTCAACTACTTCTACTTTACGAGGTAACTCTTTAATCAAATCAATTAAATCTTCTCTACCTTTATTTTCAAGAAACTTCTCTAATTCATAATTTCTTTTAAGATAATTTATTATAGATTGTTTGTTTTTAGAGTTTATAAAAATTAGCTTTTCAACACCTGAATCAACCGCTTCTTTGATAGCATAATGAATAATAGGAACATCTACTAAAGGAATCATTTCTTTGGGTATAACTTTCGTTACAGGCAAGAACCTAGTCCCCTTCCCTGCCACAGGAAAAACAGCTGTTTTTATCATTTAAATCCTCTAAAAACTCTTTCTTATTACTACAGATATATCATTAACTTTGCTAATTAGTAAATCATATGGATTCAGGTCATATTTCATCTTTTTAAGCTATACTTCTAAGACCAAGGATCATAAATTTAATAGGTGAATAACTTTATAAAGCAAGCTAAGAAAGGGATTTTGGAATTATTATCAGGGCCAATAGAAGATGTTGATCTAAATATCTCTAAGTTTTTAAAATCTTTAGCACTCTCTCATGATCTTTATTCTAACTATTCATTTTATTCTGAAGAACAACAAAGTTCTCAATTAGAGGCACCTCTTCTTTTACTAGATCCAATCGATGGTACAAGAGAGTTTAGGGCCAAGATTCATGAATGTTGTGTTAGCCTCTCTTTTTTAACATCGTTTAAGCTCAACGATCAAAAAAACATTCACTGGATATGGAATTTTTTTAATGATGATGAAGTTTTGTTTTATGATAATGCATTTAAAGTTAATTCCTTCTCATCTAGAAATATTCAAAAGAGCAAAAAGTTATTAACTTTTATCTCCAGAAGTGATTATGAAAAATATGATCTCTCAAGTTTTTCTTATGATAATATTCAAATCGAGCCTGTGGGAAGTATTGCATATAAGTTAGCTCTGATGAATGCAGGACTTTGTGACTTTATTATTTCTTTATCTAATAAACATATCTGGGATATTTGTGCTGGGTCAATGTTACTTTCTTTGAAAGGTTATCAACTTTATATAAATAGTTCAGAGCAGACTCAACTAAATGATAAGTTACTAGCAGGCCCAATGTATTGGATAAAAGATAAAAGTCATAAAAACCTTATAGAAGGCCTGATAAAAGAAATACAACATCGTAAGTTAAGAATGTGATCTGATGATTTGAAGAAAATCTTTACTGTATTGCTCACACTTTCGTTGTCCGACTCCATTAACCATTAAAAACTCACTTTTATCTCTTGGTAGAAGCTGACACATATCATGTAAGCTCTTATCTGAGAAAATAATATAAGGAGGAACTCCTTTGTCAGAAGAGAGGCTTTTCCTTAAGCTTCTTAATTCTTCGAATAAATCACCTCTTCCATGGTTCACTTCTGCTAACTTATTTCTTTTTTTATTCTTATTAGAGTCATTGTCTTTTTTATTTCTAATATAGAGATTTTTCTCACCTTTTAAAATCTCTGAACTTTTTGCGGTCAAACAAAGGTTTCTATATTCCCAGTTTTTTATTGCAATATAACCAGAACTCAACAATTGCCTCAGTAATCTGTTCCAATAGGTTTTAGGTTTATCTGATCCAATACCATGAACTGAAAGTTGATCATGTCTTCTCTCAAGTACTTTCGAGTTTTTACTACCTCTTAAAACTTCAATTAAATAATTAGCACCAAAGATTTGACCCGTTCTATAGATACATGAAAGTATTTTTTGAGCATTTTCAAGAGCATCAACCTTATCAACTGGATATAAACATACATCACAGTTTCCACACGCTTGTTGAGCCTCTTCTTCAAAGTAACTCAAAAGATAATTTCTTCGACAGTTAGTCGTTTCACACAGCGTGAGCATTGAATCAAGTTTTGATCTTGCTGATTTTTTATAAGTTTCACTCGCCTCAGTCATTTCTAACATTTGAGATAACTTAATCACATCTTGAAATCCATAGATCATCCAAGCACTCGATTCAATACCATCCCTACCTGCTCGACCAGTTTCTTGGTAATAACTCTCAATACTTTTAGGTAAATCTAAATGGGCCACAAACCTTACATCTGGTCTATTAATTCCCATACCAAAAGCGATGGTCGCAACAATAATCACACATTCTTCAGTATTAAATAAATCCTGAGCCTTAGCTTTCACGCTAGAGCTTAATCCAGCATGATAAGCATGAGCATTATGTCCAAGTTTTTGAAGATCTTTAGTGATCTTTTCTACTTTTTTTCGAGATAAACAATAGACTATACCGGTCTGTCCTGAGTGATTAGCTTTAATAAATTCATCTAATTGCTTTAACTCATTCACTCTATCTGTAATAGTATAAGTAATATTAGAGCGATCAAAAGAGGAAACAAACTTTTCATGATCACTCTTGAACTTGAGCTGAGTAACTATATCATTTCTAGTTCTTGAATCAGCTGTAGCTGTTAAAGCAAGAAAAGGTACATCCGGAAAATAATCTTTCAATTCTCCTAGTCTAATATAATCTTTTCTAAACTCATGCCCCCATTGAGAAACACAGTGAGCTTCATCTATAGCAATTAAAGAAATATTAAGACCTTTGAAAAAATCTAATAAATAGTTTGATAAAACTCCTTCGGGAGAAACATAAACAATCTTTACTTCTCCGTCACAAATTTTCTCTTCAATAATTTCTTTTTCATTCCAACTTAATTCAGAGTTCAAATAACAAGCAGGTATTCCATTTTCACTCAATTGAGTGACCTGATCTCTCATTAGTGAAATAAGAGGTGAAATAATAATTGAGATTCCTTCAAAGTATAGAGCAGGTAATTGATAGCAGACAGACTTCCCACCACCAGTGGGCATTACACCTAAAACATCTCTACCCTCAATCACAGACTCAATGATCATTTTTTGATGTAAACGAAAATCAGAATGACCAAACTTTTCTTTTAAAATATTTTTTAATTTTTCAGCTTTCAAATTATGAATAACTATATCAGATTTTATGATATTCAAGAACCGATTCTATGACTTTTTTCTGATCTGAGATTTCCAAATATGGATGCATTGGCAGACTAACAACTCTATCAGATGCTCTTTGAGAGTTTTCAAAATTTAAATGGTAAAAACTTTCAGCTTCATATACAGGTTGTTTATTTAGAGGACTTGGATAATGGACAGCAGTCGGGATTGATTTAGAACTCATAAATTCTCTAAACTTTTCTCTATTATCAACCTCTATAGTAAATTGAGCATAGACACAAGTATTATGCTCTTCAACATGCATAATTTGTACTCCTTCTAGCCCCTCATAGTATCTTTTAGCAACCAATTGTCTTTGCTTAACCTCTTCTGGAAAAATTTTCAACTTTTCTTCAATGACAGCTGCTTGAATACTATCGCACCTTCCATTTATTCCAATACGTGTATGATGATATCTTTTTTCAGAGCCGTGTTCTTTCAACTCTCTTATAGCTAATGCGTGGCTACTATTATTAGTAAATAATGCTCCCGCATCTCCATAAGCTCCTAAAGGCTTAGCTGGAAAAAAACTAGTTCCACCAAAGCTTGATAATCCACAAGACATTTTATTTTTATAAGTTGCACCAAAGCTTTGTGCGCCATCCTCAATAATAGGCAAACCAAACTGTTCTAATTGATCTATATCAACACATTGTCCATAAAGGCTTACCGGCATAATGGCTTTTGTTTTTTTAGTTATAAGACTCTCAACCTTAGAAATATCCATTAAGTAAGTTTTTGGATCAATATCGCAAAAAACCGGTGTTGCTCCAGCAAGGTTTACGACTTCACTTGTAGCATAAAAACTAAAAGCTGGGACTATAACCTCATCACCCGCTCCAATTCCAAGTGCAAGTAAAGGTAAAAAAATAGCATCTGTCCCACTGGCCAATAAAACACAATGATCTACTCCTACAAACTGAGCCAGCTTCTTTTCACAACTTTTAACCTCTGGGCCATTTATATACATCCCATGTTCAAGAACTGTATGAATTCTATCCTTTATATCTGATTCGATTTTTCTATATTGTGTATTGAGATCAATAAATTTCATTCTATTATCCTTTAAATTTTAAAACATTTTAGCATGAATGATTTAAATTGAATAATAGCTCATTATTTTAACTTTTTATTATCTTTTCCCTTTTCTTCTTCTGACTCTCCATCATCTTCTTTAGGGGGAAACTTCCCTTTAGCAAAAAAGATCCCATACTTATTTTTTGAAACTTCTCCCGATTCAGGCAAGGAATATTTCATATTTTTAATATTCCCAATAAAGTTTATCTCTCCTGTTTTATCAAAATGTGTTTTTATTATATAAAACTTTTCATTGCTGACAGATTTATATTCAACTTTACTAATCTCCACTCTTCGATCCAACATTCCTTCAAGGTCTTCACTCTTTCTATCTTTAGTTAGAATTATTGGACGATAAGAAACTAAATCCTCGGGATCTTTTAAAGAAATAGTCACCTCAGAGATATCATTGTTAAAAAAATCTTTAATGTAGAAGTTTAATTTTCCTCTTTCAATATTTTTGGTACATGTAAATACAAGTTTATCAACAGAAGAAAGTGATATTGGATATAAAGCACTTACTTGACCTTCGGCTAAACCTCCACAATTATAAGATCCAAGTCCTTCAAACTTATATTCGAAAACGCTTCTCTTTAAGTCTGACTTATCAATCTTTATTTTAAAATTACTACTAGAGGTTCTTGTTTGAAAATTTGACATCAGTTGGGATTCACCAACATATCTAAAACTAAAACGAGGAGGGCTTGCAACTTCTGGTAAATTTAAATCTATTTCTATTTCCAACAAGTCACTTTTAACTTTTTCATTGGCCAGTCTTATCATTTCACCTTCAATTAAAAAAATAGATCCATCCTTCATTAGCTTTTTAGAAACATCATATGTACTGTTTCCACTAATTGTTTCATAGTCTTTCTCTATGCCTGCAGTTTCTAAGTTTTCAAATCTTGGCTTGATAGCACATATTAAAGATTCTCCATTCATTGATTCTAACTTTGATTTCAAATATACATAACTACTAGAGTACTTCTTACAAATTTCTCGTTTGTGTTCAATCTCTAATGGGCATCCTTGACTAAAGGGCTTTCCAGATAATTCTATACAAGAGTTTCCATCTTTGGTTTCACCTTCATCAATATTTTTCACCCCATCATTATCAAAATCGGCTTCATTAAATTGTTCTTTGCTACACCCATTTGCAAGGTCTACTTCCTCTGCTCCTTCTGGTGTAGCTGGACATTTATCTTTATCATTTTCGACCCCATCATTATCAATGTCATCAGGGTTTGTATTATCTGCAAGATCTTCCTCTGAGCAACCTGTCTCGGGATCAACTGTTTGGCCTGGCTTCGTTCCAGGACAACTATCATCATTGTTCAAGACTCCATCTCCGTCTAAATCCATTAACTTATTCCATTCCTCTAATGAACAGCCAAATTTATGAATCTCCACTCCTTCAGGAGTACTTGGACAAAGAGTATCAATTTCATCTGGAAATCCATCACCGTCAGAGTCAATTTCAACTTCAGCGGCTTCAACTTCTCCAACCCAATACATTTGTGATTCAGCAGCTCTTCTTTCTAGGATGATATTTTTGGAACTATCTGTTGGATCTTCTATTATTTTTTGACTTTGATAATCACAGCTCCCTACGATACATTCAGGTCTATGATCAACGCAGACAATTAAGTCATCTACAAGTAAATTAAGAGAGGAATAATAATCTTTTCCAGTTAACTCCTGGCAAGATTTTGCTTTTGCACTACTAATACAACTTGCATTCTCATCTCCACACCTATCCTTACTGCATGAAAAAATACTTAAAAGAGTTAGTACCAATATAAATGAACGCATAATCCTTCCCCCCGGTTAGATTCTTATATTTTAAAAGAAGTACGTAGGTGCTAGAGAGTCAAATAGCATAAAACTAATAATTTCAAGTGCTTAAATATTATAAAAATAATAATGAATGCCTACAAAAGTGCTCATATCGATATTTAAGTTGATTTTTTTGTACTAGATATTTATAAATTATTTTGCAACCATTTATGGTTTACTTCAATTGATTCATCTCTTCTTAAAGAGAGGTCTTTTAATTGATCTTCTCCTATCATCCCGACATTAAAATATCGTGATTGAGGATGAGAGAAATACCAGCCTGAGACACTTGACCCTGGTGTCATTGCCATCGACTCGGTTAGTTCAACCCCTATCGCTTCTTTAGAGTTAAGCAACTTAAAGATTTTCTCTTTTGATCTATGATCAGGGCAAGCGGCATATCCTGGAGCAGGCCTAATACCTTGATATTTTTCTCGAATAAGTTCTTCCTTACTAAGATCTTCTTTGCAATATCCCCAATAGTCAGTTCTTACAAGTTCATGAAGTTTTTCAGCATAAGCCTCAGCAAGTCTATCAGCTAAGGCCTTAACCATAATAGAATTATAGTCATCTCCATCTAGCTCATATTCTTTAGCAATATCATCTCCCTCTGATCCCGAGGTAACAACAAACATTCCTATAAAATCTTCCTTGGGAGAGATGAAATCAGCAAGGCATAAGTTCTTTGAATCAGATTGAGTCATTTTCTTTTGCGCCCTAAGCATGTGAAAAGTTTCCTGACACTTATCTAAAACAATATCTTCTGCTTGAGAATGAGCGTTATAAAATCCAATTACAGCTTTAGGAGTAAGCAGCTCTTCACTGATAATTCGATCAAGAATTATATGTGCATCAGCCAATAACTTCTTTGCCTCTTCTCCGTAAACTTTATCTTCTAAAATCTTAGGATAAGTCCCCCTCATTCTCCATGTCATAAAAAAGGGAGACCAATCAATATATGGAACTAGTTCATTTACCTTTATATCATCAATAACCCTAGATCCTAAAAAGCTAGGTTGGTCTGGAGTATATTTTTCCCAATCTATTTTTATTTTATTCTCTCTCGCTTGATCAAAGCTTAGAAGCACTTGAGTCTCCTTACTAGCAAGATATTTTATTCTCATCTGCTCATAAGATTGTTTTGTTTCTAAAATGAAATTCTCACTCTTATCTATACTTAATATATCACTTACTATCGGAACTGATCGAGACGCATCTACGACGTGAACGACTGAACTAGTAATACTAGGATCTATCTTAACTGCCGTATGAATTTTAGAAGTTGTTGCTCCTCCAATTAAAAGAGGAGTTTTTATTTTTCTTCTCTCCATTTCTTTTGCGACAAAAACCATTTCATCTAAAGAAGGAGTTATCAGCCCACTTAATCCAATAATATCAACATCTTCTTCTTGTGCTTTCTCAAGGATTTTATCACAAGTCACCATGACTCCAAGATCAATGACATCATAATTATTACAAGCAAGTACAACACCAACTATATTTTTCCCAATATCATGAACATCACCTTTAACAGTCGCTAATAAAATCTTTCCTTTTTTCTTCACCGCTTTCTTAGATGCATCATTTAAATAAGGTTCCAAGACCATCACTGATTTTTTCATGACTCGTGCACTCTTTACAACTTGAGGCAAAAACATTTTCCCGGCACCAAAAAGATCACCCACAACACTCATCCCACTCATTAAAGGACCTTCAATCACTTTAATAGGTTCAACATACTTCTCCAGGGCTTCCATCGTGTCAGCTTCAATATGATCAATAATCCCTTTCACTAGAGCATGCTCTAATCTTTTCTCAAGACTAAGTTGTCTCCATTCATCATTTTTCTTCCCAAGTTTTTTTTCTTGAGTTAACCCTTGGGAAAATTCAACTAAATTCTCAGTAGCATCGGGATTTCTATTAAAGAGAACATCATCAACTTTTTCTAATAAATCTTTTGGAATATCTTCATAAACTGTAATCATATTAGGATTTAATATCCCCATATCCATTCCAGCTTTAGTAGCATGATAAAGAAAGGAAGAATGCATCGCTTCTCTTACAACATTATTTCCTCTAAAAGAAAAAGATAAATTACTAACTCCTCCACTTACTTTAGCATGTGGAAGGTTTGCTTTTATCCAGCGACAAGCATTTATAAAATGAATAGCATAATCATTATGTTCCTCTATTCCTGTTCCTATTGCTAAAATATTGGGATCAAAAATAATTGCTTCAGGAGGAAATTTCACTTTTTCAACTAAAACTTTATAGGCCCTTTCACATATCTCAATTTTTCTATCAAAAGTATCAGCTTGTCCTTGTTCATCAAAGGCCATCACTATGACATTTGCTCCATATTTCTTGACCAGTTCAGCTTTTTCTATAAATTCTTTCTCACCTTCTTTTAAGGAGATAGAATTTACAACACCACGGCCTTGTAAACACTTAAGGCCTTCTTCTATGACTTCCCACTTTGAAGAATCCACCATAATTGGAATCTTACTTATATCTGGTTCACTACCAATGAGATTAAGAAATTCTCTCATCATCCCTTGAGAGTCAATCATCCCTTCATCCATATTAACATCTAGAATTTGAGCTCCACCTTCGACTTGATCTCTAGCAACGCTTAAAGCTTTTTCTAGTTCATTATTTTCTATTAAAGTTCTAAACCTTTTTGAACCAGTAACATTTGTTCTTTCTCCAACATTTATAAAGTTAGACTTTTCAAAAACTAAAAGTGGTTCTAAACCACTGGCCTTAAAGCTCGATGTTTCTTCTATGGGTGTTCTTGGCTTGAAATTTTTTGCAATATCAGCAATCACTCTAATATGCTCATCAGTTGTACCACAACAACCACCTACTATATTTAGTGACTTTGACTCTAATAAATCTTTTATGATCTCTCCCATCATTTCAGGGGTATGATCATATTCACCCATTTCATTTGGAAGACCAGCATTAGGATAAGCAGATGTATAAAAATGAGCGTCTTCTGCCAACTCTCTAATATAAGGTTTCATTTTATCAGCACCAAAGGCACAATTCACACCTATGGATAACAAAGGAAAGTGAGAAACTGAATACATGAATGCTTTTAAGGTTTGGCCTGATAAAACTCTTCCACTATCATCAGTAATAGTTCCTGAAACCATAACTGGTAGTTCTATATTTTGCTCAGAAAAATAATCATAAATAGCTTTCAGTGCAGCTTTAGAATTAAGTGTATCAAAGATTGTTTCTACTAAGAGAAGATCTACCCCACCATCAATCAACGCCTTGGTTTGTTCTTTATAGGCAATATAAAGTTCATCAAAGTCTATTGCTCTAAAGCCTGGTCGATTAACGTCAGGAGAAAGGGATGCAGTTTTATTTGTGGGACCAATTGAGCCTGCTACCCATCTTGGTCTTTCTGGTGTGGAAAATTTATCGGCAACCTTTCTAGCAATCTTAGCTGATTCAAGATTCATCTCTACAGCTAGTCCCTCCATTTCGTAATCACCCATAGAAATGGTAGTTGCACTAAAAGTGTTTGTTTCGATAATATCTGCACCAGCTTCTAGATAAGCACTGTGAATCTCTTCAATGATTCTTGGATTACTTAAAGAAAGTAAATCGTTATTTCCTTTTAGGTTTAGATGATAATCTTTAAATCTAGAGCCACGATAATCTTCTTCTTCCAGCTTATATCGCTGAATCATAGTCCCCATTGCTCCATCAATAATAAGAACTCTATCTTTTAAATGCCTTTGTATTTCAAACATTAAGAAGGAGTTTACTTTATTGGCAATGATCAATAAAGCTAAAAGAGCTGATATTTAGTACATTCTTATATAAAAAGATTAGATATTCACCTGCATAATCTAACGAATTCAATAATATCAACTTTCCACTCATTTTATCATTTGAGACAAATCAACTCTCTAGAGAGTTCATACATAAAAATTAGCTTAGTCATTCAGTATACTTATATGCCCTAATATTCATTCTAGATTTATCTGATATGATAGACCTAGAAGAAAGAGTTATGGAAAATAAAGAAGTTACTGAAGATTCAACTCTTCTCGAAGCACTTGAGCTTCAAGGAGACATAAAGAAACTAACGGAAATGTTAGAAGAAATGCCTACGGCAAAAGCTGTAGATTTTTTAAGTACTAAAGAAACTGAAGAGATTATAAAATACCTCTTGCCTCTAAAACTTGAAGAAAAAGGTAGAATCATATCAGAAATTGATATTGAAACTATCATTGATATGTTTAGATCTCTTGAGAAACCAAAGTTTGCTAGTATTTATAAACATATTTCCTCAGATGTTAGAGCTGATATTTACAAAGAGCTCTCTTTGAATGAGCAAAATGAATTTCTTCCTTTTCTAGATAAGAAAATTAGAGAAGATGTTATCACTTTAAGCTCTTATCCTTCAGAAACGGCCGGTGGAATCATGACCACTGACTTTGCTACAATTTTAATAGAAATGAGTGCTCAAGAAGCACTTGCTAAACTTCGATCAGATGCTCCATCTAAAAAGATGATTTATTATCTATATGTAGTTAACGAGTCAATGAAAATGCAAGGTATCCTTACTTTAAAAGATCTCTTGTTTTCTGATCCTAAAGCTAAAATTAAAGATCTTATTAGTGAGTTTGTTATTTATGCTGAATTATCTGAAGATCAAGAGTCAGTAGCCAAAAAAATTGAAAAGTATGATCTTGTTGCAATTCCTGTTTTAAATGCATACCAACAACTAGTTGGAATAGTTCATCATGATGACGCAATGGATGTCTTGCGAGCAGAGCAAACTGAAGATATGGAAAAGTTCATGGGAATTGTTCCCACTGAAGATAATCTCTCTTATATGGAGACAAACACTTTTTATCATTTTAAAAAAAGAGTTTTTTGGATACTTGGACTGGCTGCGATTGGATTAATTTCTGGAATTATTGTCCATAAGTTTGAAGATACTCTTTCAAGTTTGATGATTCTGGCTTTATACATGCCTATGATGGCCGCAACTGGAGGTAACTCAGGCTCCCAAGCTGCCACAGTTGTAATACGTGCCATGGCCCTTGGAGAAATAAAAGACTCTCAATGGATGAAAATTATTTTAAAAGAAACTAAAATTTCCATAATGCTATCCATATGTGTCGCTCTGCTTGTATTTTTAAATATTGCTTTCTTAAGTGATCATGTTCATATCCCCGAAGGTCTCTCGTACTTTAAAATTGGCTATTATATTTCTCTGGCAATTGCTCTTCAAGTAATTACATCAGCAATGATAGGAACTGCACTTCCACTACTCGTAAAAAAAATGGGCGGAGATCCAGCTGTTGCTGCAAGTCCTGCTATTACAACTTTTGTAGATATCACTGGTTTATTAATTTATTTCGGGATTGTTTCTTACGCTCTTGCAATTTAGCTTTATGCTAAAGATTTTATAATTCTATTTAATGATACAGGATTTACTCCTAAGTAAAGAGCTAGGTGGTATTGTGGAACCCTTTTAACTAAGTCTGGTCTTGATTCTAATAAATTTAAATACCTTGTTTTAGTATCATAAACTAAGAATTGTATCTCTCTTTCTGCTTTTAAAATAAAATTATGAGCATACATTTTTTTTAAGACCTGAATCCAAAAAGGATCAGTTTCTAATTGTGAGTTTACCGCATCATAATCTGCTACATATAAAACTGAGTCCTCAAGAGATTCAATCGCAAATGGTGATGGCTTTCTTGTCATTATAGTATAAAAACTCATGAAAAATTCGTTTTCAAGTTTAAAAGTGACGTTAAACTCTTGCCCTTCAAATGTATTAAGAAAAAATCTAACAAGACCTTTTTTAATAAAGGCTATTTTCCTAGAAGTGTCATGAAACTCAATGAACTTTTGACCTTTCGAGAGCTTTTGTTCAGTAAAAAAACTAGCTAAAGATTCTAGTTTTTGTTCGCTAACTTCAAAGGACATATTTTGAAAATAGGCTTGAAAAAAATCTTTCATAACCTTAGGGTACAGATAAAACTTTGAAAGTAAATCTAGAGGGTTATTTACCCTCTAGATCTTGATTGTTTTATTTAGAATGATTCGTAAATACCTAATTCAACTTCTACAAATTTTGAGTTATCTACTCCATCACTCAATCTTATTCTTCTAATAGATGAATCAGTCACTGCTTCATAGATACTAAATAGCTCAATATAGTTGATACAGCTCTGTCCATTATTCGGATCAGGCTGAGGCATATCAACAGTAATGTGTCTAAAGTAATTACTAGATCCTAGAAAAACTCCAATTGTATTCCAATAAGAAGAACCTTCCACAGTACTGCCAACCCATGAACCACCTTGAAAATAAGAAGCTACTCGAGTTAATTGAGACCTTGGTTCATTTCTTAATCTCTCAAAAGAGCAAAGAGCTCTATCATAACTTGTCGTATTAAATACAGGGTCAATAAAAACTGGGCCGCCTATAGCTAACCTTCCATTGACTTGTCTACTTTCATCATCAACAAGTGCATCGTTATCAAGTGAGAGATGATAAGATTTTAAAAACACAGTTGTACTTGGATCTGAATAACCCTGTCCGTTGTCTAATCTATAATCAGTACATAAGTTAATTGGTGCTCCATCTGAATTTTTATGAAAATGATTATAAATATTTAAATGAGGATAATTAGCTTGAATATGCTTAGCCCAAGACTTTTTATCAAATCCATAACTAGATCCATCAGCTAAGATTGCTGGACTCTTAAAAAATGGTTGAATATCATTATTCCAATCAATAGATCCAACGGTAGTTCCTACTGGGTTATCAACTGTAAGAGAAGCACCTACCTCAAATTCTCCAGAAAAATAACTCTCGTTAGTATCACAGTTTCGTAATGCAAGCATAACAAACCCTTCAGTCACTGCATTACCATTGTCATCAGTTAAGTCTAGGTCTGTATTCCAAACAGAATTTTCTTCTCTAGTTTGTAACTCAGCTTGAGTCTCAACATTTGCATTTCGTGGCAGTGTGGTCGTAGTTGTGGTCGTAGTTGTGGTGGTTCCACTTGAACCATCTCCAGTATTTCCAGCTCCATCATTTCCTGTAGCTGCATTATTTGTTTTTAGTAACTCCCCATTATCAAATAAGCGACTGTTGAGTCCACATGAGAAAAATGACATCATCGATAAAATTAATAGAATTTTCATTTGTTCCATCCTTGCTAATTAATTGCCTATAGGAACCATATCCTTGGCTTTATTAAATTATAGGCAGTAAAAACAAAAGGAGAAATAAATAAGAAACACATAGTCCCAAATAAGGTCTATCAATGTCAGGTTTGACTTTTGCCGTTAAATTGCGTACTGAATTTAGTCTGTATTTTGTTTTATTTTAAGGAGCCCAAAATGTACGGCGTAGTTCAAATTAAAGGTCATCAATATAAAGTTCAAGCTGGAGATATTATAGATGTAGATAAGTTATCTGCAAATGTTGATGATGTCGTAGACTTTGATCAAGTTCTTTTCACTGGTGGAGCGACTCCAAGAATTGGGGCACCAACAGTAGATGGAGCAAAAGTTGTTGCAAAAGTTGTTAGACAAGCTAGAGATAGAAAAATCATAGTTCTAAAAAGAAAGCCTGGGAAATATGTAAAGAAAAATGGACATAGAACTCATTACACAGGTTTATTAATAACTGAAATTCATAATGGTGCTGGAGAAGTTGCTAAGAGTGATAAGAAAGTTAATACAAAGAAAAAAGCTCCAAAAACTGTTGAAGCTAAAAAAGAAGCTCCAAAGAAAGCTGCTAAAAAGCCAGCTCCAAAAAAGACTGAAGCTAAAAAGGCAGCTCCGAAAAAAGCTGTAGCTAAACCTGCTGCTGGTGCAAAAGATGATTTAACGAAAGTTGAAGGAATTGGACCAAAGATAGCTGGAATTTTAAATGATAATGGTATTCACACTTGGGCTCAATTAGGCGAGACTAAGATTCAACCTCTTAGAGATATGCTAGAAGCTGCTGGGCCAAGATATAAATCAAAAAATCCTGGGTCATGGGCAAAACAAGCAAGAATGGCAGCTAAAGGTGACTGGGACAAGCTAAAAGCTTGGCAAGATGAACACGATCATGGAATCGAAAAGAAATAAGGAAGTAAAAAATGGCTCACAAAAAATCTGGTGGTTCGACAAGTAACGGTAGAGATTCTAATCCTAAGTATAGAGGGGTTAAGAAATATGGTGGTGAATCAGTAATAACTGGAAATATTATTGTTAGACAAAAAGGTACAAAATTTCACCCAGGAGCAAATGTTGGAATGGGTAAAGACTTTACTCTCTTTGCTCTATCTGATGGAAAAGTACAATTTTCAAAATATAATAAGAAAATGAAAATGGTATCGGTTGTTTCTGCATAATTAGTGAATATAAATCACTATAGATAGTTTTAAAAATAAAAATTATTTGCTATATAAATCAAGAAGTCCTTAGGGCTTCTTTTTTTTTTGGTAATTTTTCTAGGTAACAAAGACGAATGAAGTTTATAGACGAAGTAGAAATTAATATTCAATCAGGCCGAGGCGGAAATGGATGCGTAGGTTATAGACGAGAAAAGCACGTTCCTCTTGGTGGACCTGATGGTGGTAACGGTGGAAAAGGTGGAGACGTCTATTTTCAAGCAACTAATCAATTAAATACTTTAATAAACTTTAGAGGAAAGAAAATCTATAAAGCTGAACCAGGCCAAGCTGGTGGTGGTTCTCAGTGTGATGGGAAAAGCGGAGAAGATCTTTATATTCCAGTTCCAGTTGGAACGATGGTTATTGATAAGGAAACAAATGTTTTAATAGCTGATCTTGAATCTCACGGACAAGTTGAAAAAATTCTTCTCGGAGGACGAGGAGGTCTTGGAAATATGTTTTTTAAAACGTCAGTTAATCAAACACCCTCCAGAGCTACAGATGGTGAAGATGAACAAATCCTAGATGTTAAGTTAGAATTAAAACTATTGGCTGATATCGCTCTAGTTGGATTACCAAATGCTGGTAAGTCTACTTTGATTTCAGTTATATCTGCAGCTAAGCCAAAAATTGCTGACTATCCATTTACTACACTTGAGCCAAACTTAGGTGTTGTTCAAAGAGGTGAAAGCTCTTTAGTTGTTGCCGATATACCTGGACTTATCGAAGACGCAGCTGATGGGAAAGGGCTTGGTCATAAATTTTTAAAGCATATCGAAAGAACAAGAGCTTACCTTCATTTAATAGATTGTTCTATGTTCCTAGAACCCTACGAAGCCGTAGAGAGTTACGCGACCATTAAAGCAGAGCTTTTAAAATTTAGTAAAAAAATAAGAAATAAAATTGAAATCGTATGCTTAACAAAAATAGATGCCATGAGTGATGAAGAAATTAAAAAGTTTCAAGATATCATGGAAGAAGAAACTCAAAGAAAGGTTCTCCCTATTTCTTCTGTTTCCAGAAAAAATATTGATATTTTGAAAGAACTATTGTTTAAAGCTATAGATACTGCAAAGGAAAATGATGAATAAAGATTATATCTTACAAGAGACTGGTAAAATCATGTCTCAAAAAGACCAAGACTCCTCTAAACAATTAGCTCTCGCGTGTGCTTGGGTAATTGCAAACTTTAAGGGTGCTAATCTTAAGATTTATGATCCAAGTGGTTTTAATCCCCTTGCTGATTTTTTTGTCATCGGATCATTAACAAATAAAGTTCAAGCTCAATCAACATCATCTGTTCTTGAAAAAGTAGCAAAAGAGAATAAAATCACTGTTAAATCTGTCGAAGGTTACACTGATGGAGAATGGATCTTACTAGATCTTGGTAATGTTATTGTTCACCTCTTCCAAGAAGTTCATAGAGATATATTTGATTTAGATTCTTTATGGACTGAATACAAGACAATTGAAATTCCAAATGAGTACTACTTCTCTACTCAAATTCTTCCAAGTGATAGTACAGGAAAAACAAACCTAAAAGATTATTTCTAAGAATTGAAAAAAATTATCATTCTTTGTCCTTTTGAAAATAAAGATAAAGCTTTATTGGAATTGGAGCATCATTACTTAAAACAACTTAAAGTCTTTCAAGTTGAAATTAAAGAATGCAAAAGCTTTGGTCAAAACCAGACCAAGGAATCTCAATATCTGGAAAAAACATTAAAAGAATATAATCCGAATATGGTTCATCTTTTTAGAGAAAAAGGTAAATCGCTAGATAGTTATAAGTTTTCAGAATTTATTGAGAAAAACATTCAGTCTATAAATAATTTAGTATTGGTCTTTTCAGGAGCTGTTGGATTTACTCAAGAACTACTAAAAACATATCCCAACCATCTCTCTCTATCAGACTTAACTCTCCCTCATAAACTCTCGAGGCTAGTATTAATAGAGCAAATTTATCGCTCTCACAGTATTATTACAAAACACCCCTATCATAACTAAGATTAATCTCTTAAAATTAAAGGCATGAGTACTTTTGCAATTTTAACTAGCGGTGGTGACAGTCCAGGAATGAATTGTGCCATTCGAGCTTTTACCAGAACATTAATTTTTAGTGGTCACAAAGTTTATGGAGTAAAAAAAGGATATGAAGGTTTAATAGCTGGTGATTTTATTAAACTCAAAGCTTCCAGTGTTGGAAATATTCTTCAACGTGGAGGAACTTTTTTGCAAAGTTCTAGATCTGAAGAATTTAAAGATAAAAAGTTTCGAAAAATTGCTTATGACAAATTAAAAGAAAGCAATATAGATGGACTTGCCGTAATTGGTGGAGATGGTTCTTTTAAAGGTGCTTATGCTCTATGGGAAGATTTCAAATTTCCTGTAATAGGAATCCCTGGAACAATAGATAATGATATTAGTGGAACTGATTACACGATAGGTCATGATACAGCAGTACACACAGCGGTAGATGCTGTTGATAAAATTCGAGATACTGCATTTAGTCATGATAGAGTCTTTTTAATTGAAGTTATGGGTCGGAGGTCTTCATCTATAGCCATTAAAACGGCATTGTGCTCAGGGGCTGAAAATGTCGTTCTCCCTAATCAAGAAGTAGACTATCAAGACTTGGTTCAAAGTATTAAGCGAGGTGAAAGCAGAGGTAAAAAAGGCTCTATCTTCATCGTTGCTGAAGGGGCCCGGGAAGGAAGGTCTTATGATATCCAAAAAAACCTTCAAGCTAAATATGGAATATCTTCAAGAGTATGTATTTTAGGTCATATTCAAAGAGGTGGGAGTCCATCTCCTCATGATAGATTGATTGCTACAGAAATGGGTTTCTTGGCTGCAGAAAGCTTTCTAAAGTTTGATGAACCAAAAGTAATCAGACAAAAAAATGGTCAAATCTCAACGGCCTCTTTTTCAGAATGCCTCGCTAATGATGATGGAATAGACTTTGAGCATATCGAAGTCATCAAGAAAATATCTATCTAGGCTAACTCGTTGCATTGTCTGTAAGAATTACCTACCTTCCTTTGTCATCGAAGAATAATAAGGCAAACATTAACTTACAAAACGAGTCAAATACTTTTCAAATGTAAGAAAAGCATACTAGTGTCGTGCCATAAACATGGTTCAAACAAGGGGAGAACTTTTTGAAATTTTTTATAAATATAAAAAATTCAAAATTCTCTAAGTTAGCAAACGTTCTTAACTTTGAGGAGGGTTATGAAATTTAATTTTTTAACACCATTAATTATTTCTGCATTATTGGGGGCATTTAATTTGATGTCTCAAGACTTTGGAGTTGCAAAGTCTATTAAGTATCATGGTGGAAAAACACATCTACGACTTGGAGGCGGAGTAAATAAAAACTTTCCTTTAAAGTTTAAGAAAACGTGTTTAGCAAATCCAGGTGCTTATGATCCAGATGTATCTGCTACAGGTGGTGGTGACTCAAGTCTATCTAGTGGTTATAGCAGCGGAGCTCAAGGTGTCCCAGAAACTACTTTTAATATTAAGTTCATTGAAGATACGAAAGAATTACATGACATTCTTAGTATTTCAGGAGTCATGGCCGCTCAATTTAAATTCTTTGGAAAGAAAATCCCAGGAATGAAGCTTGAAGGACAAATGACTAAAGACTTAAAAGTTTCCAAGTCATCTCTTAACTTAGTTTTAAAAGTAAAGTCTAACTTTGGTAGACAAATGATTGCTGACGGAGAATTTGAACTTAAGGAAAAATATCAAACTCTTCTAGATAATGAAGATTATGAAAAGTTTGAATATTACTGTGGATCACACTTTGTCGCTTGGCAAAGAAGACAAGGAATCGTTTCAGCTATCTTTAAAATTGAGAATTTAACTGAAGATGAAAAAACAAGAATAAGAGCCGCTTTTGAAATCGGAAGCCCGCCTGATAGTTCTTGGGATGATGATGATTATGATCCGATTTTTGACCCTGATGATGATATCATTGATGATGATGATGATTTATTTGATGATGATGATGATGACTTCAGGAGACTCCTTAGAAGAGGTGCTAGAAGAGGATCTTCTTCATCTTCATCCAACCCTTCAACTAGAAAGTTTAAAAGTCCTGTTGGAGCCAATATAGGTGCAAGAGTAAGTCTTGATAACTACTTTAAAGCTGCAAAGAAAATAGGAAAAAAAGCAACACTTAATTTCCATGCAACTGGTGGTGGAGGTCTACAACACTTAAACAAGTTAACAGCTTCTTTTAATGGATCTATTGACTCACTAGATGGTGTCCTAGATGGAATAGCTCACTACTTAGAGCAATATAGTTTTCACTCAGCTCCTCCTGTTGAGTATTACTTAGAACCATACTTTGATTATTTCTCTAGCGAAGAAGATATAGATCATAGTTTATTACAAACTGTTTACTATCAATACGTAGAAGTTGAATCTCAATTGACAAGTATTCTAAAAGAGATGAAAAAAACTAAAAAGAAAGATAAAAACTCTAAAAGAACTAAGTATCTTGCTAAAAAATTTAATGAATTAGATGAAGTGAGAAATAGATTATGGGATCAATCTCAAATAATTTTAAAGAAAGGAACGAAACCTGATGGAAGTAAACTTAACTTATTAGATATTCCCGAAGTGCCAGAGGTTAATCTGGCACAATTTAACCCAGCTATAACCAATGCTAGTTATGATATTGATTGCCATATTAAACATTATGAATCCAAGGTTAAATGTGGAATGCCGAAAAACTTTTATTATTACTTAAAGCCAGTGATGTATTGGGAAGCAAATATCATCGTGAATGCTGATATAAAAAGAGTAAAGTATGTTAGAGATGTTTCTTTATTCATGAGTTTTCCTGGAGAAAAATTTGGAAAGATTGCAACTCTAACTCCTGGTCAAGAAAAATCTGTAGATATAGGCTCAGCAACTTTCTTAAAAAATGGAAAAGTATCATTTAAATTTGGTAGAATGACTCAAAAACAACATAGAGAGCTTTATGTAAAGATCATGGATCATTACCCTAAAGCATTATTACGTATTACACATACTGACGGTGCTACGACTGATCAAGTACTTCATACTGCCGGTCTCGTTGGTCCAAACGCAAAATGGAAAAAAAGCAAAAAAGTTAATTACGACAAAATTACATTTAGAGCATACTAGTTAGTATACTTTCAACACTAATCCCTCTTATCCCATTTCTTATCTGTTCTTTATTTAATATTAGTGAATCTTCCTTCTCATTTATTTCTTCTTGAATTTTTGAGAAATAATTTGTTTTTACTTCTCCATTCATTTCATAAAACCCACTTGCATAACATTTATTAAGGTTAGAAAAATTCACTACTCCCACCATGCTCCAGAATAAAATTGAGACTGGTAGTTCAAAATTGAATGCTTCTTTAGCAACTAAGACGTTATTGAAGGTTTGATCTAAGCAAATAGTAAATTTTTTATTAGGAATTGAAATATTTTTCAACTTTGATATATAGACTATTTTTTCTTTAATATGCTTATTATGACTTCCGAAACCAACGACCTCGAGCCCTGGGACACCTCTTGAAGAATAAGAAAAGATTTTATATAGCTGAATCCGATCATGGATAAATTGATATGACTTAATATATGTTTGCATCCATTAAAGATGTACTGAATTTCCCTACAAAGAAAGTAGCTATTAGAAATATTTCAAAAATACAATTAAGGCCACATTCCTCTTAATCGCATCGCTTTTGCAAGCCGAGTAATAGAAGTACTCATTGCAGCAGTTTTCATATCAGTATTATACTGCTGCCTTGTATGATAAACATTATCAAAAGATTCTTTTAAAATAGTATGAAGTCTCGAATTAATATGTTCTAAGTCCCAAAATAATTGTTGAACTCCTTGAACCCATTCAAAGTAAGAAACTATAACCCCTCCCGCATTACATAAAATATCGGGAATAATAAAGACTCCATTCTGAGTTAAAATATCGACTGCTTCTTGAGTGCATGGTCCATTTGCCCCCTCAGCTATAACTGTTGCTTTAATTTTATCTGCGTTTTCTTGAGTGATAACTCCATCTATTGCCGCTGGAATTAAAATATCAACATCAAGTTCTAGTAACTCTTTATTTGATATTGACTCACATTCTCCATCATACTCAGATAAAAGTCGTCTTGATTTGGAAAATTCTAAGATTTTTTTAATATCTAATCCTTTTGGATTATAAATTCCACCAGAAACATCACTTATTGCACAGATCTTTGCTCCCATTTCGCTAAGATCAACTGCTGCTGGAATAGCAACTTTACCAAATCCATGAATAGCAACTTTAGTAGATGAATCAATATTCTTATTTAATTTTTCGTAGGCAAACTTTACACAAAAAGCGACTCCTTTTCCGGTTGAGTCTCTTCTTCCTAAAGACCCACCAATAGCAATAGGCTTTCCAGTAACGACGCCAGGAATAGCATGACCTTTTACTTGAGAGTATGTATCCATAAACCAAGCCATAATCTGACCATCTGTTCCTATATCTGGAGCAGGAATATCCATCCCAGGACCTATAAAAGGCCCTATTTCAGTAGCATATCTTCGTGCCATTCCTTGTAGCTCTTGCCTCGATAGAAGTGACGGATCAACTTTTACTCCACCTTTTGCTCCTCCTAAAGGAAGACCAACAAGAGAACATTTAAAAGTCATTAACATTGCTAAAGCTGCTGTTTCAGATAAGTTAACATGCTTGTGAAATCTAATTCCACCTTTTCCTGGACCTAGAGTCATATTATGCTGGACTCTATAACCTTCAAAAGTTTTAATCGTTCCATCATCTAGCCTGATAGGAATAGAGACCTGAATGGCCCTTTTAGGAGTTTTTAATCTCTCTATACAATTGGGATCGACATCAGTCACTTTAGATGCTTTTTCTAATTGATAAAGAGCATTTTGGTATAAAGGTGCCTTAGTAATATAATTAGTTTCAGTCATAAACCCTACTTCATTTTTTCTAACAATATCAGCTATTTTTTTTAATCTTGAAAGGAAAATCATCTAAAATCTTAAGACATAATTCATTGAAAAAAGGGCATTATCAATAAAATCAGTGTTGTTTTGGAAGTTTTCTTCTGTACTGAAATTTAATCGAATTTTATTTTTAAATATTCGCTTTTCTAGTTTTACATAGGCCCTATCTTCTTGAAAATTCATCCCTAGATGAACCTTTAACTTTAACTTTTTAAAGTTCCTATAAGCAAAAAACTCTAACTCTTTATTGATTCCTACATATGATCCTAGATTAAAATATAAGGTTCTAAGCTGAGTTGCCAAAACCCCTCTCGTAACATTAGCTCCAACTTTCAACCTTATTGAATCTAGAAAATTCCTAGTTTGGATACTTGCTTTACTACTTTTTTTCATTTTCTTAATTGGAGTTTTTATCCCTCTGGACACAGCATTATTATAAGAAAATAAATTATACTCAAACGCTTGATCCTCTTCTGTTAACTCTAGAGAGCTTTCTATTTCATAGTCTCTTTGAAAACCACGTCGTAATTCTTTCCACTGAACCTTCAGAGGTGTCCTAGTTTGTTTAATAAAATATCGTCCAAACTCTCGACCTAGCACCGCAAGTTTTTCATCATTAGCAAGGTGAGTATAAAGACCCGCTTCGTCCATACCATATTGTTTCATTTCTATATCTAACTCATTCCAGACTCTTAACTGTGACCGAATCCTACTAAAGAGCGGATTGTGCTTTTTTACAAGTTGCCTATATTTAAAGCTCAACGCTGGTGAGTGTGTAATTTGTTTTGAAAATTTCCTTGCTGATTTTGATTCAAAGACAAGCTGATCTTGGGCAAAGCAAGTACTTCCACCTAATACTAGAATGATTAATAATTGAAAAATAAAAGACAATTGCCTCATAATAATAAAATATCATTTCTAGACTATATTATTAGAGAACATTGAATTCTTATATAAAGTGTCAAAAGAATAGACACTTTCGAAAAATATATAGACCTTACTCATCTTAAATATCAGCCATGCTAAATAGATTGCATGAAAATACTTATATTTTTACTTCTTTCTCTCCACTTATTCTCTAGAGATACCATCTATGATGTCTCGATGAGGCCCGTAGGAACGGTCTTCTTAGAGTCAATTAACCTTCCTAATAAATGGCTAAAAAATGAAAAAGGACTAAAAGGGTACTTTAATTCACATAAAGAGCATAAGTCTAAAAGTAGTAAGCATTCTAATTTTACAAGTTATTTAAATTCTATTATTGAACATTCAAAATATGCGGACTCAAGTCATTGGCTCCCATGGAAGCTAACAGCTTGTAATTCTTTTGTTGAATCAAGGTTTGCTGAAAAAGGTAAATCAAAATACGCTTATGGTATAGGTCAACTTGAGTCAAAAACTCTCAATAATTTATTATCTACATCCAAAGAACACTTTGATGTAAAAAACTATAATACTTGTACAAAGATTTGTCCTAAGTTCACATCAGATCATTCTTACCAAAACTTTTTAAGTGATTTCACATGTCATAAAAATACATCTCGCTGTCTTAAAAAAAGTGGTTCATGCGATGACGATATTGCTTGGTGTAAAAAAGTATACAAAACTATTTATCGATCTAAACAATATCAAGCCATGGCTTTTGATTACTTTTACCTTGAATTAGATGGACCTTACCAAGCTCCATACAAGGTAAGCTGGAGTAAAAGTTTCAACCCTGCAAATTGGAATAAAGCATATATATATCCTTACAATTATAAGCATGGAATTTTTCTCTCTTCTTATGCATTATATAAGTTCTCATCTGACCTTGATGGATATTTATATGAAAGAGGAAAAAAACTTTTAGGTAAGAATGCAAAGCCGAATAAAATTATCGCAAGTATAAGGGCCTTATTTCAAAATGATACAGATCGATTTAGAGGCATGCAGCTATTAGCTGCCTCTTATAATACTGGTCCTGGAAAACTTAGATCAACTCTAATCAGAACTGATTTTACATCAATGTCGCAAATGTATGAAAACTTTTTAGATATGACATATAAAAGAAATCATTTAGGTGGAAAGGAAAATAGAAAACACTTACTAAGTGTAGGAAGATGTATGGCCTATAAAGATTTAAGAGAACCATATTTTAATAAGCACAAATCCAATAATGTCTTAGATTCTTTAATTATTTCTCAAAAGTTTTTAGATTAATCTAAGCTTCTTTCCAGCATTTCTTTTAACTGTAACCTTGTTTGATTATCAAGGGCCGAGAGATTTTTAACTAATGTTTTAGTCTTTCTATCTATCTTAGTATCTTCTATAGAAATTCTTTCTTTAAGTTGAGATCTTTTAGTCAACTCTCCACTTACAATTAAAGATTCTATTTCTTTTTTCTTTTTTCTATTTTTTATTTTACTCCATTCAAGTAAAACATACTTCTCAATATTATAATCTTTAGCAGCTTCTTTAACTGATGATGGAAGCTTAGCAATTTGTAAACATCTATGTACTTCAGACTTTGAAATACCAAGTGCGGACTGAATTTTTCTCTCACTTGAACCTGTAGTTTTTTTATACGCCATAATACTATCAGCTTGATCTATATAATGGAGAGCTTCCCTTGAAGAATTCTCCGAAAATTGAATGGCCATTAATTCTTCATGATTTTTGTCTTCAAGAATAAAACATGGTGCTTCAGTCATTTTCTTGATTGTGCTCATCGCTCTGAATCTTCTTTCTCCACAGATCAATACAAATTTATCTTTTTCTCTATGTAAAACTAGAGGTTGAATAAGACCATTTTCTTTAATATTAGTAGCAAGCTCTAAAATTGTATCATCTTCAAACTTTGTTCTTACTTGTTTTTTTACAGTAATGTCTTTAAGTTTTACTTTTTGAAGCTCTGCTCCTCGGAGAAGCTTATCATCATTAACTTTAAAGATGTCGTAATCTAAATTCGTTTCTAGATCTATTTTTTTTCTATTACGTTTAGATACTCTTTTCTCGAATGCCTTTGCCATAACTTTATATCCTAACTGTTAATTTTATAAACCTAATGAGTTCCAAAGTTGTTCGTAATCTTGCTTACCTTTAGATCTCTTACCCATTTTAAACATTGGCTTTTTAAGTGATATAGATTCTTGCATCTCAACTAAATTTCTAATTGGAGGTGTTACATCAAACATTTCTGACAACTCTTCCATTCTTACTCGCTCAATTTTTCTTCTTCCATTGAACATTGAAGGAATTATTGAAAATTTCAACTTACTGTTTTCACTTTCTTTAATAATTTCAAAAGTATCCATTAACTCCTCTAGACCATCAATGGAATAATCTTGAGCTTGAGTAGGAATTAAGATGTGATCACTTGCTACTAAGGACATGATTAGCTCGTCTCCTAAAACAGGAGGTGTATCAATAACAACATAATCAAAGCGAGAACTAATTTTTGCAAGTCTAGTTTTTAATAATCTTTCTTTACGTCCAGCATTTTTTCTTATTTCACTCTCGGATAAAATAAGTAGTTTAGATAAACTTGCAAGATGCCTACTAGATGGGACTAAGAAGATATTTTCAAAACAATCATACTTCCCAACAGTAGGAACCATAATGTCATCAAAAGGAACATCTCCGATTAACCATTCAGGAATCAATGTTCGTTGAACATCTACGCCTAAAGTATTACTTAAATTTGCTTGAGAATCTAAATCAATGACAAGTACTCGATTGCCTTTATTAGCAAGATGAGTAGCTAGTTGAAAACATTGCATTGTTTTACCAACGCCGCCTTTATTATTTGCTATACTTATAACTTTCATGTTTAGTGTCCTCCCGACAACCATTTAAGAATCAATCCTTTAATAAAGTGTAGTTGAGTTAAACTAAAATCGTCAAAAATTGGCAGATGACATAATTCTAAGTATCCTCGTAAGATAGCAACGGAATTTTGACATGATAGATTTATACAACAAAAAAGAACTCAACTCTCACCTACCGGAGATAAGCGAAAAGGAAATGTCTGAAGAAGACGTTTTACTTGAATGCAAGGCCCTAAAAAAAGAGCTCGCAGATCAATTAGTTATCCTTGGTCATCATTACCAACAAGATGATGTTATAGAATTTGCAGATATTACTGGAGATTCTTTGCAATTAGCTCAAGAAGCTAAAAAGCTAGATAAGAAGCATATCATTTTTTGTGGTGTTCATTTTATGGCAGAGACTGCTGATATGGTGACAAGCGAAGAAAAGGTTGTGATTTTACCAGATATGAAAGCAGGTTGCTCTATGGCAGACATGGCCAATAGAAAAGAGATTGATAAATCTTGGGAATTTTTAAAAGCATCTACTGATAAAAAAATTATTCCTATTACTTATATAAATTGTACTGCTGCTCTGAAATCTTTTGTAGGAGAAAACGAAGGAAGTATTTGTACATCAAGTAATGCCAAAGGTGTTATTTCTTGGGCATTAAAAAAAGGTGAAAAGCTTTTATTTTTTCCTGATCAACACCTGGGAAGAAACACTTGTTTTGAATTAGGAATAGGCCTTGATGAGATGGTGGTCTATGATCCTAGGCAATATAACGGAGGCTTATCTGCTGAAGAAGTAGATAAAGCAAAAGTTATTCTTTGGTATGGGTACTGCTCTGTTCACCAAGGCTTTAAGAAAGAACATATTGATTTAGTTAAAAAAAACGATCCTAAAATGACTGTCATTGTCCATCCTGAATGTTCTTATGATGTATGGAAAAATTCAGATCTTGCTGGCTCTACATCTTTTATTTGTAACACTATAGATAAGGCTCCTAGTGGCTCAAAGTTTGCTGTTGGAACAGAGATTAATTTAGTGAATCGCTTAAATGCAAAATATCCAGACAAAGAAATTATTTCGTTGTCTCCTTATCAATGTCTATGTACAACAATGTATAGAGTAAGACCAAGATGGCTACTTGCTAGCCTTAGAGCAATCAAAGCAGGTAAACCAATAAATGTGATTAAAGTTGACGATAAAACAAAAAAATATGCGATGAAAGCTTTAGATCAAATGTTTCAAATTTCATAATAAAGGTGTGTTATGAGTATTTATGCAGATTATAATGGAACGAGCCAACTCAAAGACTCGGTTAAAGAATATTTAATTCAAAGACTAGATGGTCCTTTTGGAAATCCCAATGCCATCCACTCTATAGGTAATCAAATTAAAGATGCTTATGAAAAGTGTAGAGTCCATTGTGCTCAAATGTTGGGTGCAGAACCTCATCAAGTTATTTTTAACTCTGGATCCAGTGAAGGAATTTCACAGGTTTTTTACTCTCATATCGCAAGATCAAATTGTAATAAGAGAATCTTAACATCTAAAATTGAACATTCCGCTATTAGAAATGCATGTAAGACCTTAGAGAAACTTGGCTTTCAAGTAGATCATTTAGAAACTGACTCTAACGGGAAAGTAAAAATTCCAACGAGCAAGGAAGGCTATTGTATTGCAGCTTTAATGGCAGCTAATAATGAAACCGGAGTGATTCAAGATTATGAAGAATTTGCAAAATGGTGTGAGAGTACAAATACTCCTTACTTTTGTGATACGACTCAATTGATAGGAAAGACTAAGTTTAATTTTAAAGAATCCAATCTTGATTTTGCAATATTATCTGCTCATAAGATTGGAGCTCTTGGAGGTTGTGGGATTTTATTAGTAAAAAAACCTGAAAAGCTAAAACCAATTATTTTTGGTGGAGGTCAAGAATACTCTCTTAGGGGTGGAACACAAAACTATATTGGAGTGGAATGTTTAACTGTTGCTCTTCAAGATATTCTAAAGTGTGAGAAAAAATTTAGTGATCTTGAAATTAGAAAGCAAAAATTTGAAAATACAATTAAAGCAGCTATACCAGAAGCCATCATTATTGGTGAAGCTGTGAAGAGACTTCCAAATACAACTTTATTATCTGTTCCTGGTATTCATGGCCAGGCATTACAAATTGAACTTGAAAGTCGTGATATTTTTGTAACAACTTCTTCTGCTTGCTCTGATAATGAGCCTGAGACATCTGCTGTATTGAAATCAATGGGGATAAAGGATGATGTTGGTAGAAGTGTTGTGAGAATTAGTGTTGATTGCGATGCAACTGAAAAAGATTATTCAGAAATTAGTGCTGCCATTATTAAGGCCCATAAAACATTGAAGAAAATTAAAATTTCTTAGTAAACTTTAATACCTTTTAAAAATCTCTTTTCTGAACTATTGTCCCACAGGTCAAACTTTTGAGATTTAACAAGGTTTATAAGACTCATTAAATATTTTTCATTCCCATATTCAAAAACAATAAACTCAAGATGATTCTCATCATCTAGCTTGATTTCTTTCCTTTTAATATTATAAGCTTTTTTCAAACTTAACTCGAAACCTATTTTCCCGATACAGTTTTCAGTGCCTGTGGGATAATACAAAGCAATTTTTTTCTCACGTAAAAGTAAACATGCTAATCGAGATTTTCCAGAATAAAAAAATTCTTCAGTTCTTAAAGAGCTAGAATTTACCCATTCAGATTTAATTTCTTGAGTTTTGGTTCTTTCAAATTTTAAAAATTCAGACTCTAGAATTTTAAAAAATAGATTTTCATCACTCATCTTTTTAGGTCCACTCCAAGAGTGGAGACTAAGAAGAATCAATATTAAAAGTTTAAATTTCACGATAACACCTAAACCCTACTTTAATATCATTACTTTCTATTAACTTAAGTTTTTCTCCCGTAACTGAACTAATAAACCTGAAGTCGACTTCTCTATGTCCTAAGCCATTCCACTGAAATCTGTGAGTTAAATTATGCCAAAAACTATCAGAATTAAAATAAAAAGAACTAGAAACAACATTAAAGTCTTTATCGTTCTCATTATCTACTGCCTCTAAAATGCCTCCCCTGATATCGTAAGTACCCATCCAAGAAACATTATTGGTATCTTGAAACTTTAGTTCCTTTTTCCCAATACAATTTTTGGAGTAAATAACATTGCAACTTATTTTTGTAATATCTTCAAAAAGATTTATTTTAGCAAGGTCAGAATAAGTCATAGCATCATAAAGCTTTGCACTCAGGAGTTTCTTATTTTGAACTCTACAATACTCATGCATTTTCTTTATTGAAATATCATCAACAGGGAAATAGCTTCTTT
Source organism: uncultured Bacteriovoracaceae bacterium (assembly GCA_938034385.1). Lineage (GTDB taxonomy): Bacteria > Bdellovibrionota > Bacteriovoracia > Bacteriovoracales > Bacteriovoracaceae > JAHDHG01. Next base: position 84,076 of record CALHLC010000019.1, read on the forward strand.
CGCTGTTTTTTAATTTTTTATTCATAATGAGATTATAATCTTTTCGTGTGACTAAAAACTTATCAATAAAGATTTCCTTATCATTAATCCATTGTTTAGACTCTTCTCTATCTATATTATCAAGAGCATTTTCCATGTTGAGTGGACTATAAGTGTATTTTCCTTTTGGGAGATAAGTTTCATGACACCTTGATTGAAGATTTACTTTTTTTATTTCATTGTCTCCAAATAGAAACGTTACATTTATTCCATCATTATTTTTATCCTTAGATATAAATTTATTATTTTTTCTTAAAAATACAGAGTCTTGCACTTGTCCAATACTGACCAATCCATTTTTTTCTTGATAATTAAGGTGGCATTCCAAAACTTCAGCATTACACTTTAATATATCTCTAGATACATATTCTGGATCCCAATCAGCACTACATGGCATTTCACCTAAATAAGGGTAATCTCCACTTTCCCATAAATAATGAATTTTTTTTATAGCATTAGCCAGATGAACCCAATCCTGTTCACTGGCAAATTTTTTAGTTTCTTTGCTTGAAAAGTGTCCTTTCCCTTTAAATAAAAACCACATAAATGCGAGAGTAAAAAAGGCAAGAAATAATGAAACTAATATTTTCTTCATATATACTATTTTAAGATACCATCTAGACTTAAAAAGGCGAACCATGGAATGGATTAATGAAATTAAAAAAAGTGATATTTCTAATAGAATTTTATCATTTGAAGACTATATGGAACTTTTCGAAAAAGATCCCAGAAAAGAGTGTCGGCCAAGTTGTGTCTATTTTAAAGATATGTTCGAATTCTTTGGCACTGACGAACAATACACATTTAATTTATTTAAAACTTCCTCTCCCTCCTTTGCTGCTGTTCAAGGTCAGTATGAACCACAAGGAGAAATTTATGAAAGTATTTCAAACTTTGTAGAAGAAGGTTTTAATAATAAATTTATTTTATTAGTTGGGCCCAACGGATCTTCTAAATCAAGTTTAATAAAAAAAATCATGGATGCTGGTGAGGATTATTCCTTAACTGATGAAGGATCTCTTTATACCTTTAGTTGGATATTTCCGGTGGATAGCTATATTAAAGGTGGACTCGGATTTGGTTCTGAAAAAAAACAAAAAGTTTTGGACACATACGCCTATATCGAAGACAGAGAAGTAAGTGCTATTCTAGGTTCAGATTTAAAGGATCATCCAATTTTGTTGATTCCTTTAAATAAAAGAAGAAATATTCTTGATAAACTATTTAAGGATTCTCCTGATTATCTAAACTCCATAAAAAAGTCATATTTATATAACAGTGAACTTTCAAAAAGAAATAAACTTATTTTTGATAGCTTATTAAAAACTCACAAAGGTGATTACCTTGAAGTTTATAAATATATTAGAGTCGAGAGGCTCTTCATAGATAAAAGGTTATCAAATAGTGCAGTAACTATTGAACCTCAAATGCATGTAGATGCTAATATTCAACAAATCACGATGGATAGACGCTTAGCTTCACTACCTGCAAGCTTGCAGTCTTTAAATTTATTTTCTCTTAGTGGTGAAGTTATTATGGCAAATCGTGGAATCTTAGAGTTTTCTGATATTTTAAAAAGACCAATTGATACTTATAAATATTTACTCACCACTTTAGAAAACCATGCAATCAACCTAGGTGGAATTATTAGTGAGCTAGATGTATTATTCTTAGGTTCAAGCAATGAGCTACACTTTAATGCTTTTAAGAAACATCCAGATTATAACTCTTTTAGAGGACGTTTTAATTTTATTAAAGTTCCATATCTACTAAATTATCAATTAGAAGAAAATATTTATGAAGGACAAATCCAAAGTTTAAAAGATAGATGTCACTTTGAAAAACATGCAATCACCACTCTTTCACTATGGGCAGTGATGAGCAGACTGAGAAAACCAAATGCTGATAATTATCCTGATAAGAAGTTAGGTTCACTTATTTCTAGATTTTCTCCATTGCAAAAAGCACTTTACCTATCTGAAGGAAAAATCTCAGAAGAGTTCTCTCATAAAGAAAAGCAAGTTCTCCAAGCCAATTATGATTTTGTCTGGGATGAATATAAAAACGATCCGACCTATGAAGGACTATTTGGTATCTCCCCTAGAGATATGAAACAAATCATTTATGATCTTGCTAATGATTATAAGCTAATCACATTTATAGAAGTTTTAGATTACTTAAGAGACTTTAGTGAGAGAAAAAATGAATTCGATTTTTTAAATATTCAACCAGATAATGATTATCATAATCCTCATAAATTAATTGATCTTATAGAACACTTTACGCTCAATAGATTTGACGAAGAAGTACGAAACTCTTTAGGTCTAGTTGATGAGCGATCTTATGAGGACTATATATCAAAGTATGTTCATCAAATCAGGGCCTATATTAAGGGTGAGAAAATTAAAAATCATGTAACTGGAAAACATGAAGAATGTGATATGTTTTTTATTGAAGAATTTGAAAATAATGTTCAAATTAAGGATAATCGTGATGATTATAGATCTCACATTATCTCTAGATTAGGAGCCTACTCGATTGATCATCCAGGAGCTCAACTTATCATGACTGAAGTTTTCCCAGATATTATTAAGTTTTTGAAAGAATCTTTCAGGGAAGAGCAAAAAAAAGTGATTAGAGAGATTGGTAAATCCTTAGTTTTTTATATTTCGGACAATCATGATGCAATAAGTAATGATTCTAAGCAAAGAATTGAACTTTTATTAGAGAATTTAAAGAAAGAGTATCAATATAGTACAGAAGGAGCATTCCAAATGCTTCAATATCTTATTAAAAGAAGCTATTAATAGTGAGTGAAAAAAACTTCTACTTTTATAGATGACTCTTACGTTGTTACTTATACTGTAAATCAAGAGGATCATAACTCGAGATTAGATAATTTTTTGCAAATTCATTTTCAAAGCTTCTCTAGAGAAAAAATAAAAAAGTTTATAGCTAAGGGTTTTATAAAAATTCTCAATAGAGATCAAAAATTAAAATCTTCAACTAAAGTGAAGGCCCATGAGATTGTTGAAATAACGACTTTCAAGAAAGACTTCCCACTAGAGAGCTTTGATGGAAAAAAAATCCTTGAAGAACAGCTCTCCATTCTTTCTGAGACAAGTGAATATGTAGTTATTAATAAACCACCATTTATGGCAACTCATCCTACTGGGAAGCATCTCTTTTACGTTGCCACTGTAATACTTGAGAAGATGTTCTCACAAAAATTTAATTCTGTTCATAGATTAGATAGAGAAACTTCAGGCGTTATGATCATTTCACGAGATAATTCATTTTCAAGTAAGATGACTAGGCTCTTTGAAAAAAGAGAAATTCAAAAAGCATATTTTCTCATTGGTCATAAGAGTAAAGATCTGACTTTTCCAATTTATGCTTTTGAAGAATTAGGCGAAAGACCTGACTTTCAACCAGAGTTTTTTACTCACTGTTTTCCTAAAGGGTCAGGACAAGGAAAAGAAAGTGAAACTAAATTCATTGAAATTCATCAAGGCAGTGAATATATTTTAGCTTTGGCACTTCCTAAAACAGGTCGTCAACATCAAATTAGAGCACACGCTGCTCACCACGGCTTTGCTCTCCTAGGAGATAAGCTCTATAACGGAGATACTAATATTTTCAAGCGCTTTAAGGATAAAATCGAAAAATCAGAAGATATAAAGAAAATGCAGATTCCTAGACATGCATTACATGCAATAGCCTTAAAAATTCCTGACCCTGTAGAGAATATGTTTATTGCACCTTTACCAAAAGATCTGTCTAATTGGATAGAAGAGAAATTGAAATTGGATATTTCAAATTTAAATACCTTAATAGAGAATTTAATAAAAGAGCACTTATGAATATTTTTTTAATCGTCTTTAGTATTTCTTACTTGATTTTAAGTCTTGTTTTAAGACATTTTATTAAAGTTTCTATATTTAAACCCTTTGGATTATCAAAGCTCGTCTATTTAATAGACTTTTTCTTTATTTCTTTTATCATCGCTAACATACTCACTCGCCAAGGTTACTCTTTTGACTTCCTTAAAACTTACTTAAAGTCTGGATATATTTTCATTGGTATTACCTGGGTCTTTTTTATTACATATATGGCCAATACTTTTCTTACAAAAAGTGAGAAACAAAATCCTTCGAGAAGAGATTTTCTTAGGAAAACCATTGGAGGAGTTGGAACTGTGAGTGCAGGAGCACTTGCTTACAAAGGTTATAAAAGTGCTTTTGAACCATTGGTTATAAAAGAAAATATTACTCTAGATCAAAATTTTAAAAGCCTATCAGATACAAAAATAGTTCAAATATCAGATCTTCATCTTGGCCCAACACTTAATAAAGACTTTGCTATAGATGTAGTCAAAACTACAAATGATCTAAACCCTGACCTTATTTTTATCACTGGTGATATTGCAGATGGAAAAGCTAGTGAAATATTTGAGATGGTTGCTCCATTACGAGATCTTAAATCAACCTTTGGTGTTTTTTATGTAGTTGGAAATCATGAATATTACTGGGGAGTCCAAGGCTGGATAGATACAATTGCAGCTCTTGGCATCAATGTTTTAGTTGATGAGCATCAAGTTATTGATATAAACGGAACCCAGGTTACTATTGCAGGAATTACAGATAAAACTGCTCCTAGACTAAAAATTAATAACCACTCTTTTGATCCAAAAGTAGCTCTTAGTGGCTCCCCTGAGCAATCTTATAAGATATTGCTTGCTCACAGGCCTAAGTCTTGTTACCAAGCAGAAGGTCTAGGAGTAAACTTACAGCTCTCTGGTCATACTCATGGAGGCCAAGCTTTTCCATGGAATCTTGCTGTTGGGTTAGTTCAGCCTTATTTGAAAGGACTATATACACATAAAGACTTCTATCTCTATGTAAATCGAGGAACAGGTTTTTGGGGACCTCCCAATAGGCTTTTAAACCGAGGTGAGATCTCTTTGCTCACTTTGGTGTAATACCTGGCACCACCTAACACCTAATTGGTGTCGAAATGTCTCCGAAACAAAAGAAATAACTTGGTATGGATATTGCTTTATACAAAGCATAACGGATTTAAGCATGGATCGCTTTTGAATCTATAACCTATAAAAACTTATCGGAGGTGTGCCATGCTAAGTTTAAGTGTAATGATTACATGTATTTTTTTCTTCAGTTTACATTTATTAACGACAGATTCTAGAGTCAAAGTAAAAGTAAAAACAAATCATCAAAACACAGGGAGAAAAAAATGAGAATATTAATTTCATCAATCGTAATTTGTCTCTCTATTACTACTTTTGCTCAAAGGAGAGGTAATGGAGGAAAGAGAGGTTATAAAGGATCTATTTCTAATTTGAATAAAGATCATTCAAGAGTAAACAAAGTTGTTAATAAGGTTTGTCAGAAATTAAAAAATACAAATGACAAACAAGCTCATCTTGCCTGTGCTAATGCTGTTGAAGCTGCCAAGGTTCAAGCCAAAAAAGTAGCAACTGCAGCAGGATCTTATCTTGGATGCCTTGATGGATATTCTCAAGGTTTTTATGATGGATTTGTTGAAATGAAAGATCCTACTCATAGCCAACTAAGTAGAGCTCAAGCATTTATTAATTCTATTGAAATGCCAAGTGCTGAAAATAGAGCTGAAAGTGATGCAGCCAATGTTGGTTCATCACAAGCAGTTGATCAAGTTATTAGTGCTTTTAGAAGTGCAGTGAATTCTAAAAAAGTTCCTGCTCCTAAATATAACCATCCTACTATTACTTTCCAGGGGTACCAGGAAGGTTATATTTATGATAACGATACAGAATTTTCTGATGCTATAACTGCTGGTTGGATTGATGATTCAACTCCTTATACTACTCAAATTGAAGCTAGTGTTATTCATCACTACTCTAGAAGAGCTGATTTCAAAGCAGAGAGAATTTGTGACCCTTCAGGAACTCTGTTCCATGGAGCCCATAAACCGGTTAATCTTTGGGGATATAGAAGGTCAAATAGAACAATGGATCTTGCTAAATATGATTGGGATAATCCTAAACTAGTTTTGAGAAACTTCTTACAAGGAAGAAACCCACTTAAGAATGAATATACAGGAATGAAAGCTTGGAAAACTAAGTACAAAGAAACTGTAATTGTAACTCCAGCTGTAACAAAAGATGTAACAGATGAAAATGGAAAAGTAACTACTGTCATCGTTACTCCTGAGGTAACTAAAGAAGTTGAAAAAACCAGGTTACTGAATAAAAAAGAATTAAGTCAAATGCAAGATGTTTACAAAAGATCATTTTCAATTTCCTACAAAAAATTCTTTGCTCCTAAATTTGCTTCTAAGGCCTACACTAAAGCCGGAGATCAAATGTATTTCGCAGCAATTTCTTCAGGTGAATTAATGGGTGAAAAGGTTGCTGAGAAACTTGCTGAGAAGCAATTCTATGATCAAAAGTATAAGGATATCTCAAAGAATGTTTATACAGAAGTTGCTAATGAAAACTATGAAAACAAGTATGATCAGATTTTTTCAAGGTTTAGTAATACTGCGGTAGTTGAACTGAAAGGTTACTCTATCTCTGATGAAGTTAGCGATGGTATTTTAAGACCAGGTGAAAAGTTAAAAGCAAATATTAGCGCTGCAAACCTTGGATTAAAATCAGGACAGGTAAAAGCTCACTTAAGTGGAAATGGTATAAGTTCTCTTGGTAGTCACAGTATCAATATTCCAGGAATAAGTTTCCTTGATAGCTCAAGTTCATATATTGCTCAATTATCATCGGCTCTTAAACCAAGATCAAACATAAGTGCGACCTTAGCTTTAAGTGGGAGTGTTGCAGCTAGTGATTTATTAGCAACAACACAAACTAAAACTCTTACGATTCATGAAATTGCTGAGATCAGTGATGTTCAAGCTCAAATAGAGACAACTGATGGAGCAGGTAATGTTCAGGTATCATTGATTAACCCTTCAAATAAATCCACAACTGCCCTTTTAGAAGTAAATGTTAGTGTTCAGGGTAAAAACTTTACTCTTCAGACTGAAGAGTTAGATGGTGGAGAAAGGAGGACTGTAAACATTCCTCTTGATGGATTAGATGTTATTGACCTAATCCAATCTGGTTCATTAATGATCAATGCCTCTGTTAATATTAATGGAAAGTCTCTTGACCAAGGTAAAGTGAGTATCGGTACTGGTGACCAAGATCAAAACTACTCCAAGTACTTTGCAAAGCTTGCAACGACACCTGGAGTTTCAGGTAACGACGCTTTATCCGATGACCTTAAATTTGTTCTTAATAAATTGGTTCAAGATACTTTAGAAGAGATGACAAATGGTTTGAAGTGGAACAAAGCTGATCAAGTAGATAATTCCATCATAAGAGATATTCAAAACGAATACACTGCGATGAAGGCAGCTGGTAAAATAACTAGTAAAAGTCAGTCTATCTACTCTTGGCTTGCAAGAGAAATGGCTAAAAACTTAAATGAAATAGGCGGATTCCTAGTTAAGAAGAAGAGAAGAAAAGCTTTTGTAAAAGAGCTTCAAGTATTCTCTCCTAAAATGAACTATGATTTAGCTAAAAAATTATCTAAGGATTAATAGAGATTTAATCTCTCTATCTAACCTCTTTTTTGCAACGAAAGGCCAGGACACACCTCCTGGCCTTTTTTATGTAATTTTTACTAACCTCATTCGCCACTCTCAGATTGAAAAGGTAAAAGTTCCTATATTTAAATTTAAGGAGCTTTCATGCAATATCTTGTATTCACTGTACTAATACTCTCTAGTCTTTCTTTTGCTGGTACCCCACTTTCAATTACAATTTGTCCCTCTATCAATGACGAAGCAATTGGAATAATCGGATCTATTAGAGATCTACAAAACCAGCTTAAAAGCAGTGAAAACAATAGAGAGTGTCAAAGCTTAAGTGACTCTTTAGGGCTTATTAATAAAGCGTTGAATACTTCAACATGGTCAAAACTAAAAAATGGGCTTACTAATTCTAGTATCGCTGAATTAGAAGGTGAAGAAGTTGATCAAGTATCAACATTCATAGATGAGATTTCAACTAACCTTAAAAGTGTGACCACTCAAATAACTGGAGCTCAATCTCACTGTATCGAAGAAAAAAATAAAACTTCATTTCTAGCGAAATTCTCTACAACAGTAAAAGAAGTTTCTGGAATCATAGGAAATGTAGGTGGTCCTTACCAAATGATGGTTAATCTTGGTGGCGGAGCTCTGGCTTCAGTTTTAACAGGAATAGATAAATTCTTCTCGAAAGACTATGAGCACTTCAAAAAGAATGTAGATGAGAAATATCTATTTATGAATCAATTCTGTTCTTATTCAGAAATTCAAAAAGATATTGCAGATTATATTAATGTAGAAGAGAGAATTAAAGAGTTAAAGATATTAGGACAAGATATAGGTAAAGAAAAAAGAGAAACATTGATATCGAAAGGAGTTATTAAAGCTGACCAAGATATTGATGGAAAAGAGATTTTAACTGATAATGGAGAGCTTAAATATGGAGCAAAAGGTTATCTTCAATATAAACTAGATGATCTTTCTCAAAATTGTAAAGAATGTAATGGAATTATTCATGCTTGGAATACTAAGGAAAAAGGAGATAAAATTTTAAAAAAATTAGCTCATGACTCAAACCTTGTAGATACCATTAATAAACCTAAGGCTAAGTTTGCCAGATGTGCAGCAATGTCTCAATTAATCCATACATCACAATCTAGCCTTTATAGCTATTATAAATTATTAGAAAATTATAAAAACCCACTAATGGACAAGGATGATAAAGATTTCATAGCTAAAGTAATAAAGTCCATCCCTACTCTGAAAACTACTTACCCTGATTATAATGAATGCATTCAATTAGAAGATGATAAGATTTCTCTAAACTTTAATAAATTTATTTCTTCAAACATAATTGATCAAAATGAAAGGTTTTTCTCTCCACTTATCGCAAAGTTGCAGGCCAAGTCAAATAAAGAATATAGAGAACCATTAGGAGATTATACAATTAATTCTTTAAATAGAATCAAGTGGGTTAAAAATGAAATTATTAAATGGACTAGGAAAGTAAAGTCTTTAAAAGATTCTATCTCTACACTTGAAATAAAAAAGCAAATGCTAAACCTTGATGAAAAGTATCTACAATACTATGTACCAAACTTCTTGAAATATTTGTCTGAGACTAATATCGAAAACTTAGCTACTTTTAAAAAGTCTATAAAAAGCAATAAGAAAGAAATGTTAAAGCATTACAAGAAATATTATCCAAAAATCAAAAAATATGAGCAATTAAAGAAAACTCTTTCTTTGCCTGGAGCTCTTTACGCTGAGGTTTTCATTCCAGCTGAAAACAAGTTATTAAATAAGCTTAAGCTATCACTTGATGAAAGTAAGAACATGAAGCGATATTGTGACTATATTTACTACTTGGAAAAAACGACAATTCAAATCAGTGATATTTGTTTTGAACACGATGAATCTATAAAGAAGCACTATGCTGAAATTAAAAAGATAGATAAGAATTATTATCAACAAATTAAAGATGCTAATTTGTGGACCAAAAGACCTGAGACAAGGTTAAAGAGCCGAGTTCAAGAATATATGTTAAAACTTGAAAACTGGAGAAAGAAAAAAGAAACTAGGTGGTGTAAAATGAATGATACCAGAGCAATCTGCTTACAATAGTCATATTTCTAGCACTTTTCACTGTCTTCCATTTTGATATACTTATCTCTATGGAAGATATTATTACTTATTTAATTGGGCTAGCTCCTATTTATAAAATCTTACTTATTTGTACTTTAATTTTCTTAACAGCTCTTGCTATATTTCCAGGGCATAATGATATTTTTTTAATTCTTTTAATTTTGAGCCGAAAAACTCTAGATCTGAACTTAATTCAAATTTTTTGTATCTTTGTTTTTAGTGTTGCTTTTGCTGAGACTATTTTATTTTTCATTGGCTCAAAGTATGGTCATAAAATATTAGAATCTAAGTTTATATTAAAAAAATTTCCAAGGCCCTACCAAGAACTGATCTCAAGAGAATTTAATTCAAAACCTTACTTTGTGACTCTACTTGTACGCTTCACCCCTGTTTTGAGAGGTTTGATTGTTCTTTTCTTATCATCATTTAAGATTAGTCCCGTCAAATTTTTTAAACACTATATTTATATATTACCACTCTATGCAATTAGTTTGATTTCACTCTTCTCTTTGAGTGAAAAGTTTGTCGATGCTAATAATAATTTTATTAAATATTCTACATATGCCGTTTTAGCTGTATTTTGGTTAGCTCTTGTTAAGATTATCCATTCAAATCTTCAAAAAGCACTGAATGAATCAAAAAGCGTATAATTTGGAGTTAATTCGACACTCCAATATGGCTCCACCTCTTTTTCATTGTAAGTATTTCCTTTCATTCTATAATTTTTATTCCCTTAAAAGAACGACATGCCTCTTTAAAACAGGCAAAGTGGCCCTCTAAAGATCCCTTACAGTCAGAGTTATTAGATTTTAAGACTAATATTTTTTCGATAAACACTTAGATAGCTATCAATACATCGAAAAGAATTCATGTAACTATATAAGGAGAAACTATGAAACATCAACGTTTCAATGCTTTTGTATTTTTTTATTCCTATTTTTATTCAACGCTAATTCGTTTTCTCAAAAGAGAAGTCGATCAGGTCAATCAAGAAAATCAGGATCAACCACAGGAAGAAGTAGTTCTTCTGAAAATGATAAAAAGAAACGAGAAGCTCAAGCAAAGAAAAAACGAGAAGCAGATGCTCAGCGGAAAAGAGATGCCGATGCGAAACGGAAACGTGACGCTGATGAGAAAAGGAAACGTGACGCTGATGCGAAAAGGCAGCGAGATGCAGATGCCAAACGGAAACGTGACGCCGATGCGAAAAGGCAGCGTGAAGCTGATGTGAAAAGACAAAGAGAAGCTGACGCCAAAAGGCAACGTGACGCCGATGCGAAAAGACAAAGAGAAGCTGACGCCAAAAGGCAACGTGAAGCTGACGCCAAAAGGCAACGTGAAGCTGACGCCAAAAGGCAACGTGAAGCTGACGCCAAAAGGCAACGTGAAGCTGACGCCAAAAGGCAACGTGAAGCTGACGCCAAAAGGCAACGTGATGCTGACGCTAAAAGGCAACGTGATGCTGACGCTAAAAGGCAGCGTGACGCCGATGCGAAAAAACAACGTGACGCCGACGCTAAAAGGCAGCGTGACGCTGACGCCAAAAGGCAACGTGATGCTGACGCTAAAAGGCAACGTGACGCCGATGCGAAAAGGCAACGTGATGCTGACGCCCAAAGGCAGCGTGACGCCCAAAGGCAGCGTGACGCCGATGCGAAAAGGCAAAGAGACGCTGACGCCCAAAGGCAAAGAGATGCTGATGCGAAAAGACAACGTGACGCTGACGCCAAAAGGCAACGTGACGCTGATGCCAAAAGGCAGCGTGACGCTGACGCCAAAAGGCAACGTGACGCTGATGCCAAAAGACAGCGTGACGCCGATGCGAAAAGACAGCGTGACGCCGATGCTAAAAGACAACGTGACGCCGATGCGAAAAGGCAACGTGATAGGAATACTAAAAAGCCCAAGAAACCTATAAGAAAAAAGCCATCTGGGGTTAATCCTAAAAGAAGTATCAAACTAGAAACTAGAGCTGAGCATCAAGAAAGGATAAAGAGAACTAAAAAGGATAGATCAGGAAAAATCAGACGAGGGATTTCTCAAACTAGATCTCATGATTCTATAAAAAGAAAAAAGGCCAAATCTGTAATACATAAAAGAAATAAATCAAGGCATGCTCTAAAGTATCGAAATAAAGTTGCAAGACCCACTAGAGTTAAAGTTAGAAGGCCTTATGGAAGTGTAGTTGTTAATCAATTGCCTTATCATCATGTTAGGCATTACGCGACCTACTATTACTTTAGGCCTTATTACTACTATCATAATATGTATACATATGTTTATATTCCACATATTCCTTATTATTATATAAGTTCTCAAGCTGACTATTGGGGACCTTCTCAATACTTTAATTATCTAGAAAACAATTTATTGACTCATGCATTTTATATGGATTGGATTTTTAGAAGTACTTATGAGTTTGATATAGACTATCAAAATAATACTTTTCAAAAAGTTAATGGCTACCCTTACTGGTTTATGAATGGATACATTCATAGATACTCTTCAGTGGATACTTGTAATTACCAAATGATTGATAAATATACTCATAGAGTCGTTGAATCTTATTGGAACGAAACATGTAATACTGGATATGATTTATGTGCAGGGTTAAGAGACTCTTATAATGCTACAGAGGATTCTTATAGATTTACATGTGCTGAGACTTTCCGTGATATTGATTATCAATATTTTAATTATTTTTATGATGAAGACTATTATCAAGGTGGTTATGAAGTAGATTCATTTCAAGAAGACTATTATTATAACGATGAAAACGATCTTTATTACGATTATGAGTATGAAGAATATGAAGTAGAAACTATTGAAGATCAATACTACACAGATCCTGCTTTAGAAGAGAAGTACTATTCAAATAGTTCCTCATCAAGAAGCACTGGTTCTATTTCACAAAACCAAGAGCAAGGACAAAAGAAAAACGATCAAAAAAGTAAAGATCTAGACAAGCAAGTTCAAGCAGAACAGAAAAATGAAAAAAAGAAATCTAGTTGGTTAAGCAGATTATTTAGGTGCAACAAGAAAAAGTAGCCCTAAGTATAAACATTGGTGGTCCTCACTCCCCTGAGGGCCACTTTTTTATTGACTCTCGTTTTTTTTGGCTTAATACATAAGTGACATCATTTATTTGCAGTTTTATTTTTTGATTGAGGACTTAAGTCTTTGTAAGTAGTTAAAATTATAAAAATCTCACCACTTTTCATGGCAAAAGATCATTTTTCAAACACTCCTATTTTATAATTAACTAAGTTTACTTTTGGGGGTTAACAATGAACGCGAACAAAATTTTATACATCTTAATTAGTTTAACCATGTTTTCATGTTCTAAGTCTACTAATGTAGTTGTAGGAGAAGTAGCTCCCCTCGTTTTAGAAATTAGAACAAAAGGTTGTAAAGTCGAGCTTGGAATTAATTTTAACGATCAAGTCGACGACGAAGATGGAAGCTGTGAGTTTGAAGGATGCTTAGCCTTTGATGAAAACCTTAAGGAAACATATAATAAGTATAAATCAGAATTTGAAGATGCCCTTTTAATAAACACATGTCCAGAAGAAGTTGTAGAAGATTTTAATCAATCCAACAAAGCTCATGTTGGTATTTTATGGGTTATAGATGACTCAGGCTCAATGCGTGCTGAACAAGAAAACCTTGCAAACAATTTCTCTAGTTTTATCAATGAATTTTCCAAAAAAAGTATCAACTTCACAATGGGTATTACAACGACCTTATATAAGCCTGTTCAAGATGCTCCTTTAAAGCTAAATCAAGAAAAGATGAATGAGAATAAAGATCAGTTCATCAGCGACTTTAAAAAACTTATCAATGTTGGAGTTATAAATACATCTGCTCCTGAATCAGGTTTTACTGCAGCTAATAGATATTTAGAGAGTGATTCGACAAAAATCCTTAAAAAGAACTCTCACTTAGTAACTATTTATGTTAGCGATGAAGAAGAGCAATCCAAAAACCTAACAATTGATGAGCATATAGTAGAACTTTCTAACTATGTCGATTCGAAAAATAAAGTTCAAAGTCATTCTATTACTTTAATAAAAGAAGAAAATGTAAAACAAAGACCAGAAAGTTTAGGAAAAAGGTATCAGGAGATTTCTCAGAAAACAAAAGGAATCACTGGAAGCCTTAGAGAAGATTTTGCTCCACTTCTAAAAAACATTGGAAAAAGTATTTCTGACTTGATTGATACTTTCAAATTAAGATCAACTCCTTATATTCCAAGTATACAGGTTCTAGTGAATGGAAAAGTTTTAGACAAAGGATTATGGAGTTATAATGAAAAGACTCAATCAATTGTTTTTAAAAATGCTCCTGCTGAAAGTAGTGAAATTAAAATAAAATATTTACCAAAGTCTTAATCAGGTGTTTTTTTGGACAAAATTGACTTCACGGCCCTATAACTTGTACTAAAACATCCTTGCAGTAAATAACCGCCAGTGATTGTTTCAAAATCCAGCATTTCACCAACGCAATAGAAGTCACTGTTTTCATGTGACTCTAGAGATTTATTTAAGCTAGAAAAACAAACACCTCCACCAGTGGAAATCGCTTCATCAATTGGCCTTATCTCTTTAAAGATAATAGGGAGAGATTTAATCCTATCAATTAAGTACTCATGCTCATGAATTTTCTCTCTATCAGAACTCTCTATTAATAATTGATAACTTGACGGAGAGAGCTTTAAAGTTTTTCGTAAAGTATTTTTCATCGAGTCTTTTGATCTGACCTTTTCAAGATGTTCACGAATCTTCTCTTTTGATAAATTAGGTTTAAGATCAATTCTTATTTCACATATCTTATTTCTTAAGATTTCATCTCTAATATTATTTGAGATCGCATAAATGGCTCCCCCCTCTAAACCATAAGATGTAATCATAAGCTCTCCTTTTACAGAATTCCTATTTAGTCTAATTGATATGTTCTTTATAGGTTGTCCTTCAGATTTCTTTAAAAATATTTCACTCCAATCAACATGAAACCCACAATTCATGGGCTGGAAAGGTAGTAACTTAAAATTCACTTCAGAAAGGATTTTTGACCATTTACCATCAGAACCAGTGCTTTTCCAACTCGCTCCTCCCATGGCAAGAATAACAATTTCGGCATGTACTTTGATCTCATTGTTACTCTTGTCAAAAATCAATTCTTTTTCTTTTGATATTTTTTTTAAAGAATGGTTAGGGTAAAAAGAGAACTCTTCAAAACTATTTAAGATTTTTTTCCATTTATTCAGAAAGGCACCTGCATTAAGTTTCTTTGGGAAAACTCTACCAGAACTTCCAATAAAAGTTTCAACTCCTACTTCCTGACACCATTTTATTAAATCTTCATTACTAAAGTCCTCCAGAAGGCTTCTAAAGAATGTTTCATCCTTACCATACCTAGTACTGAAATCATCCAACCCTTCACTATGAGTAATATTTAACCCCCCTTTTCCAGCGATTAAAAATTTCCTTCCTATTCCAGGATTGGAATCATAAAGATCAACTGTGAATCCGTGTTTTAAAAGTAGATAAGAACTAAAAAGTCCCGATGGGCCTGCTCCTATGATAGAAACTTTCTTTTTCGTACTCAAAGCTCTTTTCCTGAAAATCTTTTAGAAGCATTTATACTCTTTAAAATATTGCGAATGATAGATTTGATGACAGGCACTGAAACTGAATTACCAAGTTGTTTATAAGCGATATTATTACTCTCTGGTAACTTAAAGCTTCTTGGAAACCCTTGCATCTTAAGACACTCATTTGGAGTAAGACGACGTACTTTTTTATTAATTAAGTAAGCTCCTGTTTTAGCTGCAGCTCCTCCACCATTAGCTGAAAGAGTAATCCCAGAAGAATGAATCGAGTAAATCCTCTCTCCTTGTCCTCCCTTATTTATTTTACCGATTTGGTGAGGTGAAAATTGATCTTTTATATCATGCTCGTCTTTATAATAGCTAATATCGTTTCTTTTAATAAAAAACTGATCAGAAACATCTTTATCTAGAATATCTTTTACAACTTTTGGTTTTGTTGAATTTTTCAAAGGGAACTTAAAATGTAACTCTCCTAGCGATTTTTTAAATCCAACAATATAAATTCTATCTCTAGCTTGCGGTACTCCAAAATAACTAGATCTTATAACCTTAAAGTTTGTATCATAACCAAGACTATTCATTGTTTTCATTACAACTTCTAAAGTCTTGCCACCATCATGACGAGAAAAGTTTTTCACATTTTCTAATAAAACAATTTTAGGTTGATGGTAATTAATAATCCTTGCTACATCAAAAAACAAAGTCCCTCTTGTATCTTGAAATCCACCTTGCTTGCCTGAGATACTAAAGGCTTGACATGGAAACCCCGCACATAAAATATCGTGTTTAGGAATATCTTTTTCTAAGATCTTTGTTATATCTCCAAAGGGCATGACGCCAAAGTTATTAAAATAAGTTTGCTTAGCGTGTTTATCCCACTCACTTGAGAAAACACAGCTTGCTTTGAAAGACTTTAAGGCCAAGTGAAATCCACCGATTCCAGCAAATAAGTCAATAAAGCTCCAGTTCTTCAGGTTCATATATCTATAGCTTAATTGATCTTCCTTGATTATGACTAACCTAAAATCTTTTCAATAATAATGATTAAAGTTAAAGGGCATCTAGATTCCATAAAAAGCTTCTGTCATTGCTAAATAAATCACTACTATTGAATAACCTATATGAACCTCTGGGATATTCGATATTAAAGATCTAAAATTGTCATACTCACGATTAATAATGAAGGGTAAAAATGAGTTCATCAATTATTATGCCATTGATAGGAGGAATCCTTATCGGTATCTCTAGCTCTTTAATGATGCTACTTCTTGGAAGAGTCACTGGAATAAGTGGGATTTTATCAACATCTTTTTCAACTTTTAAACAAAGTGAACAAAACTGGCGAAGAACTTTTATTATTGGCTTAATATTAGGCGGATTCCTTTCAAAACTAGTCTTTCCTAATCTTTTTAACTTTGAAATACAATCATCACTGAGAACAATTATTATAGCAGGATTATTAGTTGGCTTTGGAACAAGTCTTGGAAGTGGTTGTACTTCAGGTCATGGAGTATGTGGAATTGCCCTGTTATCTAAACGATCATTTATTGCAACTCTAACTTTTATGCTCTCTGGAGTTATAACAGTAGCTATCATGAGGCTTATATGAAAAATTTAATTTCCATTATTGGAGGTATTATTTTTTCTTTTGGATTGGCCGTCTCTGGAATGATTAACCCCACTAAAGTCATAGGTTTTTTAGATCTTTGGGGAGACTGGGATTACTCTCTAGCATTTGTTATGGGAGGAGCTCTAGGAGTAAATTTTGTTCTATTTCCTTTCATCTTCAAGAGAAGTCCAATATATTCGAAGACTTTTCAAATAAGTTTAAAAAAGGATTTAGACCTTAAACTTATAATTGGCTCTATTTTTTTTGGGGTTGGATGGGGAATGGCTGGAATTTGTCCAGGTCCAGGGATTGTAAACCTTTCTCGTCTTGACTTAGAGAGCGTAGCTTTTGTCATAGCAACGTTAATAGGAATGTTTGTTCATAATCTCTATAAAAAAAGTAAGGTGAAATAAATTTCAACTATCTAAAACGAGTCAGAACGTTTACTAAGCAGAGGGTTTTCTCAAAAAAATAATCATTTGAACACTACAGACAGATAAAAATGCTGTAAGCCCTAGAGCTCCTCCGATATTGGGCAGCAAAGGAGTTACAAACACAAAAAACAAATAAAAGAGTATTGAACATAATAATATATCTTTTATACTGCGAAGTTTTTCATCAGAACACATCCCTGCAAATGAAGATCCAAAAATTAGGAATTCGATTTTCCTCGAAATCATAAACCCTTCAGAAAATAATAGTGAACATAGAATCAAATAAAACAAAGTAACTGCTCCAGATGAAAAAACTGGTGAACAGTTCATTTTTTTGGATAAATGCATTGTCGTCATTATGATAAAAAAACAAATGAATATATCAAATAAAAAGATCATTCTTAGAGCTGCTCCAGAAAATAAAAGATAAATGAAGTAAAAAATGCGATAGAACCTAGCTTTCCACCATATCCTTTGAAGTATTTTTTAGAGAGTATATACATTAATAAACTAGTAATGGATAAAAATAAAACAAGAAAAAAGTCAGAATAAATATTCTGAGGAGTCATGCCAATAAATGATTCAAGGTATACTAAAAGAAGAGGATCATTTTTCTTTTTAGGCTTCATAAGAAAATAAATCCCACCAAAAAGTACGCCTATTGCAGCACTTGAAATGATACTAGAATTTAAAAGATGAGATAAGTAGTTGGTAGAGATGATTCCAAGAAAGATAGTGAGTAAAAAAAAGAATTGTTCAAACATATTTATCCAAGGAGTCATTAATCTCCCAGTTTCCTTTCTTTTTAATAGAATATCTTCAATTCAGGTGATGTTTTAAAGTAACTACTATCTCAACAAAATCTAATTTTTAAATAAATGGGGTGGATGATGGGGCTCGAACCCACGACAAACGGAATCACAATCCGCTGCTCTACCAACTGAACTACACCCACCATAGATGAAATCGGTAACTAAGAAGTTAATTTTCTTACTAAAATAAGTCAATACAGAGATTATAACACCCTGCACATTTTGAGTTAGAACTTTATTGATACTATTAAATAAAAAAGGATCTTTTATGTTTAAATTACTCATTGCTCTTTGCACACTAAGCACTTCACTCCTGGCTTCTAATGTAGGTGTTTCATCTCTTCCTCTCCATGAATATAAGAATATGTTTTCTTTAGAATATAATCAGCAATTATCTGGATCTACTAACCCTGGGATGCAGGTTCAATACCTCTACTCTGCTACAAAAAAGATTGGCTTTGATGCCGCTCTTAGAATTAGTAAAAATGACTATTTAGGCTTTGTTGCTGGAGCAACTTATGAAGTTCTTCCTGACTATAATAAGCAGCCAAGATTTTCTCTTAGGGCCTTTTATGAAAGAGAAAATTGGGATGGTGCTGATTTTAATAACTTTGGTATCTCTCCAACTACTTCAAAGGGCTTTAACTTTAACTCTATTCATCTCTATCCATTTGCTGCAGCTCCTACAAAAATATCAATTTATGAAGATAGTGACGATGTGAGATTAGCAAGTTCATTAGCTTTTGGAGTAAATGGAAAAATTCCAAACTCTAGGTATCAAAATATTCAGGCACATATTGAAGCCAATATAAATTTAAAAAATACAATTAGTAACTTAAGCCTTGGAGCTTCAATAAAGTTTTAAGATATTTATACCTTTAACTGTTTTATGGTTTAGGTATGGTTTCAAATAGTCTTTTAAAAGAATATCTGAGACCTTACCTGCTTTACTAGAAGCATGTCTGAAAAAGACCTTTCCATTTATCCTAATGGCAAAACCTTGATGAGATACATTGATATTCGTTCCAATATACTGCTCTATATCCCAATTTGGTCTAACGATGTTTATGATGCTTCCGCTAGGAATCTTTTTTAAGTTTTCATCTTCGATAGCATTATCAATTGAAATATATGGCAAGCTAACTATTTCATCTTCGACCAAATTCGATAGAAGCTTTAGTTTTTCGAGCTTTTCAAGCTTCCTAGCTTCATCTATATCGAAGCCTTGAATGCGCCCAACATCCATTTTTTGATACCACTTAGTTTTTTGAATAGTAGCTTTAGCCAGTAAGGTAGATCTACTAACTTCATAAGTTGCATCATAAACTATATTTTTATTATCATTGATCCAGTCAAGACTAATAAAGTGATTTCTATTAAGGAAGCTAACTTCCCCTTTATAGCGAATTTCATTCATTTGCCCGAAAAAATCATCTATGTTATTTGAAAGAGCAAAAGCTAATACTGTTTCTACGAAAGTAGTACAATCAAACTTATCAAATCGAAATAAAGGATCTGCATCAAATTCGCCTGACTTGCCTTCTCCTAACGGTCCATCTTGATAGCTTTTTCCAAGTAAAGCATTACTAATAAATTCAATTTTTTGAACTTCATTTAAACCTTTGGAGTTTTCAAAAGTTTGATTTATAAACCTGGTATCATATTGAGAAAACAAACGTGTATTAAAGCCTAGGGTAATTAAAATAAGTAAAATAATGTTTATCTTCATACTCAAGAAACTACAAAGTAATTACTAGATATTCAATATTGCTAATTACTCAAAAGTAAAAAAATACACACCCCATGACAAGGCATGTCATTTTTTGAGTTTTACAAATGCTAACCTATAACCAACTCTATTAGCAACGGAGGATTTTTGAAAAAAATTGCAAAATTTTTAGCATCAGCTTTTATCTTTTTTTCTATAGCTTATTTAAGCTTATTTATTGTTGATCTTGGATTATACTTCCTAAGTTTGGAAAAAAATCAGTCACTTGTAGAGTCTCCCGAACCATATCTTGGAGATCAGTTTCTCCATCCATATTACTTTTTCTTTTTCACAGATAAAGAGCATCAGCTTCAAGAGATAAATAGTTGGGGCCATGAGTTTCCATGGTTCGATAAGAGAGGCTTTGGTGGAGGGCTAGGGCCTGAAATGAAAGGAGATAGAGAACTAGCATTTATCTTGGGAGGCTCAACTGCTTTTGGATGGGCCGCATCTCAATACAATAAAGCAATCCCTCACATATTAAATAAAATACAATCTAAATACTTCTTTGTTGGAGCAGGGGTACCATCTTGGAACTCTTATCAAGAATTCCTTAGACTTTCAAAAGAGATTATCAAGTATAAACCAAGTCTAGTCATCAGTTTAACCGGCTATAACGATATTATTAATAGCTACAGAAGAAGAAACCTCTCTATCCCTTTAGACTCTCCCGAATCTTATGAAGAGCTATATGATTGGGTGGAGAATATTAGAAAGCAAGACTTTAGAAACCAAGCTTTAAAGAAATATTTTTATAACTCCACTCCGCTTGGAAGTTTACTTCTATTCCAAATAAGAAAAAGATTTTTCAAAACAAATAAAAATGAAACTAAGTTTGAGAGTGCAAAAGGAAAACCTGTTGAATTTGAAAGCTACGAAGGGTTTGATTTAAAAAACTCTGCTAAAATTCTTAGTGGTCAAATACGAGACAATTTAGACTTGATGTACAACTTAAGTAAAGCATTTCAAATTAAATATGTCGCAATTCTACAACCCATGCAAGACATCCACCCTCAAATATTCTCAAAAAAATCAGCACAACCCAGTGAGTACAACCTTTATTACGACAAGGTAATTAAACAAGTTAAAAATAACGACCAAAACTATATTCTGAATTGGACGACACTTTTCAAAGACCTTAAGATTGAGGATATGAATACTTTATTTTCAGATGAGTGCCACTTTACCGATAAAGGCTATGAAGTAATGGCTAATAAAATTAATAATTTAATATTGAAGAAGTAGTAAGTTTGACGACGAAGGGAAAAATTTATTATTTTATCTCCAGCTTTATTTTTTTAATATTCATTAGCTCTTATAATTATCCTGGTCTTTTTTCAAACCATCCACGACAAATGTATTTCAGTGCTTTAAATAATTTTCAATACTCCTTTGACTGGAACCCTGTTTTCCTAGAATTGATTTGGTTTGTCATCATAAAAATCTCAGGAAACCTTGGCTTATTTTATTTGTTTTTTTCAATAACAACTTTACTCTCCTTAATTTTCATTTTTGATAATGTATGTAAAAAACATTGGTATAAAAATTTCCTAGCATTTGTAATTTTCTGCCTATCTCCCTTGTACTTGCTTTACTCTCCTCACCTTTATAAAGACATCCCTTTTAGTGCTATGATAGTAGCTGCCATTGCTATTATTAAATTTCAAAAGAACAAAATCTCTTATTACTCATGGATACCTTTAATTTTAAGTGGTCTAATAAGACACAACGGATTACTATTGGCTGCATTTATAGTTTTTTATCAAAGCTGGTTGGTCAAGAAAAAGTTCGTTTCATCTTTAGCCTATTCACTTCTCTTTATTTTCTTATTCTTCTCTGCAAAGGTAATTCTTTTAAAATCAACTATTAAAGAACCTGGGGTCTCTGGTACTGCTCACCTATTACCTATGTTTGATGTTTCTGGAATAATTGCATTGCGCGACCAACCTCTCCCTAATAATCACTTTCTAAACTCTAAGACTGAAAAGCCACTCGAGCATAGCATTTACAAGAAAATCTATAGATTTGATGACGTTGAACCTTTTCTTTATGACACTTCAAATATTGTTCTAATACATACCGAGACCGAAAAAAGTAATTTCTTTTCCTTTTGGCTCAAGACTATTCTCACAAATCCAAAAGAGTACATTTTACACAGGCTGAAATTTTTTATGTCTTTTATTACTGTTAAAGAAGATAATGGCCGATCAACTAGCAATGGAACCTTGCAAGAGCTACACAATAAAAAAAGTCTTCTTCATACAACATTGATAAGTCCAATTACAAACGCATATGTTAATTCTAATTTTATTTTCTACAACATTGAATATATTCTATTTTACATAATAGCTTCTCTTGCTTCTATTTTTCTTCTATATTTAAAAAAAGATGACGTTCCTCACTACATCTCAATTCTTAATATCTCTGGCCTTTTTTATACCATGACCTATCTTTTCATAGGATCTTCTCCTGCATTCAAGTATGTCCTATTCCATCCATGGAGTGTCTTGATAGTTTATTTATATATTATTTTTTCTTATCGACTTAATATCAGAGAAAAAGTCAATCAACTGATGAGATCTAAAGCTATTTTCCTTTCCATTTTTTTTATTTTAGGTTGTACAAAGAATTACAGTTCAACATTTGATGAATATCTTTTTTGCATAAATCCTGAGACTCCTAGTGAACATTATGTTGGCGAGCCTTATATCCATTCTTGCTTAACATTATTACAATTCATCCCAGATCATCCTCAATACTTAAATCAACTAAAGATATTATGTGTTGCTCACAACCTAACAAAAGCTTGTAAGCTAAGTAAGAACTCATTTTCAATTCAAAGGTATTTAGAGGAAGTAGTAAAGAAAAACTGCTTTACAAAAATGAAATTCAATCTAGAAAGATGTAAAAATCTAGATGATCAAATAAGAAGAAACACTGAATTGAAAAACTTTCAACCATTACTCAATGAGTTAATAAATAAAGGAAAAACTAACTACTCTGACTTCAATGAATTGACTTGCAAATACTTCAAGGAACTTAAACAATGTTCAACATAGGGAAACTAAAGCTTAAAGCTCCTCGATTTTTAAAGATAATAAAGTTTATATTTACAATCATTCTCACTCTCTATTTTATAAGAAAACACGATTTTGAAACCAACATTATCATCTCTGCTTCTTCAATCCTAAGCGTCCTTCTTATTTTTTCAATTATAAACTACATAAGTTCATTCAAACAAACTCTTATCCTACAATCATTAGGCACAAGTGTTAACTACTTAACTTATTCTACTTATCACTGGGCAAGTTCTTTTGTAACCGCCTTCCTGCCTAGTTTTATTTTCGGTGATGCATATAAGGTTATAGCGATCTCAAAAGATCTCAGTATTTCCAAAAAAACTCTTAGCAAATGCATATTAATTGATCGTCTTGGGACACTTCTATTGACCTTCTTGAGTGCTCTTTTTATTTTTGTTATAATTCAAAACAAAAACACCTTATCAAACTTTTCAATTATTTCTTTTACTCTTTTTTTCTTAATCACATTATTTTTCCTAGCAAAGTTTCTTTTCAACTTACTAAAAGTAAAAAAGAACATCATGAAAATCCTACTATGTACTTCCTGTATATACCTTTTACGGCCTATAATGATTTTAATATTGATTTTCGATATTCAAAAACTAGTAAATATTGATCTATATTTTCACTCTATGTTATCTCAATCATTTGAACATATTCCCTTAACAATTTTCAACATAGGAATTGGTCATTATTTCCATAGTTATTTCTTGAACATGTCTAAGCTTTTCAACACAGACATAATTTATGATCAGTTCTTAATGCTTAAAATTCTCTCGAAGATTCTAGGTCTCTTCTTCTTCATCAGGATTTATGTTATTAGTAATATAAAAAAATCAACTTAACCTTTGTACATTTCAAACTCATTCATTTATTATTGAACGAAAGCTATGAACAACTCAGAACTTGAACCATTTAAAATATCTACGTCTATTAAGATTTTATTTTTTATTTATCTTGTGCTTTCTTTTTATCTAGGTGTCTATTATGATGCTGGGTTAATGCAAGACGGAGCTCGCTACCTGGTACATTATCTCAACAGCGGTTACTTTTATGTCGACACAAATACTTGGAGATTCGGACCTATACTATTTCAACTACCAATCTCATTCATCAGAGCAATACTGCCCCCCGAGATATTTATTAAATTTGCTTATAAACTTTTCTTGATAGCTTATTTCACTTACCCTCTCCTGGGTCTTTTTTGGTCATTCAAAGTCTTAAAACTTTATAATAAAACCCAATACTTTACCTTTGCTTTAGTAGCACAATTAGTTGCTTTGGGAGCAGCTGAATATTTTTACTTTGTTGCTATAAATCAAGCTTTTTTATTCTTATTTCCTTGTATTTTCCATTTTTGTTTTGGTGAAGAAAAAAAAGCAACAACCTATTTTTTCTTATTAATGTTTGTTCTAGCTTTCATGCATCAAAGCTATATTTTGTTAACTCCTGTATTTTTAGCTTTAATCTTTTTAAACAAACACAGTCGCAAGCACAAAACAATTCAGTTATTTTGTCTTTTTATTTTCTTTTTATTTCAATTTTACTTATCTTACATTTATATTTCTCCTACTTTGAACTCTTCAGCCGGGTCTACTTTTGACTTTGTTCAATGGCCTTTTGCATCTAATGAATTACCGTGGAGTAAAAGGGGCATCAGCTTTTTATTAAGCTTTGCTCCAATATGCTTCTACCGAATACTGAAGGGTGTTAAGTTCAAAATTCTTTTCTTTTTAAGCACCGTTTTGGCAATCTATATTCTTTTATCTGATACATATTATGGACTCTACATACTTGAATCCAGAATGCTGATTGCAGCAAACTTAGTTGCTATTTTATCACTTTTCACTTGGTCTCTATATAGAGATCAAAAACTATCTTACTTATTAAATTCTGTATTAGTTTTTATTCTCATTTTTAAAATCATCGATATTGGATTTGTAGGAACTAATTGGATTAAGAGATACGATCAAATCTTTAGTTTTTACAATGAAAAAGTGAAGCCCAATACTTGCTATATGTATACTTGCTTCCATGAAGATTTTGGAGTTTGGGATAATGATTTTATAAGACATATGCCAGTTCTAAAAGAGAGAAGCTTTACCTTAAATAATTTTAAACCAATGATAGCTGCTCACTTAGATGACAACTCTTGCCAGGAGCTTGCCATTAGACATCCTGCAAATCTAGGGCATGCAAGCGACACAAAAGAAGGAACTTTTAGTACTCTTCATAACCTAATTAAATTTGATCAATCTTTCGTTGATCGCTACCAAGAATTCAGTAACTCTATTCACATTAAGGACTTATTAAGAAGTCACAATAAAATACTATTGGTTGGAAGGCATGAGCTACTCTTAGAATCTATAAGCTCACTCCAGCTCAATCTAAATTCAGAGCCGTTTCAAGCTATAGAATTATGGAGCTCCAGTGAAGATGAACCTGAATTTGAAACTTATAGCACAATAGCCAACAAGAAGATGGAGATTAAAGCTTCAGACTCACTAAGCTTTAACATTACCCCAATGGGTGAAAATGATTGGGTTAAAATCGAATCTAACTCTGCACTTGGCCAACTATACTCTAACAAGGTTCCAAAAGTCTTTTCCTTTCACAACGACTCTTTGCAGGTACATCTCATTAACCAAGAAGGATACATTAGATCCTGGAAGAAATCAGGGGAATGTGTTTACGAGGTCACTAATTAAAGTTTAAATAATTAGTGCAATTTTAAGAACTCTATACCATAATTTCACTAATGCTACACAATAAGAAAATTCTCTCCATTACTCCCGCTAGAGGTGGTAGCCAAGGGATTCCTCTTAAAAACCTTGCAAAAATTAATGATCAGACCCTGATTCAAATTACCGGAGAATTTTTAGCAAGTTGTGAGTTCATAGATAAACTCGTTTTATCTAGTGACCACCAAGGAATCATTGATGAAGCAAAAAATTATCACTTTGAAGTTCCTTTTACTCGACCGGCTAACATATCCGGTCATATGGCATCTGATTTAGAAGTATTAACTCACGCTATTAACTTCTTTGAAAAAGAATGTAATGAGCATTTTGACATTATCTTGCTAATGCAAGTTACTACACCTATACGTCAAAAACAAAATATCCTTGATTGCATTAATTTACTAATTAAAGAAAACTTAGACTCTGTCTGGACTGTCTCTGAAGTTGATTCAAAATCTCATCCTTTAAAGCAACTCGCAATAGATAGTAATCAGAATCTATCTTATTTTTCTCCCGAAGGAGAACATATTGTCTCACGTCATCAACTCACTCCCACTTATAAACACAATGGTGTATGTTATGCATTCTCTAGAGACTGCTTAATGGAAAAAAAGAAAATCTTAACCAATAACTCAAAAGCAGTTATTGTGAATTATTTTTCAGAGAGCATAGATACTCCTGAAGAATTAGACATCACAAGACTAAAAGCAAATGGGAAGTTTTAACTCTCTTCATTACGCAATTAAAAATCAAATAATTCGAGATAATAACGAATTTAAACATACGCTTCTTAATACTTACTTAGATCAAAGCAAAGCAAAGAAAGTCGTTTATAAACTAGTTGATCATTTTCTTGTCTTGAAATTTTCGGCTTACCTGAGTTTGATTTTCATATCATATTTCAGCATAAAACTAGATACTAGGAAAAACATTTTTTTATTTCCTATCTTAAAAAATGAATTAAAGTCCATAAAATCAATTCAAAGCATACTTAGAAAGAATCCTTACCAATTAATAAAAAAGAGACTTTTTAATATCTCTCTGAAATTTCCATTACTTAAATTATATAGATCTTTTAGGCTCTTTTGCTACTTAGAAAAAAAAATCCCTACTTTCTCCTTATTAAGGATTGCTCAATTAGTAGGGTTTTATTCGAGGCTACAATATCAATTACCAAAAGACTTTAAGAGTCAGAAGAAATTAAGTATTGTAACCACTGAATCTAATCCCAACGGATTTGCTCTCATAGCTTTTTCAAATAGAAACAACATTCCGCTAATATTCATGTCTCATGGAGAGCCAATCGCTCCTTCCATAAAGCACAATCTAGACCTCATCATTTTACCAGGTGCGAATAGTCGTGATTTTTAT
>CALHLC010000020.1 GCA_938034385.1 uncultured Bacteriovoracaceae bacterium
TTCTCCTTGGTTGATTTTTTACAGCAATTTAATTTTGAATAAGTTGAAGACTATGTCTGTTTTTTTATGAATTTATCTATGAATTACGAGATGTGTTATAGAGATTTATTGAGAAGTTTCCACTATTAACCGAGAAGACCGATTAGTGGACTTGTTCTCTCCACAAGAGAAAAGAATCAATGTAAATAATATGTAAAAAATAGAAAATCTACTCACCGAGTTATTTTGTCTTCTTTTCTTCCTTATTACAAGAGTAATTTTTAGATAATTTTCGAATTTGAAATAATTTCATGAAAGATCATATTTATTTGAGATTTTTATTATGATCAGCTAAAAACTTCTCCAAGCCAATATCAGTCAATGGATGCTTAATAAGTTGTTTGATTAACTTTGGAGGAATAGTAGCAACATCAGAACCAGCTAGCGCCACTTCTTTGACATGTTGAGTACTACGAATCGAAGCTGCTAAAATCTTAGTATCCATAGCAAAGTTTTCAAAAATTGTCTTAATTTCAAGGATTAGCTCAACTCCTGTATGACCAATATCATCTAATCTACCAATAAATGGACTTACATAAGTAGCACCATTTTTTGCTGCTAATAATGCTTGATTAGCAGAGAAAACTAAGGTGACATTTGTTCGAATTTGATTTGCACTAAACCAATGAGTGGCCTTAAGTCCATCAACAGTCATAGGAACTTTAATAACAACATTTTCATGAATCTTTGCTAGCTCTTTTCCTTCAGCTATCATTCCTTCAAAATCAGTAGCTATTACTTCTGCTGATATTGGCCCATCAATTATAGATGTAATTTCTTTAATAATATCTTTTTGATCTCCCCCCATTTTAGCAATGAGGCTAGGATTAGTAGTAACTCCATCAACAACTCCCCAACTTTTCATTTCTCGAATCTCATCAATGTTTGCAGTGTCTATAAAGAATATCATTTTGGTCTCCTATTTTTATTTTAATTTATGTAAATCAAAAGAGAGTGGCAAACCTATGAAGTATTTATTTAATGTTAGAAGCTTTAAGAGTTTTAGAGCGTTTCAATCAGTCTATCCTCACTCATACTAATTAAAGTTATTACTTTAAGCACGAATCAAGGAGATAAAGATGAAGCTTATATTCTTTCTATTACTTTCGATTAATTTAGTTGGTCATGCATCACCAATTGAAAAGTTTAACAAAAGATTTGTTATGGTCAAAAATGATGCCGGTCAATTGCAGTATATTAAAGCAAGAGGTGTGACTAATTCATTTAATTTGAATTTGTATATTCAAAATTTAAAAGAAGAAATTATTTCATTAAGAGATGATTTATTTGCTACCCCTGTTGGAATGACAAACTCTAAAAACGCAAAATTTATGATTGATCAAAGAATTAACTCATTTTTAGATGAGGTTGAAATTCAAGATGAGTATACTTTTGGAGCGACTAAAAGTTATGAAGAAAGTGTCAAGAGAAGATCAACATTGCAAAAGGCTTTAAAAAATCTCATAAAAGTGAATCTAAAAAAGGCGTTCGCTGAGTTAGATAAGAAAGAGATTATTTCTAATTTTATTAAAGAAATGAAGAATTATTATCAATTTCTAGATGTCTCAGTTGTTGCTCAGCCTAATCGGAACCAGTTCTATTATAAGAAAAAAATTGCAAATAAAGTGTTTAAAACAGCTATCAATTTTGCGAAGAAAAAGCTTAATAATATACCTTATATAGACCTTGCAACTTTTATCTTTTTTGAAGCAGAAAAGAGAGTAATAGAGCAAAGAATTATTTCTCAAAATATTCTTCTATACTATTTATCAAATCATGAATCAGAATTAGGACTAAGTGCTATAGAAGTAGATAATGTAGTCTCTTCTATCTATGAATCTAGAATAGGATTTGATGGTTACATGGAATCTAAAAAAGCTCAAAAAACTTGGGGCGATTATGGATGGAAAATCTTTGATTCTATGGCAAGGGGAGCTAAAGCAAAGGCTAAGAAATTTGAACAACTTAGTAATGATTTCTCAAATTTAGATTTTATTTTTTATAACGGATACACTCAAAAAGAAGAGAAAGTTATTTATAATTTAGCAGTAAATGCACATCAATTTTCGGCAAAACCATCAATTGCTTTTTACTACGATAAGCCTAACAAAGTAAGATCACTACGAGCAATGGTTAAACTAGGACAAATTGGTCTTGGATTTTTACCAAGAGTTCCTTCGGTTATAAAAAGACAAATTCATAACTTTGCAAACTCGTGGCATGTAAAGCAGGGATTATCGGATGCGTTTTTATATGCATACTTTGAAGCAGCTGATGATAAAGACGAGAAAAAAGCTATCAAAGCTCAAATTTCAAATCCATATCTGAAGTTATAATAGAAATATTTATTAATAGGAGTACTTGAAAATAGTACTTCTATTTTTAGAACGAATCTATGTGAGCAGCGATATCTTGAATAAGACAAGAATCAAGATTCTTCAAATCCTCCATCTGACTTGGCGGATTTATTTTAATTGTTTCAAAAATCGTTTCATCACTTGATCCAATAATTGATCCATATAAGGCTCCTGAACCATCAGCTCCATGGCAAGAAATACAATTATTATCAAAGTAGTATTTAGCACCCTTTGTTGCATCTCCTAAATGTCTATCAATTGGCTCACAATCTCCTGTTGGTCTAGTGGTCGAAGTAGTTGTTGATCCTACCACTATAGGAGGTGTAGCATTAATAGGTTTTTTTCCAATAAGTGACGAGGAAAGAAAAGACTTACAAGAAAATAGAGTAAATACAAGGATTAAAAATTTCATTATAAAGTCCTAATGTAAGAGATGATATCTGTAATTTCTTGAGGAGAATAAGAAAAATCTGGCATTGTTATACCGCCAGAGCTTCTACCATTTGTTATAGCATTTTCAATTTGGGCATTTGACTTTGATTTTAAATCAACTGAAGTTACGGCAGTGGATGTTGCACCAGTTCCCGCTCCATCAGTTCCATGGCATTTAATACAAGCATCTTGACCTGCAAGTCCGTTAATATAGATAGTATTACCATTTGAAATATCTCCAGTTAAAGTTGTATCTGGAGTACCATTGCTACTAGAAGTAGAAGGTGATTTACTTCCACAAGAAAGTAAAAATAAAGATAATATTATAAATAAAATTTTCATAGTTTATTTTAATTTAAGTTAGTTATAGTTGTATATAGGGTATAATTTTCTGTTTTTAGTCCAAAACTCTTTTCATATTTCATTTATGCAATATTCTGCAGTCCTTTCAATAATTATCAATTTTAAACTGTAGATTCTGGAAATACTTTTCAACAAAGGAGTTTAAATGAAAGGTTTTTTATTTATAGTGATTTATATATTTTGGTCATTAAACTTACAAGCAAGGCCAGTTCTATCCAGTCCAATTGGGAGTCGAAGTACTGATGTGAGAGTACAATTATATCCAGATCATCAAGATAGAAATTTATTTTATTATTTCTCTGATAGTTCAGCTCTTGTTAAAGATGATTATGGTTATCCAAAGTTTTCTTATACTTTTACTCCTGAATTTGGATATTTTTCTGCAACAGTCAAACGACAAAATTCTGCTTCATTTCAACAAAAATTAAAAATTTTTCTAGAAAAAAATAATAAAAGAAGAATTGCTCATTTGCCTATTTATACATCTTCACTTGAATCACAAAGAGGAGGATTGATAGATTCCTATTATCATGCCCCTTTTGGAGCTCCAGTTGGAGCTGAAATGGGTTTTTCAGGCGAGGCAAAGGGTAGCAAGGCTCTCATTTTAGCTCGTTCGTTAAAGAATAGAAATAGTCTAAGGTTACAAAATTGTTACAACACTCTAGGACTTTCAGATCACCTTGATGGTCAGATCACAATTAATATGAAGGAAACTTATAAAGAGTTTAACGCTAGATTGAAAGCGAAAGCTTGGTTTCTAGGTGCAGATATTAAAGGGATAGTTAGAAAGCTTGTTCAAAATCATACCATTCAGATTCAGACTAATGGCGGCAATGGTGAAGATGAAGGATATATCAGAGAAGTCTCTAATAGATTAGTAGAAAAGTTCATGACTCCTCTTGATTATAAGAATACATCACTTGACATGAAAGATAAAAAGAAAAAAAGTTTTTTAGATCTAAAGTTTAAAATGAATATTCAAGATATTTCAAAGCTAGTGAATATTAAATATAGAATTCAAAAAAGAGTAGAGATGGAACTAAAAAGATGTTCACCTATAGAAACAGGGTCAATAACAAAGTTTTATGATGAAGTTGTACAAAAAGTAGAACTATAAGGAGTAAAGATGAAGTTTTTATATTTAATTATTTTTTCAAGTATTAGTTTTTCTCAAAATATGGATTATTGGGTCGATGAGTTTCAAGAAAGAATTTATTTCGTTCCTAGAGTAGAGATGAATATTTCTTTAATACTTACCAAAGTATCTTCACAAAAGTGGGGACGTTTAGTGATAGATACCCAGTACACCGATGAAGGTTTAAATAATGATCCCGAATATTTAAAGTTAAAAGAAAAATATTCTGACTTTTCATTCCAAGCAATCAATTCAGAATTAAACTTTTCCGAAATAGCAGAGATTAGATTATCTGTTTTAGGTAAGAAAAAGAAAGTTCAATTGAGACCAGGTGTTTTGGGACCATATTTTCATGCTTGGTTTGATCTAAATAAGAATGAAACACAAAAAATAAGAGAAATGGCCTTAGGGAAAAAGAAACTTGTCGAAATAAATGCTGAACTATTTGCACAATTCAAGATCAATATGATTTTGGAGAAATATGAAATCTCTAATGCTATATGTGAGAAATTATTTTCTCAAGGTTCAAGTACATATGAAGTCTTTCAGCAGTATTTTTTAGCTGTCGATAAAATAAAAGAAACAAGTTTTAAATATTTATCAACGTATAAGGATCTAAAAAATCAGATTCTTAATCGGTGTTTAATGCAAGACTTAAATATTCAAATAAATTCTTTCGATGACTTGTTAAAATTAAAGCTATATCAAAATGATGAGAGCGAAACTATTGAAGGGAGAACAATAGAGATTCAAAGAAGAAGAGAGAGAATTAAGCTAAAATTAATGGAAGTTAGTTATGAGGAGTTAGATTAGTGAAATATTTATTTTTATTTCTAACCATGTTTTCTTGTAACCAAGCTGAAATAACAACTAAGGATAAAGGCTCAAAAGAATTTTCAGATGGACAGACATTCTCAAATAAATTTGAAAAAGACTCCTTCAAATTTTTGGAAAATCAATCAATGGATCAATTGGAGCTATCTTTAATACTAGTTAAAGATTTATCTTCTAGAAACCCAGATGATGATTATTTAAAAACCCTTGATGAAAGTTTAGATTTGGAGTGTATTAATGGAATTTGTAAGATCTCAAAAAAGGAACATTTATGAAATATATATTATTAATGCTTTTTAATTTTGCTTATGCCCTTCCAATACTTGATCAATCAGCTGGAAGTGGACATTTGGTATTTGTTTATCCAGACCATGAAAATGTAAACCTGTTTTATGCAACGCCCACAAGTGTAGAAATTGCTAAGGATAATGTGACCAATACTCCACTTTTTTCCTATCAAGAGTATAGAAATCATTGTTCCAAGATTAGATTAAAAAAATGCCATTCTAGAGCAATTATTAGGGTTTTACTAAAGCCAAAGTTTGAAAAGTTATCACTTGATAAAATTAGAAAGAATTTATTAGAAATATCTAATGATCCGGTAATTACTTCACTGCCTTTTATTGAGTCAGAGTTAAATCTTGAAAAATCTTTTAGAGAAATTAACCATGATTTAACATTTTGTAATCATAGAGCAGGGCAAGCGGGGAGCTATCAAGCTTGCGTTATCCACCTAACAGAGACAGGTGTTAAATTAAAAAGGAAGTTTTTAACAAAAGCAATGACCTTAATGGTTCATTTTGATTTTAAAGTAAGAGGGGTCCTTTCTAATCTTGACAAGAGTTTTAATATATCACAAAAAAGTTTTGGCGTTGGAGGAAGTTTAGGAGGTAGTATTTTAAAGTACTATCCTCATTTATTTAAAGATGCTGATGGCAATATTATTAAAGATCTTTAGCTATAAAAACTAAGCTTACCTAGGTGAGCTTAGTTTCATTTAAGATTTTGAGGACTTTTATGTGGAAGGTAGTACAGAACTATTATAATAGTCTGAACAAGAAATAATGAACCTATAAAAATAGCTCCTCCTTCACTAAATCCATAAGAATGTAGTCCAGAAGCTAGTATATAATTCACGCCAAACCAGGCCATAATAATGCTCATAAAAGCTGCAGCAATCATAGGAATAAAGTTTTTATTATTAATCCATGAAGAATACTTTCCATGTAAAATTGCCATATAGATAAGTAAAGCAATCAAGCTCCATGTTTCTTTAGGGTCCCAGCCCCAGAATCTTCCCCATGAATAATCGGCCCAAATTCCACCTAGGATAATTCCAGCAGCTAGCATGACGACACCAATTTGAACACATTGATAGATAATTTTTGTCTGTCTGAGAGGTGATTCTACTTTTATGCCAAGACGTCTTTTTAGAATAAAAATATTTGCCAATATCCAACTTATAGCAAGTGCAGCGTAAGATAAAATGATAGTTGTAACATGGGTACTTAACCAAAAGTTATCTCTTAATACTGGAACTAAAGGTGAGATAGATGGCTCAAGCATATTATTAGCAAAGTTCATCATAAATAAACATAAAATGTTATAACTAATTCCTGCCAGTAAAAAGATTTTATCTTTTTTTACAATGGTCAAAATCAATGCAATCAATGCTGCTCCAAATCCAGAAAACATAACTGTTTCATACATATTGGTAATAGGAGCTCTCCCGGAAATGTAAACTCTTAAGCCAATAGTTAAGACTTGTATTGCAAGAGCAATAATTGATAAAAAAATTCCAAGGTTTGGTTTTTTTAATATAGATAAAGCAAAAATAGCAAAAATAATAAACAGTATTGCTATGCTAAATGGATGATACATAAAAAGGTAATGCTCTAGAATGTGAGCATTTCCTATTTGTTCATTTTCTATAAAGTGCCCTTTGAATGTTTCAAAGTCTAGGTCTTTTAATTCAAACCACTTGCCATTGGTATCGATCACTGAGAACAAAGACCCATTTTTTAAAGATTGAAAAAGATTCATTCTGCTGGATATTTTATTTAATTCTTTTTTATATGAATTGTTTTCTTTAATACCGGCCCAGGCCGAACGAATCTCCATTTCTTGCCCTTCTAATTCACTAAAGACAAGTGATGTTTTTGAAGTATCCATTTTTAAAAGTTCTTTAGCGTCAATGTATTCAACCCTTAAAGGTACATCAAGATGTTGACCTTGATTAAAAACATTTAAAGCTAAGAGGCAGGTTGCTTTTACGCGACTCATACCTAAAGGTTTCTTCTCAGGAGTCAAAAATTTCATCGTTTCAAGAGCGAAGACTGAAAAAGGTTTAATTCTTCCTTGAGACAGAACAGGGATTTTGTCTATGTCTTGATCACAAAGACTATTTGCATGAGAAAATAGAGAAAATAAAATTATCGCTAAAAACTTCATAGACTTTTTCCTTTTAAAGATACAATTTTTCTTCGTAAAACGAAGTGATAAAATGAACCTAATACTAGTAATAATGAACCTAGATATTTTAACCATCGTCCTGGATCAAAATTTACTGTTAGTCCTGATAAAGTTTCGCCTGTTTTAGGATTTTTCTGAAAAGTTGATTGGTAAAACGTGAGGTCTTTATATTTGAGAGGATTGTTCATATAGATGTGATGCTTAGAGGTGTCACCATCAACAAGAGTTACAAAACTCTCATAAGATGCATCTCGATTTGTTCCAGGGTCTTTTTGTGCCCGAAACTTATCTAGTATAAGTTGAAAAGGGAGTTTTTTAGATTTACTTTTAAAATAGAAATTATATTCTCCATCACTTAGGTTAATCTTTAAAGGTTTAAACGATTTTAACCAATGGGATTTAGTAGAACCCTTGTCATTTATTTCAATTTTTAATGCTTTAGTCGCTCCGGCGATTAACTTATTATTATCCTGAATAGGTGTTACATAATGAGGGACGAGTATTGGATATTTATTTTCATAATGATTTTTTAATTCAAGTTGGAAACCCATCCATGGTAGTTCAATAAACTTCTTTTCCTTATCAAAAGATTGTCCAATCCATTTCTCTGTATCTCTATCAAAATAAGCAATGTTTTTTCCAAATAGAAATAAATGCGGTTTGTCTTGAAAGGCCGCTCTATTTAGGAGTCTCAGAGGAGATTCTTGTTTGATAACCAATTTTTTTTCTTCACTAATATAAACTGGTAGTGGCGAAAGTCTTGGAATAAAAATTTCCTCGGCTTGAGCATAATTAGATTTAATGACATCCATTCCATTTGGAGCTTTAGAACTTTGGAAGGTCGCTGAATCAATACATGCTTGTTTAGCTGAGTCCCATAAGACAAATGTAGAAGTATTTTTTTTGAAACATTCAAAAAAACCTGAAGGTAGATAGTGTAAACTTAGAGGTCCAAGGTTAGCACCGGCTTCGAATTCTGATTTTCTATACAAAGAAAGAGTAATTTTTTCTGAAAACATTTTATTAACTAAAAGATAAGTTGAGGAGTGATTTGAAGAGTTCGCTGCATCATGGTCAACCCATTCTAGCTTTTCATCTGCAAAAGGGAGATATTCTTTTAAAGTAACTTTACCAATAGTTTGATTAATCATTTTTTTTGAAGCACTAAATGGCATAGGGATAGTTGCTTGTTTAGTGGGAGAAGTAAAAACTAACTCATCTTCTTGTTGGCTTAGAATATGTTGAGAAGGAGTGTTGGGAGATAACAAAATACTTGAGTCTATCCCGGCATGATAAGAGACAAATGAGCCTATGAATAATAATAAGAGGCCAAGATGTAAGACATAAAAGCCACGCAAATTTTTTTTAAAAGGGAGTCTAAAAAGAGTGGCGGTAAAAATACTTATAAACATGAGAAATTGGACTAACATGAATCCAATAGATTTATAAACAGCTCGATTAGCATACTCGGCTCCATGATAACTTTCTTGAAAAGTTCCATAAATTAAGTAAATTGCAAAAACCAAAATAATAATGACAGCAAATTTTACTTGTCCTATAAACCTTTCAATTTTTTGTAATGTCTTCACTGAGTCATATTGTATCAGGAGAGTATTTAAAAGGTAATTAAACAAGTTTTGAAATTACAAAAAGAAGACCAAAAATAATGATTTGATGGAGTAAATAGATCGGAAGGGATTTTTGGGAAATAAAGCTTATAAATCTGAAAGAAGATGGACATTTAAAGTGCTCTAGGTTTTTTATAAGAAAAGTAGAAAGCCCCATACCTATTAAAAAAACACCGGACCAGGGATAAAGAGAAATGTAGTCAATAGATTTTATGGGAATAGAGTCCATTGGGTCCGAGAATGGAATGATATTTAAAAAATAATTTAGTTGGATGCTCAGTCCCAAAATAAGTGGTTGCCATGTTAGGCCATAAAAAAGGCAAGCAATTAATGAACAACTAGAGATACAATGAAGAGTACCAAAGAAAACCCAGTTCTTTGGAAAGAGGGTGTAGGTAGTAATTGAAATTAAAAGTGCATAGAAAGCAATTTTAAAGATCCTAAATCTTAATTTAGAAAAATTTTCTCCAATAGATCCTCTTTTAGCTTTATAATTAAGGCTAATTCCACTTGAAAATAAAAATAGAGGAACAATTATCCTTGGGAGGTAATACCAAAAAGGGGCTCGTAAATTAATAGGCAAAAGTCTAAAGAAATTAATATCATAACCGGTATGATAAATAACCATTAAGACTATAGCGCTAAAGCGAAGTAGGTCTATAAAAAATATCCTTTGACTCTCACTTTTAAGGGGACTATAGAATTCATAAAACAATTTGTTAATTATTTTCACTGTACACATATTATAAAATGAAAGAAGTTTTAAAGAAACAACCACAATTTATTCTTTTTACTATTATCCTTGGGTTTTTCTCAGGTTTTGGTCAAACTTATTGTGTTTCCATATTCAATGGTGCTCTTGAGCGATTACTTAAAATTAACATTGAAGAAATCGCAAAAATTTATGGACTTGCAACTCTTTTTGCTTCATTTCTTCTTCCTTTTATTGGAAAACTTTTAGATAAATCAAAATTAGGCATCTTTACTTTAATAACTGTTGTGTTCTTGTCTTTAAGCTTTTTATTGTTTTCTCAAGTTTCTAACATCTATATGCTTTTTATTGCTTACTTTTTGATCAGATTATTAGGCCAATCAACGATCCCATTGATTGGTTCTACCGCAATCTCAAAGAGTTTTGGAAAATATCGAGGAAGTGTCCTTAGTTTAAAAAGTATAGGAAAGTCACTTGGAGAGGGGATAATACCTTTATTTGTAATATACCTTCTAACTAGCTTTGGCTTCAAAGAATCCAATCAAATAATTGGTTTCTTATTGGCCGTTTTTCTTATCCCTACAGCTATTTTTCTTGTGAAATCTTTTACGATGAAGCCTCTTTATGAAGAGAATGTAAATGTTAATGAAATAAGATCTGATCAATCAAGCTTTGATAAAATAAAAAAAGACTTCCGATTATATCTTTTAATCCTAGCAAACGTTGCTCTTGGTTTTATTTTAACGGGTGTCTTTTTTCATAACCAATATTTTATAAGTCATCAAAAGATCTCAATTGCAATTTGGGGTAGTGCTTTTATTATTTATTCTATTGTGCAGCTAATAAGTACTTTTATCTTTGGATACCTAGTTGATAAGATCGGCTCTTATAAACTAGTGATGTTTAAATATATCCCATTAATTGTAGGGTTTTTAGTTTATCAAAACTTTATACATCAAAGCTCAATTCACATTATGTTTGCTTGTTTTGGTTTATCTGTGGGAATTTCCAGTGCAACTTCTGGATCTTTAATGGCTGAAATTTTTGGAGAGAAAAGTCTAGGGAAAATTAATGGAATTAACATGATGTTCATTGTTTTATCTACTTCCATTGCTCCTTATATTTTCTCTGTTACTTTAAAATCATTTGGAGTCAGTCAGGCCATTAATGGTATAAACTTGATATTAATTATTTCTACAGGATTATTATTTTTAACTCTTAAGTTATATAAAAGAAAATAATTGGCTGATCTGAAGTAATTTTGAATTCTCCGTATGAAATATTACTCAGTCCTTGACTAGATAAGGGGATTAAATTTCTTGTCCCTGTATACTTAATATTTCCAGTGAGCTCAATTGAGCACTCATCAATTGAAGAGAGTGAGAATTGTCCTTCGTGAAATATTTTGTTTTCACCAATCTGTAGAACTGATAGGTATTTTTTTTCTTTAAGGTAGAAATTGATACGTTGAATTTTCTCTAATTGCTTGAGAACTTGATAAGCTTCTCCTATATTAAAAAGTTGATGATCAAGTCTCCCTCCAATAAAACCATATAAATCAAGTTCTCTCGGTCGGTCATCTAACTTAGCTAAAGCAAAAGCATGGTATAGATCACTCCTATCCTTGTTTTTATCTAAAACTGTATTAAGGCTAGAGGTTGTAGAATCTTGGTCTCCAATACTATCGAAATCTTTAACTTTTATATTATTTTTAAAATTAATGCCCCCATCAACAAAAATCACTTTTTCATCAAATTCATATGTTTGATCATTATCTAGAAGAGGTCCAATAAGAATTAGTTTAGTCACAACTTCTTATCTATCAGAAAAAATTGCAATATTTAAGAATATTCAATACATTTTAAGTCATACTATTTAGGAGAGATCAATTGATTAAAGTATTATTTTTTATCGCTATATGCTCTATGGCCTCTTTTAGCGCTGATTCTGAAAATGGTGCCAAATTATATAAAAAATGTATTGCTTGTCATGGGGCAGATGGGATGGGTAAGAAGTCTCAGAAAGCACCAATGGTGGCAGGGCAATTTGAATGGTATATTCAAGAGCAAATTTTAAATATCAAAACTGGTAAGAGAGAAAATAACAACTCAAAAAAGATGATTCCATACGTGAAGAACCTAAGTGATAGTGATATTGCAGATTTGAGTCTGTATATAAGTCAATTACCTAAAAGGAAATAGATCTTTATGAGCAAGGATGCCAAATTATTAATTGAAATGTGCAATACTGAAGAAGACCTTAAAAGAGTCTATGATTATGATGCTGATGTCTTTGCTGAAGCAGGTGATTTTGAATGGTCATTGAAAAATCTTAAAAAAGAGCAAAAAGATGGCTGGGATATCTATTCAGTCAGTTTAAAAACAGAAAAAGAAATCATTGCAGCTTTATTTATGAAGAAAGAAGACGACAAACTTTTGACAAAAAATACATCTGTAAAAATGAGTCATAAAGGGATGGGAGTTTCTCATAAAATTAAAGAGTTTTTTGAAAATAGAGCTCGTGAACAAAAGTATTCTGCAATTGTTCACTTTTGTGCTGTAGATAACTTTCGAAACATTGGCTTGAATGAATCATATGGATACGACAAGGTTGACACCCGTAAAAATGGTGAAGTTTTACAGTGGGAAAAGAAGATTTAATCTCGGATCAAAATAAATTTTATTAACAGGCATAATTGTCAATCTGAATTCTTAGTTGACGCATTTACCAATATTCATGATCATTTAGATATATATTTTTATATAATTGAAATTACTAAAACAAAGGAACTTAAGTGAAAAAGAAAAATTTCTTATTACTAATTTTTGCAACTTTGTTCATGACGACAAATTCATGGGCAATTAATTTACAAAATTATTACTTTTCCGATGCGTATAAATATGCGGTTATCGAAGATTCAGGTTTATTACGTCATCCTGGTAAATGGGTTGTTCATTTAAGTGGAGCTTATGTTAAGCAACCACTTGTTATTGCTAAAGATGTAAACTCTGGAGATAAAGTTGGAGTTGTAGTTGATAATCATCTTATTGGAACCCTAGGTGCTACATATTATCTATTAGATAATCTAGCTCTTGGTGGTGATATTAGTTATGTGAAGCAATCAATGAGTGATGAGTTGGGAGCTTTAGGATCTACTGATGGTTCTATCGCAAGAGCTCAAGCAGGGATTGATTGTTCTGCGGGTATTCCTGGTCCTGGTGGCTTACATAACAACCCGGCCTGTGCAAATAACTCTAATACTGCTTATTCAATTTTTAGTAATGGTAGTGCCGCTAATGGTGAAGTTGGAGCAATTGGTGATGCTAGAGCAAGGTTAAAATGGCGTGCTCTTAGAAATACAAAAAGTCGTTTAGGTTTAGCTGTTATTGGTGCCGTTGATTTTCCTACTGGTAAGTTAGAAGCATTTAATACTAGTGATGCTTTACGATATAATC
The DNA here is from genome assembly GCA_938034385.1 of uncultured Bacteriovoracaceae bacterium. GTDB lineage: Bacteria > Bdellovibrionota > Bacteriovoracia > Bacteriovoracales > Bacteriovoracaceae > JAHDHG01. The sequence continues at coordinate 13,428 of CALHLC010000020.1, forward strand.
TTATGGTGGTTTTTGAGAAGATGTTTAGAAGGGCTGCTTTTCAAGTAGCTGGTGGGTATTCCCATGGTGATAAATCAGAATTAGATGTTATTGATTATGATAAGCACATAAAAATCCAAGGTGGTTTTAGTTATAGATTTACTAAAGCATTTAATGCAAACATTGAGGTTGATTACAGACATACTATGAGTGAGGACTCTAATCCGGCCAGTACACAAAATATTGGTGATATAACTCAAAACTCTATGGATATTTATCTTACAGGTAAAGCCAAGCTAGCAAGAATGTTTGATTTATATGGTGGTGTTGGTGTTGCAGGTTTTAATGATGTTGATCTTGGTAACTTAACTGTTTTCTTAGGTGCAAAGATTCACCCAGGAAGAAAGGTTAGGGCTAAAGAAGTTAAAATTATTGAAGAAGAGCCGGCTCCTGTAGTTGAAGCTCCTGCTGTAGTTAGATCTGAGTTAAGTGCTGTTGCTGATGAGTCAGTAATGGTTGGTCAGTCTATTTCAGCAATTGATATTAATGATTTTAATTCAGGAATGGATGCTAATGCTGCTGGTTCAGCAATCAAGTATGTTTGTACATATGACAAATCAATTGATGATTCAGTTTCTGGCGGACTTCCATGTACAAGCTTACCAGGATTTCAGTTTAGTGAATCAACAGGTAGGGCGTCTTGGACACCATCAAGTGGTTACGAAGGTGAATACGAATTTAATGTTGATGGATTTGTTGATGGATCTAAATTTGATAACGAGATGTGGGTAATTAGAGTTAATAATGCTGCTCCAGCTGCACCAGTTGTTGCTGCTCCAGAAGTTATTACAGACAGATCTCAAGAATCAAGTCTAGGTACATTATTTAGAGCAGAGAGAGTTTATTTTAATAATAATAAAACTAATATTAGAAACAGTACTAGAAACGTTTCAGGACAAAATGATAAACTTAATGAAGTTGCTGATTACCTAATTTCAAATGAAGGTTCAGTAAGTAGAGTAATCATTGAAGGCTATGCTTCTAAAGTTGGTACTTCTGCAGCAAACCAAAGATTATCAGTTGGTAGATCTGAAAATGTTAAGCAATACTTAATTCAAAGAGGAGTTAATCCATCTCTTCTTCAGACAGTTGCTTACGGGGATGATTACTTAAATGAAGAACCAGAGCATTGGCAAAACAGAAGAGTAGAATTTAGAATTTATAATTACTAGGTTTTAAGTAAAATTATAAAAAAAGAGGGGAGGCCATATGCTTTCCCTTTTTTTTTATAAAGTTGAATATAAAAGTCTCATTGCTGCTAGAGAAAGACTTGTTTTGAAAATGATTGTAAACATTTTTTTATCTAGTTTTTTTAGTACTTTTATTCCAAGATAGTTTCCAATTAAAACTCCTATAACTAAAAACAAAATGATGAAAGTATATTTTGAGTAATTAAATTGTAGATATAAAAAAGATGGAATTTTCGAGGTATGAACTATCATTTGCATTGAAGACTTTGTTGCTACTAATTGCTCTTTACTTATATCATCTCGTAAGAAAAATAGAGCAAGAAAAGGGCCGACTGATCCAATTAATAGGCCTAGAGTTGAAGCAGCTATTCCTACAAAGAAAAACTGCCAATCTTTTATTTTTAGTTGAGGCATTTTTTTTGGTTTAAAAACAGTAAATAGAATAAAAGCTGAGATGATAATCTTTAGGTGATTTTCTGAAATATCTTGAGAGAGAAGTTTAACTCCCAGAAATACTCCAATAGGCATTCCCAGTAAAAATGATAAGCTCATTTTTTTTATAATGAACTTTCTTAAAATATAACTTCTTGATATATTGGCTCCCATTTGGACTACACCATGAATCGGAACTACAGTCCTTATTGGGAATATAGTAGTAAGTATGGCCAATAATATGGCTCCACCACCCATACCTGAGACGGATGAGATAAATCCGGTGATAATAGAAGGGATCATATATAGAATAGTTATTGCTGACATGGTCAATAAAATTACTTTTCCAATGTTCATTTAGCAAGCACTATTTTCTTTATGATCTGAGATTAATTAAATATCATCATAGAATGCAATCAAGTGTAATAAATCATTATGTGAGACTTATCTCTCTGAAGCTAGAGCGTTGGGTTGAAGCATCTGTAAAAATGCTTCCTAATATTATTGTTGCACTAATTATCTTTTTTGTTTTTTATTGGATAGGAAGGCTTTTTAGAGATTCGTATAAGTCTATCACTAATAGATTCTCGGATAATAGAAGTATTAACTCTATTATTGGGACAACTATTTTTGTGACTATCGTAGGAATAGGACTTTTTTCAGCTCTAGAGATTTTAAAACTTGATAAGGCAGTTACTTCGCTACTGGCTGGAGCCGGGGTTATTGGTTTAGCATTAGGTTTTGCTTTCCAAGAAATTGCTTCCAATTTTTTAGCTGGATCTATGATTGCAGTCGAGAGGCCTTATGAAATAGGTGACATTATTGAAATCAATAATCAAATAGGAACGGTTAGACAGATAAACTTAAGAACAACTCATGTGGAGACTTATCAAGGCCTTGAGATTATTATTCCAAATAAAATGATGTTTACCAGTACTATGATTAATTATACTTCTACACCTAGAAGAAGAATTGATTTAGAAGTTGGTATTGCATATGAGTCAGATTTAGATAAAGTTAAAGCTGTTTTAAAAGATGCTCTAGAGAATCTTTATGGAAGAATTGAATCCGAGCCAGTTGAAGTCTTTTTTAATAAATTTGATCAATATTCTGTGAATCTAAATGTGCAAGTATGGGTTAAATTCCCAGGAAATAAGGGATATTTTAAGGCCTATGATGAAGCTATTTGTTTGATTAAAGATGCTTTTGAAAATAATAAAATTGAAATTCCTTTTCCTGTTCAAAGGATTGAAATCATTAATAGACCTTCAGTTTAATTTTTATATAAAAAAAAATCTTCCATAATACGTATTTGTGCGGCATGTCATTTTTTCACACTTTAACATTTATCAAAATTATAAGTGTATTGTCTCTTAAAATTTAGCAGGAGACTTATATGAAGATTTTATCAATTTTAGTAATCTTACTAACTTTCATGAGCTGTGGAAAAGAAGAATCAGCAGACACAGCACAGAGATTTGTAGATCAAAAACCACAAGGTTATACAGAGCTCCATGGTGGTGCAACAAATGGTGTCTATGTTTCAAGTGGGTTTCATTGTATTGATAAAGCCGGGAAGAAGATTGATCTAGATAAGCAAAGTGCTTTAAAAAGAGTTCTTTTATTCACTAATGATGAGATCCAGATGTTGAGTTATGTAAATACTAATTATGCTATGAAACAACACCTCGAAGATTCTGAAAAGTATTCTAATGATAGTCATTTGATTGTTAGGTCTAGAACCTATGAATTTAATCAATATATCAAAGAAAATAGTGTTAAGGATGAGATGGTTTTAAAAGTTGCTAAACATGATGAAGGTTCAGAGAGTTATAACGGAAGCATAGGAGATATTCCTTCGACAAGCTTGAATATACCTAGACACTTTTATGTAAGTTCTCAAATGGAAAGAGAAACTTTAAAGTTAGAATCAGATTATAAAGATGGAGAAACATCTCTAATTCTAACTTTAAAAAACACAGAATTAAATGATGAACTTTGTGGAGATAGAACTCATAAATATTCAGTAACTTATAAAAATGTTTCTATGGAAGAAATCATGAAAATTGGTGAAAATACTGAGTCAAGAGAAGATCTTGAAGCAAAGGTAGAAACTGCTAATTTAGTAGATCCAGTATTATAGGAATTTTTATAATTAGGCCTAGTCAAATAGTCTAGGCCTAAATTATAAAATATATTTCTCTTTCAAATCTTCCTTGAAGAATTGAAAATATTCAAATTTTTCTAATCTAGACCCTGTTAATTTTTCATAGTTTCTTTAAATTTTTTTGTTTTCTTGTACTGTAAGCCTTCTTATAAAAGGAGAAGTGAAATGAACAAATTATTACTAGGAATGTTGATACTTGGGAGTTCAACCGTTTATTCTTTTTCTGCATTAGAAAAGTTTTCAAGCTCGTTTAATGCTGCAGAATGTGTTGATGAATCAATAGTTGAAAATACTGTGATCTCGCCAGAAGACTTTTTAGATGATTCTTACGATGAAGCTTATAATAATGCAGGAGAAAACACCCTTGTAACCGATGGAGTTAAGAATGTAATAAGCTACTTAGAGTCTTCAATTGAGGGGTATTGTAATAATCCTAGAAAGGCTTTGAAAGCATTATCAAACTTAATAAAAAACTTTGATGAGATTGAAGGTATGATGGTTGAATTTTATGAAACTGGTGATGATGATTCAACTCAAAATTTTCTAATCGTTATGAAGGATGGAACTTATACTTCTATATATTTTGGGAATTAGTAGACAATTATTTTTCTAGATTTATGCATATAAAGAGGGCCTAAAGTTTTGGGCCCTTTTTTATGGAGTTATTTAAACGATGAATTCAAATAGTAGTAATATTAATGACTTAGTCTCTCTATAAAGTTTACTCAATGCGTTATAGGGTTGGTTTTTTTGCGCTATTATCTTCCCACTATGAAACTAATTTTTACAACGATCTTATTGTTTTCTCTACATTCCTCATCTCAAGAATTTTTTAAGCCAGATTCTGAATATCTGACAAGGCAGAAAGATTTTTGGAAAAGTATTTATACTGAGTATACATCTGATCAAACTATTATTCACGATAAGTCAGAACCATCTATTATTTATAAGGTCATAGATCATGAAGGTTTTACTCATCCTGCACGAAGAAGTTTTGTCAAAAAGAAATTTAAGAAATTAAGAAATACATTAAAAAGAATAAAGGCCAAAAGAGGTAAAAGACTTAATGTAAGAGAGCAGGAGATTTATTCTCAGCTTCCTGCTAAATATAGAAAAAACTTATCAAAAAGAATTAAAAACCTTAGATATCAACAAGGAATGAGAGATCGTTTTTTAGTTGGTCTTGAGAGATCAAATAAGTATTTGCATATAATTAAAGAGATCTTTGCAGAGTATAACCTTCCTGAGGAGCTTGCTTACCTTCCACATGTGGAGAGTTCGTTTAATTATAAAGCATATTCTAGTGTTGGTGCAGCCGGGATTTGGCAGTTTATGAGAAGTTCGGCAAAGCTTTTTAAGCTAGAAATTAATAACTATGTTGATGAAAGATTAGATATAACTAAAGCTACTCATGCCGCTGCAAGGCATTTTAAAGAAAATTATCAGATATTGAAACAATCATGGCCGATTGCAATTACGGCCTATAATCACGGTCCTTCCGGTTTAAGAAAAGCGATGAGGAAACTTAAGACTAAAAATTTCACAAAAATTATTACTAAGTATCAGACAAGAAACTTTAGTTTTGCTTCAAAAAATTTTTATGGGTCATTTTTAGCTGCAATTGAAGTTGCAGAGAATTATTGGGTGCACTTCCCAGAAGTTGATTTAATGCCTGAGAAGTATTTAGTTACTGAAAAATTAAAAAAAGCAAAGAAAATACCAGACTTATTAACAGAGCATCAATTAACTTTAGAGAAATTCAAGGATTATAATCCGGCAATTAAAAAAAGAGTTTATGCAAACAATTTAAAACTCCCTAAAAATACTGAGATTTATTTACCAGCTGCTGTTTATGAAATGCCTGAAGTTCAAGAGAAAACAAAGAATATGTGGGAGAAGCTTAAAGATTACGTTCTTAGCTTTTTAAACACTTCAGACTCAAAAGTAGCCAAGAAGCGACAAAGCTTAGACCTCCCAAAGGGACGATCATAGCTAAAAATTTGATTCCAGTGAGTGCATAAAAATAGCAACCACCGCTAAAAATACAAATCCCCAAGACCATTAAGAGCTTTTCTAGCTTTAGGCTTTTAGAAGATTTTTCTTCAATCAATAATAAAAATCCAAGTCCAAGTGCATGTATGAAATGATAGAAGTTTCCCGTTTCATATGTAGCTAAGGCTTTTTCACTTACTGACTTTTCTATACCGTGAGCTCCGAATGCTCCAATTAAAACAGCCAGGGCTAATAGAAAACTTGGAAGAAAAAACTTTTTCATAAGTTTCTATATTTTTTTATTGATTCTCTTATCTTTTCAACTCTATTTTCTGGATTAGGGTGAGTGCTGAAAAAATCAGATTTTTTAGAATCGCCACCACCACTGGCTTTTTTTAAGATCGCCATCACTCCAATCATCTCTTCTGGATTATACCCAGATTTGATCATCATTTTTATCCCAAGATCATCTGATTCTAACTCTTGGCCTCGACCATATTTCATCCCAACAACAGATCCAATCATTGCAGCCATTTGTCCGGCACTATAATCACCAGTTACTAAAACAGCTGCATTGGTTAGGCCTTTTGTAAGTTGGTCCTTTGCAATCCTTTGAGCACCATGACGAGCAAGAACGTGTCCTATCTCGTGACCTAATACACCTGCTAATTGATCTTCATTTTGTAGTTGAGAAAATAAGGCTTGAGTAATATAAACCTGACCGCCAGGAAGAGCAAAAGCATTGACTGTTTGAGGATCTGCTAAAAGATGAAAATCAAACTTGTATCCAGATTGAGCGGCAATTGAATTTTGAACTAATTTATTTCCAACGGTATCTACATAGGCCTGTGCCTTGGTGTCTGGATGTTGACCACCATGCTGTTTTTCCATATGAGGAGCACTTTGTAGACCAAGTGCTATTTCTTGATCTTGATTTATACCAATTCTTTGCTTTACGCCTGTATAAGGATTCATTTCTGTTTTAGAGTAATATGATAATACATGGTATCCAGCATAGATTAAGCCTAAAACAAGCATAATCTTTAATCGACCGCCACCCATTCTTCGACGTCCCATTGATCCATAGCCACTACTTCTTCTTCCAAATATCCCCATATTAATCCTTTTTATTGATATTAAACTTATACTTAATTTGTCAAAAACTATCCAGGATATTTGATAAAAAAATGATGAAAGGAATAGATGTTTTTGTCTATTTTGACATATTTTAGAACTAGAAAGTTGTTTTGGGTTTTAACTTACGTGTAAATATAATGCTAATACTAAGTGTTAGGAGTTTCTCATAGAAGTTGATCGTTTATATTATTAGACATTATGTAAGATAAGAATGCTTTTTGAAGTTGGTATTAAAAGATTTACCGCTATTAAATCCAATAGACTCTGCTTTTGAATTTGATTTTGCTGAAGTTCCAATTTTACTTGTGTTACCGTAAATGATTTGGGTTGCATCTCTTATTAGTAATTCTAGTTTAATGAGAGCACTTTTTTGCTCATCTGAGTATCTTTTCTTTTTGTCTTGAAGGTTTGAGAGAACTCCTTTTGAAAACCCGTAGAAAAAAGAATTTTTGGCCACTAGGCCTTTGAGCTTAGTTTCTTTTTTTTTCGATTTCCAGATTTCATCTAATGAACAATTAAGAAAGTTGAAAACTTCAATGGATTGCTTAATCAACTGCCTTGTCCCAAATGTTTCTAGATTATGAAATTCATTTCCATAATGAAAAATTAGACCGAAATTCATCTCTTGCATAATATGATAAATTGAATCAATTTTTGAATTCTTTCTCTTGAATTTGCACAGTGATTTAACAAAATATTCTTGTTCTGTTTCAGTATTTAGAAAATCATGTTTAAGTATTAATTCATTTGCTTTTTCTAAAGCGAGAGTTGCCTCATGGATATTGTCGCTTTTTGATAAGGCAATAAGCTTTTTATATATTTGTTGGGCCTTGTCCTGCTTTTTTGAATCAATTTTCTTTAGTTCTATAGTTGCATTAGAAACTTCTTTGTCCCAATTGTATTTAGTGCAGGTTTGATGGAATTCAACACCGTGAGGTTTTATAGAATTACCATATTTTAAATACGTTAAGTAATGAGCAAATTCATGTCTTAGTAGATTTAAATAATCTTCTTTCGATATTTGAGAACAATAAGTGTAATTAAGTTCGATCGTATAAGTATTACTATTAAATCGCCCTAATGTTTTAGAAGATAAATTTTGTGTATCTATGAATGATTCTACACTAATAGGGTAGAGGTACTTATTATATTTAAATCTTTTAGTTTTTACATCAAGTTCTGTTTCGTTGCGGATGATTTCCTTTAAATCTATTATTGCTTGAGTGTTAAATTGTAAAATATTTTTAGAAAAGTGTCTCATTTGTTTTTTTATTGTCGATGTATCAACTTTAATAATTTATCACAAATTACTTTGTTTTGCTTAGATTCAGCGAAAAATTTCTTACCTCCTAAGAACATTAAAAAAAGTAGTTTCTCTTTATAGATGGACTATGGTTTCTAAGAATATATAAAAGCTCTTTCATTAATTGCGAGTTTGATGAGGAGGCCATTAAGTTTGATGTAATTAAAAGTGCCATTAATCCAATAATAAATTTCATGTTTTCCTTATTATATCTTTGATAAGTTGAGCTTGAATATTAGATAAGGAAAATGATGTTTAGTCAAAGAAATCTCGATACTATTATGAAGTACCCATATTTTGATTTGGTATTCTAAAAACAAGATTATTGGGCAGAGATCACAAGTGAATAATTATCTTAATATTGTGTCTTTATTTTGGCACTCTTGAGGTTTAAAACAAAGAATTAGTAGTAGCTATGAGATGAGCAATATGTAAGTTCTTTGCTCAAGAAAAATATGCCTATTGCCGATATTATAAGAACTATGAACAGATTAACTACAATTTTATTTCTTATTTTTTTCCTAACTGGATGTATGGAGGGTGATACAAATGTTGGGGTAAATTATGCTAACTATAGAAAAGCATTTGAGCCTATTATGGGTTGTATGAATAAAAATGCAATAAATTATAAGAAAGATTTTGAAATAGAAGATGGAAGCTGTAATTTTGTTTGGTGTGAGCAGGAGGGATTTGATGAGACAAATACTGAGTATGAAAAATCAATAGTTATTCCTTATTTAGAATCCTTAAAGTCAGTAGTTCATCATCATACAGGTGAAGGTGTTGAGAAACATTCTGGAGAATTAGTAAAAGATGCTTGCTTTACTATTCTTGGTTGTATGAATAGAAAAGCATCGAATTTTAATTCATTGGCCAATAAAGAAAATGGGAAATGTGAATTCAAAGGTTGTCCTCTTTTGGATACTGAATTAGAAGCTGAGTTTGCAAAGTATAAAGAAGAATTTCCAGAAGTTGAATTAGATAATAACTGTCCTAGCTTTAGAGGGTGTATAGAGAAAAAAGCGATAAATTTCCAAAAGAATAAAAAACTTCCTAATAATACCTGTGTTTTTAAAGGTTGTCCTCAACTGGATGAAGCTTTAAAAAATGATTATGCACGATATATTCTTGAGTTTCCTGATGCTAAGAAATTAAGAAATACATGTCCAAGTGTTACAGGTTGTATGAATAAATTGGCCTATAACTTTGATGAGAAAAATAAGATTGCAGATCATACATGTAAGTTTAAAGGGTGTCCGGCTTTAAATGAAGCTCTAGGTGAGGCATTTAAAGAGTATAAAACTGAATTCCCTAAGGCAGCAGAGCTTGAAAATACTTGTGACAAATTTACAGGATGTCTGGAGCCATTGGCGATGAACTTTGAAAAAGATAAAAAAATAGCTGATAAAAGCTGTGAGTTTAAAGGATGTACTCTTTTAGATAATAAGTTGAAAGTTGCTTATAATAAGTACAGAAAAAAGTTTCCTGCATCTAAAAAGATAATAAATACTTGTCCTTCTTTTAGAGGATGTTTAGATAAAAATGCCGTTAACTTTGAAAAGGATCAAAAACTTGAAAGTGGTAAATGCGATTTTTCTTGGTGCTCCAAGGTAGGGTTTGAACAAACAAATCAATTAATGCAACCCAAAGTTGATAAATATCTTGAGACTTTAAAGAATTTAAAAATTAATTATACCGGTACAATCAACAATGAGTTTAATTGTGGGAAAAAATTAGGTTGTATGATCTCAGAAGCCAAAAACTTTGATGCTATAGCACAAAAAGAAAATGGAACCTGTGGCTTTGAAGGCTGCCCTGTCTTTGATCTTGACTTAAGAGATGCTTATGAAGATTATAAAAAGAGATTTACAAAAGCAAAACTTCAAAATACATGCCCAGGTGAAAAAACGGAAACATTTACTCAAAATGAGAGACCACATCTTGGAGTTTTATGGGTAATAGATAATTCAGGATCGATGGGAGATAATCAAGATAACCTTGCTAACAATTTTGATTCATTTATTCGAGGATTCCTAGATAAAAACTTTAATTTCACAATGGGAATTACAACAACAGATAGTAAGCATAATACTCTCTCTATGATTAAGTTAACCTCAAAAAAAGCTAGTGAAAATAAAGCACAGTTTATCAGTGATTTTAAATCTATGATTAAAGTAAAAATTGATGGAAGTGCAACTGAAAGGGGCTTACAAGGAGCTCATAATTTCTTGGCCACTCATGAGGATAGTTTACTCTCGACTCCTGAGTCACCTTTAGCAGTTATTTATGTTAGTGATGAATTTGATCAATCCTTAGGTAGTGTTGGCAGTCACCATGCTTCATTACTTACTAGAGTAAATAAGGCCTCTCATCTTCATGTAAGTTCAATTGTGGGAAGAACCTTTGCTAGATATAATGAAATGGCAGATTTAACAAATGGATTAAAGTTAAATATTTTCGATACTGATTTTGCTAGTCATTTAAGTAAAATCTCTCAGGATCTAGTTAAACTTGTTGATTTATTTAAGTTAAAAAATAGACCATTTGAGCCTTCTTTAAAAGTATTGATTGATGGTCAAGAAGTTTCAAATTGGACATATAATAGTGTTAATAACGCAATTGAGTTTCCAAATGCTCCTGCATTTAATTCAATTGTTGAAGTTAAATATTTGGTTAAAGAATAAATTATTTAGATAAAGCAGATTTAAAAAACTCTCTATTCATTCTTGCAATATTAGAGAGTTCTATCCCTTTAGGACAACTTGCTTCGCATTCAGCTGCGTTTGTACAATTCCCAAACCCAAGCTCATCCATCTTTTTTACCATACTAATAGCTCGCTCTTTAGCTTCTGCTTGCCCTTGAGGAAGAAGAGCTAGTTGAGATAGCTTGGCAGAGGTAAAAAGCATAGCTGAAGCGTTCTCACAGCTCGCAACACATGCTCCACATCCAATACAAGCAGCAGCATCCATGGCCAGCTCAGCAGTAGCTTTTCCAATAGGAATTGCATTACCATCAGGAGCATTACCGGCATTCATAGAAACAAACCCACCTGCAGCAATGATTTCATCAAAAGCTGTTCTATCAACCATTAAATCTTTATGAACTGGAAAGGCCTTTGCTCTAAATGGTTCGATTACTATAGTGTCACCATCTTTAAAGCTTCTCATATGTAACTGGCAGGTTGTTGTGAGTTTTTGAGGGCCATGAGCTTCACCATTAATCATGAGTGAGCACATTCCACAAATTCCTTCCCTGCAATCGTGATCAAAAGCAATAGCATCTGAGCCGGAATTAATAAGATTTTCATTGAGAAGATCTAGCATTTCAAGAAAGCTCATATCAGGACTTACGTTTTCAAGATCATAATCTTGCATAGATCCTTTAGATTTGTGATCTGCTTGTCGCCAAATTTTTAATTTTAATTTCATCATATTTGTACTCATAAGTCTTCCTCTACTTATAACTTCTAGTTGTTAATTTTACATTTTCAAAAGTTAGACTTTCTACATTTCTAATTGGATCTTTCCCTTCTCCATTGTATTCCCAAGCAGCAACGTGAGTGAAGTTTTCATCATCTCGTCTAGCTTCATTTTCAGGAGTTTGGTATTCATCTCTAAAGTGACCACCACAAGATTCTTTTCTTGTAAGAGCATCTCTTGCCATGAGCTCACCAATTTCTAAAAAGTCACTTACTCGAATGGCCTTTTCTAATTCAGTATTAATTCCTTTATTTGAACCGGGAACATTTACATCTTGTTTGAATTCTTCTTGAAGGTTTTTGATCTTATCTATTCCTTTTTGAAGAGATTCAGCATTTCTACTCATTCCCACATGTTCCCACATAATCTTCCCAAGTTTTTTATGAATTGATTCAACTGATTGAGATCCTTTTGTATCTAAGAGACCACCAAGCCTAGCTTTTGTGCTAGCAAGTGCGTCTTTATAGGCACTATGGTCAGTAGTAATACTTTGATCAATCACATTTGAAGCAAAATAATTTCCTATTGTATAAGGGATAACAAAATATCCATCAGCAAGTCCTTGCATGAGTGCACTAGCACCTAATCTATTTGCACCATGATCAGAAAAATTGGCTTCACCAAGGACATGTAGCCCCGGAACCGTTGTCATTAAATTATAATCAACCCATACTCCTCCCATTGTATAATGAACAGCTGGATAAATTTTCATAGGAACTTTATAAGGAGATTCATCTGTAATTCTTTGATACATTTCAAATAAATTTCCATAACGACCTCGAATAGTATCTTCTCCATCTCTGGCAATAGCATCGGCAAAGTCCAGATATACCGCAACTCCAGTTGATCCAACTCCACGTCCACCATCAACTTGCATCTTAGCATTTCTACTAGCAACATCTCTTGGAACAAGGTTTCCAAAACTTGGATATATTCTTTCTAGATAATAATCTCTTTCTGATTCAGGAATATCATTTGGTGCTCTATTATCACCTTCTTTTTTCGGAACCCAAACTCGTCCATCGTTTCTCAATGACTCACTCATTAATGTGAGTTTTGATTGATTATCTCCATGAACAGGAATACATGTCGGGTGGATTTGAGTGAAACAAGCATTGGCAAACATGGCACCTTTTTTATAGGCCTGCCAAGCTCCTGAACTATTTGAAGCCATTGCATTTGTAGATAGGTAATAAGTATTCCCGTAACCACCTGTTGCTAAAATTACAGCATCAGCATGATAAGTTTCTAATTCACCTGTAATAATATTTCTTACAACTATCCCTCGTGCCTGACCATTAATGACTACTAGTTCGGTCATTTCTCTTCTTGTATAAAGTTTAATTTTTCCTTTGGCGACCATTCTCATCATTGATGAGTAAGCTCCAAGTAATAATTGTTGTCCTGTTTGACCTCTAGCATAGAAAGTTCTTGAAACTTGTGCTCCACCAAAAGATCTATTTGCTAGGTAACCACCATATTCTCTTGCAAAAGGAACTCCTTGAGCAACACATTGATCAATAATATTATTAGCAACTTGAGCTAGCCTATAAACGTTTGCTTCTCTTGATCTATAATCTCCACCCTTAATAGTGTCATAAAATAACCTCCAAACACTATCACCATCGTTGGGGTAATTCTTAGCTGCATTGATTCCACCTTGAGCTGCAATTGAGTGGGCCCTTCTTGGTGAATCTTGTATACAAAAACTTTGAACATTATATCCAAGCTCGGCCATAGTACTAGCGGCACTTGCTCCAGCTAGACCAGTTCCAACAACAATGACATTAAATTTTCTTTTATTAGAGGGGTTCACAAGTTTCATATCAAACTTGTACTGTTCCCACTTATCTTCTAATTTCCCACCTGGTACTTTTGAATCTAATTTACTCATTTATATATATCCTTAATTAATTTAATGTTGTGGAAATGTAGTAACCATAAATTGATAGTCCAGCAAAACCAACTGTTAAGAAGAAGCTTAAAATACATCCTAATTTTTTAATGATTGGAGTATACCTAGCATGTCTAAATCCTACTGATTGAAAAGCCGATTGAACTCCGTGAGATAAGTGAATCCCCATCGCTATCATGGCAATGACATACCAAGCTGTATACAGAGGGTTAGAAAAGTATTCTATTACTGTTTGATAAAGGTCTCGGACAATAATTCCATTTAATTCATATTCATAATATGAACCGTACTTAAAACTCCATAGGTGTAAGCAGATAAAAATTAAAATAATGATTCCTGTATAAGGCATAGTATCAGAAGCAAAAGTTGCTCCTCGACCAGTTCGTTTTTTTGAATAATATTTTACCGGTCTAGCTGCCTTGTTTTGCCATACCAATGAGATAGCTAGAACTAAGTGAGTGAGAAAAATTGCTAATAAAATAATTTCAGCCACTATTAACATTGGTCCCAAGCTCATAAGTCTATAGCAATACTCATTAAAAGCATCTCGTCCGAATATAATAAGAAAGTTTCCAAGGAGATGAGTTTTTAAGAATCCAATAAGTAAAAAAGCAGTAACACCCATTAATTGTTTTTTACCAATTGATGAACATAAATAACCACAAATTCCAGATGAGCAAGCTTGCGAGGCCATAAGGTATCCTAATAATTTTAAAAGTTTATTGATTATATTTTAGGGGAGAGTGAGATTAATGTATAGATCATCTAAAAAGTGTTTAATAAGGCTAGACAGAGAAGTGGCAAGAATAGTTGTAGAATTTTGAACTTTTATATTCCATTGGATATCACTCGAAGCTCAGTTTAAAGTCAATTATTCCAATTAGTTACGTTGTTTTTAGAATTATTTTCACTTTTTTTTAGAAACATCATTCTGAAAAAACTGAGTAAGCAATTAAACTATAAAAGAGTAAAGAACTTTTATATAGGAGGGAAACATGAAAGGGCTTATTAATTTTTTTAAATCGTACTTAAAAGATGAAGACGGTCAAACCGCAGTTGAGTACGTACTTTTATTAGCTGTTGCTGCTTTAGTTATTTTTAAGATTAAAGATCAAGTTGGTGGTGGATTAGAAAAGGTTATTGGAAAAGTTTTCAATAAAATTGAAGGTATTACAGAACAGTTTGAAAATTAAGAAACTTTAATTTTATTGTAAAGAGGTTTGTATGAGTAACGTTTTAACTTTTGTCTATGCATTTATGTTTATTCAAATATTTATGGTAGCTATAAATGATGTAAAATATCGAAAGATTTCCAATCAGTGGATGATCTTGAATATGACTTTATTTGTAGCTCTATTGTTTATTGCACCTGAGCACTATCAATTAACTACTGAAACGTTTTTTTATAGCTTAACCTTTTTACTAGTTGGCTTTGTTGGTTTTTTTCTAAAAATCATGGGACCAGGTGATTCTAAATATCTCTTCTCACTTTTTTTAGTCACTCCTTTAGTATGGCATAACTCATTCTTTAGTGTACTTTTATACTCAACATGTATAATTGGTGGTTTTAGTATACTAACTCAATTAGCCCAAAATTATGAGAAAATAGCAGACTATGCGAAGGTAGGATATTCTAAAGGAATTAGAGAGTGCATGGGATCAAAATTTCCTTATGCTCCAGTGATTTTAATGTCATGGGCATGGATGGGACATCACCTGTATTTCTAGAAGATATCATTTAAAATAGAATATGTGATTCATATATTCTTGATTTCTTTAATAACTATTAATCTTTACGGGATTGATCATCCCTTAAAAAACTGTAATAAAACAACATTATTAGATACTTCAAGTAAGATTGGTGAAGATAAAAATACTATCGATCCTAGGGTGCGCCAAGTAATTGAAACCATTCATAGCCAAAAATCTTATGGAACTTGCTAATTGGCCTCTTTCTCAACAGAGCTAAATTATTTAATTCGTCGGAAATACAAAGAGTCTCAAGAAGTTTTATCATTTAATTATTTGCAATATATTTCAAAACAATGTGGGGTAAAAAGCTGTAGCTTAAAAGAGATGGATGAAGTCTTGCATGAAGGAAATTATTTAGATGATACGTTTAAAAAACTCGTCAAAATTGAAGATACTAATTTCAAGAAAACTGGCAGAGGCTTGTGTTATCAGCATTATTTAAAAGAAGTTGAGATGAATTCTCTTAGTACCAATGATCCAAGTCTATATTTTGCTCCGATTAAGATTATAAATTATTACCTTGAAAATGATAAAAATATTTCAAAAGTATTAGAGCAGTTTCCCTTTTTGAATACTCATAAATGTAAACAAGAGGAAAATAATAAGCTTTTAGCTTGTGCTTTAGATGATTATATAAGCTATTTTAATCCCCAAGCTCTTAAGGTTTGCTCTAGTGGAGCTATTTCAGAATTAATTAGTCGTGTTGATGAAATATTAGAAAATAAAAGTGATGAAAATATGTTTGATGTCTTTCAACCATTAATGGAAAAGTCACTTAATTGTGATGGAAATTTAAGTAAAGAGCCAATTTTAAGTGAAATGAAAAGTCATCATGGGGTTTTAAAGAAAATTAATGGTGAAGAAGTCATAGTAAAACCGAAGTTATTAAAAGAAATCGATAAACAATGTAGAGCAGCTTTTAAAGATAATTTTGATAAAGCTGACGCCTGCTCAAGTAAATTAAAAGAGCAAGCCTGTAGAGAGAAAAAAGGCTGTAGACCGATGTGGGACTTTTACGAAAATGCACTTTCTCACCCTAATGTTAATGCAAGAAGACCAATTACTATCGGAGCAAGTATGAAGATCTTTAGACCTGTAGCCGATATTTTTGGATTTGTACGTGACCCGTTGGATGGTCATCACGCAATGGTTGCAATAGGAACAGCTACTTGTGAAAAGAAAAAGTGCTTATTATTACAAAATTCTTGGGGAAGTGATGTAATAAGTGAAGATAAGAATAAATGGGAAGATAGTTATAAACTAAGAAGTGTTTATCCTTATAAAATAGACTCAAATGGTAAAATGGACTATTCAAGAATGTGGGTATGTGGAGACGAGTTAATCAAGGAAAGCATAAAACAAATAAATTATATTCAGAGCTACAGACCCTTACTTTAAGTTAGACTAAGTTATTAGACACTACAAATAGCTATTTCATACAATAATAGTATGAAATGTATGTTGATATTAATGCTTCTTCCATATCTCTGTTTTTCCTTATCAATTGAAAAGCAATGGAGTGAAGATTTTGAATTCTCATCAGAGGGTAAATGGGCAATAGAAAATAGAAACAATCCATTTAAGTTTAACAATGCAGAATTAAGAGATACGATTTTAAAAGGAAAATTTCATGCTCTGAAATATCCTGTGAATGTTACACCGCTTCTTTTCCCTTATAGTGTTTTTGAAAAGGCCTTTGATGAAGCTCCTGTGAATTCTCCAGCTAGAAAATTAATCTATAAAATTTTGAAGCTAGGTAGCGGCTATAAAACCAAAGAAGAGTTTTTTGAATATTCAGGACATATTCATTATCCAAAAAACGAAAATCAAAATTATTCTAAAATCCCTTTTCCTTCTGAAAAAAAACGTGGACTTCCTATGGGGGGAACATTGATTCACAGGTATCAAGCCGAAGGTTTAACCTTTGGATGTGCTAGTTGTCACTCTGCAGATTTATTTGGGAAAAAAGTATTGGGATTAAGTGCTAGATTTCCAAAGGGCAATGACTTGTTCTTAGATGCAAAGAAAATGAAGAAAAATTATCGTCGATCAATTGGAAAATATATCCTGGGAATGAGTGATGGAGAGTTGAAAATGATGGCCGATACACTTGAGACTCTTGATTGGGTACGAGCTAAAAAACCAGTAGTTTTAGGACTTGATACATCTTTATCACAAGTAGGAGCGAGTCTTCATTATAGGCAAAAAGATGAATATGCTAGTAAGATAAAGCGTGAGGTCGCTGGTCCACATATTTTAGAAACTAAAGCTGCTGATAGTAAACCTGCTGTTTGGTGGAACTTAAAATATAAAACACGTTGGTTATCTGATGGTTCATTAGTAAGCGGAAATCCTGTTTACACGAATTTCTTATGGAATGAAATTGGGAGAGGAACAGATCTTAAAGAGCTAGAAACTTGGATCGATCAAAATCAGTCTACGATTAAAGAGCTCACGACATCTGTTTTTTCAACTAAAGCTCCTAATTATCTAGATTTTTTTGATGAAAAAGAATTGAATTTGCATAAGGCCATGAGAGGTGAGGTGCAATATAAGAAATATTGTGAACGTTGCCATGGACAATATATTAAGAATTGGAGTGTTGATAAGGATTTAGAGTTTAAAAAACTAGTAAAAACAAAAGAAGTTCGTTATCACAAAAAAACACCTGTCGTGAATGTTGGGACAGACCCAGGACGTTTTGAAGGGATGAAGTATTTCTCGGATGATTTAAATCGCTTGGCAATACAAAAAAATAAATCAATTAAAGTACTTCCTCAAGTGGGATATGTTCCACCACCTTTGGTTGGAATTTGGGCTAGGTGGCCGTATTTTCATAATAATTCAGCTCCAAGCTTATGTGTCGTTTTGACCCAAAGTAGTAAGAGACCTAAGACGTATTGGGCAGTGAAAGCAAATGATCCTGATAAGGATTTCGATAAAGAATGTAATGGCTATCCTCTGCCGGCAAAAATTAGCAAAAAATGGAAGAAAAATAAAAAGTATTATTACGACACAGCTAAGGCCGGTATGAGAAATACAGGTCATGATAAGAAAATATTCGTTGATAAGTCAGGCAAGGAATATATGACAAAGTCACAAAAACTTGATTTAATCGAATTTCTCAAAACTTTATAAAGTTACAAAACGCGGATGTGGTGAAATGGTAAACACGCGGGCTTGAGGGGCTCGTGACTTCGGTCTTGGAGGTTCAAGTCCTCTCATCCGCACCATTTAATAAGAATTTGTTTTTCAATCTCACTGTTGCGAAAGAAATATTGCACAAGCAGAAAAGACACTTAAAAAGTCTTTAAATCCATCAATTGGAGCTTTGTTTGAACCATAGTGAAGTTCTACGTCTTCTAAAACTTCACGAGTATATTCAATAAAGTCATTCTCACTCATAACTTCTTCGGCAAATAAGACCTTACTTCTTGATGAGTTAATCTTGGTTGATCCCATTCTATCCAACTTATCTAAAATCTTTAAGACTACTTCAGAATATACTCGCTTAGTAGTGGAACTTAACTCTAACATTTCGTAATCATTGATGATTCATCAACTTTTTTAAAACCAAATTTTCAGTTAGTAATGTAAGTACCTAAAACTTTATACCTTAACGCCCACTTTAGGCAAGCC
>CALHLC010000021.1 GCA_938034385.1 uncultured Bacteriovoracaceae bacterium
GGGTGTATCACTATAATCACTATAGGCCTCATAGTTCATTGAATTACAGGCCACCTGCACCCAAAGCTAAAATTATAAAAATAGAAAAAAGCTATGTTAAACCGAGTTTGATAGTGGTATGAAATAAGGGGGAAAGGTCAGTGGTGAGTTGGGAGAAGCATGTTGTGAAGAAGAAAGCGGGACGCAGGTTTGCTCTCAAGTGAATTTAATATGTGGAGAAGGCACTAATGAGTGTGAAGAATGCGGAAGTGCAATCGGACAGTCGTGTTGTAATGATACTAATGGTAATCAAATAGTTACTAATATCGCAAATACTACTTGCGATGGTGGAGGTAATGTTGCTCCTTGTGGAGGAAGCGGACAATTACCTTGTTGTTCCCAAATTCAACCAGGAGGAAGCTGCATGCAAGCAACCTGTACTCCAGCAGGTCCTCCAGGTTTAGCGGTAATGGATTCAAATGGAACAATTATAACTTCAGGTACAATGAGTATTATTGCTCCTGGATATTTCTCTTCAAAATGTGTTGAGTGTGGAGGTGAAAATCAGATTCCATGTGATTCTGTTAATCCTGAAGATAAAGGATGTGGTGAAGGTTTTGTTTTTAATTCTGAAACAAATCTATGCATAAAGCCAATTATAATAGAAGCTTGTGGTGAATGTGAGCAAGGTGACTTAACTAAGGTATGCTCACTTGATGGTAGTATTACTTGTACACAATTGACTACTCCAAGTGGATTAGTTCCAGGTGTATGGAATAAGTTATATCCTGATCCAATTTTCTATTGCCCACCTAGTTCAGGCAGCTGTGGAAAATGGGGATATACTTTGGCTTGGGATGAAGATTGGATGACAATTGAGAATTGTTCTAGTGATGGAGATATGCAAGTAGATGTAAAGAAGTGTTTAGCAACAGGAGAAAATGGTAGAAGTACGGAAGCTCCCATTTCATTATGTCCAGGGGAACAACCTAGACAAGAAACATTCTGTTGTGATAGTCCACCATGTTGTGAGGAAGGAGTTCATTGTGAATGGAATAGATCATCTGGTCCAGAAGAAGATTCTGCTTGCTCTTTTGTTTGTAATACGGAGACATTAACTGAAACATTGAATTGCCAGGATACGACTTGTAGTAATCATAATACTACGAGAGATAAAACACTTCATTGTGTACCTGAAGGCGGAGGTTGGACAAGTTATACTTGTTCCGGATGTATAGGGTCAAATATATGTTGTTTTAATGGGTTGTGTGTAAATGATCCTAATCAATGTTCGAGTCCAATTACATGGAAACATTTTCAAACACCGCCTAGTGGATGTAGTTCTACTTATACTCCGCCTTGTGGAGGATATGCAGAGAGTTGTTGTTCGAGTAGTTCGAGGTCAATTTGTAATTCAAATTTGAGTTGTTCAGGCTCTGGTGGTTGTAATTGTTCAGGAGTGACAATACCATTAACATGTCCTGGGAATACAATAAACGCTGGTACTGTAGTTCAATGCTCTACCCAGTATGAAACTAACACAGATTCTTGTAGTTATGAACATATACCGGACCATGCATGTATGGGAGGATTTGCTAATAGATGGGAAATATGTGGAGGAATATCTTCAGGAAGTAATTAGTCTAAAGATAGAGTAAATGAACAAGATGGGTTTTGTCTTTTTTGAGATTAAATCAACTTTTTTAATAACTTAAAATTTAAAGATTAAATTTAAAGAAGTGTGTAGTTAGAACCAACTTTAATCAGTTCTAACTACTTACTTGCAATAAATCATCGAAGGTGGTTTATTTATAACTTTTTACATAATATTTTTTAGATCTATAGTAAGGTCTTTTTTTCTTTCTAAGTGAATACGTCTTAGCAGCATACTTTTTAGCCTTAGGTCTTTTTTTATAAAATCGTTTTTGATTTAAAAGTATTTTATCAAAATCTGGAATGATATTTAGTCTAGTTGAATCTTCACCTCTACATTCATTGTCTTCACAAACAAAAGAGACCCTGCAAGACCTTCCTGGAGCTCTTACATAATCTGTTTCACCTCTTACTAAGATCCCTTCAACCTCTGCTGTTTTATGATTAAAAACTGCTGAGCCTGAATTTCCACCGTAAGTATCAAGGTTAGCTACAAAATATCCTCTATCATTTGATGGTCGAACAATTGCTCCATCTGCAATTTTAGTAGGTAGTCCAGCTGGGTGACCAATTACCAGAAGTTTAGTCCCTGTTTTAAGATTTTTATCTTTATTCATAATAAGTGGAATTCTATTTGTTACTTTTCTCCTGAGTTGAATAACTGCGTAATCAACCTCATTAGTATATTCACTCGAGATAATACGGTCACAGTGATAAACATTTTCTTTTAAGGGTGATGTGTTCACACTTCCATCTTTATCAAGCTTAAAGTCAAAGACGAAGGCAGTTGATTCACACCGTCTTTGATTGGTTACGCAATGACCTGCAGTCATAATTAAATCATCTCCAACTAAAAAGCCTGAACAATAAGCTGGGTTCATTTGTTTCGAAAATCTCTCTTCAGGACAGACTCTCATCGAACTCCCAAATGTTTCACTGTTTAGTTTATAATTGTCTCCATCTTGAACAATTCCATCACCAATTTTCATTAATGCAACGGTTGATCTTGATAGTTTTCTAAAAAGTGGGTCATTTGATTTCACAACATCAACTCTTCCGTCTTCTCCGTAAATAACATTTGGGCGTTGAGCAAGAGTATTGAGTGAGAGCATAGTTGAAAGTAAAATTAGTAATTTCATATGTGTTTTCTCCTAAAATGTATTTAGATATCATGCTGAGTTTTATGATCTTTATCAATAACAATTCAAGGTAGTGATCTTATAAATGAACTCATCAACTGAGGGATTTTTGACAATTCTTATATATAGCAAAATACAAGGTGAGCTTTGATTTTGATGGAAATTAAAAGGAGTAGGTGAGATTTAGGCCCAATTTATTATGTTTTTTTTTTTTTGAAATAATAGGCATAAAGAAAAATCTTTTATTTTTTTTAAGCTTTTTAAGAAAGATAGAAGTCACTAATTTTCCTGAATAATACCCTATAGCCGATCCTAAAAGAATGTCTGTTGGCCAATGAGCATCTACAAAAACTCTATTAAGGGAAACAAGTGTAGCTAGAGTATAAAGGCTGATGCCAAGCCATCGATTATCGTTATTAAGGGTTGCAATCACTGTTGCTAATGCCCACGCATTACTAGAATCACCTGAGAACATAGATTTTTGATCATTATCTTTGAATTGCTTAAAGAATGGATCAAATTCGTAAGTCCCCATATTTCTTCTCGGTCTAGATCGGCCGAAAAAACTTTTAGATAGAGTGACAAGTGAACCAGATAATAAAAGAGCTGTAATTGAAAGCATTCCAGTATCAAAGAGTTTTTGGTCTTTAAACAAGTATCCGCCTAGTGCAAATGCTCCGGCAGCATAATAGGTTTTTTGATCTCCAAACTCAATCACGACTTTAGATATTTCTTGTAAGAATTTACTATCTTGAGCACTTGTTATGAATTCATGAATTTTTTCATCATTAGCAAAAAACAATAAACTTGCTGTAATTAAGGCAGCACTTTCCCACTTAAGTGAAGAATAGTTTTCAAGTGAATCATTTACATCTTTATATTCTAAAAAATAGTTTTTAGAATCAGAATAAACCAATCCACTAAAAGTAATAAGCAATAGTAATAAGAATTTCAATAACTAAATTTTAATCGATTTTTGAGTTTGAGTTAATGGAAAAAGTTTTTGAATACAGTATTGAATGTTGAGTTAAACACATTTTCCGGCAAAATTCTCTTAAGCATATATGCAAGATAATTATCAACACCAACTATATAATGTCTTTTTTTAGCAAACATTGCCTTAATAGATAGGCTAGCAACTTGTTGAGCTGATTTAGAATGTTTCTTTGCAAAGGCAGTCGGTTTTTGATTTGCATTTTCTGAAAACTCTGTAACAACTCCACCAGGAGATACTGTTGTTAAAGATATGTTGGTGTCTTTAAATTCATAATAAAGAGAATCCATCATATGTTTTAAATAGGCCTTACTTCCACTATAGACTGAAAGGTTCTCTATTGGAAAAATTGCTGCAAGAGAAGCAACATTTAGAATATAAGAACTTTGCTCATGCTCAAGCATGTGAGCACTAAAGAGATAGCTTAGTTGAGTGGGGATAGTGGAGTTTAGTTTTATAATGTTCTCATGCATTTCCCAGGAAGTATCAAGGAATTTATCTTGGTAGCCAATTCCAGCGTTATTAATTAAAATATTAATATGACCAATCTTTAGAGCTTGTTCGAAAACTTCATTAGCAGCATTAGGAGCTAATAAATCCTTCACAATATATTCACATTTAACATTATGCTTTTCTATAATTTCATTACTTAATTCAATGAGTCTGTTTTCCCTTCTAGCAACAATGATTAGATTATGAGACTTGGCCGCAAGGTCTAAAGCCATCTCTTTTCCTATACCGCTTGAAGCTCCTGTAATGAGTGCAAAACTTTTCATCAATTAATTCTACTTATTAATGGCTTAGATTTCTACTTCTATTTCTATTGCTATCAGTCATAAATACAAGTGGAGAATTTTTTAAAAATTTTTATAATTAACTAGGAGGTTGTCATGGAATCAATACCTAAAGTTACACATCTAGAAATGTTGGCGCTTGGAGCTTTGTTAAAGAAGAAAGATTTGCCTATCTATCAGTTAATCCATGATTTATGGGGCGATAGTGTACGAGTTAATTGGCCAGGCCAACATGTTACGTTCATGTTTAATCAAAAAGATATTCAAGAAGTATTAGTTTCCAAAGCAAATCATTTTCATAAAGAAGATGGTTATAAATATTTACGTGGACTCTTGGGTAATGGGCTTTTATTAAGTGAAGATCAAGTCTGGAAAAAGAATCGAAAACTTATGAATAAATCATTTTCAAAGTCTATGATGATGAATTTTTATCGTGATGAAATTTGTGAGTTAACCGATCAAGTATTGAATTCATTAAGTTCTGGGGAGTTATATATAGATGACATTTTCTCAGATCTTACTTTAAAAATTATTATAAAGATTTTTCTAGGTGTCGAGGTTCCAGATCTAAATATTATAAAAAATGCTATGAATCTTGAGCTAGAGAGATCAGACATTAAGATGAAAAGCTTGTTTGGTATTCCTGATTTTTTACCAACAAAGAAAAATTTAAAAACAAATCATGCATTGAGAAAATTTGATCAATTAGTTTTAGGAATATTGGAAGATAAGAAATCTGATAATCTATTAACTCAATTTAAATCAGAGCTTATCAATGATGAAATTAGTAAACAGGAAATAGTAGATGAAATAAAAACTCTTCTTCTTGCTGGCCATGAGACAACATCAAACTTGTTGACTTGGAGCTTATATCATTTGAGTCAAAACCTGGAAGTTTTAAGTAAGTATAAAGAGGACTTTGATGAAGAGTATCTTGAAGCGATTTTAAAAGAATCAATGCGCTTAAGTCCTCCTATACCAGTGATAGCCAGGCAATGTATAAAAGATGTTTGTATTGGAAATAAGGAAATTAAATCTGGAGATAAAATAGCTTTAACTCAATTTGTAACTCATAAAGATAAACGTTATTGGGAAAAGTCTTCACAATTTTATCCTGAGAGGTTTTTGAATATAAAAAAGGTGAATTCCTCTGGGATTAGATATTTTCCTTTTGGAGCAGGGATGAGAATGTGCATAGGAGATAAATTTGCCATGATGGAGGCAAAAATCATTTTGCAAACGTTTTTAACTCAATTTGATTATGAAATTTTAGATTTTATTAATGAGAGTCATCATTTTGTTTTGAAACCTGAAAAAGGATTAAGAGTGAATTTAAAGAAGCAATCAGAAAGCTTAGTTAAGTTGAGGTTCTAAATAAGATAGAATCGCAATCTTTAGTTCTCTTTGAATAATAGAGTGATCAAATTTAATTTCTTGATAAAAAATAGAAGAAACAATTGAGTATCTTACCATTTGAATAACTAATAATAACTTCACATCTAAGTCTGGATGTTTAACATGTGGGAAGACATTACTTTTTAAAATATCAATAAAGATAAGATCAAATTTCTCTATGAGACTTGTATTTTGAAAATCAAAGATAGTAGAAGCAAAAAGTTTAACGATCTTTTTTCTTTTTAAATTATGTTTATAAGTAAAATCAATAAACTTATCAATTTTTTCTTCTGGAGAGCAATCAGCGACTGAATGCAAAACATTGGTGAAAAACTTAGCTTCTTGATTGATGAACACTTTTAAGACCATTTGGAGAACAGAGTTTTTATTAGGGAAATATTGATAAAGAGAAGAAATATTAACGCCGGCCCTATCTGCGATTTTATTGGTTGTAAGAGAATCTAGTTTATCATGCTCTATAAACTCCTCAGTTGCCTGCAAAATAGCATCTACTGTCTCTACAGATCTTCTTTGGGTCGCTATTTTTTTAGGGTCTAAATCTTCTTTTTTTGCCATGAGTTACAAACCTGAGTATTCTCAAGTATCCCTTGTTAAAAGTGTACCATTGAGATCAATTTAACTGCAATGAGGAAAGAGACAATATGAAAAAATTTCTGTTTATTTTATGCATTCTATTTAATTCTACGATATCCTATTCTAAGGAGATTAGCTCTATGCGACCAGATTGGAAGAGCCACATTATAAAATCTAAAAGTGGATTAACAAATAAGACATATGATCTTGAGCTAATAGAGCTTGAGGGTAATGATGATGCTGATTCAATTCTTTTACTAATACCTGGTTATTTTCAAAATGCTTATAGTTTTGATTTGATGCCGGAGAAAAATATTTCAGTGATGAGATATTTAGCAAAACATTTAAAAGTGAAAGTGTTCGTCTTGCATCCAAATGGGATAGGTAAATCTGAGTACATTAAGAAAAGCTTAATTGATGATATTGCAATAGATGATATTGATAGTGCCGTTAAGTTTTTTAAAAAATTAAATAAGAATTTATATACTATGGGACACTCTAATGGTGCCATTGCTTTACAAGCTTATTTGGGTGGACTTGATAGAAGTGGACGAGGAAATATCTTTGATGAAGAAATAGCAGAGAAAAGACAAAAGCAATTTAGTGCAATCGCAATTTCAGCTGGCAATGTTTGTATGACTGATACAAGGAATTTAAAAGTTTATGATTTTGCAAAAAATACTGGTCGAAAACTTAAAGGATTAATTAAACATCTTGGTTGGATCAATGGTGAGATTTTAACAAAAATTCTTTCTCCTACTAAGGTTTTTGGAAAACGATCTATTGCCTATAGTAAGTTATGGCAGTTTTTATATAATCGGAAAAACGTATCTAAAGATGCAATGAAGGCCTTATTTGATTTAACTATTGAAGGAACTAGTGCCAGGTCTTTAGTTCAGTATATAGAGGCGATTAATTCTGAATGTATTCATTCTAGTGGAGGAGATCCATATTATAGAGGGTTATATAATATCGAACTTCCTATTATTCAATTAACTTATGAGGTTGATTCTCTTGCTGATCCAACAGCGACCAAAAGAGATAATTTCTCTAGATATAGCTCTGAGAATAAAAAGTTTTTTATGTTTCCTAATCAAGGACATGAAGATTTTATGATGAGTGCTATTGAACAAGAGAACTTGAAAGAAGTTGTTAATTTCTTTGAAAATATTAAATAGTTTAATTATATCCTTTAGATATTAGTGAGATAATTTTTAATTATTTGTTCAATTTTTTTTCTGCCTTCTTCATTTTGTAGGATTTTTTTACCTTGGTAGTATCTATCTTCTAGAAACTTAAGAGGATCAGCTGCGAAGTTAGTATTTGCATACTCTTTTGAAAGCCATCTGTCCTTAGGAGGAGACCATGGTTGAGATGAGAAAGGACTTAAAATATCTATAAGAAAGACATGATAAATAGATAAGTGTTTATCTTCATCATACTCAAATTCATATTCAATTAGAGATGTTAAAGTTGCTTGAACCCTTTGATCATCAAGATAAGGTAATAAGTTGAAAATATTTCTCATTAGATCTCTTAATCTTAAGTCTCTACTAGGTGTAGAGTGACTATAATATAAATTATGAGAATTCTGGTTTTTAACGGGAAAGATATTTAAATAGTCTAATGATTGATTTTTAAATTCCTCTAGTTTGATTTTATTTTTCTTACTTTGGCGACCAAATTTCATGCTCCCTTGAGATTTAAAATGATCTGATGCACTTGTCTCGACAAACTTTGAGTACCCTAAATCCACAGCTTCAATTCGTTCTTGGACTTTGAGCTTTAATGTCTCTACAAGTTGTTTTACTTCATTATAAGCCATGAAGATTTCATCTTCTCTAGTTATTCCAGGGTTAAATTTATTTCTCAGTTGCATTTGAATCTTATCTACTATATCAGCTTCTTCGAAGCTAGGATCATAAGTTGGTGAATAATTTTCCATCATTTTTGCTGGAACTGTTTTAAACTTACCTTTACAGTTTATTATTGGTTTCCAAGAATTGAAACTATAACCAGCTCCTAAACTTCGAACGACAAGTGGAACAACTCTAATTTCAGCTGGTATTTTAGATGTTGTTAATTTATAAGGAAGGAATGCATCTCTTTGAATGTTGACAATAGAAGCGTGACCTGGAGATATTAAGACTTGTCCACTTCTTAATTGATTAGTTAAGATTTTGTTTTCTAAGACTTTAATAGGGTAGATATCTTGTTTTAAGTGATATTGTCCAGCCGAATCGGCCCATTGTGTTAGAGCCGCTTTGAATCGCTCATCTTGAGCATAACTTTTTTTCCAATTTTTAATATCCCAAATCGTATTACTTTTTAAATCTTTCCATTTAGTCTGAAAATTTGAAGCTTTTACCGTGTGAATTGAGAAGGGAAGATTATTCATTCTGGCAAAGACAGCTCGAGCAAAAAATACAATATCAGCACAATCTGCCTTAATATCTAAATCTATTAAAAATGAATCATTTAACTCAGCCTCTATCCATTTAGAATATAGACTTTCATAAGCTGGGGTCCATCTGCGATTTCCTATTCTCCAAACTTGTCCATTATCAGGAAGGTCGTAGGGAGTAATCTCTGAGTTTTTAGTCTCTTGGGCCGGACAATATTTTAGATCATATTCAGTAATTATTTGAAAATCACTCATTGCATATGCTGATAGACTTGATAATATTACTAGTATAGATAGAATTTTCTTCATTCTAGCATTTTAGGTTATTTAAGAGCTTTGCTTATATTCTTTGTAATCAATACAAATTGTGGTTATAAATTAGACATTTTCTAGCAAATGGGCCTGAAGTTAGTTTCCGGCAAGAAATAGTCAGGTATTTTCTAATATATCCTAATATTGTGTATATAGTTGTTCTATTTTTAAGCCTTACTACTTTGTCTCAAAGTACTTTTGAGCGTGGGCTTAATTTCTTCTCTGATCGAAATGAACCCTGTCTTGATAATTGTATCAAGAATATTGATCAGGAAGTGACTAAGTTTAAAAAAAAGTTAAATAAGTATTCTACTCTTATTAGGAAAAATAAAAATGCCCAGATATTAGAAGCAGCAGATAGATGTCTAGCATCAGATCAGGTATGTTTAGATCGCTCTTTTATACCTACTAATAATATTAAGTTTCCATTTGTAGAAAAAATTTTTCATAATAGTAATTTAAAAATTAATGAGTACTCTCGTTTAGTTCTTCTACATAAGATGGGGTTTAGTTATGAAGATGTATATGTTCCTGATACAGCTTCACTGATTAAAGAATTTTGTAGTGATAAATTCGAAATATCAACAATGATAGATGAGTGTAAAGTAAGTGATAAATTCAATATTTATCAACCAATTAAAACGACGGATTGGAATGGTAAGCTAGCAGCTGCTAGAAAGTATTTGGGAAAACCTGAATATGGAATTAATATTTATGATTATGCAAAGTCTCTTGTAGTTAAATCTGAATTTTTAGGACTTGAACTTACTAATGACGAAAGAGATGTACTTGATAGCTATAGGGAAATGTTTGTTGCAAGATTGATAAGGAATGGAGGAACGCTCTATGAACCTCTCTTATTATTTGATGCAAAATTATATAAGGCACAACAATGCCTTGAGCCTGTACAGTTTTATGC
This sequence comes from uncultured Bacteriovoracaceae bacterium, assembly GCA_938034385.1. Classification (GTDB taxonomy): domain Bacteria; phylum Bdellovibrionota; class Bacteriovoracia; order Bacteriovoracales; family Bacteriovoracaceae; genus JAHDHG01. Next base: position 10,184 of record CALHLC010000021.1, read on the forward strand.
TTCCGGAGCAGTCAATTATGTAAACCCACTTGATGATCCTATATTAGGGTTTGTTAGTGGAGCTTACTTAGGGAACCTCATCAGAGGAATGTTTGCTAAATCAGTATTTAAGAAATCCTCTAAAGTTGCATCTAAACAACTTATTAAAAAGACTAAGAATTTAGTTGATTTTAAAAATATTGATGAAATTAATAGTTTATTAAAGAAGAAGTTACCAGAAATTAATGCTCAGTTTTTAAAAGTAAAAAGCAGATTGAAAAAAGCAGGAGTCAATCCAGATGATACCCAATTAGATGAGATCTACCAGAAAATCTATTATAGGAAACTTTACGCTGAGGAGGCTGGTAAAGTTGGTCGCAAGAACGGAAAAGGAGGACTTGCTATCATTGACCATCCAACACAATTAGATATTTTAAGACCTAATGGAATTGTCTTTGATCATCACGGTAAAAGATTTGCCAGTAGTAAAAACTCTGGGATGCAATTACTAGATCATATTGAACAAGCATTAGCTAAAGGTGAATCAGTGGAGAGCATCAAGAAATCATTTAGAATTTTTAGTACAGATAATATTGCTGATGGTTTAACTTGGCCAAGTTATATAATTAATAATCTTGATGAAGTCGCTGGCTCAAAAGCATTGCGTGCTAAAATTTATAATGCTTCTAAATATGAAGACTTTGGAGTTTTTGGTACATCAATGGAGAAAATGGCAAAAAATGATACTGCTTTGAAAGAAGCAATCGAATTACAAAAAGCCTTATATTCAGATGTAGATAAAATGATAAAGAACTCACCTGATCCACTCTATTTTGATAGGTTCAATCATCTAGATAGTGAGACTCAGAAAAAGATGTATAAAGCAACTTATTCTAAAGTAGATACATTATTAAAAGATAAAGAGATAAGAAAAGAGTTAGCCAATAAATTTGATAATGAAGTTAGAGAATATGCATCATATATATCGAAATCAAGTAAGCAGGTAGTCGAAAAATTTAAGGGCAATAAAAAAATCGAAGAACTAACTGAAAAAATATATGTGTATGACGAAGATTTAATTGAGCCTGCTGTGAAATCCAAATTGGGAACTTTTGCTAAAGCGGCAGCACCGTCTAAGAGTTCAAGTAAAGAAATGATTTTAAGCTTTTCAAAGCTGAGTAACGAAAAAACGAAATTTATTCTCGCTATTCCTGAAGGTAGGGTTTCTAAGTATTCATTACAAGAAATTTCACAAGCTTTAATAGATGCTGAAAAAAAGAAATTAAGTGATGTTGTTGAAAACTCATCAGTAATGACGCGGGTAGGAGCCAGTCTTACTGAAGATCTTGCCTTTTCTTTTGAAGGTGTAGGACTATCAAAAAAAGAAATCCTTGAAGTTATCGCTGATCAACTCAAGTAAATTAAAAAAATAATTACTTTCTTTTCGTTTTCTTCTTTTTCTTTTTAGCAAAAGTTTTAGCTTTAGATGCTTCTTTATCTGACATGATCTTAGTTAGTTTTTCACTTACATCATTTAGTTCTTCGATAAGTTTCTTCTTAACTTTTGCTGGGCTTTTCACGATCGCTTCATAATCTTTAAGCTTTTTCTTATCTTCCTTGACGTATAGTTCTCTTTTTCCTACCTCTTCCTTAGTCATTCTATAAATGGCCATATCAGCAAGGTATTCAGCGTATTTAAACTTCTTTTTTCCAAGGTATTCTATATAGGCTGCTCTGTTAGCCTTCTTTTCTGCTTGAGCATACTGTTTTTCTTTAATAAATCTAATGATTTCACTATTCTTAATGATATTAGTTTTACAATCTATAATTAATAGCTCGTATCTTCTTTTAACAACTTTTAATCTTTGAGCTGTGAAGAGCTGGATAATTTCTTCAGCTTTTTTAAATATTTTTACACCTCGTTCACTAATGAGAGTGTAATTAGGGGTTACAGAACCTTTCGCTCCAAGTTTCGTGCGAGCATCTTCTAGAGACAAAGACTTACCTCGTTTAAATAGAAGCTCTATCTCAATAGTATTATCGACTGTCGAGTCGATATAATCTTTGATTAAATCTTTATCAATCATTTTATTTAGATGTCTATAAATTCTTTTAGCATCCCATCCTTTAGGAAGTTCAGTAATATAGAGTGATGAGCCTCTCTCTTCTATACCAAGATGAAAAATAATTTTGCCACCTTTTTCAACTTCAACTGGGAGAGTATAATTTCTAACCCATGGTTTAAGCTTTGAGGGTTTGCCTTTTTCTATACACGAAATCATTGATTTCACGATGTCTTTATGATTAAAGCTTGGAATAACTGAAGAAAATCCGGTTCCAATTCCTTCAGCACCATTTAGAAGCATGATAGGTAGTTTGGGCAATAATCCAAGAGGCTCCAGTTCTCTTTCATCATAATTAGGAACCATTTCTAATTGATTCATATCATCAAACAATAGTAGTTCGGCGGTCTTTCCCATCCGACATTCAATATACCTTCCGGCTGCAGCTTGGGTTTCCATTCTTTCACCGAAATACCCTTTTTTATCAATGAGTGGATAGTTATTAGAAAAGGTATAATCTTGAGCCATATTAACGATAGAAGTTTCAATTGATGCTGGACCGTGAGGATGAAGAGTTAAAACTAAACCAGTAAGTCCTGTTACTTTTACTAGACCTTTATTTCTATTTTTAAAAAGTGTATAGAGAATTCTTCTTTGAGATGGCTTTAGTCCATCTTGAAGGTAGGGGATTGCTCTATCCATGAGAGTATAGATTTGATAAGTCCTATATTCACTTTTAACAACCTTCTCAAGTGAGACTGTCTTTAATTCATTTAAATTTATTTCATCCATAATTTTTCCGTTTTATTAATCGTCTAATAAAAGATCTTTTCTTAGTTGGGTATCTTTTCCAAAACAAACATGAAGAATATTTTTACATTTTTTAGCATCTTTTGCTGTAATGATAGTGAAGTCATCTTTTTGAAGAACATGCTTGAAAGCATTTTGACTCATTTCCCCGAGACCTTTATTTCTTTGTATTTCTTTTATCTTGATACCTTTTTTCTTTTTAATTTTTTCTAGGGCCTCTGGAGATTCTATATATTCCGTTCCTTTATCGGTTACGACCTCAAAAAGAGGAGCTTTTGTAATTTGAATCATCTTCATTTCAAACATTTCAGGCCAAAAAGAATAAAAGAAATTTGTTAAGAGAGTATTAATATGCCCACCGTCAACATCTGAATCGGATAGGAATACGATCTTAGAAAATCTAAGCATACTTGGATCGGCTTTCACTCCAATTGTTAATCCAACTGAAGCCATGATATTTGAAAATTCAACATTATCTAAAACATCTTTTAACGTTGCTTGAGAAACATTCATCGGCTTACCACGTAGGGCGATTCCACCTTGGTTAAGCTTATCACGAGCAGATCGTAGACCTCCAATTGCTGAATCTCCCTCACAAATAAAAAGAGTACATTCAGATCTATCTTTTCTAGCGTTAGCATCTAAAAGTTTCTCTATTCTTTGCTTTTTTGCTTTCTTTCCTTGCTTTGAAGCATCTTTTAAATCTTGAAAGTGCGTTCTAGTCTTTGCTCTTTGTATAATGAGTTCTAAATATTCAGGATGCTTTTTATAGAATTTCTTAATATTTTTTGTGACAAAAGCATCTATTGCTTTTTCAAGTTGATTATCTCTAACTAACTTTCTTTTTGTTTGAGACTCAAACCTTGGATTAGGCATAACTATACCTATAATAAATGTTAGGCCTTGTAAGATATCATTATCATTAACTGTGACTTTTTCTTTCTTAGCGGCTCTGGCAAGTTTATCTTTAATATGATTAATGAAATGTCTTTTAATTCTATCGTTATGAAATCCTCCATCAAAAGTAGGAGTTGAGTTAACAAATGAGATGAATTTTTCTCTATCATCTGATTTTTTATCTACAACTAAAGCAACGGTCATATCAATAAGACCTTTTACTTTTTTCTTTTTAGCATTTAGTGTTTCATATTTATGAGCAACAACTCCAAATTCATAAGCAGATTTAGGGTTTATTCTATGAGCAAGTTCTAAAAGGCCTTTCTTGTAAAAATGAACTTCTTTATTAAAGATAAATTTTAGCCCTGGATTATTATAAGCAAGATCAATAATTCTTTTCCTTAAAAGTTCTTTATCAATTTTGGGGTTTTTATAAACTTCTTTAGCTAGCTTTACTTTGATTTTTACTCCAGCTGCTCCTCGAAATGCTTTTGCTTTAGATTTTTTTGTTTTTAAGGCACCGTTCGTAAAAGTATAAGTCTGCTCTTTTTTAGAATTGTGATGCTTTACCGTAGCTTCAAATAGATCTGAAGTTAAACATGTTGCTGCAGCTCCTAGTCCATTTTGACCTAGAGTTCTAAAAAGGAATCCTTTAGAGTCTGTTTCTTCATCTTTAAACTTTGAACCAGTCCTAAACTCTGTATAGACCTGCGAAACTTTTGTAAGAGGAAATCCAATTCCATTATCTGCAATAGTAACAGTTTGGCAGTCATCAGATAAATCTATTTTAATTTCTGAAACATGATTTCTATAAAACTCGTCTATACAATTATCTAGGATTTCCTCTATCGCTTTTGATTTTGCTTGATGGAATTGAACAGTCTGGAACTTTACACCTTTACTGGTATAGAGATAAGTATCAAGTTCTTCAATGTCATTACTTCCAAAAACAAGTGTTACTCTGTTTCTACAATGCCATCGTTGATCTTTACTCTCAATTTCAGCTTCTTTTATTTTTTTGCTTCTTTTACTTGTTGCCATAATCTCTTCCTAAGACATATTCACATTTAAAGTGGAATTAAATTTGTAGTACTTAAATTAAAACTTATAGAAAATTAAAAGTCTACTTGCGTTAGTTGAACAAGCTAAGGATAATTAGTTGTGAAGTATTTATTTTTATTGATAATCCCGATAGTCGAGTTAGTTGCTCTGGATTTAGACACTTTTTTGACGAAAGAGTTAGAAATTGCCAAAGTTTTTTCAAAAACCAATCTTCGCTACTTAAAAGATGGAAAAAATATAATAAAAACAGAAGTTACATCTCCGAAGAAATCGTTTCAAAAAATTTCAGAAAAAATTATTTTATTTCATAAAAAGCAATGTTCATCGGTGGTTTCAACGATAGGGCAGTATGAAAACTATTCTAATTTTTTTGATTTTGTAAATAAGAGTGAATATAAAAATAACCATATTTATTTAAAGATTAAGTTCTTTCTTTTGGCCTATGAGTTCCCAATTAATGTCAAAATTGATCGTTTAAGTAGTGCCAAAGCTTATCCGTTTACTTTTAACACTGGATTTCTTGATGGTTTGCAAGGTATTCTTAATATAAAGGAATTTAATAATAGATGTTTGATACATTTTTCTATGGATTGGGAAGGAAGGTATACTGGGATGTCTAATTTTATTTTAGAAAATTTTTTATACACCATTGCTAAATATGGGATGAGAAAAATGTTATTAATCACTGGACATGGACGGACATATTAAATGCAAGAGTTATTAGGTTATTTACTTTCGTTTGAAGGCTATGAAGAAAAATTTAAGTTACAAGATGTAGCTTCAATTGGTCGGATGGACCAAAATATAAATCTCGATGTAGATGGAATAGATTTTCGTCACTGCACTTTTTATTTTCAAGACAATGTTTTATCAGTCAAAGATCATGATAGTTCAACTGGAACATTTGTAAATAATAAGAAAATTTCAAGTGAAGAGATGGTGATTCTGTTTCCAGATGATGTATTGAGAGTTGGAAATTTAAAAGTAGGGTTTGAGCCAATAGAGAAGCCTGAAGCGTCTATATTGCCTTCTGTTCCTATTCTTGAAGAAGCGATTGAGAAAAAAGTTAGCAAGGAAGAGACTCTTGCTGATTTTAGTAATGAGACTATGCCACAAATTATGTCTTTTGAAGACCTGAAAAAGGATTCTCAAAAACAAGATGATTTAATTGAAAACCCGGATTTGGATGAGGCTTTCAAGTCTTTTCCTGAACCTTTTGATTCAAGTGAGAATCTAGAGCCTTTAGCCTTAGAAAACACTGACTTGCCGGCAGAAGTTCTTCCGGAAATTGAAACAAACAATGATGCTCTAGCTGATTTACCTCCTTTAACTCCACCCGATCCTGTCTCTCTAAAAGAAATTGATAAAATGAGAGCTGAAGCTAGTGTTGAGCCAAATCTTGTACCACCCCTTCCAAAGGAAGCTACTAGTACAAGTATAGATGTTACAGATTTAAGTAATACCGAAATACGTGATGGCTTTGAATTTTCTGAATTAAATACAACTGAGTTTGAACATACTTCTGCTAATAAATCTTTTGTGACTAACACAGTCCAATTCACTTCAGATAAAGCAAAGGAAAAACTTGCGGTTTTTAAAGGGTTGTTTTCTAAATTTGGTAAGAAGAAAGAACCAATCATAGAAGTAGATCCTACGCAAGTAAGTGTTTCTGTTGATTTAGATAGTACGGGGTTAATTGATAATTCTAAATTCAGAAAGATTAATAGAGCAAGGTTTAAAGAAGAGGTCTTAAAAAGCGGAATTATATTTCCAGTTAGATTGTTATCCTTAATTATAGATATTAATCTCAGTATTATTTTAGGTTATATTTTAACTCAATCAGGAATTACTCTAGATTTTATAGCAACCCCAATTAAAGGACTTTTTAGTTTCTTATTTGGAGAAAAATTTGGAGGTTTTGGATATTATGTAGGAATCTTTTGTCTTTTAAAAATCATCTCTAATATTATTTTTAGAAGATCTTTAGGTCAATTGGTCTCTTTAGTTTTTGCAGAGAAAAATAAGAAGGGACACCTAAGGGCCCTAGGCCGAAGCTTTCTAGGATTTATTCTTGGACCTTTGATGATTTTTGATCTGCCAGGATTTCTATCTAAATCTACGGCTAAAGAAGTATTACTTTTATCACGATTTTATAGTACTTCTCATATGTTTTCTTTTCTAAGTGCACTTGCATTTTCTATTATAACTGGTTTCTTTGCTTATTACTTACCAGTAATGAATGGAAGTGAAGCAAAACTTACAAATTTTCAATTTAAAACAGTGAAGTTTACCGAATCAGCAGATGTAAATGATATTACCGTCTCTAATTACTTTAATATGATTCAACCATCTCATAAGAAAACATTTTTAAAGTATCCTTATTTTAAAACAAAAAAGAGTAAGAAGAATAGAAAGTATTATCCTCAAATTAGAGTCTATTATCCAAAGAAGAAATTATATGTTGATTTTGAAAAGGTCGAACCTTTTAACTTTAAGAATCTATTAAATTCAGCAAAATCTACTAATCCTCTTTTTGCTTCTCAATATCCAGAAGTAAATGCTCATTTGAGCAACGAAAAGTTTGATAAGATAAAGTTTGTTGAAGAGCTAAAAAAGCTATTAAAAGCTTCATTAGAGCTTGATACTTCTAAGACTCTTAATCACATTTTAACTTATGGCCCTTTTGTAAAAGGATATGTTGATTTAAGAGGGAATTTATCAAATGCTATAGGACGAGATATAGAAGAAATTAGTTTTTTTAATATTGGTGGGCGAGACTTTTTAAAAGTTAAGGCCCAAGATGGGAAGTTTGCAGCGGATAAAACTAGAGAAGAGTATTTATTGAGCTTAGATAATGAAAAGGGGCTTATCTACAAGTTCTTTTTTGAAAACCTTGGCTCAAGAGCTGGTGGTGACATTTCAAAGTTTTATAATGCCTTTCTCGATAATCTTATATGGCAGGAAGGAACCTTTACTGAGCTGAAAGATAAAGCAGAAGCCTATGATATTATTGATTACTTCTTAAAACCAACTGATCGAGCTCATAGTGCTGAAGATCATGATAAAATCTTTAGTTTTTATTTTAAAATGGCTAAGCGATTAGTTAGAGCTAAGAACGAAAGATTAAAAAAAGATTTTATAGATAAGCATGAAAGTTTTCTTAAGATGATCACCGGTTTAAATAATATGGAAAAAAATAAGTCTAATTCACTTGAGAGTAAATTTAAGCCACTTTTATCAAAGAACCTTGAACTCTTAGATGCTTTTAAAAATAAGAAATTAGAGTTTTTTCAAATACCTCTTAAAAAGCGTGTAGTAAAAAAACCTGTAGAAGAAGAACCAGCACAAGAACCTCAAGAGTAGTTTAAGAATTGAGCTTTTTCGAAATAACAATCTATTCTCTCGTCCAAGCAATTTGTGAGTTTTTACCAATTAGTAGTTCTGCTCATTTAGCTATTATTCCTAAAGTGTTAAAAATTAATGATCCAGGAATTGTCTTTGATCTTTTTTTACATTTTGGTTCTGTTTTAGCGGTTATTATGTATTTTAGAAAAAAAATCTATAAAATGTTTTATGATTTTAAAATTTTAAAAGATAAAACAAGCTTTCAAAGCTTATTTCAACTAGATCTTGTTAAAGTCATCATTGTTTCAATTGTATCAATATTTTTCATTCTTATTTTCAAGGGATCAGTAGAAAAACTAAGAGGCCAATTAATGCCTATTGCTTCTAGCTTGATACTCTTTGCAATTATTCTTTCTCTTTGTGACGTCATAGGACAAAGGAGAAGAAATTATTTTAATGGACTTAATTTGAAAAACTTCTTATTTATTGGCTTTGCTCAAGCTCTAGCTGTATTTCCTGGAGTGAGTCGATCCGGAATTACTATTTCAGTTTTTAGGGCGTTAGGTATTTCAAGAGAGCAGGCAGGAGAGTTTTCTTTTCTTATATCTATTCCAATAATTTTAGCAGGTACGGCCTATAAAATCTTAAAGATTGCTCAAGGGGAAGTTATACATTTTCAATGGTCCTCAATGTTGCTTGGAGTAGTTTTAACATTTATATTTAGTTATCTTGTTATTCATTTCTTTTTAAAGCTTTTGAAGAAATTTAGTTTGCATCCATTTAGCGTCTATAGAATTATTTTAGGTGTGATTTTATTGATTCTTGCGGGGCGATATTAATTAACTATTTTTAGAGCTTTTGAGCCATTTTTGTAAGAATTTTATTAAGAGAGTTAGCAAATCGCTCTTTATCCTTTGGACCTAAAGGAGCAGGACCTCCAGTATCGACACCACTATCTCTTAACTCTTGCATGAAGTTTCTCATAGAGAGCCTTTCACTGATATTTTCTTCTGTATATATCTCTCCTCTAGGGTTAATGGCAATAGCACCTTTTTTAACAATTAAGTCTGCAAGAGGGATGTCTGCGGTTATGATGAGGTCTTCTTTTTTTGAATGCTCGACTATATAAAAATCTGCAACATCAGCTCCTTGATCTACTTGAATAAAGCTTATATTGGCTGCCTTGGGAATAGTAAGATAACTATTAGCAACTAAGCAAACAGGGATTTGTGATTTCAAGGAAGCTTTATAGATTAATTCCTTCACCATTTTAGGGCATGCATCTGCATCGATCCAGATTTTCATAATATTGATATTAGTATATTAAGGAAGATAAAACGAATAATAAGTTATTTATAAATCAAATAATCCTTTGATTCCACGTGAAATATATTCAACTGAAATGGCCATAAGAATCAAACCAATAATTCTAGTTAAAACATTTAGGGAGACTCTGCCTACAAGATCTCTGATTTTACGGCTAAAAGTAAAAATGACTTTAATGATAATAGAAAGAATGATGAGACAGATCAGAGCACTTATCCAATCTTTAGGAGTTTTAAAATTATAGGAGTGAATAATAGCAGTTGTGATCGCACCAGGACCAGCAAGCATAGGAATGGCCAGAGGAACAATCCCAATTTCTCTGATCTTAGACTGTCTATCAATTTCATCCTGAGTGATTTTAGTTGGAGCATTTTCTGCTCTGATCATACTAAAAGCAGTTAATGCAATAATTATTCCTCCTGCTACCTGAAAGGATGGGAGCTGAATTCCGAAAAATTGTAGGATATTATCACCTAAAATACTTGCTACTAAGAGAGTGATTAAAACAGAAAAGGCACAGTTATTAGCGATTTTTGAAAGTTCTTTGCTCGAATAGGGCATAGTGAAACTAATGAACACAGGAAGGGCAGCGATAGGATTTAATATCGATAACATTGATATAAAATATTTTAAAACCTCAGTAGGCGTTTCCAATCTCTAATCCTTTGTATTCCAAGAGAACACTTCTTAACAGATGTAGGCTGGCTTTAGCAAATAATTTTTTAGCACTTTTCCTATCCTTGTAAAATTGAAATGATTTTGAAATGACTCCTTCTTCAGAGGCAATACTGATCCAAATATGAGGAGCTTTTCCATTGATAAATTCAAGATGACCAGTGGTAGCTATAGAGTAGTTAGAGTGAAATTTTTCACGTGCTTTTAGGGCCATGAGTTCTGAGACTTCTTGGCTGACTACTCCAAATTTCTCAATCAACTCCGGATCAATCCCAAGCTGGTTTACTTTAACCTCATTTTGGTAAGCGACTATTGATCCGATGAGATATTTAGAACTACCTGGTTGATTAGTAAGAAGACTTGATATGAGTCCACCTGTACAAGATTCAGCAAGACTAAGGCTTTGACCAAGTTGTGTTAGATATTGATGAACTTTTTCTTGGATGTTAGCTCCGGTACTCCATATATATTGTGAAACCTTTGATGATTTAATGACAGCTTCAACTTTGGTTTGTAACTGTTTTAGTTCTTTGGCACTATTTGCTGATAATCTCACTCCTAAGTTGACCCCATCCTCTACTGGTAAGGAGGAAACTTCTCCATATTGGCTTAAGTTTTCCCAAAGTGTGGGATCAAGAGTTCTGAAAATCTTAACTTCAATAATACCTCTAGTTCTAAAAACTAATTTTTGAGTAAATGTTTTAGATTTTAATAAGGAAGGAAGGTGAGCTTTAATCATGGCCTGAAACTCACGAGGGACACCAGGTAGAGCAATAATATTATGTTTTTTTGAGATCAATCCGGGAGCGTACCCAACTTCATTATAAAGAGGTTCAAAGTTAGTTGGGAGCATATGATAGTGGTATTGCTTAAGATCATAGTCTTTATTTTTCTCACTAAATTGCTTTTGACAGATCTCAAGAGCAGCGGGATTTTTCTCAATATCCTCCTTGAAATGAGTGCTTAATACAGACTTTGTTATATCATCTAATGTAGGACCGAGACCTCCAGAGATAATAAGGAGACCTTCAAAATCTAAAAACTCAGAAATGTGTTCAAATGAATCCGAGCAAAAAACAGCTTTTTTAAGCTTTATATTATATTCATCCAGGAACTGTCCTAGAAATTTCATATTTAAATCTCGAGTTGATCCATCTAGTAATTCAGTTCCTATACATTGGAGGGCGACATCATTCATGAGATCAAGTATATTAAGATTCAATGGAAAAACAAATCGAAGTTTCACTAAATTTTGATCAAGATATTCATGAACATATGAGTAGAAAGTTCTCTAATAGAGAGTTTCAAATCCTCTCAAAAAGTCTAGATGCCAGAAAAGCTCCTCTTGGGAGAAAACCTCGATATTTGTACAAAATTTTACTTGATGCAACTAAAGTCTACGACTTTTCAGTAACTCCCAAAAGTCTTAACACTAGACCTATTATTATTGGTTTTGGTCCAGCAGGGATGTTTGCTGCTCTTAGATTTATGGATTATGGGATTAAGGCACGTGTTTTTGAAAGAGGGGAAGACGTTCAAAAAAGAATGTTAAGTATTGCAAAATATTGGCGATATGGGACTTTGGACTCAGAAAGTAACGTTTGTTATGGTGAAGGTGGGGCAGGCCTATTTAGTGATGGGAAAATCTATACTCGTATAAAATCAGATTTTATTCATTACGTGTTAGAGAAGTTTGTTGAAGCTGGAGCAGATGAGAAAATTTTGTATGAATCTAATCCACATCTTGGTTCTCATAAAATTAGAAAAATAATAAAGAGGTTAACTTCTAAACTTCAGAGCTTTGGATCTGAGATTAATTTTAATACTTCAGTTCAATCACTTCTCATAGATAATAAAAAAGTGATAGGTGTGAAATTAAATAATGGAGAAGAAGTTTTAAGTGATCATGTTATTTTAGCTGCAGGTCATAGCGCAAAGAATTTGTATAAGAGACTCCATCAGCAAGGTGTCAAGATGAGTAAAAAGGACTTTGCTCTTGGTGTTCGGATTGAGCATCCCCGAAAATATATGGATAAAATGCAATTTGGAGAATTTGCAGGAAAACTTGGAGCAGCTACTTATAGAGTGACTCACCATGATCACTCAATTGATATTGGGACTTATAGTTTTTGTATGTGTCCAGGAGGATATGTTTTATCGAGTACGACTGATCAAAATACCTTGGTGACAAATGGAATGAGTAATGACTCTCATAATTCTCCTTGGTCTAATGCTGCAATAGTTGTTTCAGTTAAATCTGAAACTCTTGGAGAAGATGTGTTTTCTGGTTTTACTTATATTGAGGATATAGAAACGAAGGCCTACAAAGTTTCTAGTGAACTAGCGAGTGGAAAGGAAATGCCAGCTATTACTCTCAAAGAGTTCTTAGAAGACTCTGTAAGTGATGGACCATTACCAAAATCATCAGTTCCTTCAAAATTAGTAAAAGCGGATTTTAAAAAGATCTTTCCAGATAATATTATTGCACAATTAAAAATAGCATTTATGGAATTTGATAAAAAAATAAAAGGGTTCAATTTAGATAATGCTATTTTGATTGCTCCAGAAACTAGAACTTCTTCTCCTATTAAAATAGATAGAGACAAAATCAAACTCTCTAGTGATTCGACCTTGGGCCTTTATCCATGTGGAGAAGGTGCAGGATATGCGGGAGGAATTACTTCAGCGGCCGTTGATGGGATTAAGGTTGTTGATTCGATTTTATCTTAGATTGTGAATTTTATCTTTTTTGATGTTTAGCATGATTCTTTTTTCAATCTTATGTTTTTTATTAATGATAATGGCCTGATGAGAACCAGCTGGCATTATGTAATTACTAAAAGGCATCTTCTTATTAAAAGTCTCATTTTGATATCTATATTTTAAAATTGTTCCAGGAGGAAATACCTTTCCAGAATTTAAGATACCTTCCTCTCGATATTTCAAGTCTTTAATATGAACTTTTGTAGTTCTGTTGGTAGAAGTTAATAAAACACTATGATAAAAAGGAGAGTGATTTTTCTTTGATACTTTGATTCTATGCTTTTCATTAAGATTTAGTTTAATACCAAGATTAGAAAAAGGAACTTGTTCACCATTAATAACAATAGAGGATGATGGATCATAGTTTTCAAAAAAGATGATTCCTTTAGTATCATTTGCCTTAATAATATCTACAATATTATTAGTATCATCAGTTTTTTTCTTTGTTGCTATTGTTCTGTCAACTTTTGATGATCCTGTTTTACTTTTAATGAAGGGTAGTGATAAGTATCCTCCACCTGCTAACATCGTAAGCATCATAGCAACCCTAATAACTCTTGATGACTTCTTCTCTGGTCTTTTATAACTAGGATGAGACAGAGCAACAGGCTCAGCTCTTCGAACTCTTGTTCTTGTCCGAGTTCGAGTCTTAGCTCTTTGTAAAGCAGGTACGTCATTTAGTGCAGATTGAATCCTCTCGTTTTCTTTAGAGATAATTTCATTGAAATTATTTCTCTTTGTTGTTCTAGTTAAATCAACACTTAAGGTACCAGTATGATTTTCATTTAAATCTAGATCAATCTCTCTGTTTTCTTTCTTAGTAACTATCAATGCTTCGACAGTTGAAGCGTCTATCCCTTCGTAAATATCTTTTTTGGCATGAGATGAATCAAAATCATTAAGGTAAGGCTTAATATCAATCTTTCCATATTCCTTTAATCTTTCTCTATCTTTAAAAATATCTTCTTTAAATAATTCTTTTGCAAAGTAGGCTAAATCTGTTGCATTAAATTCAGGGAACGTTGAGTATAAGAACCTAACGAGGGCCCTATTGAGAGCATCCATGTTTTTAAATCTATTTGATCTTTCTTTACTTAAGGCCTTCAAGACAATTTCATCTAATTCCGGTGGAACATTAGGGTTAATTGTTGAAGGAACAGGGATATCACATGCTTGAATTTTTTTCAAAACTGCAAGATCATTTGCTGCACTAAAGAGTTTTTTACTACAAAGCATTTCCCAAAGAGTAATTCCAACTGCAAATTGATCATACCTATGATCAAGTTCTAGACCGTCTAGGTATTCAGGTGCAAGGTAAGATAGCTTCCCTTTAATAGTTCCGGCTTGAGTTGCCTCTGAATTCGTTTCTGCTTTTGCAATACCAAAGTCAATAACTTTAACCGCTCCATCATAAGTCATCATGATATTATGAGGGGAAACATCTCTATGAACGATATTAAAAGTTTTTCCGGTTAATTTGTCTGTAAAAGTATGAGCATAGTGTAATGCTTGGCTCACTTGAGAGATAATATAAGTTGAAATCTCAACAGGAAAGACAAACTTTCTTTTTTTCAACCTATCAAGATATTGTTTTAAGTTTTTACCATCAACATATTCCATGGCAGTATATAAAACATTTTCAACTTCACCATAATCATACGTTTGAGCAATATTGGGATGAATTAAACCAAAGGTAACCTTTAATTCATCTTTGAACATTTGTACAAAGGCTGGATCGTTTGAGAATTGTTGCTGGATCATTTTAATAGCAACAATTTTATTTGCTTGTTCACCTAAGAAACGTGCACGACAAATTTTTGCCATACCACCATCTACAAGGTGATCTAAGATCAAATAACGACCGAATCTTTTTAACTTTAAGTCTTGCGACATTTATTACCTCTGAATACCATTTCGGACTAGTATAGAAAAACTTGAAACATTTCTGAGGCGATAGGTAAAAATGGTTAACTCTTATTGAAAACTTCCTGGAAAATTATAAGGGATATAACTAAATACAAGTGTTTTTCTATTTAAGAAAACCGACTCTCTTGCTTGGTTTTTGTGAGTTTTCTTTGATTTAAAACATTACTCATTTCTATAACGATTTGATCAAGAGATTTCTCTGTTACATTGAAAACAGGCCATATAGGATTCTCTTTAAAAAGCTTATTAGAGGCCTCTAATTGCGTTTGAACAAAGCTTAGGTCAGAGTAGTTCTTGGAATATACTTCTTTTGCTTTCATTCTATTTTTACGAATTTCGGCTAATCTTTCAGCATCTATTGTAAGACATAATATTTTTTTCTGATCAATTCCTGCAAAGAGCTCTTTTAGATTTAAATTATCGTTAATAGTAATATTAATAACTCTATACCCTTCGGTTGCCAAAAATAGGGAAAGAGGAGTCTTTGAAGTACCTGAGATACCAAGTAGGATAATATCTGCTTCGCTAAAATCTTGAGTTGAAATATTCTCATCATTTCTAAGAGTAAACTCTATGGCCTCAATTTTTTTAAAATAAGCATCATCTAGTCGGTTGTTAAGTAGGCCAGGAATATAATTGGGTTCTCGATTCAAAACAGTCGAGAATTGTTGAATCAATGATCCAAGTAGATCTACAACATTTAAGGATTGAGTGTTATCTACAATATGCTTTCTTAATTTTAAGTCAACAAAAGTAAACGGAATAATATCATGATGAATAGAAGCTTCTAATAATATTTGATCAAGCTCTTCTATATTTCGAATATTGTTTCTGACCTCGAGTTCGTAGTCTAAGTCTTGATATTGAGGAATGATTGAGTTTATTAAGTTTTTTCCTGTTTTGCCTGTACCATCAGATAAAAGTAAGATTTTAATTTTATTATTCATAGATAAATTCTTTAATTGTTGAGGTTATTTTTTCTCGCTCTTGTAGTGGATTAAATTCTAATTTTTCTTTTTTATTAAACCAAGTTCTTTGTGATTTTGCTAATTGCCTAGTACTTATATTAATTCTTTCTATACATTCATCAATTGAATATTCTTTGTTTAAATAGGAGATGATCTCTTTATAACCAATGGATTTTAATGGCTTAGGAAGATTTGGATATTTTTTAATTAAATACTCCACCTCTTTAATCAGTCCAGCATTGATCATATTTTTAACTCTAGATGAGATAATTTCTAAATGCTGCTCCTTAGGAGGATTTAGATAAATATTTAATACATCCCATTTGTGGATATGAGAGTTCCAATTATCTTTCAACTCGTTTTGTTTATCTTTTTTACTCCTTTGGGAGCTAAGTTTATTACCAGTTAACCAAAAGTACTCTAAAGCACGACGAATTCTATAATGATCATTTTCATGATAACGAGTTAGACTTTCAGGGTCATGTTGTTTTAGTTGTAATACGAACTCATTGATTCCACTTTCTTGGTAGAGGTGATCTGAGCGTTTTCTAATTTCAGGGTCACTAGGAGGAGATTCGTACATTCCCTGAATTAATGCTTGAATATAAAATCCACTTCCTCCGACTATAAAGGGAGTTTTATTTTTATCTAGGATATTATTGATCGTAGTGGTGGCATGCAACATATAATCATGAGCATTGAGAGGGTTATCAATATGTCTTGTAGAAACGAAGTGATGAGTAATATTTTCCATTTCTTCTTTTGAAGGTTTGGCTGTTCCTATATCCATTTCTTTATAAAATAATAGTGAATCGCAATTCACAATTTCTCCGTTGAACCTCTTGGCTGCATCTATAGAGATAGATGTTTTTCCACTAGCAGTGGGACCAGAAATTATAATTACAGGTCTCATTAGCAAAAATGTTGTTGAAGTTGCTCAGATGAAATTGGATGTAAAGTCAGTTCTGAAATATCAGTTTGGTTTAAAAAGTATTGAAGTTCATTATTTGAAATAAATGTATTTAAGAAGGCATTTTCAAATGTATCGCTTACAAGGCCAGTTAAAATTGATTGAAAATTAAAATAGCTCAATAAATCAGGCAAAGCTTTAATAATAGTATCGTTATTTAAATGTTGAGTTTCAAACCCCCATTTTTTTCCAAGATCTTCTTCTATGGTTACGCTTATGGGTTCACTGACTAATAGAGGAATTAATTCAAATGAGTTTTTTTCAAGTCTAGCTTGTATGAATTTTTGTAATGATTTTTTAGTTAAAATAAAAACTTTTCTTTCTTTTTCAATGAGAAAAAGGTCATTGTCTGACCATGAATAGATCACTTTATAAAACTCTTGTTTCGCAAAAACCTCCAAATGAGACTTTGGATTTGAACTTTGATCATTGAATTGAAAAGTATTCTGAGTATGATCAGAGTTATGAATTGGACTTTGGCTAATTGAACTTTTTATAGGATCCATAGCAGGTTGTCTATATTCAGTTTTTTCAAGTATTTGTTTGAGAGTATTTGAAACCAGAGAGGTGATGACAGATTGCTGGAAGAATAAAATACTAGTTTTTTTAGGGTGAATATTTACATCTATTTTATGACTTGGGACATTTAGAAAAACTAACCAATCTACATTTTTATCATGGCCAGCATTAAGAAGAGTAAACATCATTGTATTTTTTATTTTCTCATCTAATACTATTCGACCATTTACTAAAATAAATTGTTTAGGTCTTGACTTTGCTAGTCTTGATATAAAAATCTCAGTAGTGACGTCTTCATATTGAGAAGCTTTAGTTTTTAAATCCTCACTACTTAATTTAAGGACCTTTTCGATACGTTTTTGTAGAGTAGTCGCTTTAAAAGAAGTTTTGTCTTTGTCGTCAAATTTCAGGTGAAAAGAAATATTAGGGTAAGTTAATAAAAAACCATTGAAGATTTTAACAATATCATTTTTTTGCTTAGATTTGGAATGTAAAAATTTATGTCTAACAGGAGTATTAAAAAAAAGATCTTTAATAATAAGCTGAGTTCCAGTTTTAGAAGGAGTCTTTTTAGATTTTTCATGAATAAGAATAGACTCAGCTTTAATCTGAAACTGAGTTGTTTCAACTGTAGTGCTTGTGATACATTTCACATCAGCAACACTTGATAAGCTTGCCAGTGCTTCTCCTCGAAATCCAAGTGTATTTAAATGATAAAGGTCTTTAAAAGTTTCTAGTTTACTTGTGGCATGCCGTGAAAAGGCCAGTGGTAAATCTTTAAAGTGAATTCCAAATCCATTGTCTTTAATATTAATTTGATCTATCCCATTATTGATAAGCTCTAGAGTAATCTCATTGGCTCCAGCATCTATAGAGTTTTCAATTAATTCTTTAACAATCCCTGCAGGAGAGTCTATAACCTCACCGGCCTTAATTTGATTAATTACTGATTCTTCTAATAATTGAATGTTTTTTTGCACAGGGTAATTATAGCGAAGGTGTTGCTATTTAAGAAGGATCTTTATAGAAACTTACTTGATTTCGTCCATTTTTCTTGGAAATATAAACAGCACTGTCAGCGCGTTTAAAGAGGTCTGTTCCATCTTCTACGCCCTTTCTATAATCAGCTACGCCAATCGAGGCAAATACTGGAAGTCTTTTATTATCATATCTAAACTCATGATTTTCTATCATTTTTCTGATTCTTTCAGCGATCTCAAATCCTTGCTTTAAATTGGTTTTAGGCAATAAAATAACAAATTCCTCTCCACCATATCTAGCAAAAGTATCGATGTCTCTGATTCCATGCAGTCTGATCACTTGAGCTACTTCTCTAAGAACATAATCTCCTGCATCGTGTCCAAAATTATCATTTAAAGATTTGAAGTGATCCAAATCAAAAACTAATAAAGTAAGTGGATCACCTGTGACCTTAGATTTTTTTACTTCCAAACCACAAGCATTATTAAAATACATTTTATTAAAGCATTTTGTGAGGCCATCAGTATTAGCTTCTCGGTGGAGTTTGTCGTAAGCAAGTCTTTCAGAATCTCCCTTGGGAATAAATTTAAAGGCCATGGTTCCAACTTTTACCATATCACCTTTTTTTAATATTCTTGGATCGATGACTTGTTCATTATTTACAAATGTTCCATTACTTGAACCAAGATCTTGAATAGTACAACTTGCTTGAATTTTATTAATGTCTTTTGTTTTTATTTGGAAATGTTTTCTTGATATACCTTGAAAATCTAGAGTTACTCCGTTGCCTGGACTTCTTCCAAAATTTAATACACCTTCGTTTAAATCAAAAATTGTTCCATTTAAATCTCCGCCAACAACAACAAGACAGGCAACACTTTTCTTGGCTTCGTTGTCAGTTGTATTCAAAGCTTCATGAATATCCGTAATCAAGACGGTTGAATTTTTATCTTCAGACATAGACTTATTTTATAAAGCTATTGAACCTTACACAAGGGCGGTAGAGATTGATTAGCTGTGAATATTTTTTAATTGCTCTAGACAAAGTTGTTTACTCAGCTCAACTCCAGGCTGATTAAAGGGGTCAAGCTCGGCCAAATGCCCCACCATAACAGTGAGCGTTTCCATGAAGAGCATAAGGTAGGTGAGTCCATGCTCATCTAGTAAAGGAATTTTCAGCGTTATATGAGGAAGCTTCTGGTCATCTAGTGCCGATTTAACTCCTTGAAGGTGAGAATTCATAATTTTTTGAAACTCTAAATTAGTAGAGTGATTTAGTTTTTGACTGCCGAGATTGTCTGAAATTTTTAAGGAATTTTTTGAGTTTTCAATTTTAATAAATACAAAAAATTTATTTTTTGGGCCTTCGATAAATAATTGAAGTTGAGAGTGCTGTCCAGTTGTTCCATAGGATAAGACTGGGGTTAGACCAAAGGATTTACCATTTGTTTTTTTCCCTAAGCTTTCGGCCCATAATTGAACAAACCAATCACCAAAAGATCTTAATTTGCTAGAGTAGGGCATGAGTACAGTTTCATCAATTCCACTTTTATATTGTTCTAATAAGATTAAGCTAATTTTTGAAATTTGGTCACCAAGCTCATATTGAAGGTCAGACTTGAAACTTTTTTGAGCACTAATAAAAGTGTCAATTGAAATATTTGTAAAGCTTGCAGGAAAATACCCAACATTACTTAAAACACAGAATCTACCACCAAGGGTGGAAGGGAAATCAAGAATAGGAATGTCCCATTTTTTAGAAAGATTCCATAGAAAACTATTAGCTTCAGTACAACTGGCTAGGTAATTTTTCTTTTCATAGTTTGGAGAAATATTTTTTGCTAAGTATTCATCAACTAAAGATAACAGAAGCATTGTTTCATGAGTTCCACCAGATTTAGAAACAATATAAAAAAGTGATTCTTTTGGATCAATTTGTTTGAAAATATCACTAATATCATCGGGATCTATATTGTTTAAATAGAAAAATTTAATATCTTGAAGATCATGAAGAGAATTTAATATTGCTTCTGTTCCTAAAGAGCTTCCACCAAGACCAATATGTACAAAATATTTTTTATGACTAAATTTATTTTTTAATAATTGGGTCAGTTGGTGATCATGAACTTGATTTAGGTAATCAGATTTTTGATCTGATGTAATAAAACTATCTAAAAAAGTTTTTTGCTTTGAAATTTCTTCATTTTTGGGAAGAGATAAGACTTTAGAGTATTCAATAGATATCATGAGTATTGCTTTTTTATTTCTCGTCCAATAATAACTTTTTGGATTTGATTTGTTCCTTCAACAATTTGTAAAACTTTAGCATCTCTCATAAATCTTTCAGTAGGGTATTCACTAGTATAGCCAACTCCACCTAAAATTTGTACTGCATCAGTAGTTACTTTCATAGCAGTATCTGTAGCTTTAAGTTTTGCCATAGCAGCAAGCTTTCTATCAATCTTGCCTTCATCAAAGTTTACAGCAGCTTGATTGACAAGGTATCTACTGGCTTCAATTTCTGTTGCACAATCAGCAATCATAAATTGAAGTCCTTGGAAGTCATAAATAGGTTGTTCAAATTGTTTTCTATCAAGAGCGTATTTTACGGCAACTTCTAAAGCTCTGTCACTTAGGCCAAGAGCTACTGCACCAATAGTTACTCGTCCTCGGTTGAGAGCCTCAAGGGCGATCTTGAATCCACTTCCTTCAGTTGATAAAAGATTTTCCTTTGGAACGAAACAATTTTCAAAAATTAATTCTCTAGTAGGGCTTACTTTCCAGCCCATTTTCTTTTCTTTTTTTCCATAAGTGAAGCCATCCATACCATCTTGGAGGATAAAAGCTGAGATTCCTTTTGCTCCAGCCTCGCCGGTTCTTGCCATAACTATATAGGTCTTGGCCTCCCCACCTGAGGTGATCCACATTTTGGATCCGTTTAAGATATAGCCACCATCTGATTTTTTAGCAGTTGTTTTTAATGAAGCAGCATCTGAACCAGAATGAGATTCTGACAAGGCAAATGCAGCTATTTCTTTTCCACTTGTTAACTCTGGAAGATATTTCTTTTTTTGATCATCATTTCCAAAAGTTTGAATAATTGATTGGGCCATGACAGAGACACTTAAAGTTACAGCGTATGAGACTGAATACTGAGCGAGTGTTGCAAGTACTGGACAAAAGCTTTGATAATCTAGATTTGCTCCTCCGAAAGTATCATCAATTGTGAAACCGGTTAGTCCTAATTCTCCTAGGCCTTGGTAGATTTCTTTTTTGAAGATTCCTTGCTCATCATCGGTTTCGATGTGAGGTTCTATTGTGTTTTGGCAGTATTTTTTGATTTGATTGGATATTTGAGATTGGAAGTTAGTCATTAGTAAGTCGATCCTTAATTTAGTATTTTTTCAGTAAAATAGCACTTAATAGAAGAAACGTCGAAAATAGAAGTATATTTAGATACAAAGATTCAATGGTTTAATACTGAATTATCTCCAATTTTATAATCTATAGGACAGAATTTCTAAAGGGACTAAAGCTTGAGGGTTTTTGTTCCGAATGGATTATGATGCAAAACCGGAAAATTATTAGATCTCATCATTGTCTTGCTAATGCATTATTAGTTGCTAAGATCCATGTAGAATCTCTTGAACATAGCTTTATTGTTGAGTTTCAAGATCTAGATTTTGCTGGTTGTTTAGTTACTTTTAATAATAATAAATTATTTCGCTATTTAAGCTCTAATATTAATCAAGAAGTAGACCTAACCTATCAATTTGGTAAAAATGGAAAAGAAATTCCAATTCAATCGAGAGTTGTGTGGGTAAGTGATAAAAGTGAGAAAGATAAGTTTTGTTGCGGTTTTGAGTTTTATTCTCAAATAGAAAATTTTGAAAGTGAAGTTTTTATAGATTCACACCCAGATTTTAAACCTAATATAACTTCAAATGATCCATTAGATTTATACAGAAAATTACTTTTTACGATTGAAGGGATATCTCCTCAATATTTGAGATTAAAGTCTAGCTTAAGTAATAAGCACTTGCTAAATGGTATGATCTTTACTTCCTGTACTTTAAATATATTAGATTATAGGAGTAGTAAATTAGACTTTAAAATTGTTTCTACTTCCTATGAAGCTAATGGGCAATTTAGTCTAATCATTAAACTTATCTCTCCAAGTGATTCGATCACCAAGGAATTAAGAAAATATGCTTATTCCTTCGGCAAGGTTACGAAACATAATACTATTAGAGAAGTACTAGGCTTTGAAAAGGGTGTAAGAAACTTAATCAACTATAAGATAGTCTCTTCTGAACAAGAGTATCAAAAGGTGTTGGAATTAAGATTTGATGCATATAAACATAAAAATAAGCTTGGAAGTAAAACTACTTTAAGTGAATTTGGAACAAGTTATAAGCATGAAGGTACAATTATTTACGGAACCCTCAATAATGAAGTTATTTGTTCATTTGAACTAATTAGCCAAAGAAGTAATGTAGATTTTTGGTTTAGAAGATGTTTAAAATTAGAGACTATTCCTGGAGTTCCAGAGAATGAACTTCTAGAGGTTAATAAATTTTCGATCAGTCCATTATATCACCGAACTGACGTACTTTTATCGCTATTTCAACAAGTACACTTTTTCTCTCTTTTAGATGAGTGTTCAACTGGAGTTTTATCTTGTACAGATAGTTTAAAGAGTACATATATAAAAATTGGAGCAGTAGATTCGAAAATAAGGCGAAAACATCCTTCGATTGAAAATGAATTTCTAAATATAATGCTTATACCCAAAGATGTATATTTAAAGTCGGAAAATTTAAGTGCTTTTGCATGGGCCTTCCTTTATGAGAAACAAAATGAATTAGCAATTAATTTAGGGTTTATAGAAAAAGCAAAGTTATCACTTCCAAAAAGAATAGGTATCTATGTTTTTAATAAAATAATACGGAAAAGAAATGAGTCTTAAGAAAAACAGAGAACATTTTGACAGTATTCATCCTGATTATAGTCAGAAGCATTATTCTGTTTGTTTACTTAGAACCTATTTACTTGCTTTTTCGAAGCTGACAAGTCCGGAAACTTTAAATCAGTTGTTAGATCAACTAAATGTAAAACCAAGCTATTTTCATAAAAAAACAAATTGGGTAAGTGTTAAGTTTTTTAATGATTTTAATGAGGAAGCCTCAAAATATGTCAATCTGGAGCAGTTAAACAAGGTTGCAGGGCGAATTTCAATCTCACCTGAGTTTTTAAGAGAAAGATATTATGTAACGAAGTATTTTGCGACACCAAAAATGTTTGTTAAGGCCGTTCAAGATTCATTTGATGAAATGAATGTGACAAGAACTTGCCAAGGTCAAGTTTTAAGCGACAATATGGTGGAATTTATTCTACATACCAAAGAGGGCTACTCCCTTCCCAAGGATCGAGCATTTCAAGCTAATTTTATCGCAATGTTTCAAAATGCATTTTCAACAATTGCGGGTCATGGTTTAAGCAATGTAAAAGTCATTCAAACTCATAACTCGCTAGATGGAGATGACCAATGTAGATATGAAGTTTCATGGGAGAGTTGTAAAGACAAGAAGTTTAATTATATGATTGCTCTCTTGTCGATTATCACTCTCTCAACAGGTGTGTTTTATAGAGAAAAACTTTTGGCAGTCACGTTTATATCAGTAGCTCTTATATGTCTTTTTGTTATGTATAAGAAGTTGAAAAATTTATTTTCTCTCAAAGGAGACCTGGTCGCAATCCAACAAAAGTTTGAAGAATATCAAGAAGATTCTAAGACACAATATTCCAATTTGCAGAGAATGAAATATAACATTCAGAGAAGTTATGACGAGTTAGATGTCTTATTACAAACAAATAATCTTTTATTAGAAGAGGAGAATATTCAAGCAATCTTAGACAACTCTGTTAAGAGTTTATGCGTGAAGTTTAACTTTAATAGATCTGTGATTCTATTGCATCACAAAGCTAAGAATATATTGAAAACTTCCTCATTATTCTCGGAAGAAAATGAAGAGAATGATAGAATCTGGAATTTCGAAGTGAAACTAGATAATAAAAGAGAAAATCCTAACGTAGTATCTAGCGTGTTTTATAACCAAAAAACTGCAGTGTTAAATAATGTTATGAAAAATATCGATCAATTTAATGATGAATCAAAAGCTTTAATAAGGAACTTTAATGCAACGGCCTTTGTTTCTTCTCCTATTGTCTTTAAGGGAGATTCTATTGGGGTTCTTATTGCTGATAAAGGAATGAA
Source organism: uncultured Bacteriovoracaceae bacterium (assembly GCA_938034385.1). Lineage (GTDB taxonomy): Bacteria > Bdellovibrionota > Bacteriovoracia > Bacteriovoracales > Bacteriovoracaceae > JAHDHG01. The sequence continues at coordinate 34,745 of CALHLC010000021.1, forward strand.
CTTTAATGGGACTATCGGAGATCAAGATAAAGAAATTATTGAAAATATATGTCAGCAGATAGGTATAGCTCTATCTAAACAAATGAAAATTGATGAATTAGATCAAACTCTGTCCTTGTTTAAAAAATATAATCCAAGTTTATTCAATCAAAATGAAGTATTTGTACCAGAGAGTGCACTTGGAGGAAAAGAAGAAGAAATTATTTGTATGTTTTGTGATATCAGAAAATTTACACTTATCTCAGATAAGTTTCCTCCAGATGTAACTTTGTCATTGTTAAATAGTTTCTATTCCATCGTTCAAGAGTCAGTAAAGATCTCTGGTGGAATTATAGATAAATTTATTGGGGATGAAGTTTTTGTTATTTGGAAAAGCTCTATAACTGATCCAACTGCGGTTATGAATTCTTGTAATTTAATAATGTCAAAATTAAAGACTTATAATCATACCCAAGCCAAGCAGGGCTTACCGGAAATAGTTGTGGGCTTTGGTCTTCATAAAGGTAAAGTCATTATGGGAAATATCGGTACTAAGGATAGAATGGATTTTACCTGTATAGGAAAAGCAGTAAACGTCGCATCTAGACTTCAGACCATGTGTAAAGAGTTAAATACATCAATGGTTGTGAGCAAAGATTTTTATTCTCTTTGTTCTTTGAATGATAGTTCTTGGGAATCCAAAGAGGTGCAGATTAGAGGAATTGTCGAGAAAATGTTTGTTTATTATCAAAAATATATTTGTGAAAAGGAAAGAGAAGATGAAAGAGCTGCATGAATTAGTAGAAAAGTCTCAGGAAGATCTGAACGATCTTTTGCGTGGTAAAGAACTGGATATAACCGGATTTAGCAAAGAACAATACATTCGTTACTTGCAAATGCAATATCATCTAACTAATGGTGTTCAAAAACATTTTATGCGAGTAGCCAGTCATCATAGTTTCAGAACTAAAAAAAGTTTTAGATCATTTCTTGTGGATTTTGCATATGAAGAAGAAAGTCATTATTTAATAGCTCAGAAAGATCTTGAAAAGCTTGGAGCATCTGTCGGAGATGTGCCATTAGGAGTTACTTTATGGAAACTATACTTTGAATCAATCTTAGATTCGAATCCATTGATTCGTTTAGGAGCAACTGCAATTCTTGAGAATATATCAAGTGGAGTTGTTAAGCCAACACTTGATAAAGTAATGAGTAACTCAAACTTTCTAACAGAATCCAATACTCGTTTTATAAAAGTTCATAGACATGAAGAGCTTCCTCACGGAGATGAAATTTTAAGAGAGTTGTCAGAGTACGGACCTTCTCAGGAAGAATATAATGATATTTTACTAGGAGCCAAAAATGGGAGTTCTATTTTTCAAGGTTTACTTGAATGGATAGTAGGTGATTAAAGACTTAAATCTTGATCTTCATCATTTTTTTGAGTGATCTCTTTATTCATTTTTTTCATTTTTTTTATTAATTTATTTATTACAAATTTTGCATTTGGACTAAATTCTTCGAAAAGCTCTTCATCTAAAACTTTAAGGGTTACGTTTGTTAGTGCCATCACGGAAGCTGTACGTTCGAGATTATCAAAAAATGCAAATTCTCCAACAAAATTTCCTGCATCTATAGTTGTAACTGGAACATTATGTTCAGAATCATCTTTACAAAGAATGGCAACCTGTCCTTTTTCAATATAGTAAAGTTCTGTACTAATATTCCCTTCACGAAATAAGAAATCACCAGTTTTTAAAGTTTTAATTTTCATATTAACCTGAACGGTATATTTTGCTAAATACTTAAACCTCAAGAATAAGTAATTATCGGTAGATACTAATGACCGACTTTAAGTCGAGGATATCTAATTAACTCTTTCAAAGAAGAATTGATTTTAATTAAAGAATCACCTGAGACATTATTTAGAGCAGAGGCTCTTGTAGGTAGTTGACCTTTAGAATTGCTTGTTGAAATTTGATTCAGCCTTTGAAGTTTTGAAACATGTGGAACAGAAGTTATAACTTTTGGAACACACTTGCTATTAGTAACAAAACCTTTCAGCTTAGATTTTCCACAATCAACTTTGAAAAACTCAATATCGCTTATTCTTTTGGCTCTTGTTACAGAGATAGGTTGGTAATTGCAGCCTTTCTTTTTGAAAGATTCTATTTTATCTTCACAGGCCAAGAAAGCTTGTAAATGAGTCAAGTCTTTTGCAGAAGTAGTGAAAGACATAAAAAATAAAATTATCATGGTCCCATACATTGCGTGACTCCTAGGAAAAATTCGAGATCATCTTTTCTTAATAATAAATCTTCTTCAATAAAAGGGGATAATGATCCATCTGCTCCTATATGAACAAATTCAATAGATTCTGTAATAGATTGGAAGTCGATTACTCCCATTCCAAGGTTTGTTCCAGTTTGGGCCAATGTAGGTAAATATCCGCCTTGAGCTGGTGCTTGGTGAGAATTAAATCCACCTGCATGACAAGAGTTACATGTATTTAAAGAAGTTCTATACATTGCATAAGTAGCTTCATGAGGATCGAGAACAACTGCGTTGAAAGGAGGATTATTTGCTTCTTTATTCATAAAAAAGTTTTTTCCCCAATTTGATCCATCTTCTGTTGCGAGTCCACTAATAACTTGAAATTCTAAATGCCAAGCTAGATGCTTTTGTTCAAACTCATAGTCTAGGTCTGGACTCTTAATTGTTTGAAAATTATCTGTGAAGAACTTCATAATATCAAAAGATCCATTAGGCGATGGTTGTGATACATCTGAATTTATAATTAGAGCTTCAGCTACATCTGCATAATTATCTTTAGGTGTCTTGGGCATTCTATGTCTATGTAGCCTTCCATCAGTAGGGTCAAGACGAAATTCGAAAATTCCCCAAGCAACATCAGTTGCATTTGTATTCTGATCAGATCGTAATTGTAAAAAATCTGCAATTCTTAATTGTCCAAGAGCACTTCCGTTTACCCACTTATTAGTAGGGTAGTCAGCATAGCTTACTCTTTTTGCTAGTTTCTGAAGATGATCAGTATGATCTTGCCCGCTAAGACAGTTTAATTTTCCAAACTCTACTGCCCAATCTTCTCTTGTGAATGCTTCTTGAGACTCACCATTTAAAGTAGCTGCTTCAAGAGGTAATTTAAATTCAAAGATGACATGGTTTTCTAGTTTAATTGGAAAGCCTTCATGCATAACAGTTCCAGCGATATCGTCTTTTAACTTATATAAAAATCTGAACTCCCCAGCATTAATTTCATTGCCATCGGCATCTACTTCGAAGAGATCAGGTCTATAAACAATTGCTTTTAAAGTATATGGGCTTGAGCTAGGAGATAATACCTTATCAACTTGTGGTCCAATTGGGGCCCAATTATCTCTGATTTTATCAGCACTAATATTTCTGGATCTCATATCATTAATTTCACCTGTAAGAATTTTAGTAGGATCTATTTGAGTTAATCTATAGCCATCAATATAATCACGAGTAAAAAGATTGAATGATCTTGCTCCCCTTAAAGTATTGATAACTTGGTGAAATCCAAAAGTAGAATTAAAACTTGTTAGTAATGCTGGGTCTTTAAAAATCAAGACTTTATTAATATCCATTGATTTAATTTCAGAGTTTCCATTACAAAGACAGGCCTTAACATTCATCGTCGTTGTAGTAGTAGATGAAGTAGAGGTGGAGGTCGATGTAGAAGTGGATGTTGAAGTCGATGTTGACGTAGAAGTCGAAGTTGATAGAGTTGTTGAGCTCGAAGTTGATGTTGAACTAGATGTAGTTGTTGATTTTTTAGAATCTAGTGAACTTTCCATCGTTGGGTTACAACTAAGAAAACTAATTAATAGTATTATTAACAATGACTTATTCAAAAACGTGCCTCCGTAAGTCTATTCGTTAATTATAAAAGAATTCATTAGATTCTAAGAATTAGGCGGCAAATTTTGTTTTATAGGATATAATCGGGTTAAAAAGTGGTCGTTTATTTTACCAGACATTCCTTTAAGAGGTTTTTAGCAATAATCATAATCATGACTTCATTGGTTCCTGCTCCAATTTCCATCAGTTTATTATCTCTGAGGTATCTCTCAACAGGGAATTCCCTAGAGTATCCATAACCTCCATGGAGCTGAATTGCATCAAGAGCTATCTTAGTAACCATTCTTGGGATGACAAGTTTAACTTGAGCGGCAAGAGCATTTCCGCCTTTACCCTCATCGTATTCTTTACAGGCACTATATAAAAACCTCCTCATCATTTCAGTTTCAGCACTCATATCAGCAATCATTTTCTGAATAAGTTGGAAGTTTCCAATTGGTTTTCCAAACTGAGATCTCTCTTTTGCATATTTAATACATTGATCAACACAGGCCTGAGCTATCCCTAATGAGATTCCTGAAATAGTAATTCTTTCAAGGTCTAAGTTTTTCATCATATGGTAAACGGAATCACCTTCCTCTCCAACACGATTACTGATAGGCACTTTGACATTTTCAAGAGTAAGTTCTCCTGTAGGAGAAGCTCTCATTCCCATTTTATGAATTTCTTTACTAACACTGAAGCCAGGTGAGTTATTTTCAATTATAAAAGTAGAAATATTTTTCTTATCCTTTCCAGTTCGAGCGTAGATATAAGAAATATCTGAAAACTGTGCATTCGTGATCCACATTTTATTTCCAGTAATAGAATAATGATTGCCATTTAAAGTTGCTTTGGTTTGTAGTCCTACCGCATCTGACCCGTAACCTGGCTCACTCATTCCCATACAACCTATATGTTCACCGGAGATAAGCTTTGGAAGATATTTTTGTTTTTGTTCATGGCTTGCATTCTTATCCATATTGTTTACACACAACATTGAATGGGCCAGGTAACTAAGAGTTGAAGAAGCACATACCTTACCGAATTCCTCCATTACAATGGTCGCTTCTAGAGAACCTAGTCCAGATCCACCATATTCTGTCCCGGCAGTAATTCCTAGAACACCTAGTTCACCCATTTTTTTGAAAGCATCGATATTGAATGTTTCATTATTGTCATGATGTTCTGCTTTAGGAGCTAATTCTTTGTTTGCAAAGTCTCTACAAACTTCTTTTAATTGATTTTGCTCTTCAGTGAAAAACCACATAGTGAAATCCTTAAGCTATTAATTGACCGGTAACCTCAGCTTATCTCAAATGAAAAGAATTGTAAAAATAGATAGCTTGTCATGAGGTCATAGATTAGGAATAATTTATGTATAGGGTATAATTCTTCAAGGATTGAGGTATATGCAAACTCCGAATTCACTTAATCAAAAAATATTTAAATCAAAAGAATATTTTAAAAACATTCCAGAAAATCTTGAAACCATAAAATGGTTTAGATATTGGGAAATTCCATCCAAAAATTGGCCAGATTACTTTGAAGCAACTGAAAAGAATCAATTTATTTTTGTTCCAATTCATTGGGGATATCATTTTAGGCAAGAACATAATATTTATGATTTTGATTCTAATCAAGATTTTAACTTAGGTTATATTGAAAGGTTGGCTACCGAATATGAGAGAGAAATTATATTTTTTATTCCGACTGGTCCTTATCCTTTTGATGTTAGGGGAGGTGTTCCGCAACATCTTTTTCACCAATCAGTAGATTTAAACTCTATACCAAGAGTAGTAAAAAACTCTAAAAATGAACTTTGTAGGATCCCATCTTTTTATGATCAAAATATGTATAAAGAGTATGCAAGGTTTTTGGTTTCACTTTATGAAAGTTGCAAAAAAAGAAAATCAAAAGTTAGGATTAAAGGCTTAAGTGCTGGTTACTTTGAAGATAAAAACTTTAATACTTTTTTTAATGATTCTTCTAAAACCTTTTTGGAGAGTTTTGAGAGATATCTAAGTGCTAGTGAGATAGAGGATGTAAGCTTGTCTGACGTCTATGACTTCAGAGAAATGGTTTCTAATTTATTTTTGAGCGCTAGCGAAAAATATTTAGGTGCTTATTGGGATGGAGACTTAAAGATGGTTTTCCATGGAGCAAAGTCTGATGATATTTTATATTCTACTATTTTTAAAAATGTAGATGAACATTATTTTCATGATTTACAATTAGCAGTGAAGGATGGTTACTTAACTTCTACTGAAATGGTAAATAGCTCTCACGAAGATCAAGTCTTTAATAGGGCCTATAGTGAAATGATGAACTATTCATATATTGAGTCCATTGTATTTGATGATTTTCATCTTCAGAATAACTTGAGATTTACTCCTCTTATTTTTGCTAAAATATTTTCTCGTGATAAATTTGATTTAATATCAACCGGAATTTTAGATTATTTTGAAAAAAACTGCTCTCATCATTATCAAATAATTGATGGAGTTTATAATGAAGACCTTGAACAAGAAAATGAATCAATTTCGATTTGCTTTTCTAGATATTTAGGAAATAAAGAGTTTCAAGAAATTTTAAATAATTTCTCAGAAGGAGCTAATATTATATTAGATCTTTCGTGTATGACTCTAGATCATAGAAAACAATTGGAACTTTTCTTATCTAGTCACGAAACTGATTCACAACATATTAACCTCATAGGGCCAGTCTCTTATTATCAATTAGGTCATGGTAATTTAGTAACTTTTGAAAGTGAGCACTTCCAAGGATCTAATCTTAGTAAGAGAAATCATTTTTGGGGAAGATTATTAAGTGTCTTTTCCTTGAGAACTTTAAAGATTGATTTAGCTCATGGTGTGAGTTGTTTTGTCTTAAAAAGAGAAGTCACTCCATATGAATTAAATTATAAGGAAGTCAGGAGAGTCTTTTTATATAATACGACTAATTCTTCAAAGTCAGTCTTTATACATTCATCTAAAGAGTCAGCATTTTTAAAATATAAAAATCAATTAAGCACAGAAGTTACATCTACGCCTAAAGGTGTTGAAATAGAGATGGAAAAAAATGGAAGTGTTATTTTAGATTTTGGAATAATTAAGGATAATCATGAAAAAAGAACTCATCGTACTATATAGAAAATTAAATACTAATTCTAAGTCGAGGTCATTTCAATTGTTATCATTGTTTTCTTATAAGGGAAGAATTGATTCCGGTAGAATTGCACAATTGTATAGAGAATTTTTTAAGTCTGATAGTAGATTTAGTGAAAAGTTTATTTTTGATTCCACTGATGAATTTAAAAATTTTATTAATTTAGTGGCCCATGAATATAGATTAACTCATGTGAAGTTTCTTGATCTTAAAAGTTATTATAAAATTATTTCTGAATGTGGTAAACAAGAAGATTTTTCTCGCATTATAGAGTCAATTGATCTTCATAAAGTTCAGGGAGTAGAAGGAACAAGCCTAATTGATCGTATTTTTTCTTTCTAACCAAAATGGTTCATCAGGAGTTTGAAGATTAGTTCTGTCATAAAGAACTTCATGGCTACGACCAACCTTTCTTAGTTTGAAATCTGTATCATCAAGTTTTAATTCTTTAACATCTTTATAAATTTTATCTATATCCCAAAAAGTAATTTTGATATGACTCTCTGATGATTTTGCCCAGGATTGCGCATCTTTTGAGGAGAAAAACTTAAGCATAGAAACTTTATGCTTAGTATGTGGAGGTCCAATTAAACTCATTGGAATCAAAATATCTTTATCCCATGAAGATTGCGACTTATCTGTATCTAGACCGGCAATTTCACTAACTGCATGAGAAAAGGCCATGCAACCTGCACCTTCTAGATATCTAGGGTGCTTATCAAGTCCTGAATATACTCGATCTTGTTTTTTTTCTTTATACTCAATTAAATATTTTTCAATCCTATCAATAGTCTTCTTAGATAATAGATAGCTAACTGTTTGAACCCGACCTGATTGTTTCTTTGCGCTAAGTTCTGGTTGAAGGCGATGAGGATTTTCTAAAGTTCCTGGATATTCAGCTAGCAACAAACCAAGACCTACTTGATCTGATAATAATCTTTTGTAAAGATCTTTGCTGGTATCTGACATGCTTGTAAATCGATAAAAATTACCATCATAACTTTGAACCTCTATGGCAACGTGAGAGATTATTCTATTAAAAGGAGATACTGCATTTTTTAAACTCGAAACTAACAATTGTTGTGGACTCGACCAATCAATACCAAAAGGACTAGAGTAAAAGTGAATACTTAAATGACCATGGCCTTGATAAAAAGGATCAATCTCATTTAATAATGTTTTATTGGTAGGATATCGATCAGTTCGTTTATAAACTGAAATGATTACAATAGGGACAATAAATAAAGTTAACCACTTAAACATTGAGTCTATTCTAGTTTAAATCTTATCTTATTTAAAGTCTCTTAAGGAAATATCGTTTAACTCTTGATCTGTTGTATATTCCTTACAAGTTGCCTGGGCCTCACTTAATCTTGAAATATTGAGTGTTTGAGCATCAAGTTTTAAGAAATAAGGACTTGAACAAATTTCCAAGAACTCTGTAAAACTTGGAGCAAACTTTGAAACTTGCTTAGAATATTCACTCTTTGCTTTTGAATTATTTGAATCAAATAAGATTTCATTTTTTAAGTTTTCTAAAATCGGTCTTAATTGAACGAACTCAGTTTTTCTTTTAAAGAGTCTGCTTGTAATTTGATTAATACTATTTTCTAAGGTCTTACTTGAATAATTTGAATAGGCTTGAACTTGGCAATATTGATTATATTTCTTTACATCAACTAACTTCTTATCAAGGCAATGTGGGTTTGATGCTTTAAGCTTAGAGCAACTTTGAATATAACTATTAAGGTTTTTATTTAAGCTATTCTTAAAAGTTTGTAATATATCTAACATGAAGGTTGTTTTTTTCTTAGATGCATAATGCTTTTTATAAATTTCCACTAAATCAATATCTTTTTTTAACATCAGGTAATTACTTGAGATTGCCTGATATCCATGAGTGAATTTTGTATTACATAAATCTTTTTCAATTTCGGCAGGAGTTTTCTTTGGTGGAGCTGGTGTAGGCTTAGGCTTTGGCATTGGCTTTTCCGGCCTTATTACAGTAACTGCTTTTTTATGTGCATTATAAGTAGGTAATAACATTTTTCTTGTAGTTTCAATTGAAGAGATATTACAGTTTTGTTTTGAAGCAAGAGCATTCTCTCTTAGGTTTGAATCATTTTTACACTTATCATAATCAAAGTATTGGTATGACTTAAGTAGGGTACAGTTGTTTTTTAAACTTTGATATAAATCAGTATATTTCTTCTCTTCATTGTTATAAAGGTAGAAGTATTTATTTTCAAATTCTTGAGCTAAGGTTTCAATGTTTTCTTGTCGAGCTCTTCCTAATTCTTGTTTTAATTGGATTAAACGTGAGTTTACTACATCCACTCTCTTTCTTTGAAGATCTATCCCTTCAACTAATTCGGAATACTTTGTACATAGTAATTGCTCTCTAACGATTTTATCTGGATCTAGATTGATGTGAACAATATTTTTAACATTGTATTTAGATCGAACTTCATCATTGATTTTATTAATTGTATTTACAAAATAGTTAAAATTACAATATTGTGCAATACCCTTATCTTCCAATGTTTTAGTAGATCTTTGAATAACTAAGCTTGTCTGGTTGTTATGATTATAAGAGCAAATAAGATTATCCTTTACTCTTTCTGTCTTAAAATAAGTTTTCTTCTCTTCTAAGATTTTTATAGTTCCTAGTAATTGATTACAACTTTTTTCAAGCTCTAGGACTGATCCAGTAGTTAATGCTAACTTTTCTTTATAATTATTGACTTCTTTTTTAGATGTCATTGATTCAAAACTATCGTTTTGGGCCTTTATATTATTAGTTAGAGAGTTGAAGTCCTCTATGAGCTCTAAGTGTTGTATCTTTAGCTCTGGAGTACATTTTAAAGCTTCTTGCGTTTTAGTAGGAGTAACTTCTGGTTTGTTTTTTACAGATGAACCGATTCTTTTGATTGGTTGTCCACAGCTCAGTAAAACGAGCATAAGAAAAGGTAGTAATTTCAGTAATTTAGCCATAAAAAGCACTCCAGTTTAATATAATCTCTGATATTTTCTCTTATTTTGAGATCAGTTACTTAAAAGCTTGTAATCATTTCAGTAATGTTTAAGTTTTTGACACTTTTAGGCTATGGTGAGGCCATGGAATCGATATTTGATTTTAACTTTCAAGAGATGCAAGAATATTGTACTGACGAACTTGGTTCTAAGCCTTTCCTTGCTACTCAAATCTTTGACTGGATTTATAAAAAGAAGAATTTTAATGTCGATCAGTGGACGAATGTCTCGAAAGTAAATAAAGCTAAAATTCTTGAAAATTTTAGTTTTGAGCTTCCTAAAATTATTTGGATAGGTGAGTCTAAAGATGGAACTAGAAAATTCTTAGTTCGCCTCCATGATAAACAAACTATTGAATGTGTTGTTATACCAGCAAAAGATAGAAGAACTTTATGTGTTTCCTCTCAAGTAGGCTGTGCTATTGGATGTACTTTTTGTCATACTGGCACTCAGGGACTAACAAGACATTTAAAAACCTCCGAGATAGTCGGACAATACCTTGAGATATCGAGATGGTTAGTTGAGAAAGGTGCTAACCCAATTTCTAATATCGTCTACATGGGACAGGGGGAGCCTTTACATAATTATGACAACGTGAAAAGGTCCGCTGAATTATTGATAGATCCAAAGGGAATGGGTCTTGGTCAGAGAAGAATCACACTTTCAACTTCTGGATTAGTCCCTAAAATTGAACAACTCTTTAATTTTCCTTCAGTGAATATTGCTATTTCACTTCATAGTGCAAGAAATGACGTAAGAACAGAACTAATGCCCATTAACAAGGTCTATGATCTAGAACGACTCTTTAGAGCTATCAAGTCTATTCCTTTGAAAGCGAGTCGAAGAATTACTTATGAATATATTTTAATTAAAGACTTAAATGATTCTCCTCAAGACCTTGATGCTTTAGTTGAACTTCTTGATAGGAAAGAGTCCAAAATTAATATAATCCCTTTTAATGAATATCCTGAATCCAAATTTAAAAGACCAAGTGATGAAAAAATTCAGTGGTTTAACGATACTTTAAATAAAAGAGGATTTACTTCTACTGTTAGGATTTCAAAAGGTGATGATATTCTGGCTGCTTGTGGTCAATTAAAATCAGAATTTGAAAAGAAGAATCTTTGGAGTGCTGGTAAGCAAAAAGAGATTGAAGAGAATAAAACAACTCAGATCTTCAGGTAGGCTAAAATGAAGACCCAGGTTGCTTTAAGAAATTAATTTCTTCTGAGGTGGATTCTCTGCCTAGTATTTCATTACGATGAGGATATCTATCAAATCGATCAATAATTTCTTTGTGTTTTAATTCGAAATCAAGACTTTGTTTTAGAACTGGTCGAGTTTTAAATAATTTCACAGCGAATTCATGAATTATTTTAGATTCACTATGCATAAAAGGCATATAGGCAAAAGGCACCTCGAAATCTGATAACTCTTGATCTAAGTTTAATCGAACTAGCTCTTGGGCTAAGGCTAAACTCATATGGTCATAAGCAAAAGATAACCTATTCCCTCTATAAATATTTCTAGAGAATTGATCTAAAATAATTATTTCCGCAAGCCTTCCTTGTACACTTTCTCGCCAGGGATAAAGTTCACCTCTAGTAGCTTGGAAGTGAATTTTTCCAAAACGAGTTTTTATCTTTTTATCCATTAAGTCGTTTTTACTCCACCAGTCTTTAGGAGAGAGTTCTGAAAACCAAAAATCAAGTATCTCATTGTGTTTTATCATAATTACATATTCTACATTTATTAGTGAAGAATGTTGATTGATAATAATGGATTAATTTGAACTAGGATAAGATGATATAAAAACTGAAGTTTTCTAATTAAGAGAAAAATTATTTATTCATCTAGGATCCAAAACTGAACTTTTCCATCACTAACTTCATTATCTTCAGCAGCAATAGATCGAATAACATTATGATTTAATTCAATAGTATTAGGCGTAATCTCAACAGTATCTGGGTAAATTTCTTCAGAAGTGTAATCAAAGTCTTGATATTCGTCTGCAAAACAAACTCCAGCAAAGCTCCAAATTATTGATCCAATAAATAAAAAATTTTTCATAATTACTCCCTAGCAAACTACTCGGTTATTTAGCCAGAAAACTTTAATCTTCCTGGACCTGGGCCACAGTCATGATAATTGAAATATTATCATTACCTCCATGATGGTTTGCTCTATCAATTAAGGCCTGAACCAACTCATCTAAGATTTGAGGTGTTGTCTTACTTGGATCAGGAATATATTGATTAATCATTTCAATCATTTCTTTGTCATAAACCTTACTATAAAGTCCATCTGAGCATAATAAGAACATATCATTTTTACTTATAGAGTATTCAAATGAGTCGATTTGCATATCTTCTTCAAATCCAATTGTTCTAACTAAAACGTTTTTCATTCTATCTCTACTTGCTTCATCTCTAGTGATGATTCCAAGATTAATTTTTTCTTGAACTAAAGAGTGATCTTTAGTTAATTGATATAATCTCCCTTCACTAATTAAGTAGGTTCTAGAATCACCAATATTAGCGATATAGGCCTTATTTCCCTCTATACACATACTAACTGCAGTTGTTCCCATTCCTTTAAGAAGTGGTTCTGTCTGAGATTTTTCCATGATTTTAGTGTTAGCCATTTTAATACATTTTAAGACGTCTTTAATTTTATTTTTAATTGTTCCTTGAACAGAATTAAAATGTTCACCAAAAATTTTGGTTGTTAATTGGGAGGCAATATCCCCACCTCTATGCCCGCCCATACCATCAGCGACAATAAAGCATTTATGATTTGGATTAATATAGATTGAATCCTGATTAGATTTTCTAACTTTCCCAATATCAGATTTTCCGGTGCATATTAAAGGCATTCGCCCTCCTAGATTTTTCTAAATATATTCTAAACTATAAATAGATTTTCTCATAAATCGGCAAGAAAAACTGTAGCATGGCACTCAGGTATCAATTTTAGTTGGCTTTAATCTGATCACTTTTAGGGCTACAATAATAGTTAGAAACATCAGGAGGATCCATGTCTATAAATATCCATGACTTTATCGATAAACACTACAATTCTGAAGATTATTCTCATTTAAATTGGGAAGGTACTTTTCAAGAATATGTAGATTTAGTTTTAAATAATCCTATGATTACAAGAAACTCATTTCAAAGAATCCATGACATGATTATAGCTTCTGGAACTTCTCAATATACTGAGTATAAAAAAGAAATTACTCGTTATCACTTCTTTGATGATTTATTAGAAAATGGAAAAGATGCAATCTTTGGAATTGATGTTCACTTAATGAAGTTTGTAAATTTTTTCAAAGCAGCAGCTGCTGGTTATGGAACTGAAAAAAGAGTTTTACTTCTTCATGGACCTGTTGGTTCAGCAAAATCATCAATCGCTAGGCTTTTGAAAAAAGGATTAGAGCATTATTCTAAAACAGACGATGGAGCGTTATATACTTATGAATGGTTTGATAATGAAGGATCTGAAATCTTAGGTGGAGAAAAGATTTTTGCTTGTCCTATGCATGAAGAACCACTCAAGTTAATTCCTCTAGATGCAAGAGCAAAACTTTTAGAAGAGATTAATCAAAAAAGTGATTTTCATAAAATAAATGTTAAAGGTGAAGTTAACCCTGCGTGTAGATTTATTTTTGATCAATATATGAGAAAGTATGATGGAGACTGGTCCAAAGTAATGGAGCATGTGAGAATAAAAAGATTAATTTTAAGCGAAAAAGATAGAATTGGAATTGGAACATTTCAACCTAAAGATGAAAAAAATCAAGACTCTACAGAGTTAACTGGTGATATTAATTATAGAAAAATTGCAAAGTATGGATCAGACTCTGACCCTAGAGCATTTAACTTTGATGGAGAGTTTAATATTGCAAATAGAGGGATAGTAGAGTTTATAGAGATGCTAAAGCTTGATGTTGCATTTTTATATGATCTTTTAGGTGCTTCTCAAGAACAAAGTATTAAGCCTAAAAAGTTTGCTCAAACTCATATTGATGAAGTAATCCTTGGTCATACAAATGAGCCGGAGTTTAAAAAATTACAAAATAATGAATTCATGGAAGCTCTAAGAGATAGAACTGTAAAAATTGATGTGCCTTATATTACGCGTTTGGATCAAGAAATTAGAATCTATCAAAAAGATTATAATGAAAATACTTTGCCAGTTCATATTGCTCCTCACACGCTTGAGATGGCTTCAACTTGGGCAATCTTAACTCGTTTAGAAGATCCTAAGAAAGCTGATCTTACAGCGATGCAGAAGCTAAAACTTTATAATGGAAAAACTCTGCCAGGTTATACAGAAGATAATGTTAAGGAGTTAAGAAAAGAATCTGTAAGAGAAGGATTAGAAGGAATTTCTCCAAGATATATTCAAGATAAAATATCAAATGCTCTTGTTAAAAACACTCACACAGGTTGCTTGAACCCATTCATGGTTTTTAATGAATTAGAAAGTGGTTTAAAAAATCATGCTCTCATTAATAGTCCAGATAAAATGGATCAATATAAAGAACATCTCTCAATTTGTAGGTCTGAGTATGAAGACATCGTTAAAAACGATGTGATGAAAGCAATAAGCGTTGATGAAGGTGCTATTCAAACACTTTGTTCAAACTATATTGATAACGTTAAGGCCTATACTCAAAAAGAGAAGATTCGAAATAAATACTCTAATAAGCTTGAAGATGCTGATGAGAGATTTATGAGAGCGATTGAGGGGAAGATTGATATTCCTGAATCTCGTAAAGATGATTTTAGACGAGAGATAATGAATTATATCGGTGCCCTTGCTATAGAAGGCAAGCAATTTGATTATAAAACTAATGAGAGATTACACAGGGCCTTAGAGTTAAAACTTTTTGAAGATCAAAAAGATACGATTAAACTGACAACTCTTATTTCAAATGTTGTTGATAAACAGACCCAAGAAAAAATTGATGTTGTAAAATCTAGACTTGTGAAAAACTTTGGTTATTGCGATATCTGTGCAACAGATGCCTTAAACTATGTAGCAAGTATCTTCGCAAAAGGTGATACTGTAACTAAGAGAGGGTAGTCTATGGATCACCCAATAAAAAGCGATCACAATCGCTTTAGAAAAATTGTAAAAGGTAAGCTAAGAGAAAATCTTAAAGGATTCGTTTCTCAGGGTAAACAAGTCATTCCTAAAGGAAAAGATCAATTTACTATTCCTATGCCATCCATTGAAATTCCAAAATTTAAATTTGGTGGGAAGTCTGAAGGTGGTGTTGGTCAAGGTGACGGGCAAGAAGGACAACCAGTTCAAGGTGATGGTGAAAAAGGCGAAGGTAAGCCAGAAAAGGCCGGTCAAGATGAAGGGCAGAAACAATTAGAGGTGAATTTTTCTCTTGAAGAACTTGCTTCAATATTATCTGAAGAATTAGAACTCCCTAACATCCAGCCCAAAGGTTCGTCTCAAATTGATGCAACAGTTAATAAGTATACAAGTATTGGAACGACTGGCCCTGATTCATTAAGGCATTTAAAAAGAACATATAAGCAATCATTAAAGAGACAAGTCTCTATGGGAATGTATGACTCTGAAAATCCAGTGATTTTACCAACAAGGAAAGATTATAGATTTCGAGCTAGCCAATCCAAAATAGAAAAAAAAAATAATGCAGTAGTTATTTATATGATGGATGTTTCAGGCTCTATGGGTGATGAGCAAAAAGAAATTGTTCGAACGGAGAGTTTTTGGATCAACCTTTGGCTTAAGCATCAGTATAAAGACATTGAAGTAAGATATATTATCCATGACGCTACTGCTAAAGAGGTAGAGGAAGAAGTTTTTTTTAAAACAAGAGAAAGTGGTGGGACTCTAATAAGTTCAGCTTATAAATTATGTAGAGATATTATTAAAGCAGACTATCCTGTGAGTGATTGGAATATCTATCCATTTCACTTCAGTGATGGTGATAATTGGTCGAGTGATGATACTAAGATTTGTCTAGATTTATTAAATACTGAAATTTTGCCAGTATCAAATATGTTTGGTTACGGGCAAGTTGAGAGTCGTTATGGTTCAGGACAATTTTATAAAGATCTTTTTGCTGCTTATAATGAAAAAACTGAAAATATTATTTTAAGTAAAATTAAAAACCGAGATGCTATTTTAGATTCTATAAAAGAGTTTTTAGGGAAAGGTAAGTAATGCTTAGAAGTAAACCTATCAATGAAAAGTTAAAAAAATTACAAATTGAAATACAAGGTTATGCTGATGAGTATGGACTAGATTATTTCCCTCAAATTTTTGAGATGTGTGATTATCAAACAATTAATATTCTAGCAGCACAAGAAGGTTTTCCGACAAGATATCCGCATTGGCGTTTTGGAATGCAGTTTGATCAAATGAGTAAAGGCTATAGATTTGGAATTCAGAAAATCTATGAAATGGTTATCAATACTAATCCTTGTTATGCCTACCTTTTAGAGGTAAATAATTGGGTTGATCAAAAACTAGTAATGGCCCATGTTTATGGACATAATGATTTTTTTAAAAATAATGCTTGGTTTGCAAATACTGATAGAAAAATGATGGATACTATGGCCAATCATGGTGCCAAAGTTAGAAGGTATATAGAAAAATATGGAATTGATAGAGTAGAGAATTTCATTGATGCGATTTTATCTCTTGAAAATCTCATTGATATGAATCACCTTTTTGAAACAGATGAAATTAGAAATCAAAGAGAAGAGACTAATAAGCAATTTGCATATGAAAACTCTCTTGAGTATGAGGCCTATGATAAAAAATCAGATGCTCTAAAAACTTATCTTCGATCAAAAAATAGATCAGCTAGAAAAGAGATGGAGATCAATGTAGAGGACATTCCTAATATTCCTAAAAGCATTCCAGAAAAACCAGTTAAAGATATTCTACATTTTCTTTTAGAGTACGCTCCAATTGAAGAATGGGAAGCAGATATTATCGGTATCTTGAGAGAAGAAGCATATTATTATCTCCCTCAAAGAATTACTAAGATTATGAATGAAGGCTGGGCCAGTTATTGGCATTCGAAAATTATGACTGAAAAGGCCCTAGATGCTTCTGAAATCATCGACTTTGCTGATAAACATGCAGGTGTCATGGTGATGAGTAAAGAGAGAATTAACCCTTATAAAGTAGGAATAGAGCTCTTTAGAGATATAGAACATAGATGGGATACCGGTAAGTTTGGGAAGGAATATCTAGAGTGCAATAATATGGTTGATAAGCATAGTTGGGATCAAAAGCTTGGAAAAGGAAAAGAGAAAATTTTTCAAGTAAGAAAAACTCATAATGATATATCTTTTATTGACGAATTTTTAACTCCTGAATTTTGTGAACGTCAACAGATGTTTACCTATAAGTACAACCCTAGGTCACATCGATTTGAAATTGATAAAAGAGATTTTGAAGCTATTAAGCAGAAATTACTAATGAGTCTTACGAATTTTGGATCCCCTGTCATTGAATTAGTTGATGCTAACTTTGATAATAAAGCTGAGATTCTTTTGAGCCATAGGCATGATGGAGTTGATCTTGATGCAAAATATGCAAACGAAACTTTAAAGAATATTTTTAGAGTTTGGAAAAGACCTGTCAACCTTGCAACGACTTATGAAGAGAAGGAAGTGATTTTTAGATTTGATGGTAAAGAGCTTTCGGTTAAGTCTTAGAATAGTTCGTAAAGTTTCTCTAAGATATTATCATTTAATTCACTATTATTGATATTCTTTAATTCAAATGAATTCTTGTTTCTAATAGGATCCGAATCAATATTTGAGGAAAAGATTGACTCATAAACTTTAGAGGCAGATTCAAAAGGCTTAGGATCAGTGATTTTTAATGAAATAGTATTTGTTAATATTTTTTCAGAACGATCAATGTTCTCATCAAGTAAAACTTCTGTTTCAACAAATAGTGAACTTGCAATAATATTATGGTTTTTCAATAATAAGTAATGAGTCATTAAAGTCGCAAGGTGTTCTTTTTCAGTATAGAAACCATATAGTGAGACTCTATCTGAATCTTTAAATAAGCTTACAACTTTATTAACCTCAAACTGGCAGTCAATATAATCTATATGAGGAGAATAACCACCAAGGGCACATTTTTCAAATGCATCTAACATAGGACTAACAGGATTTGTATTAGGATCAAAATACTTTAACGAAATGATATTCTTGTTCGTTTCATTAATTTCAAAAAGATCATAAAAGTTTAATGATCTATCTAATGTCTCTGAGTTTTGTATTGTGTGAGCGAAAAAATCAGCGGCATGACTGAGCTCATGATATAAAACTCTAATTAAACTAAGGTTCATTTGTGAAAAGTCTGTTGAGTAGGAGCTTAATTTGTAATACTTTGATCTAAAAGTATCCATTGATAGATAGTTGACTACTTTTTTTTCACTATCTTCATCAGTATAGTTATCAGTTCTTTTATCATACAGGTCATACAAGAAGCTAGCATCTTTATCAGTTCCAAGATCTACCCCTAGATGGTATAGATATTTTGCTTGTATATAAATCATTCCTGTTATAGAAATAAAAAAAGAATTACTTAAGCGATGACTAATAACTATTCCTGTTGTATGATCAAAAAGTTTAAATAGTTCTTTGTTATCTTTGTTATGTTCTAGAAACTTCTTAAAGTTATCACCTTGCCACTTTCTAGAAATAATTGTTTTATCAATAATATTTTGAATTTGTGAAGATTTATCGGTTTCGAGTCCTAGGAATGGTGTTTCTAATATTTTACAATTGTTACTTTCTTCAAATTTGTTAGCACATTTTATTATATTTTTTGCAGAGGAAGAATTTTTATTAATGGGGGTTTCAGTAATTTTGCTATTGAAAAAAGTTATATTTTCTTCAATTTTCTTCACTGAAGGATTCTTTTTTCCTCCACAAGAAATAAGTAAAACTGATAAACCAAGTGTGTATAAAAATGTATTCATGACTTAAGTTAGCATTATTTTTAATTAGAAAGTTTTTCTATGAAATATCTTCAAATTTTATAGACAGCTCATTCCCTATATGACTGAATAGATGTCGCCTCTAATTAACTTTGGAGGAATAAATGGGAATAATAGTCTCAAATGATGAAATCATCTATACAGGAACGCCAAAAGATCTCAAAAAAAGCATATCTAAGAAGTTTTTAGAGCGAAA
>CALHLC010000022.1 GCA_938034385.1 uncultured Bacteriovoracaceae bacterium
TTACTTTTTTCTTCTTAGTTACTTTTTTCTTCTTAGTTACTTTTTTCTTCTTAGTTACTTTTTTCTTCTTAGTTACTTTTTTCTTCTTAGTTACTTTTTTCTTCTTAGTTACCTTCTTCTTTTTAGAAGCTTTTCTTTTTATAGTTTTGGTAGTCTTTTTTTTCTTTGCCACGACTATCTCCCTTGATTTTAGATATTTCTAAATAAATATATGTGTATTGGTAAATTCTTACAAGTAGGAGGAAGAATTTTATTGATAATTTTTTACTTCATCTAATTGAGTATTCTCTTCAAGAAGGTTCTCAATTTTTCCACCAGCTGTATCTCCTTGAGCTACTCCTCCTCCTTTGCCTTCACTATACTTAAAAAGGAAGAGAGGTTTTTCAGATCTAACATGGCTAAGTGAAATTAATTTAGTAGAATAAAAATTTCTTAATGATTTAGTAGGCCTATTTCCTCTAATGGGATTATTTAAATCTCCATTTTCTCCAGTTCCTCCAGAGTTTTGCCCTGGAAAGAAAGCACTGAATTTCTTATCAAGAGTCATTTTTTTGGAAAAATCTATAGGGTAGTCTTGTAGGTAAAAATCTCTAAAATTTTGATCTTGGCCTGCAGTAGTGAAATATGCAGTTAAACCATTTATGTACGTGTCTGCACCGCCTTGATTATCACTATCACAAGTTGTTGTATCACCGATCTCAGCAGCAGCTGGACCTATTAAAAAGCTAGTGAGTTGACCAATAACTGAATTACAACTTAGTGGAGAATCAATAAAGAGGTTCATAGCATCTACATAATTGGCTTGCTCTCCATTGGCTGCAGCAGATGCTAAAGCTGCTTGCCTTACTTCATACATCTTATCTCTAAATGCTATAATTGATTTTGCTTGGGCCTCAAAGAACTGAGTAATAGTAGAAAGCATTTGATCTGTTTCGTAGATTGCATTTCTTCCAAAAATTGGTGCAAAGACTTTTAGTCCATGGGAATCTGTTGAACTTTGGCCATAGTGATCAACTCGGGTTGATGGAAAACTTGAATTATCTCGATCAGTAGTTGGAATTAAGTAGTTTTGAGCTTCATAATTAGTTGGAGATCGAACTTCTCTAATTGCATCTGCAACTTGTCTAACACTTGGTCGTGCTGAAGTCAGAGATCCTTTAAAAGCAGATAATTGTTCCGGATCATAAAGTCCTACTTTGTATGCATTATCTGAAATTTCAATTGGCGTATTCATAACATAAATTGATTCAGCATGATCTAATGAGTTTCCAGTTTTATCATAAGTTAAATTAGGAATAACAAATTTGGGATCCTCGGAACCCGTCAACCCACCAATTGCTTCATCAGGACTTTGAACCCAAAAGCTTTCACTGTCTGGCAAAATAGGAGGAAATGCTGATGAATCTCCACCAGGAGTTGGCTTTAAACCAAAAATATAACTAGATGATCTTTTGGATGAAGTAGTATCACCTTTTACTCCTCTAGGAGTAACAAATGTTTCATTGGAATAGGTATCAAAAATTTTGGGCCCTATCCTTGCACCAAAGGGTTTAGCTGCTGCATAAGCAACTAATCTAATTCCATCTTTAGAAAACGGATTGAACAGCCCATTAAACTTAGTTTCTCCTTTGACTGCATAATAGGTTAAAACATTTTGGTTTTTATCAAAGCCAAGTGGAAAAGCAGGAACAGGATAAGCTGTTTTAATAACTTCACAAGATGCTTGGCTTGTATCATTACCTTTAGGAGCCAAAGTAGTGAAAAAGATCGCCATGTTTATTGGATAAAATTTAAGATCAATATAATACTTATTAATTGCTTCACTTGAACCTGGTATGAGTAGGTTAGATAAACTACTGGGAGCTCTGTCTGCTAATCTGATGGGACTAAGTTCTGTAATCTTTAATTCATTTTTAAGGTTTTTATCACTCCCATTACCAAGGTTTCGATAAGCTGAATAAAATGATTTCACTAATCTTTCATTTTTAGCTAATCCAGATTGTTCAATACTAGTAATAGAGTTTATTGTTGCTTCACCTGGGGCAGCATTGAGCATTGCTTCTATATTTCTAACTCGAAATGCAAGTTCAATCCCTTTTGTCCATGCTCCTGGGCGAGTGACAATTAATTCTTTAGGAAGGAGGTCACTATTAGTTTGGCTTTGGCCTAAGCCATAAGTCCATTGTTGAGCTGCTACAAAGTTTGTATTGGTTGCATTGATACAATTTTTAGCAACTGCTGTTGCAATACTATTTTCTAATTCTTTTGTAACTTGATCAAGACCCGTAAAACCAATATTACTTAATCTAGGAACCCCTGGGAGACTATAAAAACTACAAACATTACTAGTTAAATGACTATCAAGACAGATACTAGGAATATTATACTTATCTCCTGCTCCACCTCTTTCAAATTGGTTACCCAACCTAAAGTTTGATTGGCCAGGAAAAGCACTCGGATTTTGTACTCCTTTGGTGGAATAATTTCCCAATACATAATACTTAAAAAGCCACTCTTTATAATTATTGCGCATTTCCCAATTTAAATATCCAATATCAGTAAGTTGCCTTGCTTGAACAGCAGCCCCAGACCAAGCCGCGGCATCAACAGCATTTTGAAGATTGATCTTTGCTTTTACAAAAAGACCAACATTGATAACAAAGGCCACTGTCGTCATGAAAAACACGATAGAGATGGCCAAGAATATACTGAGCTGACCTTTCTTATTAATGACGATTCCTTTTGTCATAAGCTTATTATCTCTTAAAATTTATCTATATTCATATTAATGCGTAAAGTCATTACTTGTAAAATATTCTCTACTTCTTGAACTTAGGACTAGCTATTGCTAAACAAACTTATTCAACCATTTTGGTTGTTGATGACCTACCTTGGAGTTGTAATGATTTATGACCTACCTTGGCAAATTAACGAGTTTGAAAGCTTACTTGCCTCGAGTTTTTATTATCCAGAAATTAAAAATATTGATTTATTTACTAAGGCCTTAAGTCATAGAAGTTATATTCACGATCATAAAATGAATAAAATTAACTCTAATGAAAGGTTAGAGTTTTTAGGTGATGCAGTCTTAGATCTACTTATCAGCGAAAAGTTATATGAAAATCAAGCCAATCTTGATGAAGGTGACCTTTCTCAAATTCGAAGTGCTCTAGTTAATGAAGATATTTTAAGTGAACTTACTAAGTTTACAAAATTAGATAAATTTTTACTTCTTGGAAAAGGTGAAGAAAAAAATGGCGGACGTGAGAGGTCAAAAAACTTATCAAGAGTTTTTGAGGCCATCATTGGTGCAATTTATCTGGATTCAAATTATGAGAAGACCAATGAGTGTTTAGTCAAAGTTTATAAAGATTATGAAAAATCTCACAATCTTAATCTTTTCTCTACAGAGATTTTAGAAGACTTTGATTCAAAATCAGAACTTCAAGAAAAAATCATGAAACATTTTAAACTAACCCCAGAATATAGAACTAAAAATATGGGGCAAGGAGTTTTTCAAACAACTCTTTGGGTCGGAGATAAATCTCTAGGTATGGCCCTTGGAGAGTCAAAGAAAAAAGCCGAAAAAAAACTAGCAAAAGAAATTTTAGAAAATCAAGAAATATTTAAGGAGTACAAGTAATGCTTATCACCCATCAACACCCACACAACAAGTCCATTATGGTTTCTCTCTTAGGAAAACCTAATGCTGGAAAAAGTACTTTGATTAATAATCTGCTAGGTTTTGATCTCTCTATCGTAAGTAGAAAACCTCAAACAACTAGAAATACTTTTCATTGTTGTTTTACTGTAGATAGAACAGAGATTGTTCTTGTAGATACTCCAGGAATACATAAATCAGGTCAAGAGTTAAATATTAGAATGAATGGTCAAGCAGCAAGAGCTAGTGAAGGGTCTGATCTTAATATTATTTTGATTGATGCTAGAAAAAACATTCTAGAAGAGTTTGAAAACTTTATGAGTTGCCTCCAAAAAGACCTAACAAAGTCATGGGTCATATTTAATAAGAGTGACGTGGCTGAGAATAGATCGTATGAGGAAGACTTTAGTAAACTTCAAGAAAAATATGGTTTTCTTGAAAAGTACTTTTTAATTAGTGCAAAGACTGGATCAAATGTTCATGAGTTAGTAGGAGCCCTGTGTGATGAAGCTCCAAATGGACCACACCTTTATCCAAAAGGAGATGTTTCAAACAAGAATATGAGGTTTTTTGTAACCGAATATATTAGAGAGCAAGCATTTAGGGTGTTAAAAGAAGAACTTCCTTATGAATTAGCTGTAACTATAGATAAATTTAAAGAAAAGCCAACAGAAGAATCAAAAGTTCAAGCTGATATTAGTGCTACTATTTTAGTAAATAGACCGAGTCAAAGAGCTATTGTTGTTGGGTCCAAGGGAAGTGTTATTAAAGATATTGGATCCAATGCTAGGAAAAAAATTGAGGCCATGATGGGTGGGAAAGTTTATTTAAAACTCCACGTAAAAGTTGCACCTAAATGGTTTAAAAATAATTTTATTCTCGAAGAGATAGGGCTCCCTAGAGTTCAAAATTCTAAGCGTGTATGGAGGAAGAGATGAAAACTCCTGTTATATCAATTATAGGAAGACCAAATGTCGGGAAGAGTACGATTTTTAATCGTTTACTTGGAAATTCCATGAAAGCAATTACACATAATAGACCAGGTGTAACAAGAGATAGGCATTATGGTTTATATAAATACACAGATAGTGATCATCAAGATAAAGATCTAATCCTAGTCGACACAGGAGGCTTTTATCCTGACCTTGAAACAATTGATGATGATAAATTATATTCAGTAATGGCTCAACAAGCTCGAATAGCGGTTAAAGAATCAGACCTTGTTTTAATCGTTATGGATGTGAGAGATGGACTATTACCATTTGATGAATCAATCGTTCAGTTTACTAGAAAAGAAAAAAAGAACTTTTGGATTTTAGTGAATAAGTACGATGATGATAGATTAGCTGGAATAGAAAGTGATTTTTATAAATACGCGAGTGAAGGGATTTCTCTCGTTTCGGCAGAACATAATCGTGGATTAAGTGATTTGAAAGATCGAATCTCAAACTTTGCAAAAGAGTTTACTACTGAACAAGAAAAGATTTTTGACGGGGTGAAACCAAATTTTCAAATAGGCGGAAGGATTTCAATTATTGGAGCTCCTAATGTTGGAAAATCAACTCTTCTAAATCACTTAATAGGAAGTGAGAGAGCAAGTGTTTCTAGTATTGCTGGGACAACCATTGATCCTATTGAAGGTTTCATTGATTTAGATTTTGGTCAAGATGTTAAATACTTAAAAACTTCTCAATTTAACTTTAAAAAAGATGAAATTAGTCTTTTCAAAAAAGTTTTAGAAGAAGGAGACGGGTTCATTGATACTAAAGAGTATGATGATGGGAACTTCTTTTATGAGCAAGATGATTTAGATGTTTCACTGGAGGAGACTTCTGATGAAGTGATAATAATCCAAGAAGAAGAACCTGAAGACGAAACTATTATCGAAGATACAATTCGATCTCTAAAAGTCATAGATACAGCAGGGATCAGAAGAAAGAGCCAAGTGAGTGATTTTATTGAGACTCAATCTGTTTATAGATCGCTTAGGGCCATCAATGAAAGTGATATTGTTATCTATATGGTGGATGGAGTTGTAGGCCTTACAAGCCAAGATAAAAAATTAATGGGAATAGCAATTGAGCGGGGAAAGACTCTTGTGATCGCTATTAATAAAATCGACCTTAAAGAAGAAGTGTACTCTGATAAAAAAGAAAAGAAAGAGTTTCTATTAGACTTTGAATATGAACTTCCTTGGTTAAAATATTGTCGACCTGTCTTTATTTCAGCAAAGACTGGCTGGGGAATCAAAGGTTTAAAGCAATCAATTAAAGAAGGATTAATTTATAGAAATAAATCTATTCCAACTGGAGCTTTAAATAGAGTGATTCATCAATTGGTAGAGAGAAACCCAACTGTCATTAGAGGTAGAGGTGGTGCTCGAGAGTTTAAATTTAAATATGCAGCTATGGTTAAGTCTGATCCTCCAACATTTTTATTATTTGTGAATAGATCAAGAGGTGTACCAGTTCAATTTAGAAGATATTTAGTAAACGGAATTCGAAGAAACTTTCCTATTCCTAATACTCCAATTCATTTAGTTTTTAGAACAGGTAAAGGTGATCTTACCAAGTTAAGTTAAAGGTTGTTTTAACACTCCAGCCAAGACCTTTTAAATCATCATACCCAACAGTATTACCTGTGGATGGCCTCCAGCTTGTGACATCACCATCAAAATAATTAACTGGATGAACGAGTGCTTCTATTCCTAGATACCTCTTTTTAAACTCTAGTGGAAATTCTAAACCAAAACCAAATCCGCCCCCAAGACCTCCACCTTTTTCTTGGCCACCTTCAATGATAGTTGGAGAATCAAGAAACTTATTGGTTTGATACCAATATTCAACTCTTCCAGTAAAATAGGGATTGGAGTAAGTAAATACTGAGCTTAAATTACTCGTATCTATATAAAATCGATAAGCTAAAAAAGGTCTAATAATAGAAACATCAATGGCACCTATTTCATCAGTTCGAGGAAATCTTCTCGTCTGAAAATCAATAGTCATCTGATGTTTAGAAAATTCAACTCCAAAATTTATAGCGGATAAGAAATCAAGAAAATAGGTGAGAGAGAAATGGAAGGTAGGGAACTTATCTTTGAAAGCTGTTCCTCTATTTCCAGTAAAAGTCGTATGACCTATTCCTAAATTAACTGAGAAAAAACGACCATATCTATAAAATCTCTCATCTTCTAAAATTTGAGCAGATTCTACGTTTTCCTGGAAATCCGTGAATATATCGTTTCCAACACTCAAATCATCATCCATAGACTCTAAGATCTCATCTGAGACCTGTGATTGAGTAAAAGAGCTGCTACTTAGGCAAAATAACAATAAAATGACAAAGCGCTTTAAAGTAATCATTAATAAAAATCTTAACTTAAGAGCTCTCTTTATTCTATAGCTATTTTGACAACTATGGTGCTTGGAAATTACTATAACAGACGATTATAAATATAATTTATTAGGAGTAGAAAAAGATGGCTAAATCCAAGAATGCTAAACCAGTTGTACCAGTAATTGATCCAGCACAAATGATTGCTGATAATGATGAAAAATTAAAACTTTATTCCAAGTGGGCCATATTTTTACTAATTGCTGGGATCCTTATTTCTCTGCTAGTTGGATATATAAATAGCAAGTCAGCTCAATCTGTGGACACAAGCTCTAAAGTAATGGGAGCATTTGAAACAAGTACTCTTCAGGACTTTAAAGATAAAAAAATTAATACTCTTGATTTTATTAATAAATCAAAATCAACAATCAATGAACTTGGAAGTTCAAATAGTTTTTTAGTTGTAGCTTCTGAAGCATTTGATGCAATAAAAAAAGATACGACCTCTCAGGACCAGGCGATTGAATTTTTTAACTTTTTAAAAACAAAATCAAGCCATGAACTATCAAGTTATTATTATAGTCTTTATTCTTCAGTTTTAAATGAAGACAAAGGAAATTATAAAGAAGCGATAAGGATCTTAAAATCAACTCTTTCATCTAGCTTGAAATTAGAAGAAAAAACTTATCTTGATCTTGGAAGACTTCACCTTTTAGATGGGCAAACTGATCAAGCAAAAAGTAATTTTCAACATTTATTGAAAAATTTCCCAGCTTCAAAAGAAGCAAACCTTGCAAAAATCTTTGCAAACGAAAACTCTATAATTTTAGAGTAAAGGAAAAACATGAAATACCTCCTTCTTATATTTGTTCTCTCGTGTGCGGGACTAGAAAAAACTAGTAGCAAAATTTTTAATAAACCAGTCAGAGACACTAAGGTTTTAAGTGTCTCATGGAATAAAAATTTAGACCCTGCTTATAAGACTGGAAACTTACCAATAGGTGGAATCACTCCAAAGATTACAACTGATAAATTAATGGTTGGTAGTCTAGAAGGTGGAGTTTATGTTTATAACCACAAAGGAATTAAAACTGCTCATATAGATACAAATGGTGCTGTGGTTGGAAGACCATTACTACAAAATAACATTTTATATTATGGAACCAATGAAGGTTATGTTGTTGCAAAAAATCTTTCGACGAAAAAAGTAATTTTTAAAGAGTTCTTACAATCTCCAGTAGAATCAGATGTTGTTGCTCACAAAGATCTCATCATTGTGAGATTAAGAAGTCATGTTGTTGTTGCTTTAAATAAAGCAGATGGAAAAATTAAGTGGCATTATAAAAGATCTGTCGCTCAATTATCAACGCTTAATAGGTTATCAACTCCCAAGGCTTATAAAGACAATCTAATCTTCGGTACAGCAGATGGCTACCTTGTCTCCGTTAAGCTATCTGATGGAGCTCTAGACTGGGAGAGAAAATTATCAAATAAGAAGAAGTTTATCGACATAGATATGAGCCCAAGCTTAATAGAGAATAAAATCTGGATAGGCTCGCTTGGTGGAGATTTTCATTTAATCAATCCAGATAATGGGAATGTTATCAATAAGTATAAGTTAAATGCTTCTGCTGAACCTGTGTACTTAGGCCATAAGGTTTATGTTTTTGATAATACTGGTCATGTTTATGTTTTTAATCTTGATGGTGTTCTGGATACAAAAAAGAAAATTTCTAAATTTAGTTTTGGTTCAGCAAAGTTTTGGAATCATCACCTTGTAGCTTCTACATACAAAGGTCATATACTTGCAATAGATCCAAGAACTTTAAAAGTTGTAGATACTTTTCATCTTGGACATAAGTTTTCATCTATTTTTGGTCATTTAGAAACTGATGGGAAATCGCTTGCGGCTTACTCGAGTCGAAATCGACTTTATGTTTTTAAGTAATCACTGAGAAATTAATGAGTAAATGGCGGAAACGATAAGTAGCATTTAAAACCTTATCCATGAAGTAGATAAAACATGTCGATTTACAGAAAGACTCAATAATTTATAAAAAATAAAAAAAAAATCTCCAATATAACATTCTTCGATTTAATTAAATACAATTAAAAAGTTAGTTTACTCTTATGGTAGGTATAGTTCTTATAAACTCGTCTTTGTTTCTGTCATATTTTATAGTCATTGCCCTTGGTTTCGAAAAACAATGAGAAGACCATACAGTATCAACTTCTAGAGTCAAGTTGGAAACTAGCTCTAACTCGATACTATCTCCTATTTCATAAAGATATGCACTTGCGTTTGTTCTATTCTCTATAGCAGAAGGTGTTTTGTTTATGATTGCCGAAGAGCAACCACAAAGAATAATAAAATAGAGAATAGTTAAAGTTTTTCATAATGATTAAATCAGTATAGCTGACAAATAGTTTAATTTTGTATCAATAATATAGCAATTTCCATCATACAATATTTCAGGGTTTTATATTCTGGATTATAACTTCAATGTATCTGCAGAACTTGTGTACATAGGGTATAAGATTTATGTATTTTGATAATACTGGTCACGTTTATGTTTTTAAGTAATAGGCTCTTCTAAACAGTAATCAACGAATTCAAGAAAGAAAGAGACTTTTTTGTTCGAATGAAAGCTGTATATTATTTAGACACCTAAGGTGAACAAATCATAATTCCCTTTATAGAGTGTAGATAATCGTAAAATGGATCTTTAATTCATTGAAGTTTTATGAAGTATTTATTTCTAATGAGATTCATATTTACTTTTGAGAAAGTTAATTAGTTGAGATTAATTTTAATTTCTATCTTATAAATATTGAAGGCAGGGATTTGCAAGTTTTAAGTTTTTAAATGAATCATTTGGAGATAATTTCTTTATATACCTTTTATTTTCATAGGGCTTCATTCCTCGAGGAACTTCAAGTCCTTCTTTAGGACGAGGTGGAATTATTTCCCTTAAGAATTCTACAGGTTCATCAATATGATTCATTTTCCATAAATCAATGGAGAGATCGTGAGTTTTTCTTAAGTAATCATCATAGGCCCATTTTTTTGCTTTACTTTTATATTTATCAATTCCTTTAAGATCAACTTGCTTATTCCCATCTTGATCTAAGATGTATTCTCCAGCATTTGAATCATAAGCTGGATATACTTTAAATATGCTCCTCGGATCAATTCTATAATATGGATCAGGATGAGCCGTTAGATTTTTAATTTCCATTTCGCTCATATTTTTTATTTTATTTATTTCACTGTTTAAATTATCAACTATTTGATTATATTTATTAAGATAACTTGTCCCATCTCCATCAATTAATTTAGCTAAGCTACTATTGTTTGAGAGTTTCTTAGGTTGAGCGCCATTTGGGGAAATATGTAAATACATATCAGGGATTCCTTGTCTGTGCCAACTTAAGGTATCATCAATTACATTTTTAGAGTAAGTCTTTCGAGCTTGAAGAATGTTTTTCTGGGCTATTTCTTTTGAAATTATTCCTCTTTCTAGTTTTTTTTCTATAGTAGCAACATTTACATCTAAATCTATAGATCTCAAGGCATGAGAAGTAGCACCCATCTGCATCCCTCCACCAACTGTAGGGGTGGCATTGCCAACTGTATCACCAACCATTCGTAAATTATTTCCTGAAATAGCATCAGAGCTAATCCGTTGATCTAAGAAAAATAGTGATGGATCTTTAAGTCTTTCTAAGGGACCACTTATTTCTACGTTTTCAAGGTCATGAGGGTTGATCCTAAGTGCTTGACTTGAAACTCTTTTGTATTCTTTTCTAGTGAGCCGTGATTTCTCTTTTTCAAAATTAACTTTCAATTCATTTAATCTCGCTTCATATTCGGTGCTACCTTTTGCTAAATTTTGATCCTTAACTTCTAGAGGGAAATTATCTGGGTTTGGATCAACTTTATTGGCATGAACATCAGTAACAACCCATATTTTATCAGAGTTTTTTGTTTCCATTGTATAAGCAACTAATTGTTCGCCAGATTCAGACCTGAAGTTTTTAGCCATTGCCCCTTTTCCATTCAAGCTTATTTCTCCAGCCATTTGTAAACGAGCCTCTGTTGTTTGCACAGAATTTATTCCAACTCTTTTTGCATTAGAACTATTAGCACCTTCAGCTAAAACTATAATGTCTGGATTATCAAAGCTCTGAAAGATTTCACCATTCTTATTTTTAATTTTTACTGAATGATTGTTGAACTCATTAAGTTGCGGATTAACCACAACTTCTCCTTGAAGAACATCTATATCTTTTTGATCTCTAATAAAATCTTCTAAGAGTTGCTCATTTTAGTTTGTGTAGTTAATACAGATGGTTGAGATAGCATATCTTTAGCACTTTTTATTTGTTCTAGTTGAAGCGAACTAGAAGATTTAATTTCATCGACACTATATTCAGATAATTCTCCGTTAGTATTAATATGATATGAGGCATCAAGTTTACTCATAACTTTTTCATTGATGAGGCTCGATAAGTCATTATCAGTCGAAAGAAGATTCAACATACTAATTAATGACTCTCGTACTGCCCATTGGATGTTTCTGGTATACTTTTCTCGTGTATCAAAAATGCTTACTTTATAACCTTGTCTTTGTAAGATTAAAGCTTGAACCATGCCAACAATAGATCTCCCGCTGATAACTGCAGTTGCTTGACGGGGAGGATTGCCAATCATTTTACGTGTAGTTTGATAACTTTTTTTTACTTCATGATTTATACGAAGAAAGTGACTTGGATAAGAATCCATAAACCTTCTCATCCTTTCAACATCGCTCTCTTCAAATAGACCCGAGGCAAGTGTTAACAATTGCTCTCTAAGAGCTATTTTAGCAACAGGATATTCTCTATAAATCTCATCCAGACTCGAATTTACCCAAAGTTCTAGAGCTGGATTATTGGGAAATTGAGCAAACCCCATAGAAGTAAATAAAAGAATAAATATAAATTTTAATCTAAACATCTTATTGTTAATTATATCAAATTTGGAAAATTAAGAAATACTGTGAGAAATATCCGAAGACGATAAAATAGTAGATATTTCTCTTAAAAATTAACAGATATTCGCACTTATGTTTAATCTTGGCAGTCTTTATTATTGTCAAGAAAAGCCGTTTGATACGGTTGCTGAGCTCATTGATTTGAATAAATAGATTATTGTTTTGGTCTGACTTTAAGACCTATAACAAATTGTTAGAAAAATAATTTTAACCACAAGCCACTGTCTAAATTTTATTTATTTGTTATAATAGATCAGGCCACGGCCTCAAATTTTGGGATATTTAGATATTTCAGGACCATATGAGTTTACGCCAAAAATATGATCACACTAGATATAGTAGCAAAAACAAAAGATTGACTCTCAAATGTTCTATATCTTGTGTTGACGAAAATACGGATTGGCCGTTTACTAATCTTACCCCGTTATCAAAACGAAATATTTTTTATCGCTTAAAAAGGAGTTGAAGTGAAATTTCAGAGAATCTTTACCACAGAAGGAAAGTCCCCATACGCAGGAATTGAATTCGAAAAACGTACCTCAGAGGTCAGGAACTTAGATGGATCAACTTCATCAAGTATGGATGTAACTGTTCCCAAAGCTTGGTCACAAGTAGCAACAGATATTATTGCTCAAAAATATTTCAGAAAAACAGGGGTTCCTCAAAAAAATGAAAATGGGGAAGTTATATATGATGAAAACGATAAAGTGATTACAGGAACCGAGACTGATGCCAGACAAGTATTTGATAGACTTGCTGGTTGTTGGGCGTCTTGGGGAAGAAGATATAACTATTTTGACTCAGAATCTGATGCTCAAGGCTTTGAAGATGAAGTGAGGTATATGCTTTGTCATCAAATGGCAGCACCAAATTCACCCCAATGGTTTAACACAGGTTTACATAGTGCTTATGGAATCACTGGTTCTCCACAAGGTCATTACTATGTAGATCCAAGTACTGGAAAATTATTAAAATCAACTAGTGCTTATGAAAGACCTCAACCACATGCTTGTTTTATTCAATCTATTAAAGATGATTTGGTAAATCCAGGCGGGATTATGGATCTTTGGACTAGGGAAGCTCGTCTCTTTAAATATGGATCCGGAACAGGAACAAACTTTTCTAATATTAGGGGAGAAGGAGAGCCTTTATCTGGTGGAGGTTTTTCTTCTGGTTTAATGTCATTTTTAAAAATTGGAGATAGGGCCGCTGGAGCAATCAAGTCTGGTGGAACAACTAGAAGAGCAGCAAAGATGGTTTGTATAGATCTAGATCATCCAGATATTGAAGAATTTGTAATGTGGAAAGTTAAAGAGGAGAGAAAAGTTGCTTCTTTAGTTACTGGATCAAAAGTTTGTCATAACTCATTAAAGTTAGTGATGAGTGCAATTACTGAATCTGATATTGAAGGTAATGATAGATATAAAACCAAAACTAACCCTGCTCTAAAAGCTGCAATCAAAAAAGCATCTGAGGGATATGTTCCTATGAACTATATTTCAAGGTGTATTGATCTTGCCAAGCAAGGAATTAAAGAAATTGAATTTGAAGTTTATGATACAGATTGGGATAGTGAAGCTTATAGAACAGTTGCTGGGCAGAACTCAAATAACTCAGTTCGTATTCCAAATAAATTTTTTAAAGTATTAGAAAAAAATGGAAACTGGGAATTAAAGTCTAGAAAAACTGGAAAGACGACTAAGACTATTAAAGCCGCTGATCTTTGGGCAAAGATTAATGAATCGGCGTGGCAATCAGCTGATCCTGGCGTTCAATTTGATGATACAATTAACGAATGGCATACATGTCCAAAAGATGGAAGAATCAACGCATCTAATCCTTGTTCAGAATATATGTTCTTAGATGATACGGCTTGTAACCTTGCAAGTTTAAACCTTGTGAAATTTTTAGATCCAGTGACGCAGATGTTTGATGTCGAAAAATTTATTCACGCTTGTGAAATTTGGACAACGATACTTGAGATTTCTGTTTTAATGGCGCAATTTCCTTCTCAAGAAATCGCGCAGCGAAGTTACAAATATAGAACTCTAGGTTTAGGTTTTGCTAACATCGGTGCGCTTTTGATGAGATTAGGAATGCCATATGATTCTGAAGAAGGTCGAAATATGACTTCAGCAATCACAGCTATTATGGGTGGAACTAGTTATAAAACTTCAGCACTACTTGCTAAAGAGCACGGCCCATTTCCAGGATACGCTACTAATAAAGAAGATATGTTAAGAGTTATCAGAAATCATAGAAGAGCAGCTTTTGCTAAGAGTGATGCTGATTATGAAGGATTAACAGTTTGCCCTGTTGCTTTAAACAAGAAATTTGCTCCAGAGTTTTTAGTAAAAGCTGCTAAGAAATCTTGGGATGAAGCTTTAAAACTTGGTGAGAAGTACGGTTATAGAAACGCTCAAACAACAGTGCTCGCTCCAACTGGAACAATTGGTTTGGTAATGGATTGTGATACGACAGGAGTTGAGCCTGACTTTGCACTTGTAAAATTCAAAAAACTTGCTGGCGGTGGTTACTTTAAAATCATCAATCAATCAGTCCCTGTATCTCTAAAAACACTTGGATATTCTGCAACTCAGATTGATGACATTATTGGACATGCCGTAGGAAGAGGAACATTTAAAGGTTGTGATGGAGTGAATCATAAAACTTTAAAAGAGAAAGGTTTCACAGATAAGCTTATTGAAAAAATAGAATCTTCTCTAGAGAGTGCATTTGATATTAATTATGTCTTTTCTAGATTTACTCTTGGGGATGATTTTATTTTAAAAACTCTAAAGCTTAGTGAAGAAAAATTAAATGATCCTATGCTAAATATTCTTCAAGAAGTTGGATTCACTGCTGAGCAGATTAGTAACGCTAATGATTATGTTTGTGGAACGATGGCCATTGAAGGAGCTCCTCATATTGAAGATAAACATTTAGCAGTTTTTGATTGTGCTAATAAATGTGGAAAGTATGGAAAGAGATTAATTAGCTATCAAGGTCATATTAAAATGATGGCCGCAGCTCAACCATTTTTAAGTGGAGCAATTTCAAAAACTATTAACATGGCAAATGAAGCAACAGTAGATGATATCGCTGATGCATATAAACTATCATGGAGTTTGATGGTTAAGGCTAACGCAATTTATAGGGATGGCTCTAAGCTTTCTCAACCATTAAATGCTCAGGCCTTTGATAATTTATCATTGGAGGACTACGATGAACTTTCCCAAACAGAAAAAATCACACAGGTTGCCACTAAAATTGTTGAAAAAGTTATTTACAAAGAAGTATCAAAAAGAAAAGTTCTTCCTAATAGAAGATCTGGCTATACTCAAAAAGCAAATGTCGGCGGTCACAAAGTCTACCTCAGAACAGGACAATATAACGACGGAACTCTAGGTGAAATTTTTGTAGATATGCATAAAGAGGGAGCAGCTTATAGATCACTTATGAATTGCTTTTCAATTTCTATCTCTCTTGGTCTTCAGTACGGAGTACCACTAGAGGAGTTTGTTGAAGCCTTTACTTTTACTCGTTTCGAACCAAATGGTGTGGTTATCGGTCACGACAATATAAAAATGTCGACGTCTGTTATTGATTATGTATTTAGAGATCTTGCTTGTAGATACTTAGGAAGACATGACCTTGTTCATGTGAAACCAACAGATCTTAAGCCTGACGCCATTGCTGGAGAAGATGAAAATCAAGAGCCATTATTAGATATGATAGAAGGGACAACTCAAGTTGATCACGCTGATGGAAGAGTAGGAGTTAAGACTCATAAAGTTTTTACTAAAGAAGCAAATTCTGAAATGAGAGAAGCTCAACAAAAACGACAAACCGCTAAGATGAAAGGATATGAGGGAGAACCATGTACCGATTGTGGGGCCTTCACACTTCTTAGAAATGGGTCTTGTATGAAGTGTGATAGTTGTGGTGGAACAACTGGTTGTTCATAGTATAAAGCATTCGTTTTAGGTTCTCTCTCAACTCTTTTGAGAGAGAACTAGCTTCGACTCGTTGCGTTTTTTATAACGAAAAAGTAAGAAAGTTTAACATATATTAACAAGATAGTTGACCAAACTAGGCTAGACTCATTGAAAATAAAGGAACTCAATAATGAAAAAAATTGTACTTTTCTTTTACATTTTAAGCTTTAACTCAATAGCATTCGCAGCTAAAGTTCAAAGTTATTTCAATCAAAACGAATCAAAAAAATATATAGATCCATATCGAAATATAGAAAAAAATGGTGATGACTTAGAAGCAGTTCTCATTAAAGCGGCCAATATCGCTAAAGTTTCACTAGATGTTGCAGTTCAGGATTTTAATATCACTAATTATGCTAAGGCCTTAGTAAAAGCTAAAAAACGTGGTGTTAAAGTAAGGGTACTTTTAGAGGATCAATATAACTTAAGCCTTGCAAAGATAACTCCAGCTCAAAAGAGAGAACTTCCACAAGAGCTTAGATCTAAAGTTCAAGAGCAACAAGATTTTTTAGATATAAACGGAAACGGGAAAATATCGACTAGAGAAATAGAGAGTAGAGATGCTCTAACGATTTTAAAAAAAGGTAAAGTTATAGTTAGAGATGATAGGTTAGGACCTAAGTCAGGATTAATGCATCATAAATTTGTCGTTATAGATAAGAAATATCTTATTGTTTCTTCAGCAAATTTTACTCGAAGTGGAATTCATGGAGATTTTAATAGTAGAACTTCCGTTGGAAATGCTAATGCGATGTTAGCCTTTTCTGCTCCACGATTATCTCAATACTTTTTAAAAGAATTTAATTTTATGTGGGAAAAAGGTTTATTTAAAAAATCAAAGCCCTATAGAGAGCCAATTACTTTCAGTATGAACTCTAGAAATACATTACTTAAAGTTCAATTCGCACCTACTAGTGTTAAAAAGTTTGGAGTCAAAAGTAGTACAAATGGGTTAATAGCAAAAACCTTAAAGACAGCAAAGCGATCTATTAAGAGTAGTTTGTTCGTATTTAGCTCGCAATATTTAGTCGATGAATTAGAAAAGATTAAAAAAAATAGGCCATCAATTAGCATGGAATTTCTTGTCGATCCATTATTTGCAACAAGGTATTATAGCCAACTTTTAGATATGTGGGGCGTGAAAATGAGAAGTCCTCAAAGTTGTAAATATGAAAAAGGTAATAGGCCTTGGAGACTACCTGAAAGAGATGGTGGAATTCCAAAGATCAATTCGGACGATAAATTGCATCATAAATTTTCGATTATTGATAATAAGACTCTTATTTTTGGATCTCAGAATTGGTCAAAAGCCGCTAATGAGGAAAATGATGAAACTCTTTTAGTTCTTCAAGACGAATCTGTTGTTAAAGCCTTTGCCAAGGAACATAGACGACTTTATAAAAAATCCTCTATAGGTGTTACTAAGAAGTTAATTAACAAGATCGATTCTATTAACTCAAAGTGCCGATAAATAGGCAGCTTCTAAGCCTTTAAGAATATAATGTAATTTTTTTATACTAAAGAGTAAGGCTCATTTTTTGAGCTATATTGCAGCCATGAAAACCTTAATGCTCTTTTTGTCTTTTAATCTTTTTTCAAATTCAAGCTTAGATGAAAAATGGTTTGATTCTAAGAACATTAAGTGGGGCAAGTATTCTGAAGAGGGATACTCAAAAACAAAAATCACTCAAGACAATCTTAGTCCATTGATAAATTTGATAAAACAAACGACTTTTAAGTCTGAAGTTTTTAAAGATAATGGTGAACTTATTCACCCTAATCTTATTTCAAAGGTTTATGCCTGTAAGTTTGAGGTTAATACTTATAAATTAAGAGAAGAGGCTTATGCTCAATTTGGAGTAACTATTGATCATTCAGCGGAGAATTCATTTCAATCTCGAGTAAAAAACCTTGATGATAAAAAGAAGCTTTTATCAATTTCTGATCAAGAAGAGAGAAAAAGATACTTAATAGAAGAAATGTTTAATCTAGAATATAGTAACGACTTTGAATACGAGGTTAAAGAAACTAAAAGTTTAATGAAAGTTAGGCAATTAGAAGCTGATCCTATTGTCTGCATTGATCATAAACTGAGCATTTTTGATGCTGCCAGTACACTTTTACATGAACTTATTCATTTTAATGCTCAAGATCCAGTAGATTATACTTTTGATCAATTAAAAGATGAATCGATTTTCAATGAATTATATTTTAACCAAATAGGTAGTGAATATGATGCATTTTCAAAACAATGTGCTTACGAACAAGAATTACGACTAAAAAACTTATCTACTGGTAATAGTAAATCTCCATGTTCTGATTCAAGCATTATTGACGAACAAGGAGCATTGATTAGTGGTGCTTTGAAAAAAATCTTCTTATCAGATTACTCGATTCAAATTTTATATACTAGATACTCAAATCTTATCTTTTTAAGTAATGGGCTACTCTCTGATGACTTTGAACTCTCTAGAGGTGCTATTTCAATAAGGTCTAAAATTAGAGCAGCCAAAAGAAGTCAAAACAAAGTAGAACTTAAATTCTACGAAGAGTTATCTAAGTCGATAGAACAAGAAAAGAAAACCAATAAAGCTATTAAAGAAAAAGTAGATAAGTTAATAGAAGAAATAGAAAAAAGCCAAAGCTAAGTTACTTCTCCTTCATAGAGCTAATTATTTTAAGAGCAACTTTTTCTGAAATCTTAAAGTTTATACTCATCTCTTTAGGACTAAGTTTTGCAAGCTCTGCAATATTTCCTTTAAATTGTGATAAGATCTTTTGAACAGTCACTTTACCAACTCCTTCAATCTTAGACAGATCAGAATGTATAAATTGTTTCTTTTCGTTTTTATGATGAAGTTTTCTTGAAAATCGATGGGCCTCATCTCTCATTTGAGTGATAATTCGATAGAGTTCAATACACTTCTCAAGTGGGTAAGGGTTTACTCTATTGGAAATAAAAAGTCGCTCTTGGCTTTTGGATATTTTTTGGTTTCTAAATGTATGCTTTGTTTGAGTTGCCTTTGACTTAGCAATAGCTACGACTGGTATGTCTACACTTTTTTCTTTTAATACTTTTTTGAAAGTACTCAATTGTTGCTTGCCACCATCTACAATGAAGACATCTGGATAATTATCACTTTTTAGTCGACGGGTAAGTGTTTCTTCTAACATAGCAAAGTCATTATTGCCTTCAGGTCTTGTTTCTAAATGATAAGCTCGGTAATTTTTTTTATCGGGTTTTCCATCCTTGAAGGTGATTTTTGCAGAAGTAGGCGATTGACCTTGCCATACGGCTACATCATAACACTCTAGATTTCTTGGCATTTCCTCTAGTTTTAATAAATCCTGAAGACGTTTTAGACCTTTAAAGATATTTTGATAATTCTCTTTTCTCATTCTTTGAGAATTACTAGCATGCTCTTTTGTAACATCAAGTAAAGATTTGAGTCCACTAGGACATAACTTAGAACTCATTGCACTATCACTTAAAGTAGCGAGTAAATCATTAAACTGGTTAAGGGTTTTAGTTTCTAAATCATGAAAAATAAATTTAGGAGGATGCTTATGATCAGCATAATAAGAAAAAAGAAGAGAAGGCAGCTGCACAATAAACTCCTCTTCATTTTCATAAGTATTAAAGAAGTTTATATTTTTTGAACCAATGAGAAGAGAGTTTCTTATTTCATAAAAACTAAGATCGATCTCATCTTGATTAAAATGAAAGGAAAAAAGGTCTATATCACTTAAGTTTTTATTAAGCTCTACCTTTTGGGCCTTAACACTATTAATGAAGGCCTCAATGCTAGTCAAAGAATCACGTAGTATAATAGCACGCTCAAACTCTTCGTTTTCTGAATAGGAGAGCATCATTTTTTTTATATTACTTTGAATTTCTTTTCTTTTTGTTTGAGAAGTAAAAAAAGAACTCGCACTTTTAAGATCTTCTTTATAGTTTTGTGCACTTATATAGTCTAAACAGGGAGCATTACATTGATTCATTTGGTGGAGAATACAAGGTGATTTCCTTGATCTAAATTCATAGATAGAACAATCTCTTAATTTGTAGATTTTTATAATGGCCTTTATTGCTTCTTTTAGATTATATCCTTCCGGATATGGCCCTAGAATCTTATGTCCTTTTTTATATTTTGGTTTTCTCGTGTATGTAATCTGAGGGAATTTCTCGTTATTATTAATTTGAATGTATGGGTAAGTCTTATCATCTCTTAATCGAATATTATATTTAGGCCCATGCTTTTTGATGAGATTATTTTCTAGGATTAATGCTTCTATTTCAGTACTAGTTAAGATGAATTCAAAATCTTGAATATTCTTAACCAATGCCTGAGTTTTTGAAAATTTTTGCGATTTATCAAAATATGATTGAACTCTTTGTTTCAAATTTTTAGCTTTTCCAATATAGATAATATCTTCTCTTTTGTTCTTCATTAGATAACACCCTGGAGTCTTAGGCAGGGTTTTAGCTTTTTCAAAAAGAGATTCTATTTTTTTCATTTGTGCATCTTCTCTATATTGGCGTAGAGAGTTGTATTTTATAGAGAAACTTTACTAGAGGCCACTAAAGCTGTAATATTACGCACTCTAACCGTTAACAAAAGGTTTTTCTTTCGCATGGCAACAAAAAAAACAACTAAGAAAACTACTAAGAAAAAACGTAAAAAAAGAAAGTCTAGTGCTGAAGTTGCTAAAGATCTTTGGATTAAAGGTATAGCAAACTCTTCAACTGACGAATCAAGATCATATTCTGTAAAAAACAACTATGAGGTTGGTGAGATTATCGACCATAAATCATTTGGTAGAGGCGTAGTAAAATGCCTTGTTGGTAATGAGAAGATTGAAGTTGTATTCGAAGACGTTGTTAAAACTCTAGTTCAAAATAAATAAGAATATTTAAAGATTTAAAACTAAAGCTTTAAAATGGTCCAAACTGTGGGCCAGCATAAGGTGCTCCCCATCCTCCGGAAAATTGTCTTTGTCCATAAGATTGAGCATCTCTACCTAAAGCCATTTGCTGTTTATTATATTGATAATATGTTGATTGAGGATTGTAATAACCTGATGATCTTCCAATGCCTCCTCGACTTGTTCCATTTCTAGCTGCTCCTGAGTTTCCATATCCATTTCCATAGCCTGCTCCATATCCATTCCCATAGCCTCCACCAAATCCATTGATATTTCCACCGCCATATCCATAACCGTTTCCACCGCCGTATCCATAACCGCCTCTACCACCAAAACCACCTACAGCTCCACCTAATAGATAAGCAGAACCTACAGCGCCTCCAGCTCTACCAAAGCCACCACGTGCACCACCATTACCATAAGGAAATCTTCCGCCAGCATATCCTGGAACGTGTCCATTATATCCAGCTTGCCATGGAGCTCCTCCTCTATAGTGACCTCCACCTTGCCAACCACGATTATGATTAAACATTCCTGGATGTCCTCCTCCAAGATTTAAATTAAACATTGCTCCCATTCCACCGTAAGGGTTCATTCCTTGAACACCTTGGTTATATCCTTGGAATCCTCTTCCATACATTCCACCACCAAAGCCTCCTCGACCACCGCCAAGTCCAGCATATTGACCAAAAGAAGCTCCATTACAATTTGGTGATCTAGGTTTAGTAAATTCTACTGGAGGTTCGTTATTGTTGGCCCTTCTAATATTTTCTTGAAGAGTATTATCATTTAAATTTTCATATCCTCTAATATAAGAGTCATAAGAAGTTGGACAAGCATCTGCAAAAGATTTCATTGTTTTATGATTAAACCAAGCTGGAAGAGCAACACCTAAGCCAACGCCAGCAACAGTATTCATGAAATTCCAAAAACCACCCTTTCTTCTTTTTTTATGGGCCTTACACTCTGGACAGTCTTGATCATATTGATCTTCATATCTTCTTCTGTGTCCTTCTTGGTCAAAGCATCCTCTAGAGCCGATAGCACAACTAGCTGACCCATCCATAACAACTCTAGCAGGATCTCCATCGATAATTTGATACTTGCCTTGTAAGCAAGCTTTAGAGTTTGATCCACTCATCATACATTGAGTTGTTTGATAATCAGTTAAACAATTAAAACAATTTCTTTTATGCCTTTTCTTGGGCTTATCACCATTTCTAAAAGCTCTGTGATATCCTTTACATTCTTTTTTACAAACTTCAGTACTAGTATAAACTCCGTCACCAACTTCATAGACCTTGCCTCCACATTCTCCAGGAACATACTTTCCATTCTTTTTAGCATGTGGACAATTCACAATGTCATGTTCAATAACTTGAGGATTCCCTGAACCTTGTTCTATCCTATCAATGGCCTCTAATACGTCCGTTGTGTTGTGACACTTATCAAGTTTTTGTTCTAGATTTATTTTCCAAACATCGCCATTAGAACCAACACAAGATGCTCTATGAAAACATGTGATTCCGTTTTCTTGGCTTTGTTCGATTTTAATATTTGCTTTTTTAGATTTACATTCATTGAGCCAATCACCTAAATGAGTTCCATTATATGGAGACTGGGCAAAGAGTGAACTTGAAAAAATTGCTATTAATAAAAATGTGTTTTTTAGCATGCTATCATCCTATGATATGTTTAAATGTCTACGACTAATATTATATATCTAGTATAGGGCATGTTTATTTAATGGAAAATTTTTCAAATACTACAAACTTGAGTAGAACTATCAAGAGATGAATTCTTTGCCGCCTAGTTTTTCGACTTTTAATTATCTACTGGTTTTTCAGTGGTTATTACTGATTTGTCTTCTTTACTTCCTTTATTATGCAGCTAAGAAGATTAAAGCTGAAAAATCAACATTTATAGATGAAGCAGAATTTGTTAAGTATAAAAAAATCTCATTATTAATTCCTCGGTGGTGGCAAAGCTCCAAGAAAGCCGAGGGGAATGCTCTGGAATTTTTTCGAAGTGATACTCGTTATGACTGGAGTTGTAGAGTAGAAGAAGTTAATTCTAACCTGGATGTAAAATCATATGCAGATGGTTACTTATTAGAAAACAAAGTTGTTCTTGATAATTCTTATGATAGTTATGAACTTACGACAAAAGCAGAATATCTTTTTAGGGACTCAGAAACTTTAAAGCTGGTTGAAGAATTTATTAGATATGAAGCAACTGGAACTAAAAATGAAACGGATAGAATTTATTTGGATATTGTTTGCTTTAGAATTAAAAACGATAAAAATATATACCATCTTGAAAGTATAAGTTCTGTTTTAAATGGTTGTGTAGAAGGACCTTTTTTTGAAGAAAGTTTAAAAAGTCTTATAATCTCTTAACTGAAAATTTTCTTAATCTCTCAACTAAAAAGCTAACTAGTTCTGTATCAGTAGCATAAACTTCATCAATATCATCATTGGTTAAAAGATAATCTTTAATTCTTAAAGCTACATTATGTAGAGATTCTGTTAAGTAGAGACCTGATATATTTTCGCCACTAAAACTTTTAATTATTTCTTTTCTAGCGTGATTATACATTTCAGTTTCTGTAATATCTTCAGGAATATCTTGTCCAAATTTATCTTGAACTTCTTCAATAGCTTGTTCTTTAATATCTTCTTCCGTTGAAAAACTAACGTTTAACTCTGTAGCCAATGAATCTATGAGCACTGTTCTTTTATCAATTTGAAATTCAGCAATATCAGCTTCTTGGAGATGATTTAATACATAACTTCCAAGCAATTGCAGCGTGTCGAAATCGGTTCTCATGCCTTACCTTTTCACTTAATTATTATTCTATTGAAGTGTATCGGAGGCCATTGGCTCCTTCAACACATTTATTATTATTTTTTCTTGAATTTATAAATAAAGTTTCTTTCTCCTAGCATATACAAGACCCCTAGAAACAAAAGTAAAACTAAGAAAGAAAAAGATGAGAAATATAATAATTTTTTTATTAAGAGTTGGTCTAAAAGGTTGGGTAGCTGAGACTTAAGTACTCTTGCAAAGTAATAAGAGGCCGCTCCGGCTAAAAGCATTTTTAAGTATTTTTTGTTTACAAAAAATGAGCTCTTAAGATTAAGATACTTTTTTAAAAACACTAATTGCATCAAGAGGTTACATATCGTGGCTAAACTTAATGACATGGCTAGAACAACAAACCCGAAGTTATCTATAAAAAACAAGGCAAAAGTAATATTAATAAAGATAGAAATAATGGATGTGAAAACAGGAATCTTTTCTTTATCTATAGAATAAAATAGTGGAACTGTGATTTTGTATAATCCGTAAAAAGGAATAGAAAAAGCATAGTAAAACAACACGTTTGCAGTATTTAGAGTATCTTGTCTTGAAAACTGGCCTCTTTCAAAAACAATATTAGAGATCCAATCAGGAAAAACTAATATAACTATAGTTATAGGGATCAATAAAGTTAGACTTATAGTAATTGTTGATTGAAATAATCCTATAGCTTCGACTTTTTTATTTTCTTTCCACTTTTGTGAAAAATGAACGAGATGAGAATTTCCTAAGGAGACACTTAATATCCCATTTGGAAATTGAAAGAGCCTAAAGCCCCAGTTTAGAAAGCTTAATGCTCCTACTACTCCACTAGAAGTTGCCAAAATCGTATTGACCAATAGGTTGATTTGATTAGCAGAAAACCCGATCATACCTGGGCCCATTTTTGTTAATATTTTTTTTACATTTTTAGTGAGGAGTTTTTTAGGAAAAGAG
Source organism: uncultured Bacteriovoracaceae bacterium (assembly GCA_938034385.1). Taxonomy (GTDB): domain Bacteria; phylum Bdellovibrionota; class Bacteriovoracia; order Bacteriovoracales; family Bacteriovoracaceae; genus JAHDHG01. The sequence continues at coordinate 24,753 of CALHLC010000022.1, forward strand.
AAACTATATCCTTTTTTTAAAACACTCGGTAACTGTATGAAGAATTGTAAAATTCCACCAAGGAACACTCCTACGGCGATAGATAAAATACTATTATAACCCATCGATTCAATTGTGCTTGATAGAAATAAAATAGAGCATATAACTGCGAGGTTTAAAAATGCAGGAGTGATAGCTGGAAGAAAAAATATTTTATAGGTATTTAAAACACCCATTAGTAAGGCTGCTAGTGAGATTGCCAATAAAAAAGGAGAGATAATTCTTACCAGCAAGATGGTTAGTTGAAATTTCTCAGGGTCAGCTTTAAAGCTAGGTGCAAAGATTCCAACAAGAATAGGGGAAGAGAGAAAAATAATTAAGCTTAATAAGCCTGTAATAATGAGTAGGGTCCAAAATGCAGCTTGAAAAGTTTCTTTAGAATCTTGTTTAATTTTGGATTCAGTAAAAATAGGGACAAATGCTGATGAAAAGGCACCTTCAGCAAATAAATCTCGCAATAAGTTGGGGATCCGATAAGCTACATAAAAAGCGTCTGTTAGGCCTGATGCACCAAATGTGGCAGCAATGAGCTGCTCACGGACTAATCCTAGTATTCTAGAGCAAAAAGTTGCTACCGCCATTTTGGCAGATGTGAATAAGATTGATGCTCTACTTCTTTCTTGACTATTGGCCACTATATTTCCATTATCTATTGGTTTTAACTACATTCATTTTATGATGAAGATCTAACGTTTAGGAAGGTGAAATTTTATGGAAAATGCTATCGGATTTATGAACTACAGTCCATTTATTGCTGTTGCAGGCTTTGGATTTGCTGTTTTAACTTACTTTTGGGTTGTAAAGCAGCCTGCAGGTAGTGCTAAAATGGTTGAAATCGCTGGATTGATTGAAGCTGGGTCAATGACTTTCTTGAGAAAGGAATACACTCTACTTATTGGATTTTTAGCGATTGTTGCTATTTTAATAGGAACTTTTCTAAATCAATTAACTGCAATTTGTTACTTAGTAGGAGCTTTTGCTTCTATGTTTTGTGGATTCATGGGAATGAAAGCTGCAACTAAATCAAATGTTAGAACCGCTCAAGCAGCTTCTGTGTCAGGTCAAGGTAAAGCTCTCTCAGTTGCTTTCTTTGGTGGATCAGTTATGGGAATGACTGTTGCTTCTCTTGGTTTATTAGGAGTTGTAGTAGCATTTATGTATTTAGGTATGGATAATATGGCCGCACTAAACGGATTTGCTATGGGAGCCTCATCTATTGCTCTTTTTGCAAGAGTTGGTGGTGGTATTTATACAAAGGCCGCTGATGTTGGTGCTGACCTTGTTGGTAAAGTAGAAGCAGGGATTCCGGAAGATGATCCAAGAAATCCAGCAACTATCGCTGATAATGTTGGTGATAATGTTGGTGATACTGCTGGTATGGGTGCAGATATTTTTGAATCATATGCTGGTTCAATTATAGCTACAATGTTTATTGGCTCTACTATAACGATGAGTCCCATGGGAGACGCACTTAGTGCAATGCAAATTAAAAGTGCAGTTGTTCTACCTTTAATAGTTGCAAGTATTGGATTGATCGCTTCATTTTTTGCAATTATGACGATGAATCTTTTAAAAAATTCTGATCCAGCCAGTGCCCTTAGATGGACACCAGTAGTTGGAATCTTAGGATTATTTTTAGGATCTTGGTTTTTAGTAGATGCTATGGATTTTACACAATTTAGCCATGCAATGGGGCCGTTTTGGGCCATGGTAATAGGATCACTTTCTGGTTTAGGAATTGGTTTTGCTACTGAATATTATACTGCAGGAGAGTTTGCTCCAGTTAGAGCTATTGCTCTAGCAGGTAAAACCGGTCCAGCTACAAATATTATTGCTGGTATCGCAGTTGGGATGTATTCATGTATTATTCCTATCTTAATTATCTGTGCTGCTATTTTTTATGCAAATGATTTTGCAGGTCTTTATGGAATTGGGATTGCAGCAGTTGGTATGCTTGCAACAACAGGTATTACTATGACTGTTGATGCTTACGGACCGATTTCAGATAATGCTGGTGGTATTGCTGAAATGAGTGAGCTTGGACCAGAAGTTAGAAAAATTACTGATGGACTGGATTCTATTGGAAATACAACTGCAGCAGTTGGAAAAGGATTTGCTATTGGTTCAGCAGCCTTAACGGCACTTGCAATGTTTTCAGCTTATTCAACAGCAGTTGGACTAGAGTCGATTAATATTATGAATCCTATGGTTGTAATAGGGTTACTTATTGGTGGAGTGCTTCCATTTTATGTCGGGGCAAACACAATGAGTGCTGTAGGTAGGGCTGCTCAATCTATGGTTGAGGAAGTGAGAAGACAATTTAGAGAAATTAAAGGAATTATGGATGGATCTGGAAAGCCAGATACTGAAAAATGTATAGCAATTGCAACCTCAGCAGCTCTTAAAGAAATGGTTGCTCCAGGAATTGTAGCTGTTGTCGCTCCAATTCTTATGGGATTCTTACTTGGTAAGGAAGCTCTTGGTGGAATGCTTGCAGGTGCAACTGTAACAGGTGTTTTATTAGCACTTTTTATGGCAAACGCTGGAGGAGCTTGGGATAATGCTAAGAAGTCTATCGAGCAAGGTCACATTAAAGGTGAAGCTAAAGGTGGAGAGGCTCACAAGGCAGCTGTTACTGGTGATACTGTAGGTGATCCATTTAAAGATACCTCAGGTCCAGCAATGAATATTCTTGTGAAGCTTATGAGTATTGTTTCACTTGTTATTGCTCCTTTATTATAATTTTATTTATAAATAGGTTCTTGGGTAGTTCTTACCTAGGAACCTTTTATTGTTAATAAAGATTAAAATCGTCATAATAGAAAAAACATCGGAAATAAAATATGACAAAAAAAATCTTAGTTTGTGATGGGATGGACTCATCAATTTTTTCAAAGCTTTTAAATAATCAAGAATTTAGTGTTTATCCTGAAGCTAAAAACCCTCAAGAGATAGTCAGAAAGGAAGCTAGAGATGCTGATGCTTTAGTTATACGATCATCTACTAAAGTAACTAAAGACTTCATAGATAGTTGTTCTAATTTAAAACTTGTTATAAGAGCTGGAGAAGGAACTGATAATATAGATAAAGCCTATTGTAAGGAAAAAGGTATTAAAGTCGCTAATACTCCGGGAGCTAATAATAATTCAGCTGCAGAACATGCGATTGCTTTGATGTTTACTCTACTTAGAAAAACAGCTTGGGCCAATAGTTCTATGCAGACTGGTAAATGGGACAAAGCAAGGTTTACTGGCAATGAGATGACTAATAAAACTATCGGAGTCATAGGCTTTGGAAGAATAGGACAATTAGTTGCTAAGAGGTTAATTGGATTTGATCCTGAGATTTTATTTTATGATCCGTTTATTAGTTCTCACTCTATTGGTTATGATAATATTAAGAAGGTTGACGACCTTGAGACGATTTTTAAAAAATCTGATATAATTACTGTTCATGTTCCTTTAGTGAATCAAACCAAAAACCTTATTGATAAAAAGCATTTTAGCTTAATGAAAAATAATGCAATTTTTGTAAATGCTGCTAGAGGCGGGATTGTTCATGAAGGTGACCTATTAGATGCTCTAAAAAATAAGAGTATTAGGGCAGCAGCTCTAGATGTCTTTTTAAATGAACCTTTAAAAGAAAAAACAGACCTTCATGAAATAGAGAATCTTATCCTAACTCCTCACCTGGGAGGAAGTACTCAGGAAGCTCAATACAGAGTAGGAGAGATGGCCTATCATCAATTAAAAGAATTTTTTATGAATGACAATCTTTTAAACGAAGTGCGAGCTTAATTAGCTCGAAATTGTCTACTTTTTTTACACCTGCCAAAATTTAGCTAATCAATTACTCACAAGATCTAATCTATGCCGCTTAGAGGTTGGCATCATTTATGCAATGTAATTACACATATAACTTAAAGCTTTCATAAGGGAGAGAATTATGAAAAAGACAATTTTAATTACAGCATTAACTACATTACTTTTATCATGTGGTAGTGACGATAGACCAAGAACTAACAATAATATTGCTTCTAGTGCTATCTCGCAAAGGGTTCAAAGTCTTGAAAGATCACTAAGATGTAATAATGGAGTGACAACAAGAAGAAGCATTGGATTTATTGCAGACTTATCTAATAGACAAGCATTTCCAGAACTAAAATTTAGAAGATTAGTTAGAAGTGTTAGTTTGAGTAACTTGAACAATGTTATGGGAACTTACGTAGGAACAACTCAATATAATGATATCGTAGTTGTGAAAGAAATTAATTCAACTACGGCTGAAGTTTTAATTAGAATGTGTGAGCATGAATCATTTGTAAGTCAAATTACTCGATTTGATGTTTTTCAATATAGTACCAGTAACGTGTCAGGGTGTGACTTTAATCAAATCACTGCTTTAAACATGCAAGTAACTTCTAGAACAATTGGAGTTGATCCTGAGCCGATGATTACTACATCTGCTTGTGATAGAGAATTTCAAAATGGTGGTTTTTAAGAAAAAAATATATCTCCACGGTTAAAGATAACAATTAATTTTAACCGGCTCTCATCCCGAAAACTCTAAAGATAGGTTCTTTAGAGTTTTTGTTTTTGTAGGAAATATTTATTAATTGAAATAATTATTGCTTGGGCTGATTGTTCTAAATACTTTGAATCTAATATTTTTTCTCTCTCTTCCTTATTTGAAATAAATCCAATCTCAATTAAAACACCAGGGATTTTTGATAACGCTAATACAAAAAAGAGTCCTGGCTTTAATCCACGATCTTTTATATTAAACTTAGAATAAATAGGTCTTAACTTTGAGTGAACCAATTTTGCAAATTTCTTAGAAGCATCTAAGTTTAAATTAATAGAGAGATCAATTAAGATCTTATTTACTATCTCACTTTTAGATTCTCTAAAGTCTGAGTTTTCTAAAGATTCAATCTTTGAAACGGCTTTATTCTTATGATTATCTAAATAAAAAATTTCAGCACCAGAGACAGACTTTATTTTAGATGCATTGAAATGCAGAGATAAAAAAAGATCAGCATTTACAGTTTTTGCCATCTTAGCTCTTTGTTCTAACGAGTAAAACTTATCATCCTCTCTAGTGAGAACTACCTTGTGATGCTTTTCTAATTTTTCTTTTAGGATATGAGCAAATCGTAGAGTTAAATCCTTCTCAAATAGATCTTTTTTTTTATGTTTGATTTTAGCACCGACTTCATAGCCACCATGGCCTGGATCAATCAGGATAGTTTTTGCAAAACTCGACAAAGACATAATGAGTAAGAGATAAAGCATATTATATCTTATTAAATATTAGCAAGATTGACGATTTCTAGCTCAGGGAAATAATACTTAAGAATTTGTTTATGACTGACTCCTTTTCTAGCTAGTTTGAGTGCTCCCAATTGACACATACCAACGCCATGTCCATAGCCTTGTCCAGTAAAAACAAAGTTTGAATCGCTCGAAGAAGACATTTGAAAATTATTTGAAGGAAGTGTTTTTCTTCCAAAGATACTTCTTAGTTTTGACCTCTTTAAATTGTATAGAGAACTGTTGATAGCAAGAGAGATAAGGTTAGATTTTTCATTGATGTGCTTTATAGAAATAGAACTTATTCTTTCTCTTATTTTTAAAGCCTGAGAGAGTTTTTGTGAAAGAGAACTAAAAGATATTTTTTTACTCCAGTCTTTCATTCCAAGTCCTGCACAAAACGGGCAGCTGACAGGAGCATAGCCTTTAATAATATTACCCCATACTTGTTTGGGAAGAAACGTTTTTCCACCACACTTTGAATGATAAAAAACAGGAGTAATATGATTTTTATGATTAGCTAGTATCAGACCATTTGTTTCTATTGCAGCTTGCTTTGCATTTTTGTTAATCATTTTTAAATTTCCAATTACTTGATCTTTTTCGGAGTTTTCAAGATGAGAAAATGATTTTTTGTTTTTTATTTGCATTTTATAAAATGCATAACTTCTTGCTGCAATAGCTTGAGCTTTAAGTGCTTCGATTGGCCACGTTGGATTCATCTCTTTTGTTAGAATTAGTTGAATATATTTTTCAAGATCCATTTTACTGACGATGTCACAACTATTCTTAGAACTTAAAGACCTTATACTTATCTCGCCTGGATAAGAAATATTATTAATCTTAATTCTTTGTTCTTTATTTTTTAGAGAAACATATAGATTTTGCTTATTAATAGCATCTTCTTTTGTGTCACAATTATAGCGAATAGTTTTCGTACCAGATAATTTGTGTACTTGATCCGACCATGAATTTTTTTTAATAAGGTCTTTACCAGTAATTTCTACTTTTCTTGCATTTTTTTCTATAAGTACTGAAATATCTCGATTAGAAGAATATGAAAGGTTAGATAATACGAATAGAATTAGAAAAAAAATAGTTCCCTCCTTGGAACTAAAGCCGAAGCCTAATAATAGCATAAATATAGATTTAAATTGTGGCAAATCAGAGTGCTTGATGGATACGATCGGAAATTCTTTGAAAAATGTTCTCAACTTGATTAATAGATTAAGTCTTTATGGAATAAATCGATAAATAGTTTATGGGAATTAGAAAATGTTAAAAGTAGATTTTAAGAAAGAAGACTTTTTAGAATACTTTGGATCAAAAGAAGATGTTCAAATTCAAATGAATAGATGTAAACATTGTGATTCAAAGTTATTACTGACTCATTTACCCGACTATGGGAGATTATTTGTTCAAGAAACAATGCGATGTCTTGATTGTGGCCAAATTCACAAAAAAAGATTGCATGTACTAAACTAAAAATAATTGACCATCTTTTTACTAACTCTTTGCTATTTCCAGTATTGTATTACTTAAAGTTCTTATCTATTATAAGTGTTAATTAATTTCTTCAAAGGAAGTAAAATGAAATTATTAATCACTTGTTTATTTGTTCTTTTCTCTTGTAATCCACAGCAAGGTTCTACCAAGGGTTCGGTTGCAAACTCTAATTCTGGTTCTTCTTTAGATAAAGAAAGCGTTAGGCAGATTCTATTAGATAATCCTGATATTATTGTTGATGTACTAGATGCACATCCAGTTAAAATTTTAGATGGTTTCCAAGCAGCTGCTAAAAAAGCTCAAAAAGTTCAACAAGAAAGACAGAAAGCTGAAAGCTTTGATAAGCCTATCAACATAGCAATGAGATCTGATGAATTATTTAGAGGTCCTAAAGAAGCACCTTTAACTTTAATTGAGTACTCAGATTTTCAGTGTGGGTATTGCTCTAAAGGGTTTCAAACTGTTCTTAGTCTTTTAGAAAAATACAAAGAAAAAATGAGATTTGTTTACAAGCATCTCCCTGTTATTGGTCAGCATTCAAGGGCTTGTGCTGAATATTACGAAGCTATTAGATTACAAGATCCTCAGAAAGCGATTAAGTTTCATGATGAATTATATGCTAATCAAGGAAAGATTAGATCTGGTGGATTGAAGTATATTAAGGAAGTCACTGCTGCTGTTGGGGCAGATACAGCTAAGGCTGAAGCTGATATTAAAGCTGGGAAGGTTAAAGCTAGAATTGATGCAGATATGGCTGAAGGCCGTAAACATGGATTTAGCGGGACTCCTGGATTTTTATTGAATGGAGTAGCTGTTAAAGGTGCTTATCCAGTAGATCACTTTGTAGGTATCGTGGAAGAGTTGAAAAAAAGAGGAAAAGTTAAACTTTAAGTTTATACACATTTTATTATCTATAGGGGCAACAGTAGTTGCCCTTTTTTATTGGCCATTCTAGTGTTGCCAATTTCTGTCCTTTAAGTTTTCATAGAATTAGTAATAAACATTTTAATTTTCAAGGAGAGAAAAATGAACAGAAAAGAATTAATCGATGCAATGCTAACTAACAAAGAAATTTCTGGATGGACTAAGAAAGATTGTGAAACTTTTATTAACTGTATGACTAATACTATTAAGCACACTGTTAAAAAAGGTGATGATGTTTCTTTATTTGGTTTTGGTACTTTTACAAAAATCAGAAGAGCAGCTAGAAATGGTGTAAATCCTTCAACTGGTGAAAAAATTAAAATTAAAGCAAAGACTTCACCAAAGTTTAAGCCTGCTAAAGGCTGGAAGGACATGTTCTAATTTACTGAGTAAATTAGTTTTTTTAGTAAAAAACGAAAGAGAGGATTTATTCCTCTCTTTTTTTTGTTTATCATTGTGTGTCATAAAAAAAAACAAGTATAATATATTTATTGGGAGTAAATATGAATAATCTAATGGGTGACTTAGAAATTTCTAAATTCTTTGATCTTAATAATTTAGTAGTAACTACAGATGATCAAATAGAAAAAAATATTTCCAAATCTATAAAGTCTCTAATAGAGAAAACTTACTCTCAAAACTTAAAAGTTACTTGCTCGCGCTTTGAAGCTTTAACAAGTCAAGAATCAAGGTTAGTTCTTGAAGGTGCTGAGAAGATCTATTCATTATTTGAAGCAGATGATTATGAAGTCATAGGAATTATAACTAAAGATGCTATTGCTCAGTTCTTACAACTACTCTTAGGAGTGAGTAATAAAAAATCGACAGAAGACTTAAGGCATCCAAGTGAACTTGAATTATTCTTTATTGACGATTTATTTTCAGAAATTTCTCATCTTTCAATCTGTGATCTTGAAGATTATATATTCAAGGTTAATTTAAAGAGTGATATCTCTTTATCGTGCTCTTTTTATATGTTTCGATTACCAAAGGTTAAAGGGAATTTATCATGAAGCAAAAAACGTTTGAAGGAAACTCTTTAGAAGAAGCACTTGAATCAGTTAGACAACATTTTGGTCCAGATGCTGTAATTTTAAAAACAAAAAATTACACAGGACTACAGGGAGCTTTAAGAAAAAATAAGTTTGAAGTTACTGCAGGAGTCTATGAGGATAGCCTCTCTAGTCACTCAACCTCTGATTATAGTGAAGATAGAGAAGATGAAGCTTTCTTTTCAGATATAATTGACGACCAGGATCTAAATGAAGATGTAGAAGGAGTTTCAGAGCTTGTAAAGGAGCAGGAGCGGCGAATTGACCAGTTGGAAATGATAGTTAACAAATTGCAAACAGAACTGAGATCGAGCATAGAAAAAAAGAGTGCAGTTTATGAAATCAGAAAGATTTTGAAATCTTTTGATTTATCAGAACAAGTTATTTCACATATTGTAAAAAAAGCTAACTTTGAATTAAGCATGGAAGACTTGAAAAATCATAATTTGGTTTATGACTTGGCCTTAAGAGAGATATCTCAAATGATTTTAATATCAAAAGCGAAGTTTTTTGATAAAAGATCTGATAATTCATGTTCGATTACTATCGTCTGTTCGCCTCGATCATGTGGTCAAACCTCTATGTTATCTAAAATGGCACAATTAAGTGATGGTTCACAAATAATCAACTTTAGATTTGATGAACAGAATACTTTTAAAACTAAAATGTTGGGCATGGACGTGGAGAGTGTACATACTTTACATGAACTTGTTGCGATGATTAATCAAAAGAGAAAGAATCAGAGAAATATATTCATTGATTTAAATGGTAATTCTTATCCAGAAGATCAGACAAAGAAGATTATTAGTTCAATAAAAAAGAATTTCTCTAATGTCGAAGTACTCTTGTCCCTTTCTGCTATTCATTCTGAACTTTATAATACAAGAATAGCTCAGCGCTATGCTCCGATTGTTGATGGATTAGTTATTTCTCACTTAGATGTATGTCTAAATCTTTCTGCTCTTATAAATCTTCAATTTAACGTAAAGCTCCCTTATCTCTTCTTTGGGACAGGTCCTGTGATACCTCAAGATATTGAGATAGCTTCGAGAGAAAGTATTGTTTCTGAGATTTTTGACCTATAATTTCCAATTACTAAATTGGTCTGCCTTTAATCGTTAGCATGTGATATATTTTTCTTCAGAGAGTAATCGATCTTGATCAGATGTATAATATTCTCAATGACAACTAAATTAAAAGACTTAAAAGATTACCGTGATACAAAGAACCCGCAGGTTCGGCAAAAAATTATTGTTGAATATGCTCCTTTGGTAAAATTTATCGCTCAAAGAATAGCCTCAAGATTGCCATCAAATATTGAACTTGATGACCTAATGTCGTGTGGCGTGATTGGACTGATGGATGCTATTGAAAAATTCGATGCTACTCGACAAAATAAATTCAAGACTTATGCAGAGTTTAGAATTCGAGGAGCTATTTTAGATGAATTAAGGGCCCAAGATTGGGTTCCAAGGTCAGTAAGAGATAAAGCTAAAACGCTTGATAGGGCGGCAGCTAAGATAGAGAGTAAGATCGGAAGAAAAGCGACAGAAGATGAAATGTGTAAAGAGCTTGATGTGAGTATTGAAGAGTATCATAGCTTATTAAATCAAACCCAATCCGTTTCTTTACTAAATATAAATGACTCTAGTTTATTTAAGAAGTGTGATAAGAAATCAATGAAAAAACTAGTTGAGAGTCGTAATGGAGCGAATCCATTCACAACAATTAATGATAAAGATCTTAAGCTAAAACTTATGAAATATATTAAGGATCTTCCTGAGAAACAAAGATTAGTACTTTCTTTGTATTACTATGAAGATTTAAATCTTAAAGAGATTGGTAAAATCCTAGGTGTTACGGAGTCTAGAGTATCTCAATTACATACTCAGGCAATGATAAGGTTGCGCTCAAAACTCAAGTATCATCTTAGTGAAGAAGATGCATTGTCAGCAGCTTAAACATAAGTGATAAACTTGACTCACTAACTAGGTCTTCTTTTCAAATCATTTCCACTAAGCGATCATATAAATATAAAGAATATAAAAATGAGGATGATCTATGCTCGCTAAACAATTTAAAGATACTTCCAGAATATATTTTGGCTTTTACTTAGTATTTACAATAATTACGTTCTTAACGTTTTTTTTATTTGTTCATTTTAAAAATCAGTCATTACAAAGATCTATTAAGTCAGCAAATTTGAAAAATAATGTTGCAGTTATCGTTAAAAATTCAAGTAAGATAAAAAGAAAGAACTTAGATCAAGCTAGTTTCGTAGAAAACTTAAATTCATTAAAAGAATCAAATCATTTAATTTTAGATGTTCAAGAAGTTCTTGGTGAAGATGAAAACCATGATAAAAGAGTTGAACTCTATTCCTTCTTTCAAAAAACACCTTTACCAATTAATAATATTAATCAGGTCTGGGAAGGTTATGTTAACAAGAATAAAGACTTTCTTAAATATGTAAAATCTAATAATTGGAAGACTTTGACTAGTATCTCGAAAAGAATGGTTGCAAGGACGCCTCAGAAGTTTGATTGGAACAGAATTCCTACCAGATTTATTAATGATAATGAGAAAGATTATCAAGGAATTTTAAAAATTGTTGATAAATCAACACTAAATAAAAGTGAAAAAAATTCAGTTAAAGAGCAGATAGAACGCTTGAAAGAAAGTACAAGCTCTGTTCAAAGAAGTCTTGCTCAAATTACTCCCTACAAAGGAAAGTATTCGGAATATTTAAACTTTACAGATAAATGGGTTCAAAGATGGAATAAAGTCACTTTAGGTAAAAAGAATGTTCAGGGGAGTATTATAGGGTTTAAAGATCTATTAACTCTATTGTTTATTATGTTTCTATCGATCATTATGTTCTATTTTATTGCAAGGAAAATAGGAGATTACTTAGAACTAAAGACTGAAAAGAACAATCTTTCAATTTTGAATAAACTTATTATTAAAGATGATATCTCTTTTGCTAAGGATTCAAGTTTTGAATATAAGAGTTCAGTTAAGTCGATGCGAGAGTATATAAAAAGGAAAACAAACTTTGGAAATATATTACAAAAAACATTACCTTACCCGGCGATACTTGTAACTGAAGACTTTACGGTTAAGTGGTGTAATGAATTATTTAATGAAACCTTTGACCTTGTTTGTGATAACCCTGAGAAGCTTTGGAATATGTTTAAAGATAAAATTGAAAATGATTTAGATTTTATAGAACAAAGCTTTGATACTTTAGTTGCAGGTGTTTCTAAAGTAGATATTAGTGGACAAACATTAAGGTCATATCAAGCTTACTCTTCTCCTATCGAGATAGGAGGGAAAAAGTATTTAATGATATTCTTTAACTCTTTAAACGAAATCAATGAATCTATTACTTTGCATTCCAACTCTTTGATAAGCTCCCTTGAGAGGATCTTAGAAGACCTTGAAGATGGAAAAATAGATGCAAATGAATTATCTAATGAATTCTCTGTAAACGAAGTAAAAGTTATTTACGAGAAATTATTAGACTTTGTTTCTTATAAACATAATAAAAGTAAGCACCTTGAGAAAAACATTGATAACTTAGGTGATGATTTAAAGAGTTCTCATAATTTATTAAAAAAGATAGAAGAACTGAACCAGGAGTCTATTGGAGTCTATAAAGATATTTCAGGTCAATTTTCAAACTTGCAAGAGGCCTTGGTAAAATCGATGTCTTTAAATGAGACCCTTTTTCAAAGAAACTCTGAATCAAACGAGTTATTTAATCAACTCAGAACAGAAGTTCTTGAAGACAACTCAGCTCTATATCTTAAAGTTTCAAGCTTTCTAGAATCTAGTATTAGTGCCAATGAACAATACAGTGATCATGAGCAAGAAATTATTGATTTACTACAAAATATTGTTGGATCAACAAAGTTAATAGGAGCTCATCTCACGAGTGTTTCTCAAAGTGTAAAGAGCACTTTGAATGATACTACACATTAAGAGATTTTTATCCTTTAAGGTTAACAAATCTAACTTGATCACCAATTTTTAATCCTAAGGTTGATGCACATAGATCATTAATACCAATTTCATTATTATTGATTATTTGTATTTGTCCAAGGACCGAGAAAAATTTGTGTTTTTCAAGGTTTGAAATAATAAATTTTTCATCACTTTCAAAATTTTCAGTAATTTTTGAAATAACGGCTAATTTACTTTTCTTAATTGTTCTAATATTTTCAACTTTAGCTTTCACTATGGGACCTGGCTCAAAGATTCCAACTAAATCAGATATTTCAAAACCTTCTTGTTGTAAAATTCTTAGGGCCGGGACAGTATTTTCATGGACCTCACCAACAACCTTCTGAGCTTCTTCTGGAAGGAGGTCCTTTATTATAGGGTGATGAGGCATGAGATCTTCAATGAAACTTTTATCTTTCATTGTTAGAGAGTCAGCTTGGACAAAAGGAATTTTAAAGAACTTTTTCCCAACAGCTTCCCAGAAGGGTGATCTCCCTTCTTTATCAACTTGTCCCCTCATTTCAGCAATAATCTCTTTTTCAAATAGATTCAGATGATTCGCGATAAACTGAAAACGTGTTAGAGATAAGAATCGACCATTTTGAGAGTTTCTGTATTCTGGGCTTAAAAAGAGACTACAAATCTCAGCAGGACCACTAAATATTTTGTGAACATGCATGGCCGTAACAGTATTATCTACACCTAATGTTCTAGAGGTTCTTATTTGTTTTTCTAATTTATAGAAATAATAAGGATCAAAGCCACCAATCTTTGAAATAATTCCACAAACTCCAATCAGTTTTGACTTAAATAAGTCTTCCATAACAAATAGGTATTGCTCACCACCTGGTTTATTATTCTCAGCAAAATCAAAACTTCTTTCACTTTGAACTATCCTTGGAACTAGTACTTCTTCATCTAATGGAAGAGAAGTTAATCCATGGCCAGCATGAACGAGAAGGTCCATTAGGCTACCGAGGTCATCTTGAGTAATGGGACGAATGATTAACATAATCTCATTGTATTAAATTATCTCTGCTTTGATGAGCATAGATTTAAAATCTATGAATTAATTAGTATAGGAGAGCTTTTCAGTATGAGATGCTTTAAAATTCTTTTAGAGTTTTATCGATGATCTCACAAACTTCGTCAATATGATGGTTTTCAATAGCTCCAGCTGGCACTAAAAATCTAACTCTAGTAGGGAGTTGACCAGCAATAAAGCTTAACACTCCATTTTTAAATAATTTAAATGTAAACTCTTTGGATTTTTTCATATCACCTTTAAAGAGAGTCATTGCAACCATTGCTCCAATTCCCCAAGGTCCCTCAATTTTATCAGGGTGGGCCTTATGAAGCTCCTCTAGCTTCTTACTAAAATAAGAATGAATTGTATTAATTTTTCCATCAGCTCCTAAGTAACCATCATTAACTATACTGTTGATAATATAATAACTGGCATTAATAGCTGTAGATGAAGAAGTAAAAGTTTGAGAAATTAAACCAGGTCTTGGTTTATGATTGGATCTATAAATTGTTGCACATGTTTGAGAATTTTTGCCAATATTTACGAAATCTACGTATTTATCTAATCCAAAATATTGAAAAGCAAAAAGTTTTTCTGTTCTTCCAAAGCTTTGAACTTCATCAATAATAATAGAGATATTATGTTCTCTACAGACAGTGAAAAGTTTTTCAAAGTACTCCTTATTGCCTAACCAAGAACCTGCTTCACCTTGGATGACTTCACAAAGTAGTGCTGCATGTTTACCAGGATATCTTTTTAGGTAACCAGCTAAAGCACATTCCATTCTTTCAATTGACCTTTTGTGATCATTGGCATCATAAAATGGAAGGTAGTCAACACAAAACGCTTCAGGTAATCCATCTCTATAAACGGCTTTATCAGTGACTCCTGCAACAGCGATTGTTCTTCCATGAAAGCATTTATTAAAAGCTAGTACTCTATCTGCAGGATGATTTTTCTGGAAGGCCATTTTAAGAGCATTCTCATTTGCCATTACTCCTGAAGAAGTTAAAACAACGTGAGATAAATCTGCTCCATACTTATTAGCTTGAGTTAATAAAAGATCAATGAGCTTTTCTGAGTCAGTATTTTGTTGGAGGTTTCCTTGCATAACTGTATTGCTGATCGCTCCATCAATTAAAGCTTCCATTAGTCCTGGGTGAGAGTGACCAAAGTAGTGAACTCCAATTCCCGTAATAAAATCATATTTTGTTGAACCATCAGCAAGTTCTACAAATGGGCCCTTACCAAATCCGCTCCCTATATAATCATAAAATAATTTTCCACCTCTATTATCAGATAGTTTCTTAATGAGTGCTTCATAGCTTTTAGGATCTGAGCTAGGCATAAGACCTGTAATCTTTTCCTGGTGAGTTTCTAAAGCCTCTTTTATGAGTTTTTTTGCCTCTTTGACCTTGGGATCATTGTGAAATTGGTTTGAAATAGTCATATCTTTTCCTAAATAATATAAGTTGAGAGTTCTGTTAAATATGCTTTTACTTAGATATAACTATATCACCTAATTTTTCAGATAGATATATTTTTAGAAATGGAGCACAAATGGCTAAGAAAAAGAGTAGAAAAAAAAGTAAAAAAAGCAAAAAGAAAGTAGCTAGTAAAAATCCAAAGAAAGCTAAAAAGGTTGCTAAGAAGACTAAGAAAAATGCTGCAAAGAAATTTCCTGTAGCCCCTAAAGAGGTTTATCTAAAACCGGTAAATCATTTTGGTCTAAAGAAAACGAATAAAAAAACTTTAATAAATTGGTATAAGATCTTAACCCTTGGAAGAATGGTTGATGAAAGAGCTCCAAATTATTTAAAGCAAGCACTTGGTTGGTCTTATCACGCACCTTGCGCTGGTCATGATGGAATTCAATTAGCGGTTGGGCAAGTCTTTGATAGAAAAACAGATCATATGTTTCCATATTATAGAGATATGATGACTGCTCACTCTGCTGGGATGAGTGCAACTGAATTAATTTTAAATGGTTTATCAAAAGCTGATGATCTGGCTAGTGGTGGTCGGCACATGTCTAATCACTTTGCTAAACCTGAATGGAATATTCACAACGTGTCAAGTTGTACAGGTAATCATATTCTTCACGCCGTTGGTGTTGGTCGAGCAATGAAATATTATAATCACTCAGGAGTTGTTATTAACTCTCAAGGTGAATCTTCACTAAGTGAAGGATATTGCTATGAAGCTATTAATGGAGCTAGTAAAGAAAAGCTTCCAGTGATTTTTGTTGTTCAAGATAATGGCTATGGGATCTCTGTTCCAAAGCGTGACCAGACGGCCCATGAAAAATATGCTGATAACTTTTCTGGATTTTTAAATTTAAAAATCATTCATTGTGATGGGACTGATATTTTTGATTCTATGAATGCCATGAAAACGGCTAAAGATCACGCTCTTAAGTATTCTGAGCCGGTGATTGTTCATGCCATGTGTGTTCGAATGGGAAGTCATTCAAACTCTGATAAACATGAGCTTTATAGGTCGGAAAAAGAAATAGCTGAAGCAGTCGCGCAAGATCCAATCCCACGTTATGAAAAATCTTTATTAAAGCAAAAAGTACTAAGTAAGACCGATATAGAAAAAATTAAAAAAGATTGTAAAGATGAGTTAATGAGTGCTCATAAAGATGGTGTTTCTGCCGCTCATCCAAGTCCAGAATCCATTTATGATTTTGTTATTCCAGAGCCTTACAATGGAGATAAATTTGGAGATGGAACTCATGATGAAGACGGCGATGAGATTAAATTCATTGATGCTTTAAATACCACTTTAAAAGAAGAATTTAGACATAACCCAGATACTTTTATTTGGGGACAAGACATGGCAAATGGAGATAAAGGTGGAATCTTTAATGTCTCTAAAGGAATGCAAAAAGAATTTGGAATAGAACGAGTCTTTAATGGCCCAATTGCTGAGGACTTTATTCTAGGAACCGCTAATGGGGTTTCACGATTTAATGATAAAATTAGAGTAGTAGTAGAGGGAGCTGAGTTTGCAGATTATTTTTGGCCAGCAATGGAGCAATTGGTAGATTCAAGTCATGATTATTGGAGATCTAATGGTGCATTTTCTCCAAATGTGACTGTTCGTATCGCTTCTGGTGGATACATTGGTGGGGGACTTTACCACTCACAAAATATTGAAGGAACATTAACTACTTTTCCTGGAATACGAGTCGTCGTTCCGGCTTTTGCTGATGATGCGGCAGGGTTACTTAGAACATCTATGAGGTCCAGAGGGATGACGATGTTTTTAGAGCCTAAGGCCCTATATAATTCTAAGGATGCTATGAGTGTAGTGCCTGAGGGATTTGAAGTTCCTTTTGGTAAAGCGAGAGTCAGAAGAGAAGGAAGTGACTTAACTTTAATTACTTATGGAAATACAGTTCATCATTGCTTGCAAGTAGCGCAAGAGCTGAGTGATCAATATGATATTGAAGTTTTAGACTTGCGATCTTTAAGTCCACTAGATGAAGACGCAATTATTGAAACTGTAAAAAAATGTTCAAGAGCTTTAGTTGTTCATGAAGATAAAGTTTTTGCTGGATTTGGAGGAGAGATCGTTTCATTGATTAATGAAAAATGCTTTGAATTTTTAGATGCACCAGTTTTAAGAGTTGGTTCAACTTTTACTCCTGTTGGATTTAATCGGATATTGGAGCGAGCAATTTTGCCTGATGCAAATAGAGTAAAAGATAAAGTGCTTGAGGTGTTGGGATATTAAGTACTCTGTTGAAATGTTAAGTGAATATTCCTTTGAAGGTAAAGTTTGGAAAAACCAAGGGGCTGGTGGATGGCACTTTGTTAGTTTACCTAATAATCTATCCAGTAAGATTAGAAGATTCTACAAAGATTCAGAAGAAGGCTGGGGGAGATTAAAAGTGAGGGCCACTGTAAATTTATCAGAATGGAACACAGCCATTTGGTTTGATACTAAAAACAATACCTATTTGTTACCAGTTAAATCGTTGATTCGTAAAAAAGAGAAAATTGATATTGATTCGAAAGTTATAGTAAACTTGTTGATATTATAAAAGCAAAGTATTGGTGTTTTTTTAGATATTATTCACCAAAACTTGTGCAGTGACTTTATTGAACTGTTCTATATTGCAATGTAGTTTGTTTTTGAAGATTAAAAATATTACATCTAAAAATTAATGTTTATTGATAAGGTAAACTCCGAAAATAACGAATAAAAGACCGATGAAAAGACTCATATGAATAACTTCGTCTAAAAATAAGACTCCAAATGTAACTCCAAAGATAGGAACAAAGTTTATGAATGCTGCAGCTTTGCTTGCACCTATTCTTTGAATTCCTTGATAAAAAAGAATAAACCCTACAGAAGTTCCTAAGGCCCCTAGGTAAAATAAGTGAAGCCAGGAGTTAAGGCTAGTTTGACTCAAACTATTTATATTAATTGAGCTAAATGGAAATAGGAGAATAGTTCCTATTATAGTTGCCATTGTTGTGGCAAAGAGTGGAGAAACCTTTTTTAAAATAATTTTTCCTAAGATAGAGTATAAAACCCATGAAAAAGCCGCACAAAATAAATAAATTTCACCTTGTTTTAAACCAATGGATAACAAGCTTAAGTAATTAAACTTAGTTATAACTGTTAGAACACCTAGAAAAGCTAGAATCATACCGAATATTTTTTTTAAGGAAAGGTGTTCGTTTAAAAAAAGGGAAGCTAATAAAACAGTGAAAGTTGGGTTGCTAGCAATTATGATAGAGGCTTTACTTGCTTGAGTCGTTTTTAATCCAGAGAAGAAGAAGTAGTTATAAGAAAAAATACCAAGTAACCCTAATAAGAAAATGATGAGATAGTCTTTTAGGTTTAAGCTAGCAAAGTATTTAAATTCTTTGACTGAGAAAAACAATAAAATAATAGATGCGATTAGAAATCTTAAAAAAGAAATATCAAATGAAGACATACTTTGAGCGAGTATTCTGCCAGAGATAAAGGTACCTCCCCAAAGGAGCATTACAAAGAGTAGTTTGAGTGACTCATTGATCATTTATTAATCTGGGGTAGATAAGAGCCAACAATTGAGGATAATCTTTATAATTATCGATAATTGTAATAGATCCTTTCTTCATACTTGTGTGAATTTGTTTTTGAAAAAGAAGATCAATAATTTGTGGGATTTCAGAACCATGACCTATGTAAGCGATGTTTTTCTCTTTTCGGTTTTTTAAGAAACTAAGTATATCCTTGGCCTGGTTTCCTTCATTTAATTCATTATGAAAGGTGAAGCTTTTATTAATTTGTTCACTTAATAGCTTTGCAGTTTCTACTGTTCTTAACAAAGCACTTGAATAAATATGATCAATTTTATCGATAAGATGAATATTTTGAATTAAATTCTTAAACTCAACAATTCCTTCTTGTCTAAGAGGTCTATCATAATCACTGTTAATGTGATTCCACTCTATTCTTCTAACTGATTTTGCATGTCTAATAAGGAAAAGTTTCATATAAATTCTGCCTATAAGGAATTACTTTGAATTTTTCTTTATATATAAAGGTCTACTTTTTATTTCGTCAAATAATTCTGCGATATATTCTCCTATTACTCCTAGGACTATTAAATTTAAACCTCCAAAAAACCCAACCATACATACGAGAGTAACAAAACCAGGGACTGCATTTCCAAAAATAAGTTTGGAAAAAATAACGTAGAGAATATATAAGAAAGAGAGTGAAGCAAAAAAGCTTCCAACCATTATCCATATTTTTAAAGGTGCAGTACTAAAAGAAATAAAGCCTTTTCTAGCATATGCAGAAATTTGTGATGGTGAAAAACTTGTAACTCCAGCACTTCTAGTTCCAACTTTAAATTTTAAGTATTCAGTCTTAAAGCCGTGCCAAGAAAGCAGTCCTCTAATAAATCTCTCTTTTTCATCCATGCTGTTGATTGCATCAATAACTTCTCTTTTGATCATACAAAAATCAGTAGCATTTTCTGGAAAATAAATGCTTGAGTATTTATTTAAAAAGGTATGAAATACTTTTCTCATAATACCTTTTAATAAAGTTTGGCTTGTTCCTTGTCTAACCCCTGTCACTTGATAAATCTCTGGATCTTGTAAGATTTTATGAAACTCTTTGATCGTTACAGGAGGATGTTCAAGGTCAACATCAATTAAAACAGCGTAATCACCTGTGCACTCTTTTAGTCCCGCTGACATTGCGGCATCTTTACCAAAATTTCGAGAGAAGTTAATAGTTTTAATTTTATGATTTCTTTTTGCTGCTTGGTCTATTTTTACTTCTGTTTCATCACTACTTCCATCGTTAACAAAAATAATCTCATAGTCTTCATTTATTTCACTTAAAACGGGAGTAATCGCTGAGACAAAAGTCTCAATACACTCTGATTCATTAAATACAGGAACAATAATACTAATCATATAAACTCTTTTTCATAAATAGGATAAAGATCAACAGCAGTAATGTAAATATACTTATGAATGGGGTGACTTTAGAGATAATCGATCCTGTGAATTGAACTCTTGTCTTTGTACCTTTAGGAGTAATACCTATAAAAAATGGATACATTTTTTCTAATTTTTCTCCACTTAAGGAGTTTAAATATGGATGATAGGAATATTTTAAGAAATGTTTTTTATTTGGACAATCTGTATGTAAATCAAACCCATGAAAATCAACCTTTACGCTTGCATTACATCCTTGAATATCGTCTTTGCTCGGGGATTGGAGTTTATCTCTAAAATGATAATATGATTCTGAAAATGTGTTGGGATAGAGGTAAGAATCATTATTGATTACATTAACCATCTTGGTTTTCTCTTTAAGTGACCAAATTTCAAAAGGTTGAACTTCAGCTATTTTATTGAAATATTGATTATCCTTAAATTTATTCTTGGCAACTTTATCCACGAGAATAATTGATTGCCCACCAAGAAATGAAAATTTATGATGGAAATGTTCTAAGTTTAAAACATCACACTTATACTTATAACCAAAAACACAACTTGGTTTATCGCTAACATATCCTTGCATTAGCATTGCAAAAGGAGAGAACTTATGAGCTTCAGAGAATAAACTTTCAAATGTTGCTCTGTTAGCCAGTATTCCTAAACTCTCAAAAACTCTTGTTGTTCCTGCTCCATTTAAAACAGGGTGATGTTCATATAGTACTCTTGGGTCAGATAAACTTCCTTCAATTTTTTGTACTAGTTTTTTTGCTTTCTGAAAGAGAGGTTTTTTCTCCCATCCTGAGTAATTCCACTTCGCCCAGCTTTTAGTATTAATGGTTTCATTGTTAATAAAAATAAATACTCCGAGGATAAATAATATACCTAAGGTTGATTTTACTTTAAACGAGATATTTTGATATTGAGCAAGTGAAATGAATCCAACTAAAATAGAAAAATAATAAAATGGAGCTAAGATTCTTGAAGGGTACAACTCTAAAGCTGAAAATAAAAATCCATATCCTATTAATCCAATGAGATAAGTTATATAGGGAGCAATAATTTTATTTCTTTTTAGGTAAAGAGTTATAATTGAAAAGGCGAGGAAGAGGAGAGACAAAATGCCAGGAACTGTTAATATTTTTTTTAACTCTTCATCCATAAAGAAAAAGAACTTTAAAGCTTCTGTATATTTTTTCGACTCTATCATAGGTAATAATTGCCAAGCAGAGAGTCCAAGTATTGCTATGCCTGAAATTAGCAGAAGAAATAAGTTTTTCTTTGAATATTTAGTAATTAGTATTCCAAGTAACAAAAGAGGAATTGTAATGAATAAATATGCATGAGACATAGAGACGAATGCAGAGAAAATAATCCCAAGAATTAGATTTTTCTTATGTTGTTCAATAAAGAAAAATCTAATAAAAAAACCAGAAGCAATGAGTAAAAAATTTGCAGAGATGATAAAGCAAAACTGTCCAGCCAGAGTAGATAAGATATTTCCTCCAAGCATGACAAATGATTCATCAAATAAGATCAGAAGAGAAGCAATAGAACATAAAGAACTGGTTATTCTATCTAGCTTTATAAGCTCACAATGAAGGAAAATACAAAGAGGTAAGAGTAGTGGTCCTAAAATTGTAGTAATATTAAATGCCATCCCAATTGGAATAATATAAGAAAGAAGTCCTGCAAAAAAATAAGGAAGAGGAAAGTAGTGTAAAAATACAGGTTCTCCTCCAAGATTAGCAGGGTTCCAGGCCCGCATTCCTAGAATTCCTTGATCCCAAACTTGCTCTCTAAGTATTTTTAAGTACCAAAAATGAGAACCCATGTCTCCGCCAGTTGCAGGGCTAGGATTTAGAATTAAATCAATTGGGAAGTATGTAAAAAAGAACATCAAGATAGAAATTTGAAGAAAAACCGGAAAAAAATAGTTGATTAATTTATCTTGATTCATTAGATGCTTATTATCTCTAAGAATCCTTATAAAGAGAAATTTGTTAAACTTTTTTATTCATTCTTTTAAATAAAAATATAATAGTAAAAAGGTAGGCTATTAGACTTATAATTAAATAAAGAGACCAATTAGAATTAGCACCAAATTTAAAAACAACCTTTTTTGTTTTAGGAAAACTTAAGATGAAGCCAGGACTAATAAGATAATACGGAGAATGATCGCTAGTTTGAAAGCTTGGATGGTAAGTAAACTTAATAAAGTGAGGAGTATTGGGGCAATTCGTATTAAGTTCAAAGCCTTTAAAAGATGTTTTAATACTAGGATTACAATTTTTGTTTGAGAGTTGTGTAGAGTTATTGAGAGCATTATCAATCTTTGCGAAAGACTCCTGAATCTTTTTTTCATGTGCTATTGAAATTATAAAAGTTGCATCTTTATTGTATCTTTTAGTCCATTGATAGAAAGAATCTTTCCAGTTTTTATTATTCAAAATTTCGTATGGCTTTGTGAAAACTTTAACTAATTCAACCTTTTTATTTAAGCTAAATATTTCCCAGGGACCACTTGCAAATTTAAAGGTTAGTTCATTAACTTGCTTAGCCATTTTCTTTGCTTGATCGCTCATTAAGACAAGGTCTTGGATTCCAAAGAGCTCTAGGTATGGGATTACTTTTTTAATATTTAAGCTAGAACAACTTCTAGTCGTAAAAAAAGGGCAGCTAGGAGTTTTACTTAACATTGATTGCACATAAAAAAATGATGGAGCAGTAATAGTAGATTCTTGATAAAGACCAGAGCCAGTAGCTCTATTTGCAAAGTATGGAAGCATTTCAAAAGCTCTAGGGGTACCAGCCTTATTTGAATCATCAGAGCTTTCAGCAAATACTCTAGGCATAGACAAATTACCAGAGAGTTTTTGATTAATGGCCTTGAAGTCTGAATAGAGTTCTTTTCTTGTCCAGCCTTCATAGTTCCATTTTGTCCAATGGACAAGATTTACATTTAGATAGTAAGTAGCACAACATACTAATAGGAAGATAAAAACTTTTGAATAATATAGATCTATAACTTTATATTGATTTAAAATATGACCAATTGGTATAGCAAAAATGATAATTGCAACAGGTAAAAGAGTTGCTAAGACTCGACCGTCAACTAATCCAATATTTGGAAATAAGAAGTAAAAACCAATTAAAGTAAAAAGTAGAGAAAAAAGGATGAAGAATTGTTTTTTATAGGGAAGAGTTCTTTGAGCAATGGAGTTTTTAGTAAAAAGAGTGAGAAAAGGGAAGCTTAATATTCCTATGAAAATATGAAAGTCTGAAGTAAGTATTTTCTTTAACTCTGAAGAAGTCATTTGGTACATAAAAGGGCTGGTCCAGCCATGGTTTTCAATCATTGGTAGGATAAACCATAAAGCTAGAACTAATGATAAGGCTCCAGATAAAATTAAATGTATAAGAGTTTGGGAAGTTCTATGAACAAAGAGAAATATTAAAAACACACAAGGAATCAGGATAAATGTATAAGCATGAGTAATTGCTATAATAGAAAATAATAAAGTTGAAGTTAAGGGAAATTGCTTTTGGCTTATTTCTTTGTAAAGAGTACCCATTGATAGAAAAAAAATAGATATAGAAAGAGAGTGAGAAAATTGTCCTGCAAGGGTTGAAGAGAAATTTCCACCGTAAATAGAGTAGGAGTCATTTAAAAGAAAGACCATGGATAAGATGCTACCAACAAGAGGAATAGGATCTTTAAGTTTAAATCTTGAAAGCATAAAATGAATTGATGCAGGTAAACTCAAACAACCTAAAATAGTAACGATATTAAAAGCTGTCGCAATAGGCATAAGATAAGATAAAAGGCCCATAATCATAAATGGAAATGGGAAGTAGTGGAGAAATAGAGGTTCTCCTCCAAAGTTACCAGGATTCCAGAACTTAATAGAAAGATCACCTAAGCTCCAACCAAACTTCTTCATTACATAAAGGGGCCAAAAATGTGAACCAGTATCTCCGCCTGTTGCAGGTAAATCAGAAAAGAGGTAATTGAGAGGGAAGTAGGATAGAAGATAGGCAATTATTAAAAGATTAATAATTGTATTGATATTTAACTTTTTAAACATAGAGTTCACTATCTTAAGATTATAACTAAAATTTCAAAAGGAGTAATTAAATATCTTGGTTTGAGATTTTATCAAGGATTCCATTTACAAAGCTATGAGATTTTTCATTTCCAAACTTCTTAGCGACTTCTATATATTCATTTATTATTACTGCTACTGGAGTCTTTTTTTCGATGAATTTCATCTCAGAAATAGCTAAGATTAAAATAGATTTATCAATATTTGAAACTCGTTCTAGTTTCCAGTTTTTTAAATTATTTGAAATAATTTCTTCTATTTGAGTCTTATTTTTTTGAGCACTTAAAAGTGTGTCATAAATATATTCTGTGTGGTCTTTAGGAGCTTCAATGCTTTTTGAAAGGTTTTCTATCACTGCTTGTAATTGAACTTTATTTGAATAAAACTCCTCATTTAAGAAAACGGCATGGTAGAAAGCTTGAAATACAAATTCACGTGAAGGGCTAGCACTCATTGGATTTGGTCCTTGAAAAAAAGATGCTTCTGATCTTCTTTTAAATAATTAAAAAATTCTTCTATGTCTTCGTAACTTGTATAAACAGATGCGAACCTAATATAAGCAACAGGGTGTAAATCTTTTAAATGAGTCATCATGAAGTTACCAATCAAGCGTGACCTTATCTCGGATTTATTAAGTTCTAGTATCTTTTTTTCGATTTTCTCTACAATGTTTTCAATTTGCTTGGGAGATACTGGTAATTTTTGACAGGCTTTTTCTAGGCCTCCTAGGATTTTCTCTCTATTGTACTCTTCTCGTCTACCATCTTTTTTAAAGATCTTAGGCATAGATAATTCAATTGTTTCATAAGTTGTAAATCTTCTTTCACAACTATGGCAGACTCTTCTTCTCCTAATTGAAGCACCAGATTTTATTAATCTAGAATCTAAAACTTTTGAATCTTTATAAAGACAAAAAGGACAGTTCATTTACGGACATTCTCCTTGAGTGTAATCTCCCTCTTTTGCTCCTTCACATCCTGCAAAGCAACTATTGGAGTAGTTCTTACCTTTATAACAAACTGGTGCATACATTTCCATACAAATACAATTTTGAGCGTCATCAATTTTAATGGGTTTTGTATCTGTAATATCAGACTTTTGAGGAGTGGAATTACAAGAAACTAATAAAAATAATAAAAGACTAATTTTCATAAATAGGAAACTCCTTACATAGTTCATAAACTTGTTTTTTAATATCACTGAGAACTGATTCTTTGTCATGGTTTTTTAGAGTTTTTGTTATTAAGCCAGCAATGAGCTTCATTTGATCTTCCTTCATTCCTCTTGTTGTTATGGCTGGAGTCCCTATTCTAATCCCTGAAGTTACAAAAGGACTTCTTTTATCTCCCGGAATCATATTTTTATTACAAGTTATACCAACGTGATCTAGAGCAATGGATCCATCTTTACCTGATAGTCCAACCGAATCAGTCTTTATAGTCATTAGGTGATTATCAGTTCCTTTGGAAACGATATCTATATCATGTTCAAGCAATTGGCTTGCTAGAATTTTAGAATTTTTTATCACTTGCTCTTGATAAGTTTTAAAACTGGGATCAAGTGCTTCTTTGAAAGCTACTGCTTTAGCAGCTATAACATGCTCAAGCGGACCACCTTGAATACCAGGGAAAATATTGAAATTGATTTTCTTTTCAAACTCTTCAGTCATTAATATTAATCCACCTCTTGGTCCTCTTAATGTTTTATGAGTAGTTGAAGTTATGATATCTGCTAGACCCACAGGGCTAGGGTGAACTCCGGCTGCAATTAAACCAGCAATATGGGCCATATCAACTAAAAGATAAGCTCCTACTGAGTCTGCTATCTCACGAAATTTTTTAAAATCAATAATTCGAGGGTAAGCCGATGCACCTGCGACGATGACCTTGGGTTTGTTCTTTTTAGCAACTTCTTCAACATGATTATAATCTAAAACTTCTGACTCGGTATTGACTCCATAAAAACAAGTTTTAAATAATTTTCCAGAAAAGTTAACAGGACTCCCGTGGGTTAAGTGACCTCCTTGAGCAAGGTCCATTCCCATTATAGTGTCACCATGCTCTAGCATGGCAAAGTATGATGCCATATTAGCACCAGATCCAGAGTGAGGTTGAACATTAGCATACCCCACATTAAATAATTTTTTTAATCGTTCTATGGCCAGTGTTTCTATTTGGTCAATAAATTCACATCCATCATAATATCTTTTCCCAGGATATCCTTCAGCGTATTTATTAGTTAAGACAGTTCCTTGTGCTTCCATGACCGCTCGAGAGCAATAGTTTTCAGAAGCAATAAGTTCAATCCCATCAAATTGTCTTTTTTCTTCTTTTTTTATTAAATCAAAAATGGCAGGATCAGTTTTTTCTAAAAGCATTCTATTCTCCTTGAAATTTTTTAAAAATTAATGATGAATTTGTTCCACCAAAACCAAATGAGTTATTAAGAGCGATATTAATTTTTTTCTTTATGGATGTATTAGGTGTGTAGTTTAAGTCACACTCTGGGTCTGGATTATCAAGATTAATAGTGGGAGCGATTTCTTGGTGAACTAAACTTTGAACACAGAAAAAACTCTCTATTGCTGCGGCACTACCAAGAAGATGACCAGTCATTGATTTAGTTGAACTAATATTTAATTTATAAGCATGTTCCTTAAAGACACTTTTTATAGCATTGGTTTCAGAAATATCGCCAAGAGGAGTTGAAGTTCCATGAGCATTAATATAATCAACTTGGTTAGGTTCTATACTGGCTTCTAATAATGCTTGCTCCATTGCTTTTATAGCACCTTGTCCTTCTGGGTGGGGTGAAGTTATATGGTGGGCATCGGCACTGGATCCACATCCAATGATCTCTGCTAATATTGTTGCGTCTCTTTTTAATGCTGAATCTAGACTTTCTATAACTAAAATAGCTGCACCTTCACCTATGACAAATCCATCTCTATCAGAGCTAAACGGACAAGATGCGTGTTGAGCTGGAACATCTCTTTTTGATAATGCTTTCATTGAGTTAAATCCAGCGATAGTGAGTTTAGTTAAAACAGCTTCGGATCCACCAACTAATACAGCGTCTTGAATTCCAGTTTGAATTTGTCGAACACCCATTTCAATTGCATGACCACTAGAAGCACAAGCACTAGAGATACTAAAGTTCGATCCTTGTAATCCAAGTTTTATAGAAATTAGTCCACTGGCCATATTGGGAATAATAGAAGGAATGAAAAATGGACTTGTTCTTGCCCTTTTTTGTTTCAAAAACTTTCTATAAGAGCTCTCTGTTAAAGGAAAGCCTCCCATTCCAACTCCCAAGATACAACCTATCTTATGTGGTAGAACGTCACTCCCAATCTTTAAGTTAGAATCAATTAATGCATGATGAGCACTATGAAGTGCATAGTGAATAAAAGTATCAAATCGGTCTTGTTCTTTAGGTGATAGAATTTCATCATCTATTTTGAAGTTATTAACGTATGATGCGATGTTAACAGGGAAGTCAAATTCGATATCATCTATAAAGCGATCATTAAGTTTTTTGATGGATGATTTACCCGAAAGGGCGTTTTTCCATATTTCATTTTTACTATGTCCAAGACCACATATTCCAGATAGTCCTGTAATAACAACTCTTTTTTTATTAGTTAACATCCTTATCTTTTAGATATCCGACAACATCTTTAACAGTTTTTAGTTTTTCTGTATCTGTTTCTGGAATTTCAATTCCAAACTCGTCTTCCATTTTCATCATTAATTCAACCATATCTAATGAGTCTAAATTTAGATCATCTACAAAGCTGGTAGTTAGTTGAATTTTATCTTGATCGATCTTTGTCGCAGAGCTTACTAGGCCTATAATTTTACTTTGAATTTCCATTCCATACCTCTATATGTAGTAGCGTTAGGTTATAAATTTCATGGAATTACACGAAAGTGTCAAGATCACTTTCATAGAGTTTATCTTTTTCAAACGATAGTATTTTAAGGTCTCTATTGATTTTTCTTATCAATCCTGAGGTGACTTTTCCTGGTCCCATATCGATAATTAAATGATCTTGAGTTATAGCTTCAACGCTTTGAGTCCAAAGAACAGATGATGAAATTTGTTTAATTAAATTTTCTTTTATCTGATCAGAGGAAGTTGTTTGGTTATATTCTTTAGCATCTACATTTGCGATATAGCTAAACTCTGGTGAGTTGAGATCAAAGTTCTTTAAATGATTACTCATGATCTCTTGGGCCTTAATCATTAATGGAGAGTGAAAAGGAGCTGATACTTTTAGCTCTATTACTCTATAAGGACCTTCCTGGAAGTCACTTTCAAGTTTTTTAAGAAATCTATTACAAGCTTCAATATGACCTGAGATAACAATTTGTCCTGGAGTATTAAAGTTTGCAGGGACAACTTGTGATTGTTCAGAGCTAACCTCAGTACAAATTTTTCTTATAATAGTTTCAGGTACTCTCATGATGGCATGCATGGCACCAACTCCAGAAGGAGTCGCTTGGCTCATAGCTCTAGCTCGCTTAAAGGTTAAATCAATTCCTTGCTCAAAGGAAATAACTCCGCATGAGTAAAGTGCAGCGTATTCACCTATAGAGTGACCAAGACAAAGGTTAATATTACTTGTCTGTTGTTTTATAATATCACTACAAATAGAGCTGATTAAGAAAATCATTGGTTGGGTAAACTGAGTAAGCTTTAATTTTTCTTCAGGACCTTGAAGGCAAAGTTCCATTGCATCGTAACCAAGTAATTCACTAGCTTGCGTAAAACGGTTTTTTACTAATTGTTGATACTTAGATTCAAGTAGGTCACTGCCCATCCCAACGTATTGAGATCCTTGACCAGGAAATGAAAGTGCAATTTTTTTCATTAATATGTGAGTAGAACTGTTCCAGATGTTAATCCAGATCCAAAAGCCGTGAGAAGAAGTTTATCTCCTCTTTTTAATCTACCAGCTTCAACTGCTTCACTTAAAGCAAGAGGAATAGAGGCCGATGAAGTATTGGCATATTTTTGAACATTGATAAAAACTTTTTCTTTTGGAAATTCAAAACGGCGAGCAACTGCTTCGATTATTCTCATATTTGCCTGATGAGGAATGAATAAATCAACATCTTCTTTAGTAGTATTAGTTTGTTCTAAGATAGAAGCACACTGAGAAGCCATCGTTTTTACAGCAGATTTAAAAACTACTTGTCCGTTCATTTCTACTATGTCCATACTCTTAGAGTCTACAAAGAATGGGCTTCGTGCCATACCAGTTCTCATTATAAGATCATCTTTTTTACTGGAATCAGATGACAAAATACTTTTATGGATCTTAGAGTTCTCGTTATTTGATTTAGATAAAACAATCGCTCCACAACCATCGCCAAAAAGTACACTTTTAGATCTATCCATCCAGTTGTTATAACTACTTGTTGTTTCTGAGCCTACAACCAAAATATTTTTATATACTCCATTTGCGATCAATGAATTAGCCATAACTAGGGAGTACAACCATCCAGTGCATGCTGCATTTAAATCTATACAAGCACATTTATTTTTCATGCCTAATAAGTCTTGTAAAAGTGTTGCAGTATTTGGGAAGTGATAATCCGACATAGTAGATGAGAGCAGAATAATTTCTATTTCTTCTTTATCAATTTTAGCGTTCTTTATGGCCATCTTAGCAGCTTGCAGTGCCATGGTAGATGGGAATTCATTTTCTTTAGGGTTAGCTATTCTTCTTTCTTTAATTCCAGTTCGCTCTGTGATCCATTCATCAGAGGTATCAAAAAGAGTTGTCATATATTGATTTGTATAGATTTGATCTGGAACAAAATGACCGGTTCCTAATATTTGGGAAGTGTACATTTTAATCCTTTAAGAGTTTTTAAGAGGTTTACTCTTCTGTATCTTCTTCTGAATTTCTTTCTTTGATTGTAAAAATTTCTCTACCTTTGTAAGTTCCACAACTTGGACACGCACAATGAGGTAAATTCATTGCTCCACAATTTCCACACTTGGAAGTATGTTTTCTATACATTTTATGATGTTGGCCTGCTCTTCTTAGACCTTTTCTTTGAACACTTGTTTTTTTCTTAGGAACTGCCACCAGTTACCTCCATTTAATATTTTCGAGTCTTGCTACATTACGCAATCTTGCAGCTTTTTGTCAATAAGCGTTAGTTAAATGATGCTTTTAACAACCTGCGTAGTCGTGACAATGAATATTTCCACTTTATGAGAGGTCTGCTTTTAATAAATATTAGTTTAGGATTGTAAGTAGTTTCCATAAAAAAACTCAATTTTGGTGGCATTTAGGGATTAACACTTTAAAAAAGTCATTTGAAAATAGAGTTATCAATATTTTTTACTGGATGTAAAAAACTTAAATCTTTCTACCAAGGGGGGGCCTATGAAAGTAACAAATGTATTTTTTCTTTTTTTATTAAGCTTAGGATTTATGTCGTGTGGATCAAAAAATAAAACGGCCACATTGCCTAAAAATTCTCAAAATCAACTGAATCAAATTCAAACTTTTGATCTCGCTAATCTTGAAGGTCATTATGTTGGAGAAACTAAGTATGTTGATTTTTCAACTTATCATAGTTCAATTGATTTACTTCCTGCTTTAAGCCAATCATTTCAAGCTTTTGATGATCCGACTTGTCAGGATATAAATGCTCAGAGGTTCTTAAGAAGAAATGCTCTCAGATGGAAAGACTTAGATGTTGAAATAACAAAGCACTTACTTATTCAAGGAAGTAAAGTCACATTTAAGGAAGTTATTTTATCGTACTACAACTCCGAATTAGTTGGAGTAAAGTGTAATAAATCTTTGAATGTTGGTAGAATAGAGAAAAACTTTGATAATGCTTTTATTTACTTCAGTTCCACTAAAGGGGAAACCTTAGCTTACGAAATTTACAAATCAAACGGGAAAATGATTTTAGAGAACTTAGCTAATTAAGAAACAATTTATAGCTAGGGCTCTATGAGTTCTAGCTATCTTCAGTGACTTTTGGAAAGAAATCATAATTAAGATAAATTTGTTCATGAAGCATAGATTTAAGGTCAAACCTTCCTCGGTCTTCATAGTAAATGTCATAAATTGCATCTTGTAGATATGTTTCAGTTAACTCTTTATAAGCTTCATCTTCCTTAAAGCTTTCGTGAATAAATGCTGCATTAAATTTAAAATCAAGTTCTCTCTCTAGAGGTTCTAGAGTTTTTACACATCTAGTGCAATATACACTCTTTAGGTGAGACTTTATCAAGAGGGTCTGATCTAGCTTGGAATCAGAATATCTTTCTATTTCCATATGAATATTTAGTGAGCTTAATTTATCTAACTGCTCTGGAGAATATTCGGAGTTTTCATTTAGCTCCTCCAGCAGTAGGGCGACCCAATCAATGCTTTGAGTCAGGTCATATTTTCCGTCTTTATTAAAAAAGAGCTCTTTGAGGCTCGCTATAGCGGGTAAAGTTTTCATAGTAAGAACTGTTTATGAAAAAATGTCACAACTTGTCAATTAAATTCATGGAGTGGTAGAATTTAATTGATGAGAGCATGAAGCTCCCAAATATAAGGTTCATTATGAATAGTATCAATCGCAATGATTACGAAATTGCTATTTTTTCTAAAGACTTGAGTTTCTGCTCAACCATGTCTAAAGAGTTGAGAGATTTTAAAGTTATAGTCCCAACAATTACTAAGCTGCCTAAAATAATTGAAAGCATAAATGATCGAAAAGTTGATTTGATTTTTATTGATTTAAATACTTTCAAAGAATGCTATCTCATCCTAGGTGCACACCCTAAAATTTTAAGTCGTTCAACATTAATCGTTATTTGTACTAGACCAGGAGAAAACATTTCCACTTCTCATGAGTTAAGTGCATCTGGATCATTTATCTATCAGATAGTAAGAATGGATGATGACTTTACTTTAAGTCTACAATCTATTCTAAATTGGGTTAAGCATAATGTGAGATCTTTAAATTTGGATCGGTCAAGAGTTCGAGAATTAAATCTTATAAAAGAGAGATTTGAAAATACATTTAATGTATTACAAAAAAATGAAGAAGCTATCACAAAAGTAAATGAAAAGGTTTCTCAATTTGAGAATATCTCGGAGATAGTTTTAGATCTAAAAAAGAAAAATATTTATGATAAGGATAATTTCATAGTAGAGCTTTCTAAAGTTTTAAATTCTTGGTCTGATGTAACCTCTTTTAGTTATTATGCGCTTTCACCGTCAAAGACCAGTTTAACGACTCTTGAATTAGATGCATTGAAATATGTAGATCTTCCTATGGTTGAACTTGGAGACGAAGCAATTAATGGAATAGGACCAATTGCTCAAGAACAAATTTATCAAATGGCTTTTAATGAAATGGGGCTAAGGACTCTTGCTCTTCGGATCGAAGGAGTTAGTACTTATCCTGAGGTGATTTGTTTTGTTAGCTTTAAAGAAAATAAATTTGATAGTTTAGTAGAGAGTAAGAATAACTGGGATTTATTTGAGAGTTTATTAAGTTCTATTTATCGAGGTGTTTTGATTCAAGACATAGAACATGTAGAGAGTTCAGAGTTTATTACTATATGGGACGCTCTGAATATTATGGATGAAACTGACAGTGAGGAATTTGGCTATAAATTCTTTAATATAGACCTTCTCGCTTTTAATAGATTCGTTTCAAAAAATAGGCATTTAAAATTTAATTGGCGAAGTTTCTTTAGTGATATCTTGATAATGATTAGCCAAGAAGTTGGCTCACAATGCAAAATTACAACTTTTGGCTCAGCACAGATTTTAGTCTTGGTACCAGCTCAGAGGATAGAAGCAGAGTTTAGTGTTTTGAAAAAGGTTGTTGAATCTATTGAATATTGGAAATATTTCTCAGATACAACAGTAGTGATGCCTAGGTATGTTTACCCAAAAGTTAATTTAGTTCCTAGAAGTTCTTCTTTTTATTTAAGTAAGATTTTATTTGGAGAAGGTTCTAGATCAGAAGTAGCAAGAATTCATGAGAATACATTCTCGTCTAAAGATTTTTAAAAATCGTCTAGACCATAACTTAGAATTGATTTGTCAGAAAACTAAAGATCAAAAACTTATTTTGATGTTAAAAGCAGATGCATATGGTCACGGGATTAAAGGTGTGGTTGAGTTTTTGAAAGACTACTCTAGGGCGATTGATTATATAGGCTTAGCTTCGCTGGGCGAAGCATTGTTTTTACAATCTCAATTCCGAGAGCTTGATTACTCTATGGTTGTATTTTCTGAAATTGGAAATTTGAAAGACTCACTTAATTCTTATGGAAAAAAGCTTATCCCAGTAATTAGTGACTTAGATGATCTTGAATGTTTTTTATCCAATCAAAACTCTAAAGAGATTCCACTTTTTTTGAAGTTCAATACTGGGATGAATAGGTTGGGATTAAATATTTCAGAGTTAGAGCAAGTAATAAATCTTTTGAAAAAATATGACAGAACTAAAATAGATCATCTACTCTCTCACTATTCAAGCTCTTATATGGTTGATAGCTTTCAAAAAACTCAGTATCAAATATTTCAAAAATTGAATAATGAAATCAGTTCAGCTGGCATTGAGGTTCATGAATCATCCATTGATAATAGTGGTTCTATAGAAAATAATTTAGTTGATTTAAATACTACACACTTTAGACCTGGACTCTTACTTTATGGAGCTCAATCTAGCTTTGTATCAAAAAAATTAATGCCACTGAAAGTTATTTCTGACTTAGAAACCAAAGTGATAAAAAGTCGTCCAGTTAAAAAAGGTATGAGTTATGGGTACGGGAATACTATTTTGAGTGAGAATGGATCAATGCATATTATTCCACTTGGTTATGGAGATGGAATATCGACCTTTTTTAAAGGCTTAGAGTTCATGCTAGATGAATATAAAGCCAAGTTTATTGGTCGGGTAAATATGGATCTTAGTGCTATTTTTATACCAGGTGATCCAAGCTTAGATTTACGAGGTAAGAGTGTTCTAATTTGGAATGAAGATATTTTAAAAATAAATAAAATAAGCAAACATTTAAAAACTCACCCATATGAAATTTTTTGTATGCTTTCTAGTCGCCTCCCAAGAGTTTATCTACTAGAATAATGTCTATGCAAGCTGTATTGTCTCCATTTTATAAACTTTTTGAATATTTTTATGAAAGTATCATAGAGAAAGTAGAGGGTGCTGGAGACTTTGCTTTACATGTAAGTGCAATATTATACTGGACCTTCAAAAAGCCATATCGGTTTCAATTATTCGTTGATCAATTGTATTTCATTGGAAACAAGAGTTTATTTATTGTAGCTCTAACTTCTATTTTTTCAGGAATGGTTATTACTTACCAAACTTATATAGGAATGAAAGTAATGGGGGCCTATACTTTAGTTGGTCCTATTGTTGTTTTAACGATTGCTAAAGAATTAGCTCCAGTTTTCTCAGCAATCATTGTGGCAGGAAGATGTGGTGCTGCAATGGCCGCACAAATTGGAACAATGAAAGTGACAGAACAAATTGATGCTTTAGAGGTAATGGGAATTAGTAGTCGCCAATACTTAGGAGTACCAAGAGTTTGGGCCACTATGATCGCTCTTCCTTTGTTGAATTTAGTTTTTTTATTTGTAGCCAATATTGGATCATGGCTAGTAGGCGTTAAGGTTCTTGGAATTGAAGAAGCAAAATATTATTCGAAATTACATGCTTTTGTAGTCCCTAATGTTTTATGGGAAGGAATAATTAAAGCAGCTGTTTTTGGTTTCCTAGTTGGTATTATTGGAACTTACCATGGTTTTAAGGTTCAAGGTGGAGCTGAGGGAGTTGGAAAAGGTACAAACGCAGCAGTAGTTTGGGGAATGATCATTATTTTAATAATCGATTATTTTTTGACGAACTTATTAGTACCAATTCTTTATAACATATAGTGTAGGAGAGTAGATGGAAAGTGCAATTAGTTGCCAAAATCTTACTAAAACATTTGGTGATCATACAGTTTTAAAAAATCTCTCGATTGAAATTCCGAAAGGAAAGATCACTACTATCTTAGGATATTCAGGAGCAGGAAAATCTACTTTAATGAAACACTTTTTAGGTTTACAAAAACCTACGAAAGGTAAACTTTTAGTTTTGGATAAAAATGTAAGTGAGTTAAGTGATGATGAACTTAGAAATTTTAGAAAACAATTTGGTATGCTTTTTCAATACGCAGCTTTGTTTGATTCTTTAACTACTTATGAAAACATTGCCTTTCCTTTAATTGAATTCACTAAAATGAATAAACCCCAAATAGAAAAAAGAGTTAATGATTTGATGAGCTCAGTAGGTCTTCAAGAACAAAGTTTACATAGACTCCCGTCAGAGCTCTCGGGAGGGATGAGAAAAAGAGTTGGGCTAGCAAGAGCTTTGGCCCTCGAGCCGGATATCTTGCTTTATGATGAACCAACGACTGGGCTTGATCCAATTACAACTAAAATGGTCAATGATTTAATTATTACAACAGGAAGAACTGAAAATACGAAAGAATTAACTTCAGTTATTATTTCCCATGATATACAGGCGACTTTAAAGATCTCTGACTATATCGCTTTTTTAGAAAAAGGAGAAATTATTGAGTTTTCTCCTACTAAAGAGTTCAAGAAAACAACTCATCCGACGATAAGAATGTTCTTGGACCTTACGACTCATTAAGTTATGTTATTATAATTACTATAGTTTAAATGAATTTTAGGAGACTTTGTTGAAGGCATTTAAAGTTGGATTATTCAGTATTTTAGCACTCGTGTGTTGTGCGTATATGGTGACTATGGTCACTGCTAAAAATGCATTTTTTGGTTCTTCGATGACTTACAAGGCCGTTGTGAATGATGCTGAAGGACTGTTTGAAAAAAGTCTAGTAAGAGTTGCAGGTATTGAAGGTGGGTTCATTGAAAGTATTGAACTTGTTGGTGATAGGGCCTTAATTAAATTTAAAATTCAAAAAAGATTAAAAGTTACAAAAGATTCAAGATTAAAAATTAAATCAATTGGTTTCTTAGGGGATAGATATATAGACCTATTCTTAGGAGATCCTAGTCAAGAAAGATTAGCTGATGGGGAAGAAATAATAGTTAATGAAGGAGGTGGTCTTGACCAAGTGACTGCTTCAGCAGGAGCTAGCATGAAAGACCTTGAAGGAATCATTGGTAAAATGAAAGAAGCAATTCAAAACGAACAAACCGATAATGCGATGAAAGATATTGTTTTGGATCTAAGAAGAACTGTTAACGCTGTTGCAGCAATAACAAATGACAACCAGCAAGCTATTTCAAATGTGATGAGAAACCTTGACCAGATGACAAAGGGTATGAGTGCACAGTTTAACCCTAGAAATCCTAATTCACTAATTAATAAGATGGCTGAATTATCGGTTGTTATTGATAATTTTAAAGACGCTTCAGAGAGTGCTAAACAAATCATGGCAAGCATCAACAGTGGGGAAGGTGTTGTTGGAAAGTTTTTGACGGATAAGGAAACGGAAGAGCAAGTTACGGATACTATTTCAAATGTTAACAAATTAGTAAGTAGAATAAATTCAGTTCAATCAGATGTTGAGATTTATTCTGGTTATAATACTGATCATGGATCAAAAACTGAATTGAATGTTGATTTATATCCTACTCCTGAAAGATTTTATAAACTTGGTGTTGTAATGAGTAACTTTGGACCAACAACTTCTAAAAAGAAACGAACAAGTTCTACGACAGCAGGAATTACGACCGTTGTAGATGAGGAAGAACAAGAAATAGATGCCTTAAAGTTTAATGCTCAAATCGGGAGAGTTTTTCAGAATTGGGGTGTCCGTGGAGGGTTGATAGAATCCACTGGTGGGGCTGGAGTTGATTTATATATAAATAAAGCTAATGCAAAGTTAAGTGCAGATATTTATGATTTCGGAAATGATGATGGAGCTAATCTGAGGTTTACTGGTGATGTTAGGCTGTGGAATGTCTTGTATGGAAGAGCGACATTAGAAAATACTCTGAATGAATCAAGAAGTGTGACAGTGGGAGGAGGTCTGAAAATTTCAGATGAAGACCTTGCCTCAATATTTGGGTTTTTAGCAAGGTAAGGACCACAAATGAGTAATGTTACAAAATGGATGATTAGAACGAGAAACAATCATCTTCTTGGGCCTATTCCAAAAGAAAAATTGATAAACCTTTTAAAAACAAACTCTTTAGATGAAGATGATGAAGTTTGCTCTGGAAACGGTTATTGGTTTAAAATTAAAGAAAAAGAATATGTTGATCGTTACATTCATGGAGATGAAATCTTAGGATTTAATCCTGTAAGTGAGGCTCTCAGTGAGCAACGATTAAGAGAAGATCAACTTAGAAGCAATGCTCTTGATGCGACTATAGAAAGAAGAAAAAAAGACTATAATGAAGATGACACAACTGAGATTGTTAATATTGATCAATTGCTAGAAAGGTCTGACGAGAAAAGTAAGAAGCCTGAACTTAGTTTAGATTTCAGTAATCCATTAGTTACTAATCCTTTAATTAATGATGAAGTTTTAGATCCTAAAGTAGAAGCACTAAAAGATGAAAAAAAATTAATTATAGAAAAGTTAAATAAAGATATTCACAAAGAAGAAGTTAAAGAATCAAAAGTCTCGACTGTGCAATCAAATAAAGAATATAAGGATTTAAAAACAAATTTAGACAAAAGTATTGTTACCCAATATCCATTTTGGAGTCGAATCATCTTTGTCAGAGTACTTCTAACTATTGCTCTCGTTTTATTAATGTTAGTTATGTATTATGGAATAAAGATAGTAGACGTCTTTTCGGTGGCATATGCTCAAGAAGTTGAAGCTCAAGAAGAAGTTATATTGGAAAGAGAGAACGAAGAAACTATTGAGTATTCAGAAATACAATTTAAACCCATTTTTTCTATATCGGGCTTTAGGTTGGAGAGCTCTCAATTGGAAGAGAAAATTGATTGCGATGATTTATTAGATGTGGAACTGGCATACTTGGGTCGTTTCCTAAACCAAGAAAAAAATAGCAAAGAAATTTCAAAAAAAAAAGTCTAATCCTTTGCGGAAAAACTATTCCTACTTTCAAGGATAACTTCGTAGTTAATGATAAATTCTTAGAGATTTTTCAAGAGCAAAAGAAAGCAAAAAAAACAATCTTTGATTACCGAGCAAGTATGTTGGAAGTAAGCTCTATTCCTAATTCGATTTATAAAGACTTGCTTGTTATTTATATTCATTTAAAAAATAATCGATTTGATAATATTAGAAAATATGTCAAAGAAACGATTGAAGAGTCATTCTTGGAAAAAGTATTAGTCCCCGATTCACTATACCTGGAAGAAGGGATAAATAAATCCTTCATAGAGACCCTGGTACAACTGAAAAAAAGTGATTCAAAGACATATCATAGTTATTTAAATTATTTGAGCTTTTTTGATTACCGACAAAGCAAGAGCATTCTTGAAGAGTTTATAAAGAGTGAGATTGCTAGTTATGATAAAAACTCTGAGCTTTATAAAGATGTAGCATTTGGTTATCCAATGGCGAACCTTTGGAGTGTTGATATCTTCAATCTACATGGGGAGAAAAAATACTATGAATATATTAATAGATATTTTGATTTTTTTCATAAACCTCG
Source organism: uncultured Bacteriovoracaceae bacterium (assembly GCA_938034385.1). Classification (GTDB taxonomy): domain Bacteria; phylum Bdellovibrionota; class Bacteriovoracia; order Bacteriovoracales; family Bacteriovoracaceae; genus JAHDHG01. Next base: position 63,868 of record CALHLC010000022.1, read on the forward strand.
AAAGATTTTAAATTTGATACCTGTCATAACTCAGGCATTTCCTTATAAGCATAAAAAGAAAATTTATGATGATATTTTGAGTCTTAAAAGAAATTTAATCTCCGAGAATAAAAAAATACATTTTTTTAATATTTGTGAGAATAATCAATTAATAGGGATTTCAATTAAAGGGGAAAAACTTTTAGATTCAAATTGCTTTAAAAAGAAAAGAGACTTCTATATCAAAAAGTTAAAAACAACAAAATCAGTTGCAATGAAAAATTATATGATTTATAAATTAATGAAAATGGGTGATTTAAACTCGACATACCTTGGTTATCTTTAAAAGTGTACCTTAGTCCTGAGTTTTATAAATTTTCAGAATTATCTCTCGAACTTGCAGAATTTGCTTCTAGAAACATTGACTTAAATTATGTTGAACATGGTGTTGATTTATTTGCTGGCCAAGGTGTTGTTGGGTTAGAATTTTTGCAAAAAACAGGTGTTGAAATTGAGAAGTTTTCTTTTATTGAAAAGGAAATAGACTTCATGCCTTTTTTACGAAAAAACATTGAGAGCTCGGGAAGAAAAGAAAAAATTGATGTTGAGAATAGGTGTGTCTTTAATCATGGTCTAAATAGTGAATTTGACTTGATCCTACTAAATCCACCTTTTTATGAAAGTCATACAGGTCGTCATCCATATGATTCTCGAAGAAAAAACTGTCACTTTATGAATGGTTTTTCACTCAATGATATCTTTGAACTACTATCAAGCATTTCTAAGAAAAAGGTCAATGTTTTTATGAGTTTTCATCAAGAGATAGATTTAAAAGAGAATTATCATTTTGAAGTAAAACATGTTGAAAAGGAAAAGAATAAGTTCTTATTTAAGATTGCAAGTAAAGAGAAAGCATGACTTCTTTGAACTCATCATCTATGTCTGAGAATATTTCATTTGCTTTGGCTATTTTCCCTTCTAGCTTTGGATCATTTTTATTGAACTTGTATTCTACTTTTTTAGCTTTTGTATATTTCAAAGTTTGCTTAACTTTTTCTTCTGACTCGATGAATGCAGCTTCTGAATAGTAGAACTTTAATTCTTTTATATTGTTTTTAAATCTTGGATAGATACCTTCTATTTTCTTAATCAGGTCTTGTTCGATGAGCTTTAGATGCTGCGCATATAATGGGTGACTTACTACTATCGTTAGAGTTTTATTTTTTATTCTTTGAGGTAGAGTTACTTCTCTGAGCTTCTCTCCTGCAACTTGATCCCAATTTAAGAGTAGTTCGATGAAATTACCTTGCTCTGCAGGCCTTTTGGAGACAAATTCTTTATTGTGAGTACTCTTATAGGCTTTTTTATCTGGTAGGGTATTGGTATACCTTTGGTTGAGTATTTGTCCAATTTTCTTTAACATGCCTTATGTTGATTAAATTATTACCTATTGTCTTTGTTTTTTTACTATCAATTTCTTGCTCGGGATATAAGGTGGTTGAAAATAAAAGTAGCTTCAAGAAATATGGTATTGATAGTATCTCTATTCCAATGTTCTTTAATAAATCTACTTTGGCTGATGTAAGTGCCAAATTTACCACTTCTTTTACACAAGAGTTATATTCAATTCCAGACTTAGAGATTAAAAGCCCTAATAGTAAAACCAATGATGCTTATTTAATTGGGATAGTTAGGAGTGCTCCTAACGAAAGTGGAACTTTAGTCAGGGGAGACTTAGCAGCAAAGATTAAAGACCTTGCTCCTAATCGAGGTCAAGGCAATGAAAATTTACTCCCAATTACAAATATTCTAAAGTTAAAGATTGATTTATTTTTAATTCGTAGATCTCCAGAATCTAATAGTTTAATTTCAGCATTAAGATCAAAGAGGTACCCAGAACTTTTAGCTTCACATCCATCTATCGTTCTTAAAAAAACAATACCTATCAGCACTACAGTGATAAGAGAAGTCTATGATGAAGACTTTGTCGTTAACTCTACTCAGAACCATGGAATTTTAAATAAAGTAATTAAGTCAGAGGCAAAAAAAGCGGCATTAACATTTAAAGAGTCAATTAATTATGTATTTTAAATTAAATCCAACAGAGAGCTTGGCCCATCTCGACAATGCTAGTTTTCTTAAAGGAATATCGCTTTTAAATTGTTCTAATGATTTTTATACACTTTTAATGAAAAAAAAGTTTAAGGGTAAACAAGAACTCAAGATTCTATGGGGAGACCAGTTAACTCAATCGGAATTAGAAAATAAAATTTCAACAATAGATCTTTTTTCGAATCAAGAGAGCTACTGGATCTATAATTGTGAAAAGATTAAGGGTTTAGACCTTCAAGAGTTCATTGAACTATCCCATAAGATATCAGTAGATATTATCCTTCATTTTAAAAACTTGAGGGTAAAGCCTAAGTTGAAAAAGATCGATTACCTTAATTATGTTGAAGTTGAAGATTTTAAATTCTGGGAAACGGGGAAAATTCATCTTTTTTTAGAAAAATTGTTAGAGACAAGATTTTCACCAGATTTAAAAAAATACCTAGAGACACTTTCTTTTGATTCGATGGCAGAGGTGTTCCAGTTCCTGGATCAATTGAAAAACTATAATGAATCTCTTGAAGATATTACTCAAGGTGATTTAGTTGATTTTGATCAATCCTTGGAAAGCAAAGTCTTTAGCTTTTTAAATTACTATGAAAGAAAAAACTTGAATGGACTTTATAATGAAATAGATCAAATCTTTCAGAAGAATAAAGTAGGGGAGATTTTTAAAATTTTAAATTTTTTAAAGTCTTCGTTTTATAAGGTTGCTGATGAGAAATATCTGGAAAATAAACCTAGGCTCTCTAGTTATGATAAGACTTTAAAGAACATAAAGAAAAATTCTTCCACATTTGAGATCTCAGGATGGATAAAACAATTATCTAAACTAGAAGTTAGTTTAAAAAGAAATACAGATGAGTTTAATAATTATTTAACCGAACTTAGGCTAAGCTAAAGCTTTCAATTGCTTTTTTTGCTTGAGTTAAAATTTCTTGGATTTCAGGGGAAGACGATTGATTTAAGTCTTGATACCTAGACTCTATTTCTTGAATGGCTACCTTACTCATATAAACATAGACGTCATTGCAACTTTTTTTCTTCAAATGGCTAACAAGATGATCAATCTCGTTACTTAACTCTATCAAAGTAAACTTTTCCAAAATGGCTTTATAATTAAGAATCCTATCGCTTTTTTCTTGTTTCTTTCTTTTAAAGCTGAATATGTTTGTTGGTAGTGTGGCTTCCATTGAAATGACTTTAGAAGTCTTTAACCCAAGAGCCAAGACTCTTTGATAATATTTACTCTATCTTAGTAAAATATACATAGAGTAAGTCTGACAGAGTTTGTCAGTTCTGACCTTAAGTTATTACCTATAAGCGTTTCAAGGAAAATCTATTTTTACTCTTAACTTATTAGATTTAGATCCGATTAGTATTTAAAGAGGAACCTTATGAATACTAAAATGTATGTGCCAAACCCCGTTGTTATTGAGCAAACCGCAAGAGGAGAGCGTCAATACGACATCTATTCTAGATTGTTATTAGATAGAATCATCTTTTTAGGGACAGAGGTAAATGATGTAGTTGCAAACCTTTTGGTAGCTCAGATGTTATTCCTTGAGCAAACTGACGCTGGAGCTCCTATTCATTTTTACATTAATAGTCCGGGAGGAAGTGTCTATGCTGGGTTGGGAATATATGACGTAATGCAACATATTAGTTGTCCTGTTTATACGTATTGTGTGGGGATGGCAGCTTCAATGGGGTCACTGCTTTTAGCAGCTGGTCATGCTGGACATAGATCGGCTCTTCCACATAGTAGAATTATGATTCATCAACCACTAGGTGGAGCAAGAGGACAAGCCTCTGACATTGAAATTCAGGCACGTGAAGTCTTGGATCTTAAGAAGAGATTGTATAAGATCTACGTTCATCATCAAAGTGCTGGAAAGACTTATGAAGATGTAGAAAAAGCGTGTGATAGAGATAATTATTTAAGCGCAGAAGGTGCTAGAGACTTTGGGTTGATTGATAATGTAATCAAACCTAAAGGAAAAAAGACAAATCAAGAATAAAAGGTAATTCATGGCTTTAAAAAACAGTAATTTAGAATGCAGCTTTTGTGGAAAGTCCCAAAAGGAAGTTAAGAAATTAATCGCAGGACTAGGCGTTTATATTTGCGATGAATGTATCGACTTATGCAACGACATTATCACAGAAGACCAGGTGAAAGCAGTATCAAAGAATATCTTTGATAATGTACCTAAACCTCATGAGATAAAAAAGCATCTTGATCAATATGTCATAGGACAAGATAGGGCCAAGAAAATCATCTCTGTTGCAGTTCATAATCATTATAAGAGGATTTCTTATAACACTAATAAGATTAATACCGATGGAGTAGAGCTAGCAAAATCCAATATTTTGCTTGCGGGTCCAACAGGTAGTGGGAAAACATTAATTGCTCAATCTTTAGCAAAGTATTTAAATGTTCCATTTACTATTGCTGATGCTACTTCTTTAACAGAGGCAGGTTACGTAGGTGAAGATGTTGAAAACATATTAGTAAGTTTATTACAAAACTGTGACTACGATGTAGAGCGAGCAAGCAGAGGGATTATTTACCTTGATGAAATAGATAAGATTGCACGGAAATCAGATAATCCATCTATTACTAGAGATGTTTCTGGTGAAGGTGTTCAGCAAGCTTTATTGAAGTTGATCGAAGGGTCAGTAGCTTCCGTTCCTCCCAAGGGCGGTAGGAAACACCCTCAACAAGAATTTATCCAATTAGATACATCTAATATTTTATTCATCTGTTCAGGGGCCTTTGTTGGGCTTGCTGATATTATCAAAAAGAGAAAAACAAAAAGGCCTTTGGGATTAAACTCGATAGAAAAGAGTGCTAAAAAATCTACTATTGAAGAACTTGGTGGAATTGAGCCTGAAGATTTATCAAGATTTGGATTGATTCCAGAGTTTATTGGAAGATTGCCTGTGAACGCTCTTCTTCAAGAGTTAGATGAAGAAGCATTAGTCATGATTTTAACTGAACCCAAGAATGCCTTGGTAAAGCAATATCAAAAATTATTTGACTTCGATAATATAGAACTTGAGTTTACTCCTGAGGCTTTAAGAGAGGTTGCAAGAACTGCTTTGAAGAAAAAAACTGGAGCAAGAGGGTTAAGATCTATACTTGAGCAAACAATGCTAGATGTGATGTATGAGATACCAAGTAATTTTAAAATCTGTAAGTGTATAGTTACAGAAGACGCTATCAAAGGGCTAGAAGCTCCACAGCTTATTGAAGGTGAACGAAAGGTTCCTGAAGCTCCAGAGCAAACTAAATCACTCGGTAAAGGTCATCTTGAGAGTGCAAGTTAGAAAAAACTCTTAGACATCACTTCATTTATTAAAAATCTTACTTTTTCTTAAATATACCCTAGGAAATTATACATACCCCCTTTTTTTCCCTGTTTAATTTGATTTCATTTTTATGAGAAAATATTAAGTACAAGTTGATCTTAAATTCATGGATGAGTTTAAGAGAGTTGTTTTGCTTAAGGAGGAGCTTATGACGAAGAATGAAAAGGTGAATTCATTCCCACTATTGCCACTAAGGGATGTTATTATTTTCCCACACATGGTGGTCCCTCTTTTCGTAGGAAGAGAAAAATCAATTGCAGCACTAGAGGCCGCTTCAAAATCAGGGAATGAACTATTTCTTGTAACTCAAAAAGATGCATCTGTTTTAAATCCAGAAAGAGATGATGTTTATGATATAGGAACGGTTGTTAATGTTATTCAAATGCTAAGGCTTCCTGATAATACAGTGAAAGTTTTAATTGAAGGAAAGTATAGAGCAAGTATAAGTTCTTTTCATAACACGAGCACAGGCTATACAGCTGAAGTGTCAAAGTGTGAAGATCAATCAAATAATGAAACTGATCTACTTGCTACAATGAGATCGGTGAAAACTGTTTTTGAAAAGTATGTAAAATTAAATAAAAGAATACCACCTGAGCTATTAATGAGTATCTCATCTATAGAGGATGGTTCAAGACTAGCTGATATTATCGTTGCTCACCTAACGATGAAGATCAAAGAAAAACAAGAAATCCTTGATTGTATAGTAGTAGAAGAGAGACTTCAGAAACTATTAGGAAAAATGCAAGGAGAAATTGAAATTATAAACGTTGAAAAGAAGATTAGATCTCGAGTCAAATCTCAAATGGAAAAATCTCAAAAAGAATATTATCTAAACGAGCAAATCAATGCCATTCAAAAAGAACTTGGTGGCAAAGAAGATGGCAAGTCTGAAATGAATGAGATGCAAGAAAAGCTCAATAATAAAAATATGCCGATTGAAGCTAAAGAGAGAGTGGAAAAAGAGTTAAGAAGATTAAAATCAATGTCTCCAATGTCTGCTGAGTCAGCGGTAGTAAGGAATTATCTAGATTGGATGTTAAGTCTTCCATGGCTTGATACTACTGAAGAAGATAATAATGTTAGTCGAGCTAGAAAAATCTTAGATGAAGAGCATTATGGAATGCAAGATGTAAAAGATAGAATCGTTGAATACTTATCAGTTAGAAAGTTAGCTGGTGAAGATAGTAAAGGTGTCATTCTTTGCTTAGCAGGTCCTCCGGGGGTTGGAAAAACATCTATTGTTAAATCGCTTGCAAACTCTATGAATAGAAATTTTGTTAGAATCTCTCTTGGTGGAGTTAGAGATGAAGCAGAGATTAGAGGTCATAGAAGAACTTATGTGGGAGCAATGCCAGGTAAAATTGTTCAAGCCTTAAAGAAAGCTAAATCTAGTAATCCAGTTATTTTATTAGATGAGATTGATAAAATGAGTAGTGATTTTAAAGGTGATCCAAGTTCAGCAATGCTTGAAGTTCTAGATCCAGAACAAAATTCAAATTTTTCTGATCATTATATTGAAATTGAATATGACCTATCAAATGTGATGTTCATTATGACTGCTAATGATATTTCAAGAATTCCTGGACCACTAAGAGATAGAATGGAAATAATTGATCTTCCAGGCTATACGCCTTTAGAAAAACAAGAGATTGCTAAGAGTTATCTTTTGAAAAAGGCTGCAAAGCAAAACGGATTAAAAGATTATGAAGTAAACTTAACTGACGAAGCTTTTATGAAAGTTATCAGAGGGTATACTAGAGAGTCCGGAGTTAGAGATCTAGAAAGAAAGATGAATACGATTTCTAGAAAGATAGCGACTGATGTTGTTGAGAAAGAAATCTCGACTGATAAAAAGTTTAATATCACTGATAGAGCAGTTGAGAAATATCTTGGCCCAGTAAGGTTTGATAGTACAGATATAGAAACTGACAAGAAGATTGTTGGATTGGTAAATGGTTTAGCATGGAGTCCGGTTGGAGGAAGTGTTTTAAATGTTGAAGTTATTGCAGTTCCTGGTACAGGGAAATTACAAGTTACAGGTAAGCTTGGAGAAGTAATGCAGGAATCTGCTAAAGCAGCTCTTAGTTATGTTAGATCTATTGGAGCTAGATTAGGTGTAGATCATAAGTGGTACGAAACTAATGATATTCATATTCATGTTCCAGAAGGAGCAACTCCTAAAGATGGTCCAAGTGCAGGTATTACGATTGCCACTGCTTTGACCTCTATAATTACGGGAATAGCTGTTAAGCAAAGCGTAGCAATGACTGGTGAGATCACACTGAGAGGGAGAGTTCTTCCTATTGGTGGATTAAAAGAGAAGCTTCTAGCTGCAAAGCAATGTGGAATAAATACTATTTGCATACCTTTTAAGAATGCAAAAGACTTAGTGAAAATCCCTGAAGAAATAAAGAGTGGATTAGAGATCATCCCAGTAAAGAGCTGCGAAGAGGTACTTAAAGTAGCTTTAGAGCTTAGTAAACCTGAAGAATTTATGAGAGTAGTAGGCTCATTAAATGTTATTGAAGGTGGAATTGAAGACGTTAAACAGGTGGCCAATTAGACCCATTTTGAGCATATTTTGATAGATCAGTAATTCTAGATTGACAGTATCTGATCAATCCAATAAATTCTGATTCAACCAAAAAAAAGACTCCTGCATCTCAAAAGCTTAGAGTTCTTAAAATGGGCGTTTAGCTCAGCTGGGAGAGCGCTACCCTTACAAGGTAGATGTCGGCGGTTCGATCCCGTCAACGCCCACCATTTTAAAACCTTATTGAAGTCTAAGTTTTTCTAATTTCTTTCGTATTTTTTTCTTTTCAGGGTAGTATTCAAGTAAGGCAGAATCTTCACCGTCAAATGTGAATAGAACTCTATGGTATGTATTAAAGGTCTTATAATAACTTCCAAAAAAATTATCTCCTCCCCATTCCCATTTTTTTCCAGAGACATGAAAAACATCAAATTTTTCAATTTGAATGTATGGGTTTAATTCAAATGAGAATACTTTCCCTTGATATCCAAGGCTGTCAGCTTTTATTTGTGATAACTTATTTGTATCTTTGATTTTAGCAATACTAGTTTTGTGATCTTTATTTGATGGAGATACTAGTAAAAGGTTTCCGTCTTTATCAATTTCAAGACCTTCACCATTAATCCAAGTTTCACATAGTTGGTCTTGCTCATTACTATCAGGAGCGAGGTGTTTAACAATTATTTTATCAAGAGGCTTACCATAATCATCTTCGTATTTACGGTCACCAGTAATTGTAACGTTAATGAATTGAGAGTTATTTAGACAGTTTTTATGTTTTATATCAGTAACTTTAGAGTAAAAGTTTAAAGAAACGATAAGTACTAAAAGGTATTTCATGCAATCCTCCGAGAAGTTTATATACATACTTTTAGCATGTTTTAAGGAGGTTTTTTCAAAGGTAGGTTATTTTTATAGGCTTATTTATAAGGGCGGTGGGCCCTATGTTAACTAAAATACTCTAAAGGATTGAGTTTAAGAACCTTGTAACGTTTTTACTCCAAGAACCAGCTCCTCCCCAGCAAGTAAACCCTTTTGTGTGTTGAGCACAAATGCCTTTTGAGCTTGCACTGCTAATTGCCAATTTCTTAACCTGAGGAAGGTTTGCAGGAATATCTAGATTTCCAAATGTATTACCACCATAACACTTGATTTCTCCTGTATGGGCAACAAGACATATATTATCTACTCCCATGGCGATTTGACTTAGCTTGTGAGCACTTAAAAAATCCTGGAAATGGAGTTGTATTTTCTTTCTTTCTTCAGATGAAAAAGCAATTCCCCAACAAATGAGTTGAGAGCTTTGATCAATTCCACAGGCCTTAGAAGATTGCATGGCAAGGTGACGAACAGACTTTAAAAGAGGATCATTGAGGCCGCTAAAATCAGCTCCCCAGCATTTTAATTGGGAATTGTTTAATAAAGCACAAGTATTAAAGTCACTTTGGAAAACGTCTTTAACATTTTGTAAACCTTTAGGAACAAGGGTGTACCCAAAGTTATTAAAATTGATTCCCCAACAATCAAGTTTTTCATTTTTTATAGCACAGGCATGTAATCTAGAGACAACAACCTTAGTATATCCTTTGTTTTTTCTAGGTTGATGAGAAATAATTTTGTTTTTAGGATATCCCCAACATTTTAATTGATTGTTTTTAATAATTGCACACCCTGTGCCAAAACCAATAGCAAAAGAGGTCACTTTAGTACTTTTTAATCTATACTTTTTACTTAACTCTTTGTTGCCACCACAAATTACTTTGCCATTTTTGTTAGCACAAACGTTTTGAGCGAAATAACTCAAGTCAAAACTCTGAGAGTAGAGTTGAAATGATAGAATGAAAGTACAAAGAATAATAAGAAAATTCATTATTTCATCTCCCTTATGATTCGAAATCCAGTATAGGAATTTGGTTTGTCTGGTTCAAAAGAATAACGAGTTGTTGATCTATTATGCTCCCAAATATTGCCAAAGCTTCCTCCTCTAATTATTTTTCTTGTCCCATTTTTAGGTCCTTGTGGATCTAGTCCACCTTTTGGAAAGTCTTCATACCAATCTGAGCACCACTCCCAAACATTTCCATAAACATCTACTAAGCCTAATTGATTCTTTCCTTTTGTTTGAGATCTTAAAAGTCCGTGTTTTCTAGTATGTCCCCAAATGGGTTCTACTGAACTTAGAGACGTTTGAATGTAAATGGCATGTTTTCTTAAAGAAAATAAAGAGTTTCCATAATAAAAAACTCCTTTCGACCCAGCTCTAGTGAAATATTCCCATTGAGCTTCTGTGGGTAATTTATATTTTTTAGAGGTTAAGTGACTTAGTTTTTTTATGAAGTCCTGAACTTGAGAGAAACTGACTGTTTCAACAGGGTGTTGAGGACATAGACCCATTTTTTTATTTTTCTTCTTCGAATAAAGAGAAATAAAACTATTAGGGCAATACTTTTTTTCTGAAAACTTAGATGGATTCTCTTTCATTACATCAAAATAGAGTTTTTGGGTAACCTCAGTCTTTAAGACTTCAAAGTCTTTAGAGAGCTTAACTTTTCTTCTCTTTTCATTTTCAAAATAGCCATGTTCATGCTCTTTGGATCCCATGTAGAAAACTTGTTTTGCTTTAACATAAGAAAAAGCTTGGTTTAGAGTTGAAAGCTCAACGTTTAAGGCAAAGGTGGAAGAGCATAGTAATAATAGGCTAATTTTGAAAAGGTACATTTTTTCTTCTCTCTAGATGATTTGAAATAGTAATATCATAAAGTATATAAAATGACCGTTGATGACATAAATACCTGATTTTACAAGTACTACCTTCATAAAAACTTGAGCTGATTTTATCTAAAAAGTGAATAAACAAAAATTGGCTTAAGTTTATACATCATTTGTAATTAATTCATAAGAGGAATTAGCAAATAAGTCTCAATGCTAAAATTTGAGGACTTATAAGGAGAACTACCAATGAAAGGTCTATTAATTATACTTTTAACTGCATTTTTTACTAATGCTCATTCTATGAATACTGAGATGCTCAAGTCTAAATCATTAGTAGGGAAGCAATTTTCAGCTTTACTTGGAAATTTAGAAAAGAAATTATCAAAGTATAAAGCCACAACTTCTGGAATTAAAGAGTTGGCTCAAGATACAGAGATTCGCTTTATCATTATGATGGTTGAGTCGTTAGGAAAATTATATAAAAAAGAAGATAATTTCTTTGAAAATTTAAGATTAGATTTTAAGGCCTTTGAAGATAAAGTTGGAGAGTATAGAAAGTGGGAAAATGTGTTAAAAGGTGCTCAATTAACTCCACAGAGAAGAGAAGAAATTAAATCTTATCAAGATGATGGGTTTGAAGAACTACGTAAAGAAATTAGAACAATGGGATGGTTAAGAAAAAATGGGATGTTGAGTGCTTATAAGATGCTTATATCTCACCCGTCGAAGAAGTTTCCTAAGAAAATAGAGAAGACTTCTTTTGCTATCAAGAAACTTGCAAAGAAACTTGAGAAAATACAGAAAGAAAATTATGAGATGAGTATATTTGAAGAGGGTAATAGTCTTCATGAATTAAGAAGAGATCTAAGATGGTTTGGAATTCAAGCGAAGTCCTTAGGAGGTCAAATTACTTTAGGAGATTTAAACTCTTGTCCAATTAAGCCACTTCTAAAGTATACGAAAATCAAGCAGATTGTTGAGCATAAGTATGCACAGTTAAACAATTATTTAGGATTAAAAAAAACGTGCAAAATCTCTCCTTGTCTTTACTACGCTCTTGTTGCGAATGTAGAAAAACTTGGCCAGATGAAAGATAAAATTGAACTAGAGCTATATTCAAAAGATAGTTTCGAAGATCATACTCCTGTTAAGTATTTACAAACTGCTGACGAACTTTACTTAAAATTGAAAGAAAGCAAGATTTTGAAAACTCTTGCTGGTGAGTTAAGAACTTGTAATGAATAAAATATTTCTTTTAGTTGCTCTTTTGGGGATCAATATTTATGCCCAAAAAAGAGTAGATATTGCAATACCTAATATTGAAGAGATATTTTTAGATGAAGGTATAAGTCCGAATCTCTATAACTTTGAAGAAACGACAGATCAAAGTATTATTGAGTTAGATAAGTACTTATTGAGATTGTTAAAATCAGAGTCTGAACTAAAGTCTACTTTGAGATTTGGAAGATATTTGTTAAATAAAGCAAAATCTTTTGATGAAAAAATTGAGGCAGTATTTAGGGTCAAAAGAATTATCTATACTGTTTTATCTACTGATGTTCCTCCAACTATTTTGAAAACGTTTCAAAAAATAAAATCGATTTTAAGATATAGATCTTCAGAGATTCCTTACTTAAACCTCGAAGATAGAAAGAAAAAAATATCAAATAGTGACTTAAAGAAAGTGGCAAAAAGTCTATACGACAAGAATAATCAAAAGGTTTCAATTTCTATGATTAGCAAGATGAATTATGAAGAAATTGCTGACCTTGATGTCTCTAGAAATCATCCCTTATGGCATCAAACCAATATAAATCATTCATTTGAAAAGCTTGAAAAGTGGACTGAAGCACAGTTGAGAGTGAAGTTAAAAGATAAAACTTATTCTATAAAAAAAGCAAAGAAAATAATGTTTGCTTCAGAGATCAAGACAACTGCAACGAGTCCAAAATTAAAGGCCCGAGATATATATGGTGAAAAATGGAAACTAAAATGGGGAAATGAAGTACATGCCGAAGTTATTGCCAATAGACTCTATGCTAAACTGGGTGGAAAATTTACTGATCTTGTATATTCAGGAGGACATGGAGCAGAAGGAACTATCTTAATTTTAGGAAATCCTGAAAAGGAAGATAATTGTGATAATATTGTAACAGTCATGACGCTTTCAAAATGTTTCTTAGACTCGAAATATAATTTTAATATTGATCAATTTATTTTTAAAAGTGGTTTATTATCTGATTTAGATGTTTCTGAACTTATTAACAGTCATTCAAATACTGCGTTTATGAAAAAGAAAATGGCTAAAAACTCATTTTTTTCAAGACATTACGTGATGTTTTATGAGTCTTTGGTAGAGCTCAAATCTAAAAAAGTGATGGAGCGATCTGGGCCATCAGCCTTTAGTTCTCTTGGAGCTAATTCAGATCGAGCAATTAGAGGTCTTTCTCTTTTTAATTCTTGGATAAATAATGTGGATATAAAAGATTTTAATAATAAGGGCGTTTTATTAAAAGATTCAGTAGGAAAAGAAGATAACTTTGTTGAATATATGCATGACTTAGGTGCTTCTCTTGGTTTTTTAAATTATCCCGCTTCAGCAAATGATCTTCAAATTGGAACTCAGTTTATGGATATAAGAAAGAAAAAAAATAAACTGATTATTAAAGAAGCTCGTCTATATTCTCCTGATTCATGGGAGCATATTACTTTCACTGATGCCTTATGGATGGCAAAGAAAATTGTAAAAGTTTCTAAAGATGAAATATCTGAAATTTTAAAGGCAACAAAATGGCCTAAATTTACTCAAGATGCTATGTCATATCGACTTTTAAAAAGAAGAGATCAAATTGCCAAACTATTTAATATTACAAATTTATTGCCAGATAATACACAAGCTCCAAATTTCAAATTTAAGTTGAATACAATTGAAGATCGAAGAAAAACTGCAAATTCTCTTAAGTTAAAACTATCTGATTTAGATCGTTTTATAAAAAAAATAAGTCCTGACTTCAAAAGTAGTTCTCTTATTAATTTAACCGATGTAGTTTTAAGGGATGGGAAGATAGCTAGTTGTCATGAATCAATTATCGTTAATCTTCTTGAGTCCAGCATTCACCCATCTGGGCTTAGTCGGAGATTAGATAGAGACGAAGATCATGTACGATTAAAGCCTTGTAAGTATAATTCAAAAGAATATAAGAGTTTAAAAAAGCTTAAGAGATTTATTTTTAACTAAATAGTGATTCAAGTTTTTAGTAGATCCTTTAAAGGCTACATTTTTTCCTCAAGTACCTTATTTTTTTAGTCGGGAAGTGCCAGTTTCATCAATTTTCATAATTAAATGCTAGTTTTATATTCCTTTATAACACGCAACGTCTAAATAATTTTACAATACAATCGATTGAAATTTAAAGAAGAAAGTTATTCTTAGGAGATAGAGATGCGTCTGCAATCTAAATTGTTAATTTTGTTTATTCTAACTTTTACCATTCAAGGGTATTCACAAGAGTTGAAAGAAAGTCCTTTTCTCATAGATAAAAAAGAAAAAATCATTGAAAAAAATCATGCCTTTGAAATCAGAGTAAAAAAAGATGAAGACTCAGATGAAGATTTATTAGTTCGCATGAAGTATGAAGCCGCTAAAGTTGATAGAAAGTTAGGTCTAGGAATAACTCGAAAGGATGATGATTCAGTCGTTATTGCTCCGTATTTAAATTATCCAGACTTTATTACTAAAAAAGAATTATTATTTTATAAACTTGATTCAGAAGAAGTTTTATTTTCAAAAGAGATAAGTACCATTATTACGATTACTGAAAAAGAGTTTCAAGACTATAATCTTGATGCATTTAACGTCGTGTTAAAGGTTTATAACAAAGAGAATATCTTTGATAAAACTAAGAAAATAAAAATATCAAAGAAAGCAAATGCAATTAAAGAATTTAATTCAGGCTTTGGTATCTCGAGACTAGAAAAAGCTAATATTCCTCTTAGGGGAGGGACGGTTACTGTTTATGGAGAAAATGCCAAAACTGATACTGTCAGTAGAGTTGAAAATGTACTTGCTCCTGTTGATATTAACGGTCGTTATGTTGCAGATATTATTATTCCACATGGAGTTAAAGATTTAACAATCGAAGTTACAGACAAAGAAAATACAAGAAGAGAAATAATTCGAAATATTAATATCAAAAAAGATAAGTTTTTCTTTTTTGCAATGTTAGATGCTACTTACGGACAAAACCAATTCACAGGGCCACTCCGAGTTCAAGAAGCCAGACCTGAAGAATTTGAAAACAAATATCTTCATGGACAAGCTGGTTTTTATCTCAAAGGGAAAATTAGAGGAAAATATCTTATAACAGCAATGGGAAATAGTGGTGAAGGTAATGTTGAATCTCTTTTTAGAAACCTTGATCAAAAAAGAACTGATCAATTATTAAGAAGGTTAGATGCAGATAAATACTATCCTGTTTATGGAGATGAAAGTACTACAGAAGAGACTGCACCAACTCAAGGGAAAATATATTTAAGAGTTCAAGCTGATAAGTCATATGCGGTTTGGGGGAATTATGAAACAAAAATTCTAGGAACTGATCTTACTCAAATTAATAGATCACTTTATGGAGCAAAGTTAAATTTAGAGTCAAATGCTCAAACAAAGTATGGTGAATCTAAGTCAAGATTAGTTGGGTTCCTTGCTGATCCAACAACTTTTCCAGCAAGAGATGAATTAAGAGGAACTGGAGGTTCTGTCTATTTTTTAAGTTATCAAGACTTAACAATTGGTTCAGAAAAAGTTCGAATTGAAGTTCGAGATAGACATTCAGGAATTATTAAAAGTGCAAGACATATAGTTTATGGTCAAGACTATGATGTAAATTATCTTCAAGGACGAATTATTTTAAATGAATCCTTAAGTTCTACAGCTGGTGATGGTGACGTTGTGACTTCCGGGACAACTCAAGCAGGCGACCCAATTTTTCTAGTTGTTGATTATGAAGTGACACCGACTAGTACTAGTTTGAAAAATAACTTTTTAGTTGGTGGTAATGCTAATCAATGGTTAGGTGATCACTTTAAAGTTGGAGTAACAGCTTTAAAACAAAGAATTAAAAATGGAGTTGATAATGAGCTCTATGGAGTTGATCTTGTCGCGAGATTAACTGATCAAAGTTATATAAAAGGTGGCTATTCATTAACAAATGGTCAAAGCATTTTAACTCAAAGATCTTATGATGGTGGTTATGGTTCTACAAATCAATCAGCTGCAAGTTCAAATGCCGACCCTAAAGCAGTAAATGTTGAAGGGAGTTTTGATTTTAATGATGTGACGGAGAAATTGCCTGGTAAGTTAAATCTTTACTATAGAGATCAAAAAGCAGGGTATTCTGCTTTAGGACAATCTACTCAACAAGATTTAAGTAGAATTGGTGGAGCTATAATAGTTGGAAATACTGCAGAAGGTATAAGTGGAAAGTTGGAATACGATCAAACAACAAGTGCTGCAATTGAATCAAATAGATATTTGGGACAATTAAATTATGAAGCTCAAAAAGTTTTTGGTGCCATTGGTTACGGAGCTGAAAAAACTAACACGATTGATGAAATTTCTAATGTTGGATTGAGAGCTGGATTAAAGTTTGGAAAAGATTATGTGAACAAGGCCTATCTCTTTGGGCAAAAAACATTAGACTTTAAAGGCAATACTGTAGATTCAACTCGATATGGTCTAGGTGCAAAATATAATATTTCAAAAAAAGTCGCTCTTGATGGTGAAGTTAGTCGAGATGTAAATGATGAACTTTATGCCAATGCAAAAGCAACTTATGACTATAACCACCATTCTCAGTTCTATCTTGGATATGATTTAAGTGAAAATCGAAATAATACAGGTCTTGGTTATGATGGCGTATTTTCTCAACTTGGAGGAATAGGAGCTATTGGATCTAGTAATAATACAAGCGGGACAATGTCAGCCGGAACAAAAATGCGTTTTGGAACTTCTGCATCAGTATATAGTGAAGATCGACTTTATCATGGTCAAGGTCAGGATGGTTATACTCGAACTTATGGAGTTGACTTAACTCCGTGGAAGAATTTCAATTTAGGCGGAAATTTTGAAAAAGGTCGAGTAAATGATTTTAAAAGAACAGCCGCTGGAGCAAATATAGGTTATGGAAGTGAGAGAAAGCATATTTCAGTTGCAGGTGAATACAGAACAGATGAAAATCTTACAACTTCTCAGAAAAGAAAAACATATGTTGGAAAATTCAATTCAAAATATGTAGCTAGTGAACAATTTACTTTACTTGCTAGGGCAAACTTAAGCTTTAGTGAAAACAACCAAGCAAATATTAATGATGGTGAGTTTATTGAGGCCTCACTTGGGATTGCCTTTAGACCAAAAGAAGGTGATCGTTTTAACTTATTAGGAAAGTATACTTACTTTTATGATATCCCAACACTTAATCAAGTAAATGTTGGAGGATCTACTTTTTATAAACAAAAGTCTCACGTCCTTTCAGTGGATGCCAACTTAGATGTTAGTAAATATTTAACTCTTGGTGGAAAGTACGGTTATAAATTCGGTGAACAAGATTATTTAACTGGTGCAGGATGGCTTGGAGCAAAATCTCAAATAGTAATTTTAAGAGGAGATTTACACATCGTTCACAAATGGGACTTCACTCTTGAAGGCCGATGGAAAAATCAAGTTGAAAGTAAAGACAATACCTACGGTGCTCTTGCAGGATTATTTTATCATGTGAATAAGAACGTGCGTTTTGGTGGAGGGTATAGTTGGTCAGAGTTCAGTAGTGATCTGACGAACCTATCTATAGATAATAAGGGTTATTTTATAAATGTATTGAGTAAGTTTTAAGGAATAAAACGATGAATTATATCAAGGTGAAACAAGTTTTTAAAAATACATTTTTTCTTTTTGGATTAATGTTTTTCTCATTTAACTCATATGCAGACCTTTCGGTAGTTGCAACTGTTGAAGATGGAACAGGTCCATTTAGTGGGGATAATAATCCTGGTAACGATGATGGAAATGCAAATGGTATTGTTAGAACAAATGATGTTCTAAATTTTTGTTTTGAAGTTGCAGTAAATAATTCTGCCGAAACAAATGTCTTAATTGAAGTTACAACTACTCCAGGAACAGAATTTAGCTTACCACCTTATTGTAGAACATCTGGTGTTACTCCTTTATCAAGTGTAACGGGAGATTATACAACTGGTGAGACCGCAGTTTGTAACGTAGGTAATCTTGCTAACGGAACAATTAATTTATTTTGTCTACCAGCCAAGGTTCATTATACAGAAGATCAAGGAAATACAGTTGGGTATACTTCAAGCCAGATCTCATCAGACGCTTGGCCTGTTCAAAGTTATGGATCTGCCAACTTTACAGTTTCAGCTGCACCAATGCTTGATATTGATAAACAAAAAGCTTCGTATCGTGTTTATAGAAGACTAGGCCCGGCTGGAGAACCAGGGGTTGTTCTTGTTTATCCTATGGTTGTTAAAATGGTTGATGGTGGTAAAGGACAAGAAGTTATTACTAGTGATTTAACTATTACGGATAATCTTGGAAACGTTTCACCTAATGCAAGGTTATGGCAAGGCTGGGCAGGAGCTCCTCCTTCAGCATGTATTCCAAACCGATTATCAAACAGTGGATTTGAATATCTAAATAATCCATATGCATATATTAATATAGCTAATGGTGGGCCTGGTGGACCTGGTGGAAGTTCTAATATTCCAAATAGATCGGTTGCAAATTCAGGAACCTTTTTGACTTGTTCAGATTCTGGTCCTGGTAGTGTAGCAAATATTGTAATCACTGGTTCAGACTTAACACCAATTCATCGAGCAATTCAAAATTCAAGTGGTTCAGCTTTACCATCAGATGAAATACACCTTGTCTCCATGCTTTTAAGAGTTTGGGTTCCTATTCAAGATGTTACTGATGCTGGCGGAAGTTTAGTCACTAGCAACACATATGATATGACTGCAACTACAGATTCTGGAGCTCCCAATGTAGATCCAGATATTGCAAACAATACTAGAAATGTTACTCTAAACTCAGGTAGTGGAAGTTGTCAGCTTTACTATAGACAAAATGCTTATACCGCTAGTCCTTTACTGCCTGGTAGTGCATCTTCTAGAGATGGTAATGGATTAATTTCTCCAGGAAATAAGTGGAAATCCATGACTAGAATAGTTAATACTTCTTTAGATCCAACCAATACTTTACGAAATGCTAGAGTATGTGCAACTTGGGATAATACAAAACATTTATTATCTCAAGGAGTAACAGGTAATTACGCTGAGGTTAGAAGCATAGGTACAGGAAATACGCCTATTGTCTTAGGGACAATAGAGTATGGTAATGGATCTAGTGGACCAGGTACGCAGTGTGATGATGCGTCTTCTCCTGGAGGTTGGCATACTAATCCTTCATTTGTACCTGGAGGTGTCGCTGGAGTTACTAAAGTTAGAGTTACTCAAGATTTACCAGCACCAGCAGCAGGTAGTACTTCTCATACATACGTCGACTTACATGTTTTTCATGAATACAAATTACCTCAACCTGCTTTTGGAACAGTCTTTGCTGATTATGGAATGTGCTCTTCTGATGACTTTGCTCCTAATGAAAGATTAAGTACATACAATGAAAATATTCCTAACGGAACACTGGGTGATAGAGCTACTTTTACAGCTGTTACAGTTAGAGTTAATAAATCTGAAGTAAGTAATATCACAAGTGAACTTGCAGGTGAAGATCTTGATTTTGAATTAGCTTGGTCAGCAACTTTTCCAGCAACACCAGCTAATCCAACAACTTATACTGAAATTGAAGATACTCTTCCTGAGTGGTATACTTATATATCTGGGAGTGCAAACATAACTCCCTCTTCTGTCACTTATAATCCAGATGGTACTACGACTTTAAAGTGGGTTTTTCCAGCTGCAGTGATTAATCAAGTACAAACGCCTATCACTTATTCAGTAAATGTTGTGAATTCAACACCTAATAATACAGATGCGATTAATAATGTTGTGATTAGTTCTCCAGATGATGGTTCACCTTTAGCATTAAGATCAGATGAGTGGACAGTTAAGGTTTTAAACCCAGCTCTTTTTGCGGTTAATAAATCTGTTATCCCACAAATTATTGAAAAACCAGGTAATGTTACTTGGAGACTTTCCTATACAAATCTTGCAAATAATCCAATTAATGGTGCAACAATGATTGATATCTTGCCAGATACCTCAACTCCGATAGCACCAGCTTCTAGTTATAATGGAGTTATAAACTTTGTTTCAGTTTCTGGAGCAAACGGTGAAACATTTGAATATTCAGCAGATCCTCAAACAGCAATTTCTAATAATCCTGATGATCCTAGTAATGGACCATTAGGTAGTACGAATTGGTGTGCAAATATTGGAGATCCGCTCCCATGTCCTCAAGTTGCATCAGATGTAACGGCTATTAGAATTACCAGGTCTTCTACTATTCCTGGTCTTGGAGGACCATACTATATTGACGTAGTTGAGGAAGTAGTGAACTTCGAAGGATTGGATACATACACAAATGAATTTTGTCTTGGTTCTGATGATCTTGCAATTACAATTTGTGCAAACCCTGTTCAAGCAAAAGTTGGTTTAGCAGATTTAGAAATTGATAAACAGATTACAAAGTTTCCTGCGGTTGTAGGAGATACAGTTATATACAGATTAACAGTTACTAACCAAGGTCCAGATGCTGCAACTGGAGTACAAGTAACAGATAATCTTCCAATAGGATTAACTTATGTTACAAGTGCTGGTGTTGGAAATTATGACGCATCCACTGGAATATGGGATATTGGAAGTGTTAGTCCTACTGCAGGTTCAAATGTAGTTTCAATTGATATTACTGCTATAGCAAATACTGGTGGAACTTTCCAAAACTTTGCAGAGATTTCAAACTCAAATATGCTTGACCCTGATTCAAACACTGAAGATGGTTATGGAGTAGATGAAGATGGTGATGGTAATCCAATGGATGATGATGAAACTGAGATTTCATTTACCATGTATCCTGATGTCTCTTTAGAAAAAGCAGGGAGCCCAATAACTTCTAATCCTGATGGAAGTTTTTCTATTACTTATACATTAACTTCAACTAATATTGGTGCGTCAAGTTTATATGATCATATGATCACTGATGATCTTGCAACAGAGTATGGAACTTATACCGCCAGTGGTACATTAACACCAGGCCAATATAATGTTTCGACAGTCACTGCAACAATTGCTGCTGATAATGCAATTGCTGGAGATACACTAGTTGCAGCAAATACAAATTATAATGGTGACACAGATCAAAACTTATTACTATTATCACCAACTCAATTTTCTAGATTAGGAGCTTTGGATGAAGTGCAGGTTTTATTTACCGTAAACTTTGTTCCGCCTGCTGGGAAGACAAGTTATCTCAATCAAGCAAATGCCACTGGTGATGACGAAGAAGATGGAGCTCCGGGAGGAGCCGGTAATCAATACTCAGATTTATCTGATGACCCTTCTGATAATGGTGGAACCGATGAAGATGATCCAACACCTTCAGAGATCCCTGTTCAACCAGAAGTTGGTATAGGTAAATCAGTTGCAACTCCAATCATAGATAACGGAGATGGAACTTTTACTGCAAACTTTACTTTAAATGTAGAAAACTCTGGAAACGTTCCGCTGTATGATGTTCAAATTGAGGATAATTTAACATCAACTTTTGGAAGTTTTAATTCCGGAACTTTATCTGTCGGTGAATATCAAATAGCGACAGCTCCAGCGATAACTACCATTTCAGCTGGATCAAATTTAACATTAAATGCCGGTTATAACGGTGATTCAGATATAAATATGCTGACCCTTACAAGTGGAGACACTTTAGCTGTTAATGGAACAGCTTCTATAATATTTGGAATAAAATTTATTCCAGACTTTAATAACGCAGCAATTACCTATGAAAATCAAGCAACCATAAAAGGTGATTCAACTGAAGATGGAACAACTACAGGTGAAGCAGTTGATGATTCACACGATGGTGGAGATCCAGATCCAGAAGATGATGGTCCAGGAAATAATAGTGACCCTACGCCAGTTCCAATTGTAAAAGATCCTGAAATAGGTATCGCTAAAGCAGTAAGCAATGTTGTGAACAACGGAGATGGAACTTGGAGTGCAACTTATAACTTTGTTGTAGAAAATTCAGGAAATATCGCCCTTCATGATATTAATCTTGTTGATGATTTAGCAGCAAGGTTTGGAACTTTTGAATCAGTAAATTCTAATATTGATGCAGCTGGAGAATATGGGTTAACGGGTACACCTATTATAACAACGAACTCAGCTAACCCTTTAACACCAAGTACTGGTTTTAATGGATCAAGTGATAAAAAAGTTTTTGATTTAACTGCTGGTGGTTTTATGATGGCAGGTGAAACTGTTGAAGTAGAATTTGTAGTACTGTTTTATCCAGATACTTCAGTAACTAGTTATCAAAATACTGCAACCATTAGTGGTGATGAAACTTCAGATGGTAATCCAGATGGAGATGCTACAGATGATTCTCATGATGGAACAGACCCAGATCCAGATAGTGATGGACCGGGAGATAACTCTGATCCTACAATTTTTAATATCTCTATCAACCCAGCTGTTGATTTAGAGAAGTCAGCTTCAGTTGTAACTGATAATAACGATGGAACTTATAGTGTCACTTATACTCTAAAAGCGCAGAATACAGGCGATACAACTTTATTTGATGTACAAATAACTGATGATATTTCTGCTGGTTTCGGAACTTATTCTACTGGTGCTCCAAGTGGTGCTGGAGAATACACAATAACTCCACTAAATTCTGGAAGTTTAACTTTTACAACTGATGCAGCTATTACAGGTGATAGCTTAACAATTGATTCAAGTTATACGGGAACTGGAGCTAATACTACATTATTAACTCTAACTTCTGGAGACTCTTTTGGAGTTGGAGATATCATTGAAATTCCTATAGTTATAACTTTTACACCTAAATCAGGTTTAACTTATGAAAACCAAGCAGAGATTGAAGGTGATAGTTCTGAAAACGGTTCTACAGATGGAGACGTGTCTGATTTATCTGATGATCCTGTAGATAACCCAGGTAGTGATGAAGATGATCCAACACCAATAACTGTTCCTATTACAAGTGAAATTGACTTAAAGAAAACTGCTTCATGGACAGTACCTGTAGGTGATGGAACTTATAACACAACCTTTACTCTTGTTGCTAAAAATACAGGAAGCGTAACTTTATATGATGTTCAAATATCCGATGATGTGTCAGCTGGATTAGGAACATATGTCTCTGGAGTGCCGAGTGCACCAGGTGAGTTTACTGTAGTACCTTTAACTACTGGTAGTATGTTCTTTAGTAATGATGCTAATCCAACAGGAAACTCATTAACTCTTGATACAAGTTTTAATGGAAATACAAACACTGACTTATTAGTTTTAAGCTCTGGTGATAGTTTAGGAGTAAACGATGAAGTAACAATTCAGTTTATTGTGAGATTTTTCCCTGATAAGAGTGTCAGTGGACCAAGTTATGAAAACCAAGCTCTTGCTGAAGGTGACGAAGATGAAGATGGAACAACTGATGGAGATGCAAATGATCTCTCTGATGATCCAACTGATAATCCTGGAACGGATGAAGATGATCCTACTCCAATTTATACACCATCAGCACCTGATGTTGGACTATTAAAAACTGTAAGCCCTGTTACTGATAATGGAGATGGAACATTTACAGCTACTTATACTGTATCAGCAACCAACCTTGGAAATGTACCACTTTATGATACTCAAATTACAGATACGATTACGACTGCTTTTGGAACTTATGTAGCTGCAACTCCGACAAACGCAGGCGAATATACAATTACTCCACTAGTTGCTGGTGATTTAGCATTTAATCCAAATGCAACTCCGGCCGTAAATACCTTAACTCTTGATACGACTTTTAATGGTACACCTGCGGCAAATACACTTTTAACTCTCACTTCTGGTGATAGTTTAGGTGTAGGTGACACCGTCGATATTAATATTGTAATTACATGGATTCCTGATTTAGATCCAGCAACGGCTCCGACTTATGAAAATCAGGCAATCGTTGAAGGTGATGAAGTTGAAGATGGAACGACAGATGGTGATGTAGATGATCTTTCAGATGATCCAGCAGATAACCCTGGAGTAGATGAAGATGATTCAACTCCAGTTGCGACTCCAATAACTCCTGAGCTGGACGTTGAAAAAAGTGTAGTTAGCTCTATTGATAATGGAAACGGAACATGGACAGTTACATTTTCAATTGAAACTGAAAATACTGGAAATGTAACATTATATGATAACCAAATAACTGATGATTTAACTACTGGTTTTGGAACTTATACTGCGGCAGCTCCGACAGCTCCGGGAGAGTATAGTATTACTCCTTTAAATGCTGGTTCTTTAAGTTTTGTAACAGATGCTGCTCCGACCGGAAATAGTATTACAATCAACCCAGCTTATAACGGATCAACAGATAAAAATTTACTCACTCTAACAAGTGGAGATTCATTAAGTGTTGGAGATAAAATAGGAATTACTTTAGTTATGACTTTTTATCCAGATTTAACTTCTACTTTAACAAGAGAAAATCAAGCTCTTGCTGAGGGTGACACGTTTGAAAATGGTACAACTGATGGTGATGCTGAGGATTTGTCAGATGATCCAGTAGATAATCCAGGAGCGGATGAAGATGATCCAACAGAAGTTCCGATTACTCTTTCTTCAGGAATAAAAACTACTAAGTCAGCTAGTACAGTTGCTGATAATGGAGATGGAACTTATACAGTTACTTTTGATATAGCAGTTGAAAATACTGGTAATATTCCTCTTTATGATTTTCAAATTACAGATGATATTGCAACTGGTTTTGGAAGTTATCAAACGACTCTAAATAATGTTGGTCAATATACTATCAAACCTTTAGTGCAGTCAGACTTAGTATTTACTACTGATGCTATTCCTACAGGAAACACTTTAACAATTGATACTGGCTTTACTGGAGCTGGAGGTAATGTTGAAATGATTGATTTAACAGCTGGAGATAGTCTCGGAGTTGGTGATATAGTAAATATCCCAGTAGAAGTAACTTATAGACCAGATTGGAATAATCAAACTTCATGGGAAAACCAGGCAGTTGCTGAAGGTGATCATGTTGAAAATGGTACAACTGATGGAGACACTGAAGATGATTCAGATGATCCAGCAGATAATCCAACAACTGACGAAGATGATCCAACGCCAGCACCGCCACCTATTAACTCATCAATTTCAACTACTAAATCAGTAGGACCAGTTGTTGATAACGGTGATGGAACTTTTAGTACAGTCTTTACTATAGAAGTAGAAAATACAGGAAATATTCCTTTATATGATTTTCAAATTCTTGATGACATGACTACAGGTTTTGGAACTTATGTAAATACGACTCCAAACTCACTTGGAACTTATACTATTGTTCCTTTAACTCAAAGTGATTTATTTTGGGTGACTGATGCTCCTGTTGTAGGAAATTCTTTAACAGTAAATACGACCTTTACCGGTTCATCTCCCAATCACAATATGATTACGTTAACACCAGGAGATTCTTTAGGAGTAGGCGATAAGATTCAAATCCCGATTGCAGTAACAATTTACCCGGATAAAAATAATCCTGCTCTTACAAGTGAGAACCAAGCAGATGCACAAGGTGATCATAGTGAAAACGGGACAACTGATGGAGACGCTGAAGATTTATCAGATGATCCAGCCGATAATCCTGGGACAGATGAAGATGATCCAACTCCAGTGGAGTATCCTGTTGGAGGTCAAGTAGGAACTACTAAGCAAGTTAGTGCAGGGCCTACTCATCTTGGACAAGGTATTTTTGAAGTTGAATTTACAATAAAAGCAAAAAATACTGGAAATGTACCTCTGTATGATTTCCAAATGACTGATGATTTAACTGTAGGTTTTGGAACTTTTAGTGCGACAACTCCTACGGCTCCAGGTCAATATACAGTTGTGCCTTTGACGTCATCAAACTTTGTCTTTACCGATAACCCAGTTCCGACTGCAAATACTTTAACGGTAAATACGAGCTTTAATGGTGACAGTGATAAAAAGTTTTTAGTCTTAACTTCTGGAGATAGCATAGGAGTAGACGATGAAATTGAAGTGAAGTTTAAGATTCACGTATTCCCAGATCCAAATAGTACAACTTTAACTAATGATAACTCTGTACTAACTGAAGGTGATATCATTGAAGATGGAACAACTGATGGGGATGTCACTGATATTTCCGATGATCCAACTGATCCAACAAATGTTGATACTGATGGTGATTCAGATGCTGATGATCCCGCTCATGTAGACTTCCCATTATTTAGTGACCTTCAACTTACTAAGAAGGTAAATAGAACTCAAGTTGCGGTAGGTGAAGCAGTTATTTGGACTATTGAACTGGCCAATAATGGAACCATCCTAACTCCAGTTGTAAATGTTGTAGATAATCTACCTCTTGGGTTTAGTTATATTCCAAACTCTTCTCTCGTTCAAGGAATGAGCTTAGAGCCAAGTGTTAACGGGTTAGATTTAACATGGACTTTAAATCCAGTACTACCTCAGACGAAAGTGATTATTACCTTTGCTACAAGGATTACACCTTCAGCAGCAATCGGAACTTCAGTAAACTTGGTTGGAGCAGATGATGGTAAAAATCCTGTTGCATCTCAAGCCAATGCGGCTATTGAAATTATTCCCGACCATGTATTTGATTGTCCAGATATTATTGGAAAAGTCTTTTTTGATATTAATCTAGATGGTTATCCAAATGCTGGAGAAAAAGGTGTTCCAGGAGCAAATGTTTATACTCTTAATGGATTAAAGGTAACATCAGATTACCATGGACGATTCCATATTGCTTGTCCTTTAATTCCAAACGCAGTGAGGGGAACAAACTTTGCTCTTAAATTAGATGAAGACTCAACTCCATTTGGTTATTACGTAACTTCGGAAAATCCAAGAGTTAAGAGATTAACGAGAGCAAAAGTCATTGAATACAATTTTGGAATTGGAAAGTATCAGACACTTGAAGTTATTTTAAAAGATATAAACTTTAAAGATTGTTCAGAAACCCCAACTCAAGCAACTATCGATTATATAGATGAACTGCTTAGAATGCTGAAAGATAAGAGGTCAAATGTGAAGATCACTTATAAATCTGAATATGCTGATAAGAAGATGGTAGGCATGAGAGTTTCAAACTTTGTGACTGAGCTTCAATCTAGATGGAATGGAATTGGTAGAGAGTATGAGCTAGCAATTGATTCTAGGTCTGAGGTTAAAAAAGATGGTAAGAGTTGTAAGAAGTCTAGAGAGATTGCGGCGGCTAAAGACCCGTGTCAAAAATACTATGTCTTCCCAAAAAGTAATTTAAAGACTATTTGGTTTGAACATGATCAAGTTAATGAGTCTGAAAACTTTTATAATACAATTAATGAACTCTCATCTTTAATTGATGATCATAAAGATAAAATTTCAAAAGTTGTTGTTACAGGTCATACTTCAACAGTTGGATCTAGTCCTTACAATAAAGAACTTTCTTGGAATAGAGCTCATAAAGTAACGAATGCTCTTTTAGAAAACACTGAACTTGATAGAAGTAAATTTGTTCGAAGAGGAGCAGGTGAAAAAGAAGTACTTGTCCCTGAGAGAACAGATGAACATAGGGCTCTAAACCGAAGAACAGAAGTTTATGTAGAGCTTGATCAACATGTTCCTGAACAATGTAGAGAAATAGATCCTAAGAGTTTTATTATCTACTTTGATACAGATAAGTTTGATCTTGATGATGGTGACTTAAAAATTATTGGGCGAGCAATACGAGAGTATCAAAAAGGAAGTAATAGAGTTATCTTAAGATCTTATGCTGATACTAGAAATAATAAGGAATATAATAAGAATCTTGCTCAAAGAAGACTTGAGAGCGTTGAAGATAGACTTGTTCATAGACTCAAGGGAATCAATATCAAAAAAGCAGAGGCCTATGGGGAAGAGGATCTTCCAATTGAGACATCTGATGAGATGAAAGAGAATCGAAATAGAATTGTAAAAATAATTGTCTACTAAATTTGATAGCAATTAGCTGAAACTAAAGAAGTTCAGTTAATTGCTATTTTTTATAAAATTTGATGTGATAAGTATTATGAAAAAAATCTATATTTTAGTCTTTATTTCCTTATCTAGCTTTTGTGGTACCTGCCCAAGCTTGAAAGGAGAGTTGAGTAATTGCCAATTATCTAATAATGCTAATTTTATGATAAAGATGATTTGGAATAGATTTAGTATTGAAGCTCAAAAGATTACAGAAACTCGTAACTCTCATGGAAAAATTATTGCTTATTCTAATCAAACAGATCACTTCAAGGTTAACCAAGGTTTAAAAGTGAACACTGATATTGGAGAGCTTGCTTTAGCCCCAATCAAATGTAATTCGGGCTATGTTCAGACAAAAACAAGCTCAACTGTTAAACCTTTATCATTTGAAGTTCAGGCAGAGATTAGTATCTCTGCTACTGTTAACCAATATAACTTTTATATCAGAAATAGCTATGCTGATTTTCAAGTCTATTGTCAGCGAAAATAATTTATTTAATTCATACCAACTTCTATCTTACTTGTTATCATAAGAAGCCTTAGGAGTAGTCATTGATAAAGAACAAAGAAAATATATATGTCTTTATTTTAGCACTTATTCAGTTTTGTCATATTTTGGACTTTGTTATCATGATGCCTTTAGGCCCATTATTAATGAGAGAGTTTGGAATTAGTGCTACTGAATTTAGTGTTTTGATTTCAAGTTATAGCTTTAGTGCAGCTCCAGCTGCATTACTTTCGGGAATATTTATAGATCTTTTTGATAGAAAGAAATATGTCTCTATCAGTTTACTCTTATTTATCATAACAACCTTTTTATGTTCAGTAATGACTTCGTTTAATGGTCTATTACTCATGAGAATTTGTGCAGGAGCTTGTGGAGGAGTTTTAACAGCGACTATTCTGGCGATGTTAACTGACCTTGTCTCTATTGAAAGAAGAGGGCAGGCAACAAGCACCGTTTTTGCAGCGTTTTCTTTGGCTTCAATTCTAGGAATACCCTTAGGGTTGTTGATAGCTGATAGGTTTTCTTATAAATGGACTTTTGTTTTTATTTCAATTATCGCATGCTTTACCTTTGTTTTAATACAGAAATTCATTCCTAGTCTTAAGGATCACTTGAATGGAGAGAGTAAAAATATTTTTAAAAATTATAAAAGAGTATGCCTGACTAAAAAGTATTGGCCGGCGTTTTTTCTTCCAACGACTGCTTCCTTTTCTGCTTACTTAATAATCCCATTTATAAGTACCTATTTAGGATTAAACCTAGGATGTTCAGAGACGGACTTAGGAACAATTTTTTTTGTAGCGGGATTTTTTACTGTTGTTAGTATGAAAGTAGTAGGAAAGTTATGTGACATATATGGAAGCAAAATTGTCTATTATTTCGTGGCCTGTATCTCTTTTATTCCCGTGTATATCTATACTAACTTAACGACAAAAAATTTAATTCTCATTGTTTTGATATCTTCATTTTTTCAAATGTTTGTTGCTGGCAGATTTATTCCTTGCATGACTATTGCTACAAAGGTTCCAACTCAAAATGATAGGGGAGCTTTTATGAGTATCATGCATGCATTAAGGTCATTCTTTAGTGGTCTTGCTGCTCTAGTTGCTGGATTTATCATTTCTACAAGTGAGATAACAGGTCAATTAGAAGGATTTCATTATACTGGCTATATTAGTATCTTTTTTACCATCGTATCTTTTTATATAATGAAAAAAACATCAGACTTATTGGCTTGATGGCTTTATAAACTCTTTAATCTTTTTGTAAGATTCGAAATCCCAATTTGAAGGTTTTTTTCTAGACTTACTTTGCACAAAGTCATCTAGGTAGTGAGAGTTCATTGGTCTACCACACATTCCTACTGCAAAACCTAGAGGTCTTCTTTTGACGGGCTTAAAATTAAAAATAAAATCATATCTTTTTTCAAACTCATCTATAATAGAAATAGAGTTGACGAAACATTGTTTAACTATTTTTTGAGAGTTCAATACTTTTAAGTACCTCAAGGCCCAAACAGCTCTTTTTATATCTTTAATAAAGTAAAATTTCTCTTTGTCACTATCCTCAGTTTGCTCAATAAGATCATAAAATGATTGATAATTAAAACTTGGAGCAAGTTTAAGAAGTTTCCAGAAACTATAAAGATATAAATGCTTATATGTTGTACAAGTATTAGCATGAATATTTTTAAAATTAGTTATAAATCTTTTTTGATCGATTAATTTTAATATTTCTTGTGAATATTTCTTATTATCAATCTTTTCATGAAAACTTTGAGGTAGAATTTGATGAGGTAGGATGTCATTGGTTATTTGACCATGATTATTAAAATTAAATACTTCATCCTTTATTACACCTTTAAGTACTTCTTGGCTTCCCTGGACTAGTTTATCAAATGCTTTCGAAAAATATTGTCTAAACTCCATCTGATCAGGCATACCTCTTACAGTATATTGTTCAATTTCATGGAGTTTTATAATTTTTTCATCAATGCTTAATTCTAAATCAGATAAGTAGTTGTCTTGAAAGTATTGAAACCTGGAGTTAGATTTATCAATATTGGTATTATTTTGAGGAACTCTAAAACTTGAAGTATTAGAACAAGAAAGTATTAAAAGCAAAACTATATACTTCATAACTATTTTTCTAAATACTTAGAAAGCTCCTCTCTTTCAATACCTTCAATTCTAACTGATTTTTGTATTTGATAATTAAAGTGAATCATTGCAGCCTTTCCCTTTGCAACTTTATTACCTTTTTGAAAAACAATATGTTCTACTGAAATGGAAGAATTTCCAATATTTGATATATAAGTTTCTACTTTGACATCTTCTCCGTAATGAATTTGTGCAAGAAAATCTATCTCAGATCGTGCGATAATAAGTCGCCACTTTTTTGGATCTAAATCAGGAGTAAAAATTTTAAATAAAGGCTCTCTGGCTAGTTCGAACCACTGTAATAAAATTGTATTATTAATATGGCCTAAAGCATCTGTTTCGCAAAAACGAGGGGTGATTGTTAATTCTAATCTCACCCCTTCATTTTAGTACTTTCTAAGTAAAGCAACAAGAACTCCTTTAATAGAGAAGTCTTGTCCCTTATTGACTTTAATAGGTTGGTAGGCAGAGTTTGCAGGGTGTAATTCGTAATGATTACTTTTCTTATAAAAAGTTTTAATGGTCGCGCCACCATCTATCATGGCAACAACTGTATCTCCATTTTTTGCACTTACTTGTGACTTTATAATAACGTGGTCACCGTTAAATATTCCTTGATCAATCATTGAATCTCCTTGAACTCTCAAAGCAAAACAATTATTTTTCAAGGCCATTGCAGGGATCATTGATTGAGCCACAGAGATAAATTCACTATGTGTGTCAGCAATCTCTAAAGGACTACCAGCAGCAACTGATCCTAAAATAGGAATAAGTTCATTTTGTTCAGCTTGTTCAACTAATTCTAAACTTCTTGTGGAATTATTATTAGTTTTAATCATTCCAGCTTTTTTTAGATAATTTACATAATCCACCACACTTCCAAGAGACTTAAGGTTAAAGTGATCCTTAATCTCTTGAAAAGTAGGGGACATTCCATTTTCGTTTATAAAGCTATTAATAAACTCTAGGACTTTTTTCTGTTTAGGCGTTAGACTCACAATATTTTTCCTCGAAATCGATTAAATCTAAAAAATTCGTAAAACACTCATCTATGGCTATGCCCATAATAAATTCGAATTCTTTTTTACTTGGGCAGTAATAGTGCTCCCCGGATGTTTGCTGATACATTCTTTCAGCCATTTGAAACGCTTGTCTAGTCATGTGCTCTCCTTACGGTTTTTTTACGTAGGATTAGTTTCTACGTATTTCATCCGTAAATCAACCGAGTACTTTAATTTTTCTCTTATGACATTTATTTAGACTTCAAACTATTAAATTTTATTTAAATGAGAACTTTTTGCCACTGTGACGCGTAGTGTATGTGAAGGTTATCCAAATTCGAGATCATAATACGATCTGAATTTACTATTCTTAAAGGAGAGAATATGAAAACAATTTTATTAACATTACTTTTTGCTATTTCTTCACTAACTATTGCCTCTGGCGGTGGAAAGCATGGAAAAAGAAAAATGCATAAAAAGATGCGAAAACACAAAAAACAAAAGCTTGGCAAGATGAAAGAAAGGCTTGGTTTAAGTGAGGACCAGACAGCTAAGATTAAATCAATTAGAGAGTCTCATAGAACTCAAATGAAATCTTTAAGAGAGCAAAAACGAGCAGCTAAGAAACAATTTAAAGAGGCAATGAAAAGCTCTAATCAAAACCCAGAACAACTTAGAAGTTTATTTAATGTTGTTCAAAATAAAAAATCTCAATTAGCTAACGCAAGGTTTGAGAAAAGATTAGCAGTTAGATCTATCTTAACTCCAGACCAACTTGCTAAACGTAAAAACTTTGACTTTGATGAAAAAGATGAGTCTGAAGAACAAGAATAATTTAGTAATTATTTAATAGATCATAAAAAAGGGTATAGACTTATAAAATGAGTCTATACCCAAATACCTTTTCCCCTCTAAATATTCACGGCATCACTTTAAAAAATAGAATCGTTATGGGTTCTATGCATACAGGACTTGAAGATCATTTTAAATTTGATAAGTTGGCTCATTACTTTAAAGAGAGAGCAATTGGCCAAGCTGCTTTAATGATCACTGGTGGCTTTTCTCCCAACCTTAGAGGACGGCTTTCTCCTATCGCTTCTCAATTGAGTTACTCATTTCAACTTGGAAAGCATAAAGTTCTAACTAATGCTGTTCATGAACATGATAGTAAAATTATTTTACAAGTCTTACATGCTGGTAGATATGGTCATCACCCATTTATAGTAGGAGCAAGTAATAAAAAAGCACCGATCTCAAAATTTAATCCAAAAGAATTAAGTACTCGATCTGTAGAGAAAACAATTAATGATTTTGTTCATACAAGTAAGCTTGCCAAAAAAGCTGGATATGATGGTGTCGAAATTATGGGATCAGAGGGATATTTAATTAATCAATTTCTCTCAAAGAAAACAAACTTAAGAACTGATGAATTCGGAGGAAGTTTTCACAATAGAATGAGGTTTGCTCTAGAAATTTTAAGTAGAACGAAAGAAGCTGTTGGTAATGATTTTTTACTAATTTATAGAATATCGGCTCTAGAGTTAGTTAAGGATGGAGCAACAATCGATGAGGTTTTAGAACTAGCAAAGCTTTGTGAAAAGGCAGGAGTTTCAATTCTCAATACCGGAATAGGTTGGCATGAATCGAGAATACCAACTATTGCGGCCATGGTACCAAGGTCGGCCTTCCAATTTGTAACAAAGAAGTTAAAAGAACATGTAAATATTCCAACTATTGCTGTGAATAGATTTAATAACCCTGATGATATTGAAAAATGTTTAAGCCAAGGGTTTTCAGATCTAGTATCTATGGCCAGACCTTTTTTAGCAGATCCTCATTTTGTTTTAAAAATGAAAGAACAAAGGTCTCAAGAAATTAATACTTGTATAGCTTGTAATCAAGCTTGCCTTGATCATATCTTCAGTGCCAAGCGAGCAACCTGCCTTGTAAATCCAATGGCCTGTTATGAGTCTGAGTATGAAATTAAAAAGTCGCATATTCCTAAAAAGGTTTTAGTTGTAGGTGCGGGGCCGGCGGGCTTAAGTTGTTCAACTACTCTTGCTAGTAGAGGTCATCAAGTAACATTAATTGATAAAGACTCTGAAATTGGTGGGCAGTTTAATTTAGCCAAAATAGTTCCATCAAAATCAGAGTTTTATGAAACGCTAAGATACTTCTCAGTCATGATTAAAAAGTTACAAATTGATTTAAAATTAAATACTGACTTTAAGAAGATTAACACTGATGAATATGATGAAGTTGTTATGGCCACAGGTGTAAAACCGCGTATCCCTAAAATTGAAGGAATTAATCATGAAAAGGTAATTCATTATAATGAATTACTGAGTAAGAAAAAAACAGCAGGTAAAAAAGTTGTAATCATAGGTGGAGGAGGAATTGCTATGGACTCAGCAACTTTTTTAATGTCTGAATCTCCTGATTATTTTAAATTCTGGGGAATTGATAAATCAATTAAAACTTCAGGTGGATTAAAAAATGAAATACATGAATCTCCAAAAAGAGAAATTTCTCTTTTTAAAAGATCTCCTGGAAAGTTTGGATCTGGTCTTGGTAAGACTACAGTATGGGCCCATAGAGCAGCTCTAAAAAAAGAAGGAGCGAAGTTTTTTAACGAGGTCGAATATATCAAAATAAATGATGAAGGGCTTCATTATAAAAAAGATGGAAAAGTAGAAATAGAAAAAGCTGATAGTATTATTATCTGTGCAGGGCAAGTAAGTCATCAAGAAATAGAAAGTAGTAATACTATTGGTGGAGCTTTAAATGCAAAAGCAATTGATGCTAAAAGAGCTATAAAAGAAGGTTTTGAATTAGGACTTAAAATTTGAATCATTACGAAAAAGAATATTTTAGTAAAATGGATTCAAGGTTACGTGCTAATATTTTAAATTGTTTACATGGCTATAAAAGTCCTTTACTGATTGGTACTAAAGGAAAAGAAGAAAATCTTGCGATGTTTTCAAATGTCTTCCACTTGGGAGCAAGGCCACATCTTATTGGAATGATTTCTAGACCTGATAGTGTAGAACGTGACACTCTTAATAATATAAAAGAAACCAAGCATTTTTCGATTAACTATATAGATGCAAATATTTTAAAAAATGCTCATCATACAAGTGCTCGTTTTGAGTCCTCAGAGTTTAAAGAATGTAATTTATTGCCTATTTATTCTGCTCAATGCTTAGCTCCTTATGTGAAGGAATCTAAATTAAGACTAGGTTTAGAGCTAAAAGAAATTCAAGATATTTCAATCAATAATACGCACTTAATTATAGGAGAAGTCTTTGAAATTTTCTCACAAGTTGATATTGAAAAATTAAACTTATCTCAGGTTTCGAACATTGCAGTTAATGGTCTTGATAGATACTTTCAAACTGACTCGCATGTTAGACTTAGTTATGCCAAACCAGGCTCAGCTCCTATTGAATTAGACTTCGATTAAATAAATCTTCTAAAGCTTGATTGGAACTTACAGGCCTTTGATCCTAAAATGGCTGCATTATGAAGTATATATTAATTTTATTAAGTCTGACGAGCTTCTCTAGTGATAATGAATCTCTTTTGAAAAAAGTAAAAGAAGTAAACCTTTTTACGCTTGGATCTTGTAATCACCAAAGGTTCCCTCAACCACATTGGAAAAACATCAGTAATATGAATCCAGATCTCATGCTTTTAATGGGAGATAATGTTTATAGTGATTTCTTATCATTTCAATCCTTAGAGCAAGATTATCAAATGCTTCTAAATAATGTGAACTTTAAAAAATTGAAATCTAAAGTTCCATTTATAGCGACTTGGGATGACCATGACTATGCAGGCAATAATCAAGGTCATAATTACCCACAGAAAAGAGAATCTAAAGAATTATTTCTAAAATTTGCAGGAGAGCCTACTTATTCAAATAGAACCTTAACTCCGGGGATTTATACGAGCTATGACTTTGGAGAAGGTGAGAAATCTGTACGGTTTATTTTATTAGATCTTAGATCTTTTAGGAATTCAACTGAGCTTGGATATAAGGATTTATTAGGGGAAGCACAGTGGGAGTGGTTAGAGCAACAACTGATCACAACTAAAGCAAAAATGAATTTCATCGTTTCAAGTACCAGTATATTTTCAAGGCCAGGAAAAACTAAAAAAAACGAAAAGTGGATAGACTATCCAAGGTCTTTTAAAAGACTTATGCATTTAGTCCAGAAGCATGACCCAAGCGGAGTCTTTTTCTTAAGTGGAGATAGGCACTTTGGGTTGATTCATTCTTATGTTTATAAAACAAGAAAGTATCATGAGTTTATTTCTTCAGGACTTACTCATGGAGCTAAAACAACGACATATTTCCTAAGAAAAGAGTATGGGCCCTTAGCTTATGCTGGAAGAAACTTTGGATCAATAAAAATCAATTGGGGAAGTGAACCTATGATTATGCTTAAGATTCATTCATCTACAGATGGGTCGGTACAAGCAAAGAGAGCTTATAAACTTCTAGATAATAGGTTTTACCCAGTTACAGGCAATAATGAACCTGTTTTGACTCGTTAGTTTTTTCATTTATCATTGATCTATGAAAGTTTACAACACGCTCACTCAGAAAAAAGATGAATTTATCCCTAATGATCAAGAACATGTCAAAATGTATGTTTGTGGACCAACGGTTTATGACTTCTTACATATTGGAAACTTTAGAGGAGCAATTGTTTTTAATCTTCTGAGAAATTGGCTTGAAGCTAAAGGAAAGAAAGTTACTTACGTCTATAACTATACAGACGTAGACGATAAAATAATAAAAAGGGCCAATAAGGAAGGAGTTGATTCTTCTGTTATTTCTGAGCGCTTTATTGAAGAGTTTGAAAAAGACTTTAACCGTTTAGGGTTAACTCCTCATGAACATAATCCACGTGTCACTGAGTTTATGGATGAGATAATCACTTTTGTTGAAGATCTGGTGAAAAATGAAAAAGCATATATTGTTGATGGTGAAGTTTTTTATGCTATCGATAAATTTTCTGAATATGGAAAATTGAGTAAAAAGAAACTGGATGATTTAGAAGCAGGTCAAAGGGTTGAAGTTGATTCAAGAAAGAAAAATCCTTATGACTTTGTTTTGTGGAAGCCAAGTAAAGAAGGTGAACCATCTTGGGATTCTCCTTGGGGTAAAGGTAGACCTGGTTGGCATATAGAATGCTCTGCGATGATTCAAGGAATTTTTGGTAAAGAAACTATCGATATTCATGGAGGTGGGATAGATTTAATTTTTCCTCACCACGAAAATGAAATTGCTCAAGGTGAGGGAAGAACAGGTTGTCAGTATTGTAATTATTGGATGCATAATAACTTCATTAATATGAGTGGCGAAAAAATGAGTAAGTCTCTGGGGAATGTAATGAAGGCCCGTGACTTTATGGATAAATATCATGGAGAGATATTAAAATACTTATTTTTATCTGTTCATTATAGATCGATGTTATCTATTGATAGTGATCGAATATTTCAGGTGATCTCTGCTCTAGATAGAATTTACTCTGCAGTTGATTTAGCTAACAAAGTCTGTGCAAGCGTGAGTGAAGAAAGTAGTGTAGATAAGAACTTTCAAAAGATACTTGATGATTTAAGCCAAAAAATTAGGAATTCGCTAGATGATGATTTAAATAGTGCTGAGTTTATATCTTTTATTTTTGAAGGGGTAAGAGCTTTTAACGCTTTAGGTTTTAAGACCAAGAAATGGAATGCTACTCATAAAGCAAACTCTTTAGTTTTTAAATCTTGGATTCACTCTCAAGGATCCATGGCAGCTTTATTTCAAGAAGACCCAACAGGGATAAAAAATAGATTTGATGAAATTTTAATTAGTGAAAAATCTATTGATATCCAGCAAGTAGAAGAGCTTATTTCAAAAAGAAAAGATGCTAGAGAAAACAAAGATTGGGCTGAATCTGATAAATACAGAGATCAATTAGTAGAAATAGGTATTGAGCTTCAAGATGGAATAGGTAAAGGATGGACGATTAAGAAGTAATTGAGACAATATTGCTCAGATACCTCTTTTTATTTATTATTATTTCTAATCAATCAATTATTTTCTATACTTAAATAGTTGATGAAATTTATTATTTTATTATTTTTAATGTTTTCCAATGGGTTTTCTAAAGGCTTTGATCATACAGAATATCAGAAGACGATTTCTAATTGGCGAGAGTTAGTTGATAACTCTCAATATACTTTTGAATCAATTAAATCTAATGCTACAGAGACAAGTCATCAAGATCTTATGGCCAAGCTCAACTTAATTAGTAAGGAGAGATCAAATTATTTAAGTTATTTATATGCTAATGATAAATCATCACTTTTTAAAATAAATTCAGATTTTTTAAATGATCTTAAAAGAGAGTTGAAAGCCGTTCCTTTTAAGTGGTACACAATTTTTTTTCTAAAAGCTAAAAGATTAAAAGGGTATTTAAATTCAGGGTTTTCAGGTGTTTCAAAATTAGTCTTAGAATTAATAAAAATTTTCAGTGTTTTCTTTGTCCCATTTTTTGCTTGGAGACTATCAAATAAATTAACTGTTGAAGTAAAAAAGAGAAGATCAGAATATGTAAAACTATCCTATAGAGGTAAGAAGAGTTATTCATTTGCTTCCGAATTTATGAGGTTGTTCATCATATATCTTCCATGGATTATCTCTCTAGTGGCCTTATACGTAATGGTCTGGTTAGTAAGACAGAGCGAGTCTCTAAGTGAGTTTGCTGATTTTATCTTGTTTTTTAGATATTACATTTATTATAGAATCTTAAAGAAGTTTATTTATGATACTCTCGTTCGAATTGGAAAAACTCGATCAAGGCACAAACAAGAACTTTTAAAGCTTCAAGAAAAAGCAAAAAATCACGCAACGAGATTTGGTTTAATTTTAATGTGGACATATT
The DNA here is from genome assembly GCA_938034385.1 of uncultured Bacteriovoracaceae bacterium. Taxonomy (GTDB): domain Bacteria; phylum Bdellovibrionota; class Bacteriovoracia; order Bacteriovoracales; family Bacteriovoracaceae; genus JAHDHG01. The sequence goes on from CALHLC010000022.1 coordinate 102,465, forward strand.
TCTTACTTGATCTAATCAGGAGTGTTGTTAGTAAAGGACTCTCTTATTATATAGTTTTATTTATCAGCTCTATTTTAATTGTTTTACTTGTATTAGTGATAGCAGCCCAATGGAGAGAAGAATTATCTCAAAAGCTTAAAGCTTTTAGTCTCCCTCATTTATCTACTTGGTTTGCAGATCTTGTTACTCAGAAAAAGTGGTTTTTCTTAAGTCTTCCAGCTCTTTTAATCGTTCTTCTTGTAAATTCTGTTCAAACTCTTTTAACTTGGTTGGAAAAATTCGATTTTGTAAAAAAAATAACAGCACAAATTTTTAAGAAAAGACTGGAGAGTTCAGAGAACCTAACTGAAGAGACTACTCACAATGTTCCTGAAGATTACATCATTCACTTTAAAAAAAGCATAGATGAAGATACGGGATTATTTGTAAATCCCGAAAATGACATTTTAAATAAAATTAAGGAAGTCATTTCACATTGGAGGGATGATAAGAGTGAAGAAAATTCCATGGCCATTGTTGGAGAGACTGGGATAGGAAAGTCTACTATTTTATCTATGGTAGCCAGAAACTTTGGTAACCTAAAGGTTGCTAAGGTGGTAATGGAAGAGCGAGTCTCGAGTGAAAAAGACTTTTATGATTTTATCTTTAAAACTCTAGGGATAGAAGGCGAAGGAATTGTTTCATTGATTAAGTATGATAAGAGTGCAGATCAAACCTTAGTATTGATAGATGAAGCTCAAAACTGTTTTATTTCTAAACTTGGAGGCTTTGAATCTTTTAAAGCTCTTACTGAAGTTTTAAATGCAAAACTTGAAAATATTTTTTTCTGTATCTCTTTTAATCAATATGCATGGAACTATCTAAATGCTTGTTTTGGAAAAAACCAAAACTTTAGAAATATCATCCATATTAAAAGCTTAAGTGAAACTGACCTTAGAAATATTGTGATGAACCGTCATAATCAAACTAAATATGAATTATCCTTCTTGGATATTATTCGAGCTGTAGGGGGAAAATTTGCTAGTGAGAGTACTGAAGTTATTGCAGATCAATTCTTCAGATTACTTTGGGAACAATCATTAGGAAATCCAAGAGTCGCTATTGCAAATTGGTTATCATCATTGAAGTTCAATGGAAGGAAAAAGTTTTATTTAGGGTTACCTCATGATGATGATTTATCTAAAACATTAGAAAATATGAGTGATGATACTCTTTTTACCTTTGCTGCAATTGTTAAACATGAGAATTTATCAGTAAAAGAAATTATGGAAATCACTCACTTAAGTGAAGGTGCCGTAAGATATGCGATTAGATTTGGAATTGATAATTCAATTCTCAGTATGAAAGATACAAGAAGTTATAATATTGATAATAGATTTCAACACACCTTAATTAGGTATTTAAAAAAGAAGAATTTAGTTTATGCCAGGTAATGAAAATTTAACACAAGCTTTTGATTATTTAAGTCTTTTTAGATTTGAATCGATATTATTATTAGTAATAGGTTTTGGCTTATTGATTTATATTGCCAAAAAATTTAGAGAGTTTGTTTCTAGAGTTCAAAGAAAATATCCAGACCAACGGTTAAGTATTTTACAAATTGCGACTGTTATAACGTTTATTTGGTATATTTTTGGATCAATCCTTATTGTCTATGGAGCAATACGTCCTCCTAAAGAAGTATTGCTGGGGCTTGGAGGTTCTGCTGCAGTTGCTATAGGTTTAGCTTTAAAAGATATTGTCGCTTCTTTTATCTCTGGTGTTGTCTTATTATTTGATCGTCCATTTCAGGTTGGAGATAGAGTAAAGTTTAAAGATGTTTATGGAGAAATTAGCCATATTGGATTGAGAGCAGTTCGATTAGTTACTTTAGATGATAGTCTAATAACTATTCCAAACTCTGAGTTTACAAGTAATTATGTTTCTTCTGGTAATTCTGGTGCTCTTGATATGATGATAGAGATTCCATTTCATTTATCAACAGATGTAGATATAGATAAAATTAAAGAAGTCTTATATGAAATAGCTATAACAAGTAGGTATGCATACCTTAAGAAGCCAGTATCCATTGTGATGAGTGAAACAGTGCTTGGTTATTCTGTTGCTCTCATATTTACAGTGAAGGCTTACGTCTTCGATGTAACCTATGAGAAGGCCTTTCAAACTGATATCGTTTCAAGAGCATACAAGTATTTCCAAAAACAAGGGATAAATAGGCCTAATTCTCACTTTTTAGTTGTCAATGAAGCTCTAAATTCGTAATTAAAACTCAATGAAAAATAAGATTTTTGATATCCTTGGAATGGGATTATCTGGACTGTGCATTATTCACTGTATCGTTCTGCCTTTTATTGTACTAATTTATCCCGCTGCAAACTTTGTTGAAGATCACTTAGTACACGATTTAATCTTTGTGTTTATCATCTTAACTGCTCTTTTATCTTTTCTACCTCATGCAATAAAAAATAAATCTTTCAAGAGTCTCTTTTTGCCTATCTTAGGAGTTATCCTTTTAGTGATATCTAACTCTGTTTTCCATCATGAAAAAAGTTCTCTGAGCTTAGGTATTAGTTTTCTTGGCAGCTTTTTCTTAATTTTAGCCCATTATAATCATTATCAAGCTAGAAATTGCTGTAAAGAGACTCACTAAACTTTTCTAAATTTTCTTATAAATCAATGTAACATTTTCTTATTTTCATACGAATAAGAATATAAGCATCTATCTAAAGGAGATTTGTGAAATCCAATATAATCAAGTTCTTATTTTTGCTCAATACTCTAGCATATGGACATTCAACTGAGTTACTTAATCTAAAGTGGTATGACTCTAAAGATAAGGTTCATAAATTATCAGAAAAAGATTTTTCTAAAAAAATTACAGTCTTAAAGTTCTTTAAAAGCAATTGTCCTGGATGTTTATCCTTTGGACTCCCTTTAGCAAAAAAAGTTTCTGATCATTATAAAAGTGATACAAAAGTCCAAGTGCTTATTGCACAAACTGTATTCTCTGGATTTAGAACAAATACAAAGAGTAAACTTAAGGACATACGAAAAAGGTTTAACCTTGATGTATTAATGGCCCAAGATGATTTAGGTGGAAAAGGTTCCTCTTTGATAGGTAAGTATAGAGCACAAGGAACTCCTTGGTTTGTTATTCTTGATGAAAACGGAAAAGTGCTTCTTTCAGATTACAGAGTTAGCTTTAAAGGATTAAAAAATTTAATCGATAGTGCCAAAAATAAAATAATTATTGAGGTATCCCAGCGTAAGCTTCAGACTCGCCGCGCATATAAAAAGTACGAGATATTAAGATCTTAGAGTTTTGGATAATAAATAAGTTTTCTCTTGAAATTGACTCAAGGGAAGGCCTTATGATGAAATAACACCAAAAGATAAGGGATGAAAATTGCACTCTATAGGACATGTTGCTCAAATTACAAATTTAACTGCAAGAACCTTAAGACATTATGAAGATAAGGGCTTAATCACTTCTTTTAGAAATGTAGAAAGTGGTCATAGGCATTATTCTAGCGAAGAAATCCAAAAAATTGAAAGAGTAAAAAAATTCAAATCAATGGAATTCTCGCTGGATGAAATCAAATCATTGTTATTCTCTGAAGAGAATATGTTGCAAGTAAACCTTGAAGAAAAATTTGAATATAAAATTGAAGCAATTGATAGGAAGCTTACTAGATTAGAATTATCTAAGGAACAAGTACAAAATCAACTTTTGGTTACAAGAAAATTTTTTAATGGCAGCTCATTAGAAATAAACCAAAGGAGAGTACTTATGGAAACTTTGAAAACAGAGATTTTAAATCAATTGAAAAAAAGAAAAACGGTAGGAATGAAGGAACTTGAACTTTTAAAGAGAGAAAATTATTTAATTGATAACTTAGAAAAAAGAAAGTTCTTTAAGGCTCTAAAAGATTGTCTAGCTTTTGCAAAAAGAGAAGGGATTCGAGTAGGACCAGCCAGAGGAGCTTCACCTGCTCTTTTGTCTTTATATGCTCTTGGATGGAGTGATTTTGATCCGACTGATTATAATCTTATCCCGGAGAGGTTTGCAGCAACAGATTTTGATCTTCATATAGATGTTGAGTTTAAAAATGGAAAAAAGTTTATTGATTTCTGTAAACAAGTATCACAAACCTTGCCGTTTGGCCGAATTGAAGCCTTTAAACTTCCAATTTTAGATATTATTGAAAATGTAAAAAATAGAATAGAAAGTTCATTTAATTGTGATGACTTTGATAACGATGACCCGCTTATACTAGATCAATTTAGAAAAGGAGAGATTGATTATATTTTCTCCTTTGATATTCCTAAAGAAACTTTGATGTCAAAATATATGGATAATAACTATTATAAATTAGGGAAGACAAAAAAAATGTTCAGTGAGTATCTAAAATCACAGGAAATCTATAATTATAAAGACTTGCTAAATATAGAAGCAATCTTTAGACCTAATAATTTAGATACGAAGTCTTTTATGCGTGAATACATTGATCGCTACCCCAAAGCAAAAGTTAAGAAACACTCATACACCTGTTTAAGCTCAGCAATAAATGAATATTTAAAACCTAATTTTGGAGTAATTATTTACCAAGAAGATATCATTCATATAATTAGAGAATATACATCATGGAGTTACGAGAAATGCAATTATTTTAGAAGATCACTTCAAAGAGAAACGATCTCAGAAGGTGAAAAAATTGAGTTGTTAGAATATATGGATTCAAAAGTCGTTGAATTATTAGAAAAAGAGTCTCCTGTTGTATTTTGTAAAGCTCATGCAGTTGGAGCATGGAGTAAAATTATTAAAACTACTGCTCTTTTTAAGGCCTTATATAAGGACATCTATTTAGAAGAAATAAAAAAGTGGGAAAGTGAAAATGGATATTCTTGGGGAGATTTTGGATTTATATTTAATGAGATCTCTATTCTTCAACAATAAGATTATTTGAAAATGAGAAGTTCATAAAAAGTCACATTGTTTTTTTTATAAACTCCTCTTGTTAATTTTTTATTGTTCTTTTAAAGTAATGTCACCTTTGAAGTCAATAGTCATTGATTTCTTTATTCCAAAGTCATTACAAACACCGCTTCCAGGTAATTCTCTTACATCAGGAGAAATATCTAACTCAAACTCTGGGATTTCTGTATTTATAGCACTTATTAAACCACCAGATAAGCTCCAGATTGCTAATTCAGTTCTAGATAATTCGTAAGTTTTATTATAAGTCACATTAAAATTATCTTTAGAGCTAATACTAACTGTTACAGAATTAATACTATCGATGATTGCTCTTGATCCTTCTTCAACTCGATACATCTTAAAACAAGTATTTGATGAACTATATTGAATTCTAGAATGATTTTTCATCTCTAAAGGTTCCGTATGATGAATATCTCCATCCTCATCAGCCATTATAGAAAAATTCATATTATATTCTTCATCAGACTTTACTCCATCAAATAATTCAGTACCGTTAATTTTGATATGAACATTGATTGTATTGTTTTTTGCCAGTCCAGTAGAACCATCTTTCTTTTTCAGCAGAATTGATCCTGAAGAAGTTTGAAACGTTGTAAAGTATGTAGTGTTTAACATTTCCTCATATAGTTCATCTTCTGTTTTTGAACATGAAGTAGTGAAGAAGCATACTAATAATACCTTTAATAAGATGAAGTTTTTCATAATTTTCCTTTTGTTATTTAATAAAAGAGTATCAAAAGCTCTTCCAGAAAAAGTAAGGTAAGGAGTTTTTATAAAAAGTGTCAAATTTTCTTACAATTCTAACTAAGCTTAATTCTTGTCATCCCATCAGCGGATTCTTTAGGGATTTCAATCTCTAACTCAGCATTGTTTTTAACAAAATTTCTTAACCAGTTTTTTAAGATCCCATTCCCATGGCCATGGATAACTTCAAGATAGGGAAGGTTATCAGCATATAAGTCAGAAAGCATTAACTCTATTTTATTTCTAAATTCATCTAGTCTCATCCCTCTTGCATCAAGACTTAAGCTTTCATGTGCTTTTTTAGTATAATTGAAAGAAAATTGATTAGTTGGTTGCTTTTGTTTGGGGCCATAAGCAAGTTCATCAAATCCTGCTTCTACTTTAAAATTTTTCCCTATCCCCAACAGAACTTTCTTGGTGTTTAAATTTACCTTGAGTACTTTGCCTAGTTTTCTTAAAGGCTTATAAATATAACTTTGATCAATGATAGGTTCTTGGTTGATAGTTTTAAAATTACTTTTTTCTTGCACTTGAAGAATTTCTTCAGATTCTATCTCGCAAAAACTTTTATCAACAGATTTAGTGCTAGTCGTTTTCTTATTTTTTATATCATCTAGAACTTTGTAAGATTTATTTTTTATCTTCTTTAGTTCTTCTTTCAATTTTGTGATTTCCTCTTGTGTTTTTAATTTCAAGATTCCTTCTTGGGCCTTTAATTGATTGGATAACCTGTGGTTTATCTCTTTGTTTTCTTTTAATTCTTTTTCAAGTGAAGACTTCTTTTTGGAGACTTCTGATAATAAGGCTTCATAATCCATTAGTTTTTTATCAAGTATCTTTTTAGAGCTTTCAATAATTTCTTGACCAAACTCAAAGTTCTTTGAAAGTTGAGTGAAAATCTCTAGGGCCCTAGAACTTCCTGGTGAATTAAAAAAGAGTTTATAGGTTGGTTGACCACTATCTGGATCAAAGCCAACATGAGCAGACATGAGTTTGTTTTTTTCATGAGTTTTCACTTTTAACATTTGATGGTGAGTGGAAACAAATATCAATGGTTTTGTTGTTTTCTCAAAATAATCAAAAAATCCAAGAGCAAGAGAAGAGGCCTCCTCTGAACTTGTTGAATTAAATATTTCATCTATAAAAATAATAGAGTCTTGTCCCAGAGAATTGGCTAATTCAAGATAGTTTTTCGTTTCAGCTGCAAAAGAGCTTAAACCTTCTTTTAAACTTTGATGATCTTGAGAGAGAAAGTATATTTCCCTAAAGATAGGAATACTGGCATTTTTAGCCGGAACAAATAAACCAATATGAGGAAAGAGGGAACATAAGCATATGGTTTTTAAAGTTAGGGTCTTCCCTCCGGTATTGGGACCAGAGATCATGACTCCTTGTAAGTCATTATCTAAATTTATTGTATTAACAATCGGATCTTCAAGAAGAGGATGATAAAAATCTTCTAGCCAAAAATTATCTTCTTGATTTAAAAGTGGTCTTTCAAGCCTATAAGCATAAGAGAATTTAGCAAGAGCAAAGGAGTGATCAAGGGCCAATACTAATCTTGTGATTGTAGGGATTTCTTTAATATAATCTTTTAGTAAGAGAGTGAAGTCTTTACAGATTCTATAAATGACTGCTTCGATCTCAATTGAGAGATCTTTTCTCTCGTTTGAGATAGTAGAGAGTTTTTTAGGTTCAACATAAAGAGTTTGCCCAGAATCAGACCTTGCATGAATAAATCCTAAGTCTTTTGAATAATGATCAGTTTTAATAAGTAGTACAAAATGATCATTAAAAATATCATAAGTATTAATCTGTAAGATTTCATTTTTAGAATAATCTCTTATTAAATGATTTAAGACTTCTTTAGCTTTTAAATCTAGCTTATTTCTTTTTTCGTACAATCTTCTTAGTTCGGGATGTCTTGCATATTCAATGTTTCCATCGAAATCCACAAAGGTTCTAAAGGGCTTAACTATCTTTCTTATGATGGGCTGAAAAGTAGATGAATCAATTTTTTTATTTGGAAATAGTTTTTGAAATAATAAAGTATTTTGATGAAAGACTTCAAGTATAACGACAACTTGATGAATTTCTTCAATAGTTAAGATACTTTCTTTTTCGATCTTTTTAACGTTTGCAATGAGATTCACATCGGATTTTAAAGATTGAATATGTTGGTAGAAGTTTTGGTACTCAGAACTGTCAATATATTTCATTGATTTTTCTAATAACTCAAATAAAGAATGTATTTCAGACTTAGATTTTTTGCGAGGAAAGGCCTTGATCTTTTCAATGTTCATCTTAAAGTAGCAGTTTTGTGCTATTGTAGATGTAATAAGATCCCAATCGATAAGATTTAATAATTTATAATCTGTTTGGGCAAGAAGGTTCAGTTCCATGATTCAAGACTATCAAATTATTACTAATCAGATAAATGGTTTTCCTGCTAATAGTGGCTCGCCTATACAAAAAATTTTCTCTACTGCTAGATACTTGGCCATTAGCTTACGATCTCCTGGAAAGACTCATTGGATCTATTTAGGCAGGGGAGCTGGCTTTGAAGGATTGTGGTTTGGTGATAAACCACCTGAATCGAGCTTAAGGGTAGTTAAAGATCAGTTGCTGCAGTATGTACGGAAATATCTGTCTGGAGGAATATTTCACTCTATTGAATTAGATAAGTCAGATCGAATTATTAAAATTAATTTTATTAAATGGGGACAAATAAATTCATTTTTTTACTTTTATAGAGGAAGAGAATCCATTTTTGCATCTAGACTTTTTGAGGATACTAAAGAAATAAATTTTTCAAGCTATCATGGTTATGTTGATAGAGAAATTGATTTTGATCTTTTTGATGAGATTGGAAGGGCCGAGCTAGAATCAAAGAAATCTAATAGGAAAAACCTAGAACTTCTAGATCTTTTAGAGAAAGAGAAAAAAGATAGATCTTTAAATAATGTAAAGAGAACGAAATTTATAAAAAGAAAAGTTAAAAATATAGAAGGAGATCTTACTAAAATGTTATCTATTCCTAAAGTGGAACAAACTGTAAACTCTTGGATGCTAAGACTTCAAAACAATGAAGAAGTCTCTGAATTAATCGATGTTAGCAAGGTTATGTTAAATGGGTTTAAGTTTAAATTTGCTAAAGACATATCAAGTTTTAAGAAGGTCGATATAATCTTTCAAAAGATTAAAAGGTTGAAGAAGGCCAAGGAGCTTTTAACGAGAAGATTAAATGAATCTAAAGGGATGTTGATCGAAACAAAACGAGATGATTTGAAATTATCTCAAAAAATAATCTTACCTATTTGGAATAGGAAGAAGTTAAAAGTAAAAGAAAAGCTTAATGCTGACTATATAGAAGTTGAGCTTGATAATTATAAAGTGGTCATTGGTAAAGATGCGAGATCAAACGATCATTTGAGAAAATCTTGGGCCAAAAAGAATGATTGGTGGTTTCATATTGAAAATCAACCGAGTGCACATGCTTACGTGAAAGATTCGTTGGGGCTAGGAGTTAATCCTGAGTTTTGCAAAAAAATAGCTAGGCAATTAAGAACAGCGACAAAGCTAGAGAGCTCTGAAGTTTCTATTATCTACACTCAAGTCAAAAACTTAAAAGGAGTTAAAGGAGTCGCTGGTTCAGTCTTTTTTAAAAAAGAAAAAAGAATTACCTGCTATATAGACTAAGCTTGTCTTGGAATAGATTCTTTTGCTCTATTAATTTCAATATTTATGTCATTTATTTCATCTTGAGTATCTCTTGCAGATCTTTTAAGAGTGTTAATTTCATTTTCAATATCGGCAATATCTTCAATATAATCTTTTTTCTTTTTCGCAAAGTCATCTCTATGACTGAGAAGCTTTCTTCTTAAGTCTAAAACTCTTGAATCACTATTTGAAGTTGTAGAGCCAACAGGTCTTAGTTTTGACCTAGATCTTTCTAGTTCATAGAGATTCTCCTCTAAGCCTCTTAAGTATCCTTCTTTTTCAATTACAAAGTGGTCTCTTTTTCTTCTTGTATCAAGCAGTTCATCTCTCTTAGATTCAATTTGATCAATAATAGAGCGATATTTTCCTTTAGCAGCTCTAAGGTTATCTTCTAAACTATTTAATTTGTAATATCCTTCTCCCTCTTCGTATCCAGCAAGAAAAGATCTTTCGTTGGTTCTTGAGCAAGTTCCAATATATTTTCCTCCTTTAAATCCAAAGTCATACCCTGATTTTTTAGTACAAAAATTAGTGAGTCCATTCGTATAGCCTGCTTTATATAAACTTTCTGAAGCTTTGATTCGATAAGGCGAACAAGTTGCATAATAGCTCTTCATTTCGCTTCCATTAAGTGCATCTTTATTCCCAACCCCTCTCCAGCCTAGAACATGAAAGTTACTTAAACCACTACATTTAATAACCCCTTGATGTTTAACACCTTCTATATATCGATCTTCATCTACAGATGTGCCGTGTTCGTTACATTTTTGTTTGTAACTTCCGAGCATGCTCATCCATTTTCTATTTTTTTGTACATCTTGAATTCCTTTAAGGTGCCAATCCATCGTTTCACAGTCTTTCTTAGACAAAGAACCACATGAAAAAAGAATAGGTACAATAAATAGTAATTTAAGCAGATTCATAAAACTCCTGTATTTTAAGATATTAAAGTAATACGAAGGGGATGTCACTTTGTTGCATTATGTGAAAAAAGTGGAATTTGCTCTAGTTTTTCTGGTTTTGTTTTTGGGGTGACCTTTTTAGGTTTATTATTTTTAAATTTCATTTGGACCTTAGGCTTTGGCATAAGGTCTTTTACATCTCCCCATTGAGCATATGGATCGATCTTGGGGTATTGAATCTGACTAATGAGTTTGGTTTTGAGATTAAAGCTTAAAAGTACAGGGTTTTGTTCATCAACTGCAGGAAAAACCTTTAATAGGTAATGAACAAATTCACGACACTTTTTATTATTAAGACGAAACTTTGTAGGGTAGATACCGTAAAAATTATTATAAGTTACATATGATTCATTTTTATGATCATTGCCAATTCTATTATATGTTGTTGCACAGATGAGCTCAACTTCTCTTGAGCTTGGAAGTATTAAGTTGAAATGCTCATCGCTTACCTCTCCAGGGTAGGCCCTGATGAACTTTAATTTAATCTCTCCTTTGTTCCAATTATGCTTTTTAATGGTCTGAGAAAATAGCTGAATAGAAATAATGCTAAGTAAAATAGTGAAAGCCTTCATTATACCTCCTTGGTTGGCCTAATATTGAGACGATCTTGGAGCCAAGATGTTCTGGATGTCTTGTTAAAAAAGAAGAACTTTTATAAAATTTAGCACTCCACTTACAAGGACTTAACAAATGAACTTTTTTAAAAGACTTGGACCAGGACTCTTATTTGCTGGAGCTGCAATAGGGGTATCACATATTGTTCAGTCGACAAGAGCGGGAGCATTATATAGCTTTGAGTTAGTCATTGTAGTTATTCTTGCCAATTTATTGAAGCTTCCGATTTTAGAAATGGGAGTTAGATATCCGCTTGAGACTAGAGAACATTTATTACATGGGTATCATAAGTTAGGAAAACATTACTTACTCTTTTTTTTATTGATAACTCTTTGTACTATGTTCATCATTCAAGCCGCAATTACAGTTGTAACCTCTGGTATCTTAATGCTTTTTTTACCAACTGGTAGTAGCATTTTAGTTGTTAGCCTCATTGTATTAATTTTAGCTTCTCTCATATTAATTGTAGGGAAGTATTCATTTTTAGATAATTTTGTTAAGTTCATAATTATTGCTCTCTCAGCTACTTGTATTCTTGCAACGCTATTATCATTGAAGTTATTTGACCCTAATAAAGTAAGTTATACTTTTAATATATTTGAGTTTTCAAAAACTACTGATGTACTTTTTATGATGGCCTTGATTGGCTGGATGCCCGCTCCAGTTGATACTTCGGTCTGGCAATCTATTTGGTATGAACAAAAGAAAGATTATAAGAACGCATTTTTTGATTTTCATATTGGCTATTGGACAACAACAATTCTTGCTCTTTTGTTTCTAAGCCTAGGAGCATTAGTAATGTTTACCAAAGGAGATGGATTTTCTTCTCAGGCGGTTGGTTTTGCTAGTGATTTAGTAAGTATCTTTACAAGTAGTATTGGATTGTGGGCGAAGCCAATAATTGCATTTGCATGTCTTGCAACGATGGTAAGCACAACTCTGACTTGCCTTGATGCTTACCCCAGAGTTTTAAATGGAATATATAAAGAAATTAAAGGAAATGAAGCAAAGAGTATTTATAATTTCTCTTTGATTTTTACTGTTATTGGAACTATTTTAGTATTGTACTTTTTTCTTGAAAATATGAAGAAAATGGTCGACTTTGCAACGCTCATTTCTTTTCTTGTTACTCCTATTATTGGATATTTTAATTTTAAATTATTTATAAAGCTAAAAAAAGACACAGCTTACGATAATTCCATTAACTTAGTTTTTATAATTAGTTTAGTGTTTTTTAGTTTGTTTACTATTTACTTTGTTTCTTTGAAATTTTAGTAAGGCCTACCTAGAGAAAAACTATAAGCACCTGGCTTGTAGTTACTCATTCTAGTCTCTTTGATTTTTTTATACTTTGCACTACTAGAGGACTTACTTGAATATGGATAAATTGCTATTCCACCTCTAGGAGTAAATTCGCCTATGACCTCAATGTATTTAGGCTTCATTAGTCTGAAAAGATCATTACAGATTTTTTGAACACAGTCTTCGTGGAAGTCTCCGTGGTTTCTAAAACTAAAAAGGTAGAGCTTTAAAGACTTTGATTCAACCATATGTTTATCAGCGATATAGTTAATGAAAATTTTAGCAAAGTCTGGCTGAGAGGTAATTGGACATAGACTTGTAAACTCAGTACATACAAGACTTACCCATTGGTCATCTTTTGGGTTTTTATTAATAAATTTCTCTAGAATAGAAGGATCATATTCAGTCTTATATTCAGTTGACCCACCAAGGTGTTTAAGTCCTTTTAAATCTTTGCTTTTTCTTGTACTCATAAATATTGTCTATCAAGGAAAAGAACATGTATCAAATATATTTCTATGTACCTGTAAAATATAAAGAGATGGTTAAGAATGCCATGTTTGAAGCCGGAGGAGGGGAGTTAGGCAATTATGAGAAATGTAGTTTTGAAGTCTCGGGAAAAGGACAATTCTGTCCCTTAGAGGGAAGTATTCCCTTTGAAGGAAAACTTGGAAAAAAGGAAATCGTGGAAGAGTTTAAAGTCGAAATGCTTGTGAAGAAAGCTGTTTTAAGCCAAGTGGTTTTGGCTTTAAAAAACGCTCATCCTTACGAAGAAGTCGCTTATGGGTATTTTGAAATTTGTCGATAGATTAAAAGTCTAGATCCATAAAGCCGTTTAAGCTAGGAGCATCTTCTTTGCTAGGAGTTGGCTCTTCCTCAATTGAAGCAATACCTCTTGAAGTTTTTGCTTCTTTTTTTCTAAGCCTTTTTTCTCTAGCCATACTTATTTTTTCTTCTTTTTCAGCTAGAGCTTGCTCTTTTTCCATCTTTTCTAAAATTTCATTTTCACTTCTCATATCTTTTAAAAAGTCATCAGCATCTTCACCCATAAGGTCAAAAGAGCTAGATGAGAAAGAAAAAATCATTAAAATAGTGAATAGTATTTTCATTTTACTCTTCTCCTGTACCAAGTGATGGATCAATTAAACGATCTGCAGCATTATCTGCCATTATTTGATCTTCTATCTCTTGTTCTTGAGCTGCTTGATTGGCAGCAATGTCTGCTTCAATTTCGGCATCTGTTGTGATTTCAAGTTGTTCATGATCAATTAGATCTTCAGGGTTAAAGCTTGAAAAACCAGACATTGAAAATAGTACTAATACCATAAAAATTTTTTTCATAACTAATTACTCCTGTGCAACTATTCGGTACCAGATGATTATACTTTAATGTGTATTTCTTCCTAATTGAGGCGTTTTTTTTTGAAAAGATTAGAGCTAGGATAGAAGCTGCCAAGAAAGTTAGGCATCGCTTTAATCTAGGAAAAATCTACCTTATAAAAATCCTACTTAAATAATTACTCTTATCTGAACGATCAAGTACTATGAGTGTTTTTAATGATGCTATTAAAAATTTTTTAAGTCCAATAGAGGACTTACTGTCTGATGATTCTATTTCAGAAATTATGATTAATGGCCCGTATGAAATTTTCATTGAAAGAAGTGGGAAAATTATTAGAACTGAGTATCGATTTCAAAACAATGAAAACCTTATGTCTGCTATGAGAGCGATTGCTCAAGCCGTAGGAAAAAAGTTTGATGCAGATGATCCGAGACTAGATGCAAATTTACCTGATGGATCTAGAATTGCAGCTGTGCTTAGTCCTATCAGTACAAATGGTACAGCAGTTTCGATTCGAAAGTTCTTTAAAGAACGAGTTCTATTAAAGGACCTTATTGCATGGGGGGCAATCTCAAAAGATGCAGCAAGGTTTTTAGATATATGTATTTATCTTGGAAAGAATATGCTTGTTTCAGGTGGAACAGGTTCAGGAAAGACGACTTTATTAAATATTTTGGCTAGTCGAATTAGTAATAATGAAAGAATCATTATTATAGAAGATACAAAAGAGATGAAACTTGAAGATCAACATGTTGTTCACATGATTACGAGAAAAGAAGATCCAACTCAAAATATTAAAGGTATATCGACTCAAGATCTATTACACTCTGCTATGAGGCTTAGACCTGATAGAATTATTGTTGGAGAAGTGAGATCTGGAGAAGCTCTTGATTTGGTTAATGCAATGAACACTGGTCATGATGGAAGTATGGGAACAGTTCATGCTAATAATCCAGATGAGGCTTGTTTAAGATTAGAAACACTTTGCCTACAATCTGGAACTAAAATACCACCCAATTCGCTAAAGCTAATGATTGCAAATGCTTTACAGGTTGTTGTTCAGACAAAACGATTTTCTGATGGAAAAAGGCGAGTTTCGCATGTTTCAGAAGTTCTTGGTGTAAATAATGATGGATCATATAATTTAAAACATATTTTTGAATGGACGCAAAAAAGTAAAAATGATGAGACTGGAGAGCTGATAGGAGAGCTTGCTCCTTGCCAATATTTACCAACATTTTTTGATCAAATAAAAGTAAATAAACTTCCCTTTCCTAGTTCAAAGTTTGAAAGACCTGATTGGGTGAAAAAATTAAAGAAAGCAGCTTAAATTTAGATCTTTTGTTCTCTTTAGCTTATACTCAAGATTATGAGTACAATAAAAAAAATTCACGCTAGACAGATTCTTGATTCGAGAGGAAACCCTACAATAGAAGCACAAATTCACACAAGTTGCGGAAAAATGGCCATTGCAGCCGTGCCTTCCGGGGCATCAACAGGGTCTCGAGAAGCTCTTGAATTAAGAGATCAAAATAGTGATATCTTTCTTGGTAAATCTGTTTATAAAGCAATTGAAAATATTAATAAAATAATTGCACCAAAAGTTTTGGGTCAAAGTGTTTTCGACCAAGCATTAATTGATAAGACTATGCTTGAACTAGATGGAACTGAATATAAAAAGAACTTAGGAGCAAATGCTATCTTAGCTGTTAGTTTGGCTGCTGCTAAAGTTGGAGCAAAATGTAAAAACATAGAGTTATTTCAATACTTAAGTGATGAATTGGGTTGTCCCCAATATCATGATAGTTATAAATTACCTGCTCCTTTAATGAATATTATTAATGGTGGTGAACATGCTTCGAATTCTTTAGATATTCAAGAGTTTATGATTGTTCCAAGATTAAAAGGCGGATTTGGCCGAAACCTAAGGGCCGGTGTTGAGATTTTCCATCACTTGAAGAAAGTCTTAACTTCTCAAGGTCATTCAACTAATGTCGGGGATGAAGGGGGCTTTGCTCCAAACTTAAAAAGTCATGAAGAAGCCATTGAGTGCATATTAAAAGCAATTGAAAATGCGAATTATAAACCTGAAGAAGAAATTATGATTAGTCTTGATGTTGCCGCGAGTGAGTTTTATAAAGACGGGTTTTATCACTTCTCTAATGGTTCTAAGAAATCAAGTCCAGAGATGATCGATTACCTTGATATGTTAGTCGATAAGTATCCGATGTATTCTGTGGAAGATGGATTAGCTGAAGATGATCAGCAAGGATGGATAGCATTGACTGAAAAGATAGGGACAAAGGTATTATCTATTGGAGATGATCTTTTTGTAACTAATAAGAAAATTCTTAAAAAAGGAATAGAGTTAAAACAAGCTAATTCAATCTTGGTTAAAGTAAACCAAATAGGAAGCCTGACAGAGACTTTTGAAACAATGGCCTTAGCAAAAGAGAATAATATTAGCTCAGTAATTAGTCATAGGTCAGGAGAAACCGCTGATACTTTTATTGCTGACTTGGCAGTTGCTACAAGTTCAGGTCATATTAAAACTGGTTCTGCCAGTAGGTCTGATAGAGTAGAAAAGTATAATCGACTTTTAAGGATAGAGGAATTCTTAGGAGATAAAGCAGAGTATTTCCACATCTAACAGGAGGTTAGAATGGATCGAAAATATATTATCAGTTTAACTTTTGAAGAAGATAATCTCTTCTTTAAAAAAATGCATAATTTTAGAAGAAGAAACTCTAGCTCTTTTACTGAGTCAAATATAATTAACTTGCCACTGATAGCACCATTCACCTTAAAAGAAGGCAAGAAAATTGACGATACTTTCGAGAGTTTTGAAGAAGAGATTTCTTCTTTCTTTATTAATGAAAATGATATTCACTCCGTAACATTTACAGGACTTGATGTTTATAAACATTATAAGAAGTATTTATTATATTTAAACCCAAGGTTTTCATTTGATTTCTACCATTGCATTGAAGCACTAAATGAATTGAAGAAAGAACATGCTGTTTCTTTAAAAAAGAAAGAAGCAAAATCTCCATATTTAATTATGGGAAAATTTTCATTCGAGCAAGACTTTAAAGATGCTCACGATGCAGCAGCACAAGAGTTTTGGTTTCCAGTTGACCTAAATATTAAATCCATTGCTTTATTTGAGAAAAACGCTCACCATTGGAGCCTGAAAAGAACTTTCTTAGAGTTTGTTCACATAAATGAAGACTTTAGTTCTTCAGAAAAATCTTCTAACATTAAAGTATGAAGATAATTTAATACTTTGAGGGTTTATGAAAAACTTATTTTTAATTGCTTGTTTTTTCTCGTTTGGATCTTATTCTAAGATTTTTCAAAATAAGTTTATTTCAGTTGATTTGCCTATTGGTTGGGAATGTACCCTAGAAGGGACTGAGTATATCTGCCAGAGCACAATTGAAGAGCGTAAAAAAGAAGCGATCTTTGTATTTGCAGCTAAGATGAGAGGGAAAACAGACTCTTTAGAGTATTATAAAGCTTATCTAAAAAAGAGAAAACCACTGAAGCTCCCTACGGGAGAGAGAATTGTTAGTGAGCCTAAGTATGTAAAGTTAAGTAAAATTAATTCACATGACTGGGTAGATGCCCTTCATTTATCTAGTGAAATTCCTGGATATTACACGCGATATCTTGCAACTGTAAAAGATGACTTAGGTGTAGCGTTTACTGCTTCTATTGCTCAGCCTTATTATTCAAAGTATCAAAAGCTATTAGAAAAAGTAGTACTATCTTTAAAAGTGTTTAGAAATCGAGGGGCAAGAGTAGGCAAAAGATCTGGAATAAAAGACAGAAGGCAGAGGGCAGTACTTGAGGAAATCGAAATGGTATCAGCGAATGATTTTGAACCACTCGAGAGAGCAAAAACTACCAGTAGTGTAAAAAAGAATAAGAACGATAAATCTCTTTATCTTTATCTCTTACTTGGTTTACTAGTAGTACTATTTATATTTTCTCGTAGAAGAAGATAAATCATTTAAAAAGATTGAAAAAAGGAAGTTTGTCGGGATTATTCAATTCCGATTTCATCAAAAAGATAACAATTAATAAGACGACTAAAGCAATCAGACGTAAGTTTTTCTTGTTCATTTTAGTAGTGTATAGACTGCAAAGATTTCAGTAAAGCATTGAAATTGTAGGCGAGTGATATAATTAAACTGGATAAACTTAATTTGTTTCAGGTTGTTATATGAAATTATTTTTTAAAATTGTTACGCTTTGCATTTTGTTTTCATTCGGGAATTCATTTGCAGAAACTAAATATGAAGACCTTGATGGAATTTTCATTAAAGCTGTTGATAATTATCCGGCCTTAAAGAAGAACGAGTTCTCTATCGGGGCAACGGTCTTACCTTTTGATCCGTACTTCTATGGCTTTGGTATTACTCTTGGCTACACTCGATATTTTAATAAAAAATTTGGTTGGGAAGTATTAAGTGGTGACTTTATTTTTAATATTCAAACTCCATTAACTAAAGAAGTTGTTGAAGTTACAGCTGGAGCTGGTACTCCTGTTCAACCAGATGATATTGAACAAACTCAGTTCATGGTAAATTCAAATTTAAAATATGTTTTAAGCTATGGGAAAAACATCTTTCTTGATAAGCATATTCGTTTAAATAGAACAGAGATTCTCGGTGGTATTGGAATAGCAGGAACAAGCGGGAAGTTAGGAGTTGTAGGTGGTTCTGGAGCAACATATATTCTGGTTAATCTTGGGATGCAATTAGATTTTTCTATTTCTAAAACAATGTCTTGGAAACTTGAATATATGAATCATTTTAATACAAATCTTGGAAAAGATGAGCCTGATGCAAGACAAGGGAATAACTTTTTAGAGTTTGGAGAATTTAAGGCCATGCTTGCATGGAGATTTTAATATAAATGAAAATACTAATAGGAGTATTATTGATTTCAATCACTGCATTTTCACAGCCTAAGGCAAAGTGGGAAGGGACTATTCCTGCGGTGGCGAACAAACCTGAAAGATGGCATAAATTAATAGATGATCTCTATAAAGAAGGACATTATTTTGGAGTTCTAGCAGCTTCTTTTAGAATGATTCACTTCTTTGATGACTTAAAGAGTAAAGAAAAAGCATTCCAGTATTTAGTTGCTCTTATTGATATTGGTTATCCACATAGTTTAATGGATATCTTTTTTGTAGGTGATTTAGATCAAACAGATAGAAACCAATTTATTCAAAGTTATAACTTCTATAAAGGGGTTACAAATAAAATTAAAAATATGGAGAAATGGTCTACTGACTTTTTTCAAAGGATCGATAAAGAAAACTTTAATAAGTATCAATTTTATCAAGCGATAAAGAAATATAACGAAAAGGATCTTGTTGGTAGTCTAGATATACTTGATAAGATTTTACGATCTCCTCTTTCTCCTAATGATTACACTTTTGCTAAAAAAGTAGTTCGAACAAAAGCAAGAATTCATTTTGAGAGAAAAGAATTTGAAAAATCATTGAGTTATTATGATGAGTTTCTTCTTAAGGTGAATCCGTTAACACCAAGCGATTGGCTAGAGAAAGCATGGAATTTATATTATTTAAAGAAATATGATGAGTTAATGGGAACTCTTTATAATTTAGAGTCAAACTCAGCTCAAAAATATCCTTCGTTTGAGAAGTACATTTTGAGAGCACAAATTTATCTGGAAAATTGTAGAGTCCAAAATATTTCAATGCTCACTAGAAGTTTCAATAAAGAATTCAAGCAATCTGTTGAAGGAATTATTCGAGGAAAGAGGCTTGCTCGATTGAAGCAATTACAAGTTGTTGCGAGAACTACTCATCCTCAATATAAAAAAGTATTAGATTCTATCATAAATTTAAAAAATGAATCAAAAAATATCAGTGACCTCAGTTCAAGAAATAGAGAGTTAGCAAAGTATTTGTACCAAACAGAGCTTAAGATCTTAAAGGTTTATGCAAAGTTTTATAAAGAAGAGGCCTTAGATCAAGCGGCTAAAGAATTAACAATGCTTTCAGAGTCATTAAAATTCTTAGGATACTCCACAGCTAGAGAGAAGTATAACCCTCTGACTGTATTTATCCCTCGTGAGAAAGAACAAGAGAGTTTAGTAGATGTCATTGACTATGATAACAAAGGTTTCGTTTTTAAGTGGAAGCAACTTGGAGACTTTTGGAGAGATGAAAGAGAAAAATACTATGGAGCAATGAGTAGCAAATGCGATTAATTAAAACTTTATTATTATTTTTAGTGTTTAGTGTTAACCTTCAAGCAAGTGAAGCAGAATTTAATGCTAAACTTAAAAAAATGTATTATAGAATCAACAAATCTGTTGATATCTTGCGAGAACAAATAACAAATAATCAATCAGCACCTTATCTTGCCAATTTATATATGGAGTTAGGAACACTTTTAAGCCAGAAGGCAAATGTTTTATATTATTTAAAAATGGAACAATTAAAAGGTGAGAAGTCTGAAGGCGATGAAGGATCAAAACAATTTTCAGATGTTGTTGTTGTGACGAAAGAATCGATTGCTGTTTATGGAAAAATAACTAAAGAATTTCCAAAGTTTGCAGGACTTCCTCGAGCTTATTATGCGATGGCACTAGCTCAAAGATCAATAGATGAAAGAGTTCCTTTCATGAAAACTGCAAGGTTGATTATTTCAAAGTACCCAACGACTCAAGAAGCCGTTAAGTCGAGATTATTACTGGGACAATTTCAATTTGATGGTGGCGTTTATGATGAGGCCTTAAAGAGTCTTGGACCTGTTGCATTCTCAAAGTTTCCTTATGAAAGAAATGCTGCAAAATATAAAATGGGGCTAATAAAGTTAGCAGAAGGAAAACATAAAGCTGCTTTAAGTCTTTTTAGACAAGTTGTTATTGATAAAGAGCTAAAACCTGAAGAAAATGAAAAAGAATTATCTTTAGACAGCAAAGATGTTAAGTCGAGTTTAAAAAGAGAAGCTCTTATTGATTCTGTTCGAGCCTATACACATGTATTTAAGAAGAATGCGAAACCTATTTCTTATTATTCAGAGATTGCTCCTACTGAAAATTTATTTCAAGAGGTTATTGAAAAACTTGCTTATAGATATATTCATCAGAAAAAATACAATGATGCTGTAAAACTTTTAAGAACTTTGAGTGAGAGGAACTCAAACCCTGAAAAAGTTCTAAATATTTATAAAGAAGTTTTATTAATGATTCCGCTTGATAAAAGAGTAGATGTGCCTGTAGCAGAAATTGAGTTTGTTATTTCTAGGTTTTTACAGTTCAGTAATTTTTATAGACTAAAAGATTCTGTTAAAAAAAGTACATATGATTTTTTCGAAAAACAATTAAGAGACCTGGCTACTCGATCTCATGAAAGAGGTAAAAAGAGTAGAGGGATCATTAAGGACGACTATTTTGAAAAGGCTGCGTCTTTTTATAATCTATACTTTGCTACATTTAAAAGAAATAAACATTCAGTAAAGCTTGCGATGAATATGGGTGATACTCACTACCGATTAAAGAATTATTTAAAAAGTGGTGATTATTATATAAGAGTATTTAAGGGAGAGTTTGGAAAGACTGCACAAAGAGGGGATTCAATAAAGAATGCTATCTATGCTTTACAGAAAAATAAAGATTACACTTTTTATGAAACAAGAAGAGTAAATGGGCTATTGATAGAAGCACTTAAGAGTTATATGAACTTTGATAGTTCTAAAAGAAAAGATCCCAAAACAAATTATTCTTTAGCAAAGGCTTATTATGATCAAGGGTTTTATCAGAGTGCATTGCCTAAATTATATGGATATATCAAGAAGTTTCCTAAAGCGAAATATTCAGCTGATGCTGCAGATCTTATTTTAGATTACTATAATGTAAAATCTGATTTTAAAGGAATCATTCGAGCAAGTAATAAAATCTTATCAATGAAAATTCCAAATGCTGCTTTAAATTCTAAAGTTTCTCAAATTAGAGACCAAGCAAAGCTTCAAAAGCTTCAGAAAATTGTTCATAACAATGCTAGTGGAGGAAGTACTGGAGAGAGCTATCTAAAGCATGCAGCCAATCTTTCATCAGATCTTAGAAACATTGCTCTAAAGAAAGCTTTGGAATCATCTAAAGCAGAAAAAGATTTTAAAACATTTCTTAAAACAGCAAGCTTAATGGCCAATCAAGAAAAAGATTCAGAGAAAAAAAATGAGATCCAATCTTCTATCGCTCAAGAACATTTAAAGATGACAAACTTTAACGCCTCATTTGATAAATATATGTCTTTAGCTAGATCTGGTTCTAAAGAATCTAGGTTAAATGCATTTAAGCAAGCTGTAAGTATTGCTATTGCAATGAAAGACATAAATAAAATTTCCAAGTTAGGCCGGAGTGCAAGCTTAATGTCTAAGCTGGATTCAGACTATAAGTCTCAACTGGAAAATCAAATTGCAAGTATTTTGGAGTCGCCTGTGAGGATTCCTTCAGGTTTATCAAATGTTGTGAAGAGTTTAGGGCAAAGCCCTTCTTTAGCCTTAGGTTTGTTTAAAGCAACTCCTCGTTTAAATCAATCACTAAAAAGCTATTCTAAGCTTCTTACTAAACGTGTATGTTCAGGAGGATCTGGAGTCGTTTGTAATTGGAAAAGACTTCAATCTATTGATGGACAGGCGAAATCTTTTAATAGTCGTCTGGCAAAAGCAAACGCAAGTGCTGATTCGATCGAGCAATATGCAGGAGGGTTCTCTGAATTAGCTGCAAAGTATTCTGAAGTAGAAGGTGGATCTGATCCTCAACTAGGAATGGTAAGTTCATTAAGACAATTTAAACTATATAATTCATTTGCTGATTACTTAGGACGTGTTGCTAAGAAAAATCCAAGCTTAAGTGCAGTTTTAAAAGAGAAAATCACTGAAAGTAGAGTGAACGCTAAAAGTTTTCTTAAAAGATGTAGAGAAATCATTGCAACTTCAAATCTTGATACTCCTACTAATAAGTATTGCAAGACAGGACAGCAAAAAAGTTTCTCTTCTATTGCTTTCTGGGCAAGAGGGAAATCTTCAAGGTCTATGGCCAGTGCACCTGAATCAAGTTTCCCTGAGATTAAAAGGAACTTATTTGCTAGCTTTAAGCCTGAAGACTTAATGGATATCTCTTATAAGTACTATAAAAAAGGTGCTTTTAATTATGCTTCTGCTGCTGCGACCTATGCTCTCTCTTTAGGAGGAGCAGATACAAAGAGTTTAAATACTATCATTGGGTGTAGTGCAAAAAAGTTAAATTTATTAAACGAAGCAAGATATTTTCTTAAGTCAGGATCAAGTGTGAATGGGTTAAGAAATCAATGTCTTAGAGGTTTATGAAAAAAATATTTCTTATAATTTTTATTTTTTCTAGCTTGATATTCTCACAAGAAGATCTATCTGCTAATAAATATATGTTTGATCAAAACAATGATGAGAAAAAAGATACTAAAATTATTCTCGAATACCCTGAGTTGAAAAAGTTTTTATTTGGAGTTCCCGAAAATACTTTTTGGATAGGTGTTGGAGCATCTCCATTAGGTTTAATGGGATCGAAGTACTTATTGACTCTTAGTCCTTTACAATTACATTGGAAAATAAAATGGTTAGATTGGGAAGTCTTAAATTTTGAAATAGGAAAAACTTTTACATCTGCTGAGTTTGCATCTTCATGGAGTTTTATGGTGAGAACAACACCCAAAATAAAACTTTTTAACTTATCTGAAAATTTAAGTGTTAGTGCTGGAGTTCTCTTAGGACTAGAAGTAATACAATACCCAGATATAAAAGTTACACTTGAGTCGCCACCAGTAGGAACTCCTCCTAAGCCAGTATCAACAAACAGACCACTTAAGCTCTCATCATATGGAACAGTTATCGGTGGGGTGCTTTCTCAAACTATAAAGATGAAAAATGGAAAACTGTTTCAGATTAATCAAGTTTTTTATAATCAAAAATTTAATCCTGAAGAAAATGCTGATGGATGGAGATTTAGAGTAGATCCAGATTGTTGTGCTGATGCTTTAAAAGCACCACTTTTAGATAATATATTACCCAATACAGTTATGAAGATAGAGTTCTCATACTTGTATTAATTGAGTGTTAGGGTCGGATAGGGAAAATTATGCTTTTGTTACGAATTCTAAAGTTAATAATAATTTATCCGATTGGTCTTTTATAAGAAAAAAATCTTTTAGGGAGAAGATGAAATGAGCATATTTACAGAATTTATTGGAAACGACCCCTTTATGTGGGCAATTGCTGGCTTGCTAATTATAGCAGGGGCCTTAGGAATAGAACGGGGAGTTGCTCTGTTTATGAATTACCATGTGAAGAATAAGTTCTTCTCTAAAGTAAAGTCAATGGTAAAAGATGGAAGAATAAGAGAAGCATATAATTCATGCCTTACTACTTCTCATCCCTTATCAAAAGTAATTGCAGCAGTTTTATATAATGCTAATAAAGGTCAAGGAGCGATTGAATCAGCTAGTGATATTGAGATTCAAAAAGTTCTTCCTGGAATACAAGCAAGAACAAGTTATATCAATATGATTGGAAATGTTTCTACTCTAATTGGGTTACTTGGAACAATCTTTGGACTAGTTAAATCCTTTTCTTCATTAGGAGCTGCAAGTGGAGCTGATAAAGCAGCCATGTTAGCCTCTGGTATTTCCCAGGCCATGAATACAACAGCATTTGGATTAATTGTCGCTATACCATGTATCATTATGTACACGGTTCTTTCTTCAAAAGAAGATAGAATTCTTAAAAAATACGATGAAGTTGTTAGTGAAATGACTCACCTTGTAGTTCATAAGCCACATTCAGAAACAGTAAATAGTGAAACTCAGTTTAAAGAATTTAAAGAATTTAAGAAGAACGGTTAGGAAAGAATGAGAAAGAAGCAAAAGTTTTTTAAAAAGGAAATGGAAGAAGTCGATGCGATTCTTCCTTTCATGAGCTTGTTAATTATCATTATCCCAATGTTATTATCAAACTTAGCTTTTTATCACTTTAGAGTTGTTGAAACTTCAGTGCCAGGTGCAAGCCCAGCTAATCCTGAACAACAAGAAATTCCCAAAAAAGTGAATAAGTCTAAGCTTGTTACTGCTCAAGTTCATATTGACCATAGAAAAACTACGTTAAATATTCTGGACGAAGATAATGGGGCTGCTGTTTTAAAAAGAAAAGCAGACTCTACGTTAGAAGGTGCAACGAAAATATTAGGTTTGTTAGAAAAAATAAAAGCAAAGTATAAAAAATTAGAAACAGTTTTAGTAACGACTAAAGATGACGTGATTTATGAGAAACTTGTTCGAATTCTAGAAGGGTTGAAGAAACCTTTATTAGGAGTTGACGAGGAGTACCCTGAAAAAGAATTTCGATTCAAAGTGGTTATGTTACCAGCTGTTACTGAAATGAATATAGAATAGGATAAAAATGGCAGGAAAGTTTACAGATAGAGGAAGAAAGAAACCAGAGAAGTTAAATATTACTTCTTTGATGGACGCCCTTACCATTATTTTAATTTTCTTATTAGTGAATTACTCAGAGGTTTCTGAAGAAAAAGAAATCCCTGCTTTTATTGAGCTTCCTAAAATCGAGGGAAAGGCTGCAACAGCAACTTTTGGTTTAACATTAGTTATTGGAGAAGATCAGATAAAGGTTGGAAAGGGAGATCCAATAAGGTTTTCAAATTTTGAAAGACAAAAAGAAACAATTCTTTTGGAAGTAAAAGATCAGTTGGCTCAAATGAAAAAAGAAAAGCTTGAAAGAAATATTGCTGGTGGTGAAAAAGAAAAAAGAATTAAACTGACAGTGCAAGCAGATAGAAATACTCCTTATCGATATATTGATGAAATAATTAGAGGAGCTTCTGAATTGAGTTTAAATTATGTTGACTTTGTTTCAATGAACAAGGAACCACAATAATGATGAAGAAGTTATTTGTGTTTTTTATGAGCATTAGTGCATTTGCTCAAAGTGGAGCAGGGTTATCAGCAGGGGTGCCTGATGACAAGCCCATTGAAGTTCGAGGACAATCTCGAAATTTAAATATGCTCTTGAAATTACAAAATGAACGAGAAGCAATAGATTTTATTAAGTTACGGAAACATTATAAAAAAGAAATTAAATCACAAAGTTTTTAATTATGTTAAAGAAAAAGAAATTATTAAATGTAAAATATAAAAGAAAGCAAGGTAGCTCTAGGCTATTAGATAAACAGTTTTCTATTACAGATAGCAATCAGTTCAAAATTAATATTAAGGGAACTGATTATTTTTTTAAAAAAACTGATAAAACTGGTACATACGAAGTTTTAACAACAAAAGAAAAAGCTAGGAAAATAAACGTAGGAAGTTCTTTAAGACTTGTTCATAAAGACGGAACGGATGTATATTTTGATTTATATAATGACTTTCTATATGCACTTGATTATGGAATGTATGCTTATGTAGCATTGTCTATCTTGTTAAATCTTGGATTAGCTTTTATTGCACCAAGTATGGATATGGGAGCAACTGTTTCAAAGAAGATTGAAGAAAATCAAGATGATAAGAGAATAAAAGATCTATTAGGAAAATTATCTAAAGATAAGAAGTTAGTAGTTAAGGCTAGGCCGACAACTACAACGACTAGACCTGTGACTACAACAACTCGTGCAGTTGTAAAGAAATCTCCTCCAACAACGAGAAGAAGAGTTGCGAAGTCTCCACCAAAGACTCAACCTAGAAAAAGAAATAATCGATTAAGTAGAAATAAAAGTCCAAGACCTAACCCAAGTAAAAAGAATGCTAAAGTAGTACAAGTAAATGATAAGAGAAAAATGAAAAGGTTAGTTGTTCAAAAAGGACCTCCTAAAAGAGGTGGAACAGGGCCAAGAAATCCAAACGCAAAAGGTAATACTGCAGCCAGAGCACAAGCAGTAAAGTTGGCACAAACGAAAGCAAAAGTTTCAGGAGCCTTAAATTTTCTTACTAAAGGAAAAGGTGCTTTTAATATACCTCCAGGAACAAAAGGTGGTACGCAGTTTAGAACTGGAAGTGCTTCCCAAGGTCTCGCTGGAGCTAAAAATGTAAAAGGAACTAACTTCTTAGCAAAAGTAACTGGGAAAAATAAGTTGGGATCTTCAAGTGGAGCCATTAATACAAGAGGATCTAGAACGGTTGCCTCTGGACAAGTTTTATCTAACGGAGAAATTAACGGTATTGAAGGTGGTAGAAGTTATAATTATGTTCAAGGTAAAGTTAGTGTTAAGGGGCTTCATGCTGCTGGTGGTTCTGGTGGTGGATTTAGAGGCTTAGGACCTCAATCTATGTCTGTGAAGGGTGGTAAAATGAGCCAATCTTTGATCAGAAAAATCATTGCTAAACACATGAGTAAGTTAACTTATTGTTATGAGAAATCATTACTATCTAATCCGAATCTTGCTGGGATTGTAAATATACAATGGAAAATTGCACCAGGTGGAAGAGTTAGTGGAACTAGAGTTGTTAAATCACAAATGAATAACCAAAAACTTCATGGTTGCTTGACTGGAGTTATTAATAAAATTAGCTTTGCTCCAGGTCCTAAAGGTGGAGCAGCAACAGTTGTTTACCCATTCAATTTTACAGCATCTATGCTTTAAGGTTTAAATAGCCAATTATATTTGTCATAATTATTTAATTTTTTTGCTCAAGTCTATCTATTATCGTTCCGATAAATACCTGATGGTTAAACTTTGTTTTTACGTTAAAATGAGAGTCCAATGAAAATATTATTGATATTTCTATTATGTTCCTGTGTTATTAAATCTAATAAAATTAGTAAAAATAATAATTTTGATCCTAAGATTTACCCTAGTGTTGCTGTAGGATCAAAGCAGGATGAAGTTGTTATTTTTAATGTAGATGATGTCTTTAAAAATTATGAATTAGTAAAAACTCATACTATAGTGAGAATGGATGGACGAAACTCTACTGTTAACTTGGAAGCGGACAGTAAAAGGTTTACCTACCTTCCTTTTCCGAAGTTTTCAGGAACTGATATAGTTAGAGTATATTGGCAAAATAAATTTTCTCATGCCCTTGCCACATCTGAATTGAAAATAAACTTACAAAATTTACCAGATGCCCCAAGTGTATTCGATGATTTTGTTTCAACGCAAAATATTGTAAACAAAACAGTGGATGTTCTTCAAAATGATATTGATGTCGATGGAGATTCATTAACAATTCAAAGTGTTGATGATCATCCAGATATTCAAACAGAGATAGTGAATGGAAAGGTACGTTTAACTATTGATCCAAGTTTTTCTGACAGTACTGAAGCGAATATTTCTTATGTAGTGAGGGATACAACTGGATTGAGGTCAACTGGTCTTATAAGAATTAATCAAGACTTTGAAAAACTTTCATCTTTGCTCATTCCCCTACAAATAGTTTTTGTAAATAAGAGTACAGGAAAACTATCTAATAATGTTGCTGGAGATGCTCAAAAAGTTTTAACTCAATTAAACCTAAAAATGAAAAATTCTGAAGAAACAGCTTTTTTTAAATTTAAGTTAGAAGATACAATTGAAGTGGTAGATGATTTTGTCCACGTTCATTGTGATCCAACTTTAAATAGTTGTAATGACTTTGGAAATATTATTGAGAAATACGGAAAAAACAGGGTTGTTACTTTGGTCTTTGTTGCAAATATCCAAGGTGACGTAGCAGGAATAGCAAAGTTAAACAGAGTTCCTCATTCAAAAGATTCGACAGTAGTGGCTGAATACAAAAGTATAAATGATAGTGACGGTACCATTTACACCCATGAGATAGGACATATGATAGGCCTAGATCATACCCAGAGAATTGGTGCAGAAAAGAATGAATGGATTACTTTTAGCTCTTGTGGGCTTGATACTCTATATTTCCAAAGAGGCTTAAGTTCAGGATCGGGATCTAGCCCTTTTGTTGATAACCGTGGAGTTACCTGGGACGATATTGACAATACAATGAAACCCTTTGTTAGCGGAGCTGATGAAGGCTATTTCACACAAGGTTATAGAGATATATTTCCAAAGATATTTTCCTGTTATCGAGCTAGGGCCTTCTAGAGACTCATAAGCTCCTATTTACACTTTAATTGTCATTTTCTTACATCAGTGCTATTTTGACACCAGTAGAATTATTAAGTTTTACTCAAGGAGTTAAAATGGACACAGCAATTAAGAATTTCTCTATTAAGAACACAGTATTTGGTGGTCAATTTACTGATAATCATCAAAAGACTCAAGTATCGATTGAAACACCTAATAAGTTTTTAAATAATGAAGAAGTAGAGCTAAATAATGCTCTTAATGTGAAAGAAAACTTTCTTAGAAGATCTTCTGTGATCGAACATACTTTTTCTAAAATGTAATTTTATCTAATCAAAGGTCGGTAATTTATTGGTCTTTGATTTTGCTTGATCTACCCAATTATCTCTTGTTATTCTTCCTGGAAAAAATTTAATGGCTTCTGTGATGATTTTTATATCTTCCTCATTTAGTTTTGAGATTTGCTTAAATGTATAAATTCCAAGAGCATTAATCTTTTTTTCTATAAATTCTCCTATTCCTTTGATTTCCTGAAGATCATCTCGCTTAGATTTTGAAGCAGGAATATCTTTAATGGATAGGAGGTGTACAATAGTATTTTTAGGAATTCCTTTTGAGTTTAATTCAACAATTTGTTTTTTCTCTTTCTGTGTTAGTTGTTCAATTTTCCCTTCTAAAGATTCTATTTTTTTTAATAAGCCTTGAAGGTCGTCTTTATTAGGATAAGAGCTTAAGTCAATAGGTTCGGGTTTATCTATTTTCTTTAAATAAGGAGCAAGGTCTTCCTTTTTTACATAACCGCTGATGAGATCTTCTGAGTTTATTTTATTAAATTAATTTTTGAAATCTCCAAACTTCATATAAGAAGTGAGATCGTCCTTGAGAGCAAATCGTTGTAATTGATTGGTGAGAGCAAATTTTTCTAAATCTTCTCTCTTTGCAAACTTAGATTCATCAATTGCACTCTTTTTTAGTTGATCAGAATCTTTAGATACAAAATCAAGTAAATCTAGCTTTAAAGCATAATCACTAAGGTCAACCTTAGGAATGTCTTCTTTGGTTATAAAGGAAGAGATTTCAGATTTTTTTGCATAATTAGATAAGTCTACCTCAGGTAGATCATCCTTTTTTGCATAATTAGATAAATCCACCTTAGGAAGATCAATTTTTAACGCAAACTTTTCTGAATCTGATTTTAATAAGTAATTCTTTAAATGATCTTGAGTCGCCAGGTTTTTGATTTGTAAAAAATCAAGTAGATCATCTCTAGATATATGATTTTGAATTTTTATATTTCTAAATTCATCTTTTGTAAGATATGCACTGAGATCTAGTTGGTCTAAAGTAGGGACTTTAAGTATGGAGAACTTTTTTTCAAGTGTTGCGAGCTTAGTATTAATTGTCGTGAGAAGATCATCATAGTTGACTGATTTTTTGATATTTTCAATTTCATTTCTATTAATATTTATTCTGGCCCAATATTCACTTAATTTTCTCATTCCAAGGAGAGTAGAGAGGAGGTAGCCTAGAATTGTGAAAATAGCAGCTATAACAAGAAGTTCTAATAAGGTTGACCCATTTCTAATAATATCAAATCCATCATACATGATTTTTCCTCGAGTGATTTATAGATAAATTTATTATAACAATCTCTCGGAAAGATAAAAGTGGAGTAAAACTGTACTCTTTGAAAATAAAAAGGGCCCGTAATAACAGGCCCTCAGGATAGGAAGTTTAAAAGGTTGTGTAGATTTACTTATCTAGCCTTTTTGCTTGGTTTACCCATTTATCTCGCTTGATTCTTCCTGGGAAGAATTTTATAGCATCAGTAATAAGATTAATATCTGATGTATTTAAACCTTTTATTTGTCTAAATGTATAGATTCCAAGTCCATTGACCTTTTTTTCTATAAAAGGACCAATTCCTTTAATTCTTTGTAAATCATCTTTTTGACCTTTCTTTACTTTTATATTTTTAATTGAAAGGTACTTGGTGATTTTTGTTTTAGGTACTCCACTCTTATCAAGTTTGATTGTTGGCTTTTTAGCAGGCTTCTTAGCTATCTTTTTAACTGGCTTTTTACCCACTTTCTTCACTGGAGCTGGTTTTACCTTTTTAGCTTTAGCAAGTTTTGCTTCAAGTTTTGCTTCAAGTTTTGCTATTTTAGCATATAAAGCTTTTACATCTTTACCATAATCACTTGGTAGGTCTGATCTTTTTAAATATCCAGAAACACTTGGAACTTTTGGAATATCAGATTTTCTTGCATACCTTGAAAGATCAATTTTTGGAAGTTCTGATTTTTTAGCATATCGAGAAAGATCAACATTTGGAATATCTGATTTCTTTGCATACCTAGTTAGGTCAACATTTGGAATGTCAGATTTCTTTGCATATCTTGAAAGATCAATGTTGGGAATTTCTGATTTCTTTGCATACCTAGTTAGGTCAACATTTGGAACATCCGATTTTTTCGCATATCTAGAAAGATCAACATTAGGGATCTCAGATTTTTTTGCATATCTTGAAAGATCAATGTTTGGAATTTCTGATTTCTTTGCATACCTAGAAAGATCAATGTTAGGAATATCAGCTTTTCTTGCATATCCACTCAAATCAATTCTCGCAGGAATATCAGATTTTTTAGCAAAAGAACTAACGTCTACTCTTGCAGGAATATCAGATTTTTTAGCATAAGAGCTTAAATCAACTCTTGCAGGAATATCAGACTTTCTAGCGTAAGCACTAAGATCTGGCATTGTAGGCATCTTTATATCTGATTTCTTTGCAAAAATACTTAAATCTGGCATTGCAGGTATTGCTGGAATATCAGACCTCTTAGCAAAAGAGCTTAGATCAACTCTTGCAGGAATATCGGATTTCTTAGCGTAAGTACTTAGATCAACTCTTGCAGGAATATCGGA
>CALHLC010000023.1 GCA_938034385.1 uncultured Bacteriovoracaceae bacterium
ATTCAGTATAGGCTTTATCTTTCTTTGTAATCCCTTTAAATAGTTTTTGATTTTCAATTCTTCTTAACAATTGAAGTCTCTCTGAATAAAGTTCAAATAAACGATAAGAAATATTATGATCTCTACGTTTCATCTTAACGATAGATCGAATCTCTAGTTTTACTAGGTTTAAAATCTTTTTTTCTTTTTTAGAGCCAAATACGAGTTGGGTTGAAAAGATTAATATAATTAGTAGTAGTTTTTTCAATTATCCGCCATTTCCTCTAACGATAAATTTAAAGTTTTCAAACTCTTGCTGTGAAGCAATAGTCATTACTCTATCAACTTTTTCGTATTTAATAGTATTATCTAATACAAAATTTATATGATTTGCTTTTTGATCTTTTGCTGCATTTTTTACCTCTTGTAACTTTGCACCTAAAAGATTCCCAAGGTCAGGGTTTGATAAATTAGTGATTAACTTATTATTTAAGTACACATCTTCTGCGTTTGTGATTTGTACGGTTGGTCCAAATTGACCTAAATCTTGAGATGTTGAAACAGTAAGATCTAAGTTTTTAACCAAATCAAGCTCTAGTGAACTTGCATTATAACTTTTAAGTAAAAAAACCAATAAAATTACTAAAATATCTAAAAGAGAAGTAATATCAACTTCCTCTTGCTCTTTTTTACCGTTACCAGATTTATATTTTTTCTGGTAAATACTCATGTCATAAGTTCTTCTTCTCATTCTTACTCCATTGACTCAAAGGCTACAGACCTGAAAATCTTTTCTTTTTTCGAACCAGGTAAAGTAACATACTGTTGAGCAGCATCAACAACCTTAATAACTCTTTTGAAGTCAACATTCTTATGAGGTTTCACAATTATTGAGTTCTCTTTTAAATTATCTTTCTTTAACTTTATTAAAAATGCTCTGAATTCAGAAAATGAACCATCTTCCCATTTAAACTTGGAAACTAGC
The DNA here is from genome assembly GCA_938034385.1 of uncultured Bacteriovoracaceae bacterium. Lineage (GTDB taxonomy): Bacteria > Bdellovibrionota > Bacteriovoracia > Bacteriovoracales > Bacteriovoracaceae > JAHDHG01. The sequence goes on from CALHLC010000023.1 coordinate 965, forward strand.
TTTTCTTTCATTCCTTCAGTTACTCTTATTTCTTCTTCGAAAATATGAACTCTGAAGTTTTTACTTTTAATATCACCTGCACTGGTATTACTACTAACCTCTTCAATAATCGGCTTCTTAGTATTAATCTCATATAGATCAATAAACTGAGCAGACATCAATAAGAAAAAGATAAATATAAATACGGCATCAAGAATAGGGATAACATTTACCCTCTCCTGTTTACCAAATCCTTTCTTTCTTAGCATTTCTTGCCCCTAGTTAGTTCTTAGTTTTATGCAGCTTTTTCAGCGTCAGCATATTCTTTATTTTTTCTTGTTCCAACAAGATCAATTAATCTCATGCTGTACTCATCTACATCAGTAACAATTTTTTCGGCCTTACTAGTAAGGTATGAATGAATAACTAATAATGTAATCGCACTAATTAGACCAAAAGCCGTCGTATTCATGGCCTTTGCAATACCTTGAGCTAGTAGTAATGCCTTCTCACTTGGATCGGCACTTGCAACAGCAGCAAATGATTGGATCAAACCATAAATTGTTCCAAGTAGCCCCATTAGTGTAGAAATATTTGCAACTAATGCAATAGTTCCTAAGCCTCTGGCAACTTTCGAATTCACGCTGATAATTGAAGCTTCAATTATATCTTGAATTTGTTGTCTACTTTGATTAGTCCTTTTTAGACCTTCTTTCAAAACATCACCTAGGTGAGTATTTGATTTCTGGCAAACTTGAATGGCTTTTTCAACTTGGTTGTTTAAAACAAAGTTCTTAACTTGTCCCATCAAAGAACTTCCATCTACATCAGATTTTTGAAGTTTCATAAACTTGTAAACAGATAGTACTAAAGCAGCAATCCAGGCAAATAGGATCACCCACATGGCAATACCACCATCTTCCATAAATTGGGCCATTCCCCCAAAAAATCCTACACTATTTTCTACTTTCTCTACTGTGTCTAGTGTTGTTTCTACTGCTTGAGTTGATTCCATTGAATCCTCCTTCTTATCTCAAATTTAAAACGTCATTTCTTATTTCATATTTAAAATTTTCTCTATCATAGAGTTTCATTCTAAATCTCTTTCTCTTATCGCCTTGTATCGAAAGATCGCCGGGAGTTAGGACTTCCCCTTCAATCTCCATATTCCCTAGGTCTACTCTTTGTCTTTTGACATATTTTTCAACCACTCTTTCTTGAGCAAAGGATAAATTTAATCCAAAAAATAGTAATGTAAAAACACAGTATTTTGTCATATTTTTATTCCTTATTATTCTTATCGACCTCTTTGCAATTAGACTTTAATCCAAATGAATAATCTCCTAATTCATCTGCCCAAAAAGCTCCTTGAAAGGTGAAAAAATACTCATCTGTGTCTCTGTTAACGTTTTCAAGGCCACCTCGTGCCCTTTTGGCAACTAAAGTTTTATCATTATAGAGGAGATCTTTTTTCCTAGAGATAACCTCTAATCGAATATTAAACATCTCACTAGCGACAAAGTTGATTTGATTAATAAAGTAATAGAAATACTCTTGAACATGTCTACCAATTCTTTCTCTCATCTTTTTCATCGTAAATTCTAAGAACTCTAAGTCTCTTTTACTTGCTCCCTTAGCCTTTAATCTTTTATATTCTTTTCTGGTCTTCTTATAAGATCCATAGTGTAGATTTACTTTAAGTTTTTTCTTTAATTGATTTTTTAAACTTTTAACATATGAGTTATCTAACTTACTGTTTAATTTTCTATCAATAAAATTAAAGTAAAATTCAGCATCTTTATGTTTCTTTACGTAGCTTCTTAAGTTTAAGGATCTTTTCTTATAAACTTTGAAGAATTTCTCAATTAAAATAGCAGTATCGTTATAAAGGCAAAGGTTATAATAATTTAGTGCTTTGAGTATTTCAGCTTCAGGTAAGAAATAAGAAGCTAACAGAGGAGATTCATAGGTCATTAAAAGACCAAGACTTCTATTGTAATCTTTTAGTTGATAATAATTCCAAGCTTTCTCTAATAATAAATATGGCCAAGAAAATGCTGTTTTAGGAATATCAGTATAAATTGCATTGGATCTTGCATATTTATCTTTTCCGTAAAGCTCCCGAGCATAATTAATCTGACAGTTTTCTCTTATCAAATCATAATAGAGTTTAAACTTTTTAGCGAAAGCCCCTCCAGATTTTTTATGAGCAGACTTTATACATTGTTTTAAGTAAGTCTTAAACTGAGGGTCACCTTTAAGTTGTAGAGTGCTTCCAATAATGAGTCTTGCTTCAGGGTAGAATTTATTACTATCAGGAACAGATGAAGCGTAGGCCATCGATTTTTTATAATCTTTCTTTTTAAAGTAATGATTAGCCAAATGAAGACTAATATAAGGATTATTAATTTGTTCTAATAATTCAGGATCATATAGATATAAAGGTAAAGTACCAGTTTGACCTAATAATCGAGTTAATAATTTGTTTTCTTTCTTACTTACACCATTATTTTTCTTTATAAGAGAAAATAGAAAATACAGTGATAAGTTATAATTTTTGTTTCGATAATGCTTGACTGCTTTTTTATAAAAAAGTTTCGATGAAGACTTTGCTTTTTGTTCTTTTTTCTTAACTGGTTTTTTTTCATCCTTAGAAAAACCAGTTAAGTTCAAAGTTATACATAGAATAAAAATTAAGTATGTTTTCATATTAAAATGTGTATCCAATTCCAATCATGAAATCATAAAAATCTGTAATTTTTTTATTTCCTGGTAAGTTCTCTTTTAACTCTGCTGGCAAGTGAACTTTCCCGACAGTATCACCTGTAAACCAAAAAATTTTTATTTCAGTATTTAAATGCCAGTTTTTTGTGATCCTAACTTTAAAGTCTGTTTTTACAGCGATAGCAGTTTGCGTTTCATCATCAAACCTTTCAGCTAAACCATTATCTCCAACTGTTTTTAAATTTGAAGCGGTTTGTAAGTAAGCACCACCTAATCCAAATCCCCAATCAAAATAAAATATTTTATTAAAAGTATTAATCTTTCCATAAAATGGAGTCCATAATAGCATTGCTCCCAAAGCCATTTCAGGTCTTCTAAGAAAAGGAGTTATCCCAGTAATTCTTTTAATCTCATTATAATTAAATGCAAAAGAGTTAAAATACTTTGTTCCAAATAGTTCTAGGCCCCATTCTTCAGCAAAGTAATAACCTAACTTTAGAGAGGCTGAATGGGTATTTAGAAACTCATCACCAAAGGCAATAGATCCATCTAGTTCTAAAAAGATTGAGTTTTTCTTCTTGTACAACTTATTTTGAAGAACATAGACTGACTTATCAGGATCTAGCCACAAAAAGTCATAAAGGGAGTCTTCAGAAGAGTATAGATTTATACCCATAGTAGTCACCAAGCAAATTAATAATACTTTTAAATTTTTCATTTTTATCTTCCTTGATAAACTTTTCGCACCATGTATGATTTTTACTAATTTGCTATAGTTCAGAGGGAAAATTTTTCCCTCGCCCTGTAGTTGAGTTATTTTTTCTGGTATTCGACTTTAATATCTGCTCCTACTCTTGGTCTACTTCCCTCTTTAAATTCAATTGAGTTTAAAGTTGAATTATAGTTCCAATTATCTGAGTGAAGAAACAATGAATCTACATAGACTTTAATACTGTCTACTTTAGGAGTTTGAGAAAGAACAAAGTTTTGAATATTAATTACAATATTTTCTCCAATCTTATTTAAAGTATTGAAAAAGTCTTGATTAATTTCTTCATTTAATCCATTTGTTCTTTCTGCAGCTTCAATATATCGTTTTCCACCATTTGTAAGAGATCCTCCAGATCCTTCAAGATCTTTCGTCCTAACAATTGCATGCATTTGTAATTCAGTTTTATTCTTTAGAAAGCTCTGGGCGTGTTCTACATAAGATACTACAGAGTCACCACTTTGATCTTCTTCATCAGAAACATAAATTATCGCTGTATGAGAATTTTCTCTAAAGAACTCTTGCGAATACTTATCAAAAAAGATTTGAGCTGCTTCAAGGCCTTTTTCTACATGATGACCATTGACTCCAACCTGTACTGCTCTTTCGAAATTTGCAAAGAATGTACTTGGATCTTGAGCATGAAACTCACTTGTTAAAGTATCATCAAGTCTCCAATCAGGTTCACCAGGTGAATTTAAAGTATCAGTTGTAACAATATTCATTCTAAAATCAATATCTTGAGCAACAAAGTGTTTAATAAATTGGTTGAAATTATCAGCAATAGCCTCTTGTTCATTTTTCATTGATCCTGAATCATCAATAACCCATAGAAGGTCAATTTTATTCTCTTGTGTTGGATTTACAGTAAAGTTATCTGTTATAGTATCAATTGGTCCACCGTCATCACTCCCACCATCATCACTTCCAGCGGTGTCGTCACCAGCAGAATCATCTCCACCTGTATCATCACCTGAAGTGTCATTACCACCTGTATCATCTCCAGCAGAATCATCTCCTCCTGTAGAGTGTCCATCTTCTGCTCCTCCCATATCATGAGATCCAGTAACTGCTCCTGATCTCCCATCACCTTCTCCTCCATCGTCTCCTTGAGCAGCTTCAATCGTACCTTCGTAAAAAGAAGTGTCTTGACACGAAACACTGAAAAAAAGAATTGAAAAAATAGATAGGATTCTAAACATTGAATAGGCGGTTTTCATAAATTTTCTCCTTTAACCCTTGAACTTTAATCGGCTTGGTTAAAACTTACTTAAATAGTAAGGTATGTTATTCCCAAATAATTTTTCCATTAATTAATACCGGCTTAACCATTTGAAATCTTTGGCTTTATAAAAATAAATTGATGAATTATCAGTAAAGGTAGAAAAACATCTAAACTGTGGTGAGTGATACATAAAGTAGGCAGTTTAATATTTAGAAGAAAATTTAAAAATTGATAAGATTAAGCAAGGTTTTTAGAGTCAAAGAAAATTACCTCTATTTCAAACTCATTTTTTATTTTTTCCATTAAACTTTGTATACCAAATTTTTCTGTCGCGTGGTGGCCGCAAGCAAAGTAATCAATACCTGCCTCAATAGCATCATGCCAATTATATTCACTAATTTCACCAGTTAAATATGCATCAAATCCTTTAAGATAAGCTTGTTTCCATTCATTATTTGCTCCACCAGTAATGATAGCAATTGATTTCAAGACTTTTTGTTCATTAGCAGATGCATGGATAACTTGATGATTAAAGATATCTTTTAGTTCAATTGCTAAGTCAGCAGCTTGAATATTCTTGTTAAACTCTCCAGAAACACCTAAGAAGTTTCCTTTGTATTCTCCAAAAGGTTTAATGTTAACAAGTTCTAGCTTATTGGCTATAACAGCAGCATTCCCTAACTCTAAATGAGCATCAAGAGGCAAGTGATATCCAAATAAAGAAATATCATGTTTTATAAGCGGAGCTACCCTATTATAAAACTGCTTTGTAATGACGTTTTTTTGGTAATTCCAAAAGATTCCATGATGAGTAATTAAACTATCACATTGGTGTTCAATACATTTCTCAATAGCTTCTCTGGTAGCAGAGACACTGAAGCCAATTTTTTGTATTTCCTCCTTACCTTGAACTTGTAATCCGTTAGGACCATAATCTTTGAAATCTTTTATATTTAAAAATTCATTTAATTTTTTTTCTAACTCTATTTGTTTCATTCTTTGAGTATATTAAACTCTTTCTAGTACTTCGATTTAAAAATAAAAACCTAAAGGAATATGCGACCTTTCACCTTTTAGAATTAACTATGAATAGCTCTATTTTCTGTAGCTGCTAAACATGCTTCTTTAAAGGCTTCAGCATAAGTTGGATGAGCATGACATGTTCTTGCTATATCTTCAGCACTTGCTCTAAACTCCATGGCTAGAACTGCTTCAGCAATCAAATCAGCACACCTCGCTCCTACCATATGAACTCCTAAAATTTCATCTGTCTCTTTATCGGCAATAACTTTAATCATTCCAAAAGATTCATTACTTGCTCTGGCCCTGCCTAGCGCTTTGTATGAAAAACTCCCTTTTTTAAATAATACCCCTTGAGAAAGTGCCTGCTTTTCAGTCATACCGACACTGGCAACTTCAGGATGAGTATAAACAACTCCTGGTATTAAGTTATAATTAATATGAGGTTTTTGCCCAGCAATGAGTTCGGCTACAAATACACCTTCTTCCTCAGCTTTATGAGCTAACATTGGTCCTTTTATAACGTCTCCAATAGCATAAATATGAGAATGTTTTGTTTGTAAATGCTCATTAACTTCTATTCTTCCTCGATCATCGGTAGATAAGTTAACTTTTTCTAAGTTCAATCCTTTGGTATAAGCACGTCTTCCCACTGAAACTAAGCAATAATCTCCTTCAAGACTAAAGATTCGATCTTTGGCTAAATCTTTAACCTGTAGTGCAACCTTTTCTCCATTAGTAACAACACTTTGAACAGCACTACCAAGGTAAAACTCTATTCCTTCTTTTTTTAATGCTTTAGTTAATTCTTTTGAAACATCTTCATCCATTGTAGATAGAATCTTATCAGCGTATTCAACAATAGAAACTTTGGACCCTAATCTTTTGTAAACAGATCCAAGTTCAAGACCAATAACTCCTCCACCAATGACAACTAAATGTTTTGGAAGATCGGTTAACTTTAGTGCCTCAGTAGATGAAATAATTCTATATTTATCTATATCTATTCCTGGTAAACTTGCAGGCTTAGATCCAGTTGCAATAATAAAATTTTTAGATCTAAGAACTTGTTCAGATTCTGCGCTAACTAATAATTCATGTGGTCCAGAAAAACTACCGACACCGTGAAAAACATCAATTTTATTTTTTTTCATTAAAAATTTAACACCATCACAAGTTGGTGCAACAACTTTTTTTTGAACTCTTTCCATCATCTTAGATAAATCAACAACAGCTTCAGAAATATTTATTCCATGATCTTTATGAGTGTGAACTGTATCATGATATCTATGACTGGAGTCTAATAAGGCCTTAGAAGGAATACAACCAACGTTTAAGCAAGTACCACCTAGGGTTGAATACTTTTCAACAAGAGCTGTTTTTAAGCCAAGTTGAGCACATCTGATTGCACCAACGTAGCCTCCAGGTCCAGAACCAATAATTACAACATCATATTCAGAAGACATTTTTCATCCTTAATATAGAGAATTTATTATGAATAATTCTAAACTTTGAAAGATTTGCTGAAAAGTAAACAAAGAAGATTTTTTGAGAAAATTATAATATTGCTAAGATAAAGTTTGCTATCTTAGCAATATTTTATTTTTTTTACTTATTCTTGAGGCTTAAACCAACAAAGAGGTCTTGTACCAGTTTCAAATCCAGCTTCTCTATTACAAGTTCCGATATTAGCATCTTCTCCATCAACTTCTTCTTGATGATCAACACTACATTTAGATCCATTAAAATATGTATCTAAACGACATTGAGCTTTTGGATGTCCACTATAAGTATTATCTACAACATCTGTACTAGGGGAGTATCAAAAGAAACATCATTTCCTCTCAAAGAACCCAGTAACCGACCAAGAGATAAACCACCCATAGCAGATCTTTTACAAATCAATCTTCTTTCAGCATCAGTAAAGTCTTCATCACATTGATTATTAACTACCTCAGGAATTTCCATATTAGCTACAATTTCTTCATTATCGTGATCCTGAACATAATTTCTAAAACATTTTAAAGTGGCCCAATAGTCAGACTGACCTTCATTACTGGCCCATCTTCCACTATATTTTGGAGCTCCACCTAAATGATGGCCTAGTTCGTGGCAAACGACTAAAGCAAAACCATCCTCTGTAGTAAGTTCGTGTCTTGCAAGACCTCCGTACATATTAATTCTCCAGTCATTTCCCATTTGTTGAGCAGAAGCATTAACAGTCCCATTGTCCCAAAGTTTATTTACAGTGAAGGTTACTCCTAACTCTTCAAACCTAGGAAGATAGAAAGCAACAACGCCATCAATAATTTCGCTGAATCTCTCTTCAGTCATATCCGCGTTAATTTTTTTAGCATCAGTTCCAATCCACATTTTATTTTCTGGTAGAAACCCTGAATTTCCATCCTTGTCACATGTAAGAGACAAAATTGGTAAAAGCATTAATAAAGATAAAATTAATTTCATAACGACCTCTTTTTTTTAAGTAATCAAATTAATATTTTCTTTATTTTATCAGCTCTAAAAGTAAGAATTGACGGGAAGCAAAATAGTTCCGATGTAAGAAAAGTTGAAAACAATTTAGGTCGTATTATTTTTTATAGTACTGCTATGATTTTTAGTAAAATTAATTATAAGAAATAAAAATTTTAATTGTAAGATAGATTCAAAAACATTTCGATCAACATCTACCCTTAATTTATTTAGTTGTTTTAAACATCTAATAATAATCTTGCAGGGTCTTCTAATAGTTCCTTCACTCTTTTAAGAAAGCTAACTGATTGCTTTCCATCAACAATTCTATGATCGTAAGAAAGTGCAAGATACATTATTGGTCTAATTTTAACTTCACCGTTAACGGCCATAGGTCTATCAACTATATTATGCATTCCCAAGATAGCAGATTGAGGCTGATTAATAATAGGAGTTGATAACATAGATCCAAAAACTCCTCCATTTGTAATAGTAAAAGTCCCACCTTGCATTTCAGATAGCTTTAACTTTCCATCTCTGGCCCTTGTAGCGAGCTCCCTTATTGATTTCTCAATAGAAGCAAGTGATAAGCTTTGAGCATCTCTAATTACAGGAACAACCAGTCCTTTAGGAGTAGAAACAGCTATTCCAACATCACAATAATTAAAATGAAGAATCTCTGTTCCTTCAATTTGTCCATTTACTGATGGAAACTCTTCAAGTGCAATACAACATGCTTTAGTAAAAAAAGACATAAAGCCTAGTCCGATTTGATGTTTTTCTTTGAAGCTCTCTTTGTATTTTGCACGAAGTTCTTTGATACCAGTCATATCAACTTCATTAAAAGTCGTAAGCATTGCTGTTGTTTGCTTAACTGCTACTAATCTTTTAGCAATGGTTTTACGAAGTGCGCTCATTTTATTTTTACTTACTGATCTCGCTTCAGATAAAGGTCGTACTATTGGAGCCGGTGCTTCAACTCTTGCTTTTGGAGCCTGAGTTAAAGGAGCAGATTGAGTTACAACTTGTGTAACTGAAGGCCTAGCATTCATTGCATCTTCTTTAGTGATCCTTCCACTTTTACCAGTACCAGTGATAGTTGATGGATCTATATTTTTCTCATTTAATATTTTCATGGCTGCAGGAGAGGCCATTACTGAACTAGTTGAATGGACTGGAGCTGCTACATTTACGGCTGCACTTGATCCATTTGAAGAACTTGTAGCAGGTTTGTCACCTGGCTTTATTGAGCCAATAACAGATCCAATATCAACTGTATCACCTTCGCTGGCTGAGATATCTAAAATTCCAGCTTGAGGAGCAGGTAATTCCATGGAGGCCTTATCCGACTCAATCTCACAAATTGGTTCATCCATATTTACAAAGTCTCCATTTTTTTTCATCCATGTTGCAATAGTTACTTCTGTAATTGACTCACCTACTGAGGGTACGACAATTTGGCTCATAATTTATCCTTTATTCAAATGCTAACTTAGTAATTTTTTGTTGCTCTAATTTATGTACAGCAGAAAAACCAGTGGCCGGTGAGGCACTAGATTTTCTACTTATTAATTTAAAATCTCTAAAGTGATCATATCTTAATAAGTAAGTCCATGGTCCCATATTTTTAGGCTCTTCTTGAACCCAAACTTTCTCACATCTATATCTTTCCAACAATCCAGCAATTTTCTTATCAGGTAGTGGATACATTTGCTCAAGTCTTACGATGTCTACATCACTAATTTCATTGTCTCGTTTATATTTAATTAAATCAAAGTAAATCTTTCCAGTACACATGATTAATCTTCTTGCATTATTCTCATTAGCATCTGCATCGATGATCAAATCCTCAAACCTCCCACTCGTTAAATCACTAATCTTTGATGTACATTCAGGATGTCTAAGTAATGATTTAGGAGTAAACAAGACAAGTGGTTTTCTAAAGTTCCAAGTAACATGACGCCTTAATAAGTGAAATAGATTTGCTGGTGTAGTCACATTTGCTACTACCATATTTAATTCAGCTGCTAATTGTAAGACTCTCTCTGGCCTTGCATTAGAATGCTCTGGTCCCTGTCCTTCATAACCATGAGGCAGATAAGTGATAAGTCCACTCATGATTCCCCATTTTGATTCACCACTAGAGATGAATTGATCAAAAACAGTTTGAGCACCATTGGCAAAATCTCCAAATTGAGCTTCCCAAATATTTATATCTGTTGGTCTTCCAAGGGAGTAACCGTACTCAAAACCTAAAACAGCATATTCACTTAATAATGAATTATAGATCCTAAATCTAGCTTGAGTGTTACTAATACTATTTAAATTCAAATAAATTTCATCACCTGATTCGTCAAAGATTCCTGCATGCCTATGAGAAAAAGTTCCTCTCACCACATCTTGTCCACTCATACGAATTGCGATGCCATCTTCAAGAAGTGACCCATAAGCAAGAAGCTCTCCCATCGCCCAATTTAAATTATCGCCTTCCCATCTTTTCACTCTATCTTGAATAATTCGACCTGCTTTTTTGATAGGTGTTATATGCTCAGGAATAGTAATAAGAGATTGATAAATCTTCTCTAGGCCTTCTCTTGGAAAGCCAGTTTTAGGATTATATTCAAAGTCTTCATCACTTGCACGCTTTAAACTTTCCCACTCTTTATCAGGCTGTTGAGGTTTATATTCAATGGTAGTCTCTTTAAGCATATTAAATCTACTTTGAAGTAAACTTCTAAACTGAGCTTCCATTTGATTGGCCAAATCAACTTCTATTGATTTCCCATCGATTAATTTATTTAAATAAACTTCTCGAGGGTTAGGATGGTTTCCAATCAACTTATAAAGATTAGGCTGAGTAAACTTGGGCTCATCACCTTCGTTATGACCATGTTTTCTATAACCAACCATATCAATAAAAATATCTTCACCAAATTTTTGTCTAAATTCTGTAGCCAACTCAACTGCGAATACGACAGCCTCAGCATCATCACCATTTACATGAATAATTGGAACATTTATAACTCTGGCCGCACTAGTGCAATAAGTAGAACTTCTTGCATCAGTAAAATCAGTAGTAAAGCCAATTTGATTATTTATAACAAAATGAATAGTTCCGCCAACATGAAATCCGATTAATCTCGACATTTGGACTGATTCATAGACTACACCTTGGCCAGCTACAGCTGCATCTCCATGTAGAATAATAGGGAGAACTTTTTTATGCTCACCACTATATAAAATATCACTTTGGGCCCGACTATAACCCTGAACAACTGGTCCAACAGCTTCAAGGTGAGATGGGTTTGGCATTAGCTTGCAATACACCTTCTCTTTACTTCTAGTTTCAACGTAGGACCTAAAACCAAGGTGATACTTCACATCACCATCTCCAAAAGTATCTTCTGGGTTAATATTTCCCTCAAACTCATTAAAAATATACTCGTAAGTTTTTCCAAGAGTATTAGCTAAAACATTTAACCTTCCTCTGTGAGCCATTCCTATAACAACCTCTTCTACACCATTGAGCTGAGCTGTATCAATAATGGCATCAAGGGCGACAACTGTATTTTCAGCACCTTCAAGTGAAAATCTTTTTTGGCCAACATATTTTGTATTTAGAAAATTCTCAAAAACAACTGCCTGATTTAATTTTTCAAGTATTCTTTTTTTCTTCTCTATAGGGAAATTTACTAAACCTTTCTCTCTCTCTATCTTATTTCTAAACCACCTTCTAATCTCTGTGTTTTCAACATGCATGAATTCATAACCAAGACTTTTGCAATAAATCTGATCTACGAATTCAATAATTTTTTTAAGTGAACACTTACCAATGCCTAAATAATCACCACAAATTGATTGAAAATTTAAATCGTTATTACTTAGCCCGTAATCTTCAAGTGATAAATGTGGAGCTCTATTTTTTCTAGGTCGTATAGGATTAGTCTTAGATAAAAGATGGCCTCTTGCTCTATAAGATTGAATGATTCTAAAAATTTTAAATTCTTTATCTATATCACTAGAAGCACCTAATGCTGGAGCCACGCTACTTAGTTCTTTAAGATCAAGGCTTGGATCTTTTACAAGTGCAAACTCATAACCATCAAAAAAGTTTTTCCAACTCTCATCAACTAAGGTTTTGTCTTTTTTATAATCTTCATAAAGGCCATCAATATATGCGTTATCGGAACCAGACAAGTGGGTAAAATCTAAATTTGCCATAAAATAAGGGCCTTCAAAAATTAAAAGTTAAAGTCACTATAAATTATAGTAAATTTTTATAACGATCTTCAAAGTTTATTCTAGGTTCGCCTCAATAAAAGATCTTGATTTTTCCAAAATCGTCATTGGAATTTGATGACCACCTTGAAACTCGTGAAATTGAACACCAAATTTAGACTCAATAAGAAATTCTTTCAATTTTAGAGCGTATTCATATTTTAAAATTGGATCAGAACTACCATGGCTTTGAAAAACCGGAGCTTTTTTATCTATTTTTTTTGCTAGCTCTGTAGCCTCCTTGAGCCCTAAAGCAGTACTAGAATACAAAATGATTCCTCTAAAGTTAAATTGATCATGATATTTTAAATAGAAATGAAGAGCACACATACTCCCTTGGCTAAATCCTCCAAGAATCAACTCTTCATTGTCTGAAATCTTAATATTTTTTTTAATATACTCTAAGGTGTCATCTAAGTCTTTAGGAATAGAATTAGAAAAATCTAAATTACCAGCTTGCAACTTCATCAATTCATAATTATTAATTTCAAACCAAGATCTTCCACCAAAGTGAGCAGGCTGTAATGAATGAGGAGCATCGATAAATTGAAAATTTGGGGGATTTTTTGTCTTTAAATAAGGCTCAAGCCCCATCAGGTCTTCTTTGTTAGCACCATATCCATGAAGAAATACAACTTGTCCCATTAAAACTCTCGGCAATTTTTCTTATTAGAAATACTAACTCTATCAAGCGCGCCTTGGCCTTTACAACTTCCAAACTCAACCTTAAATTCACAAGTCTTAGTATAGAGCACTCCCTTATCGTTAAGGTTTAGATAATCAACTTCTACTTCATATTTATCAACTCCTGGTAAACACTTTTTCGTAGAAATATATTCAATCGAAATTTTATTAATATTATCCAGAGTTTTAATTTCAGCTTGAACTAAAGGTTTGTTTAAAACTTCCTGAACCTCACTAACTGTATTCATTCTTAAGTTTGTATTTTCTCCAAGCTCTATTTTATTAGACTTATATCTATCTCCTGAAGCACATGATAGAAGCCCTAAAAGTAAAATTAATTTCATTTTTATTCCTTTTTTCTTACACAATTATGATGAAGTTTTTATAAAAGCACAAAAGGAATATGCGTCATTGTATTGTTCTTAAAGTAAATGCTTGATACGCTCTATATATGAAATCTAAAAAAGTATCTGAATCAATGATTGAAATGCGTGAAATGGTTATGCCTCATCATACCAATCCTCAAAATACTATCTTCGGTGGAACAGTTATGAGTTGGGTAGATATAGCCGCAGCTATGTGTGCTGCTAAACATTGCAATAAGCCAGTTGTCACTGTTCACGTTGATGAGCTTCATTTCATCTCTCCTATTAAAATAGGAGAACACGTTCTTATAAAAGCTTCTATTAATTACGTTGGAAAATCCAGCATGGTAATAGGAGTAAAAGTCCAAAGTGAAAATCCTTATTTTAATGAGATTAAAACTACCACTAGGGCCTTTCTTACTTTTGTCGCCCTAGATAGCAATGGAAACCCAACGGAAGTCCCTGCTATTGAAATAGAAAATGAAGTAGAAAGAAGACGATACGAAAATGCTAAAAAAAGAGTAGCAGCAGCCAAAAAACTAAGAGAAGGCCTAGAAAAATAGTCTTTTTCATTGCATCTTTAACTTCCTAATTATAATTTATATGGATAAACAAAAAACGGAGAAATAAATGAAATTATTACTATTAGTCCTGATGACTTTTTCAACTCTTGTTCTTTCTCAAGAGCCAGTCAAAATAAAAATTGAAACAGAAGAAGTGACTATCAAGCCATCAGAACAAAAAAAGAAAGCATATGTACAAGATAAAACTTACGACCTGAATAATCTAACAACAAGAGAAAGTCGTGCCTTAACTCAATATCAAATTACTGCAGGTGTTGGATTTGATATTGAAAGTTCTAATGTACATTTAAGTTTCGCTAAAAGCTTTAGCAGAGACGTTCTTCTTCATACAAGATTTTCTATTCCAGTAGGAATTGATGAAAGCGATGATTTAAAAGGTGATGATTTCTTTTTTGCTGAAATTGGAGCAAAACTTTTTGTAAGTAATTCACTTTTCATAACTCCATCAATCTTTTATGCGGTTGGCGAAAGTTTGCAAGACAGAGACTTTGATTTTTTAGCCGGAACAACTGCTCAAGACCCAGGTGACGCTGCAGGTGCAGGCTTAATGTTTACAATAGGAAACGAATGGAGAATCAACAAGAGCTTCGTTATTGGTGCAGACTGGGCCGGAATTGGATATAACTTTGTTGAGTTTGATGCTGATGTCCAGCCTGTCATTGTTAAGCTAATTAACTTCAATGTTGGTTACGCATTTTAATAAAAAAATTTAAAAGAGATGGGACTAACAAGCCCATCTCTTCACTAACCTTTCTATTTCTTCAATAATCTAGCACTTCCAAAATTTGTATGAAACTTTTTACAATAAATCACTACGTATTTAAATTTAGCTAAATCAATATCAGCAGGAAGCTCATATTTCTGAAACCCTTTAAATTTTTTCAGTTTTCCAAGAAATACTGAGTTTTTACTAACATACCTTTTAGGCACTTTCTTTGTATGTAAATATACACGTAAGTCAGGAGCATCATCAGTTAAGAAATCTTTTTTAAAGACCAACTTTCCTTCTAACCCTTTCTTAGTCTTCAGACTTATTTCTCCTTCTACATTCTTACCACTTTCTATAGACTCAAATTCTCCAAGGTATTCACCTCCATAAATAAGCCCAGATGAGATCAATAAAACCAATGCAAGTATTTTCATAAATTCTCCTTTATTATGTTGTTATGCACTCAATTACTATCTGCAATCAGAGAGTTTCTGGATAGAGTTGCTCTAGCTCAACATATGTTCACAAATTACGCAACACTGAAATCCAAGACATTTGGCAATACTTTGATATATTCCATAAAGGAATAACAATCATATAGATTTTGAATTATTCAAAGAGCATGAAATGTATTTTTATATATAAAGAAATACGCAAGGAGAAAAAATGAAATTAACAATAAGAAACTCTGTTAAAGTTCCCATGGAAGATAAAGAAGCTAAGTTTGTGACATTTGATGGGATTGAAGATAACAAGGATCATGTTGTTTTAGATTTTAGAAAAGATCTCAACCAGGAAATCGTAGATGTAAGAATTCACTCAGAATGTTTAACTGGAGATGTATTTGGGTCTTCTAGATGTGACTGTGGAGAGCAATTAAAAGAAGCTGTTGAGAAATTCCATCACAATGGAGGAATTTTAATCTATTTAAGACAAGAAGGCAGAGGAATTGGATTAAATAATAAGTTAGATGCCTATGCTCTTCAACTTGAAGGACTAGATACTTATCAGGCCAATACGGCATTAGGTTTAGACGAAGATTTAAGAGATTATGAAATAGCAGCTCAAATGTTAAAAGCAATGGGAGTAAATAAGATAAATCTTCTAAGTAACAATCCTAAGAAAGCATCTCAGTTGCAAGATTATGGCATAGACATTCAAAAGAAAATATCGACAGGTGTCTTTCTAAAAGAAGGAAACCTTCATTACTTGAGAGCAAAAGTTGAACATACAAATCATGCAATTGATTTAAAAAATGTACAGTGCGTAACCTGCTAAAGTGAATCTACATACTCAAATTATTACATCAAGGTTCTTAGGATCGCTGACAAGTTCTGTTTTTACCTTTTATGTTTTCCATAAAGTATTCACTCTAACAAATTCTGCACTCTGGACAGGTGCAGTTGGACTAATTCTCTACCTTCCAACAATTACTCTTAATTTATATGTAGGTAATTTAAGTGATCAATGGAAAAACATCGGAAAGATTTATCATATCATCATATTTATAAAATGTTTGATCATATCAACTATACTCTTTTCCACTCATCTCTATGTTATTTTAATAGTATTGCTTGGACTTTCTATTATTAGGAGCTTTAGAATCCCTACGTATTATTCCATGATTCAAAATATTACATTCAGCACTTCTAATTCTGCAAAGTTAAATACCATAGCCTGGCAATTACCAATAATCTTAGCTCCGGCCTTAGTGACTCTTTCCTACTCACTAAATCTAAGCCCACAGATTTTATTAATATTCATATGTCTTATCCAGTTTTCAGAATACCTACTAACTTTTAGATTTACTACTCTACAAAGAACTCAACCAACCTCAAAGCTAAAAACAGGGATCATCAAATCCTTGAAGTCTCTAAATATAATTGAAAGAAAAGAACTTTTTGCACCTTTTTTTATTGATGCAATACTTGCTTCATTTATGGGTCTTACTATATTAATCCCATTTATCTTACTAGATATCGGAGCAGATGCTACTAAATTTGGTTTTACAAAATCATTATTTCACTTCTTTGCCTTTATCTCAGTTTTACTAGTTCCTAAAAAAATCATTGCTCAACTTAATTTAAGAACATTCAGTATTTTAATTGGTATTTGGAGTGTCGCCTTACTACTTTTAGGACTAAACCAAAGTTTTACATTCTTATTGATTCTCATTGCATTCTTAGGACTTATAGATGGCTTAAGTTGCATACTGAGAGAAAAATTCTTACTTCAGCTTTCAAAGAATAATGAACTTGGAAAAGTTAGTGCCTTAAACGCCCTATTAATCGCTACAGGAGATGAACTCGGAGAGTTCAATACAGGCTTTTGGATTGAAAATTTAGGATTAAAACTTACAATTTATACTGCTTTTGGAATAAGTTTATTCTTTTCAATTATCCTTCACGCTCTATCTCAAAAACCTAAAAAAACTATTGTCCTGAAAAAATTTACCAACTACTAGTCTTTATAAATCAAAAAAATCTATATTCTTCGTTAATATTTAGCTCAAAATTGGAGTCAAAAAGTATTTCCAGTATCACTATGACCCTGAAAATTTAATACTTTATTACTTTCATTTGAATCACTAGCAATCTCTTAGAAATTATTAGATATCTATTAATAGGCTCATGCCTAAACCAACAAGGGGAGAAAAATGAAAAATCTAATTTTATTAATGACATTCTTAAGTCTTATTTCATGCGAGGACTTCAATGGACAATTTAATTCTAGCAAAACACTTCAGCTCAAAGATGGGAAATCGATTGCACCGGGGATCTATTCTGCTGAAGTAAAAATCAAAGGTAAAAAGAAACTCAAACTCAAACTTAAAAACTCTTATCTAGATGAAAAAATCAAAATAAAGCTTGATCAAGATTTAGAAAAACTCATGATAGGTGGGCAAATAGATATTCCTTCTCACTCTAATGATCAACAACTGGCAATCAGTGGATCATTGAAGAAAAATACAACTTACTCAAACTCAATTAATTCGATAGAAACGTGTAGTTTGTACGTCCCAAGAAGGCAATGTAAAAAAGTATGTGTAGAACATAGGCCATCTAAAAAGCCAAATGGTCCAAGATCAAGAAAGCCAAGAAAGAAAAAGCACCCAAAGGTAACTTGTAAAAGAGTTTGTAAAAGAGTTAACGTATTAGTAGTTGGATCAAAAGAGGTTCAGTACCACTACAGCACTCAGGCTCAATACCTAGATCTTTCGATCTCATCAGCTTCAGGTAAGTTTATCGGTGATTTTAGTGGATCTAGCTCTGATTCTCATAAAAGCTATGACTATGTAGGACAGTGTTACCTATAAAAACTCTATAATAACAAAGCAAGGTCCTAGTACTTATCTTAGGGCCTTGCTTATTTATATCAATTGCATCACAAAACATCACTCTAGCTCAACTCATTTGAATATATTTATGATTGCCACAAAAAATCGGCAAATCAAAAACCTTAACGATCTTCCCAACATATTGAAATCACAGACAAAACTAAAGAAAACTCTTTATCAAATGAAATCAAATCAAGTCATCATTTATACTAAATAAGGAAAGAGCAAGGCCACTAACAAGAGGTATTAAATGTTAAAAGTTAATCGATATTTTTGAACCCCCTAGGAATTATCATGATGATAATTCCAACTTGCCCTTCCCAAAAAATGGGCCTAAGAGTTTAACTTTTAGGCCTATTTTTATTATCATTAAGAGTGATTATTTTTCTTATCCCATTTTTTTCTTTTTTAATGCGCTTAATTGCAACTCACCCTTCATCTGGTACATATTATGTTCTCTTACAGGTAATATTTATTATTTTAGTTTTGATCTTTGGATACAAGAAATTCAAACCTAAAAAGAGCTACTTTTTACTATCACTCTTCATCGCCGGTTCTTTTCAAATTAATATTCCTCCTATTCAAGAAAATGATCAGTTTAGATATTTCTGGGAAGGAAAAGTCGCATCTCAATTAAAAAACCCATACAAACTATCTCCAAGTAATCAAGAGCTAGACTTCATAGATTTCCCTGAAAGAAACCTGATCTCTTATAATAAACTTACAAGTATTTATCCCCCTTTATCGATTGCCTTTTGGAGCAGTTTTTCAAGTTTTAATTACAAAGAAATGTTACAGATCAATCAAGTAATTTTTCTATTTCTATACCTCATTTTTTGCTCACTTCTTTTAAAACAACATGAAAACTATTTTTTCGTATCTTTGAGCTCCCTGGCTTTTATAAAGGAGTTCATACAATCAGTTCACATTGATTTACTGGCAGGATTTTTTTTCTTGCTATTTTTCATTCAATTTAAAAATAAAAACTTGATTTCTTCATTAAGTTCTCTGGCAGCTCAGGTTCTTACAAAATTACTAGGGATACTCATCTTTCCATTTATTCTACTGCGTGAAAAAAAGAGCAACTACTTTCTCATCTTAATCTATGCCATTATACCGATTTTGATTTACGCTTATTTGGCACTAACCAACTCATCAAACGGGCCGGAAGCCTTTATTACTTCTTGGAAGTGGAATAGTTTAACCTATGAAGTTTTACTTTCCTTGGGCCTTGAACATATAACTATAAAGCTTATTATTAGATCTTTCTTTTTCGCCACGTATCTTGCGACCCTCTATCTTTTCTGGAAGAGAAAAATAAGTTTTTTAAAGTCAATAGCTTTAGTTTTTGCTCTATTGTTTTTCTTCTCACATGTTTATAATGCTTGGTATGGAATTTACTTGTTTATCCCAGCATACCTTTTAGGAAATCTTGGATTTATTCTCTATAGCCTTTCAGGACTTTTTGGATATTTACTATATGACTATAACTATGAAATGAGTATCGCATTTATAACCCATTTGTTTTTCCTATGGGGATGTTTTGAGATGATTAATAATAAAGATACATTGAATATAGAATTTTAATAGACGCTTTCAAAGACCCAATTATTGAACCACTTATTTTTGACTTCCCTATGCGCTTTTTATAACTCACAGGAACTTCAGAAATTTCCAGATTTCCCTTCAAGGCCTTCATTTGCATCTCTATGGTCCACCCAAAGTTTTTATCAACCATACTTAATTCTTGAAGTTTTGACTTCTTTATAACTCGCATTGGCCCAAGATCTGAAAACTTAAAAGTTCCAGGATAGAGTAAACTCATCACCAGGCAAGCAAATTTATTCCCAAGACTTGCATGAATAAATAATGATCCAGGTTCACTCTCTCCCGCAATTCTTGAGCCAAGACAAAAGTCACTTCCTTTTTCACACTCTTTAAATAACAACTCTATCTCTTTAGGATTATCAGAATAATCTCCATCAACAAACCCAATTAATATCTCGCTAGAATAGTTAGAAAAAACATATTCTAATCCTTTCAAGCATGCACTTCCATATCCCATTTTCTTCTCTAGAAGATAAGTAGCACCATGACCAATAATTTCATCTTTAGTTTTATCGGTTGAGTTATTATCTACAACTATGATCTCTTTAATACCTAATGTATTTAAATCTCTTAAAACAAATCCAATTGATTTTTCTTCATTATAAGCAGGAATAATAATAACTTTATCCATTTAGGCCTTTAAAAAACTTACTCATAGGATTATTAAAAAGATCCTCTTTAAGGTAGATTTCTTTTATTCTATTAAAGTCTTCAATTCTATCAACATCAAAACGAGGACTTAATAATGATATTTCTGGTGTAATATTTTTTATTAAATCACTAGCTGCAAATTCACTTGAATAGCGAACTTCCTTGAAAACATTTAGGTCCATATGTGATGGAAATTCAAAGTAATAAAACCCTCCATCTGCACATTGTCCAAGGAGATACTCCCCTTTAGCTGAGTCAATCTCGTTAAGATCAATTTGAGGACAATCTGTTCCTAAGATTCCAACTTGATCATATCTATCTCTTACTTGCTCAATAGTATGAATCAATATTTCTGATAGCTTAACTCCTTCTTGAAAAATAACTTCCTCTTTTTCATAAAGTGAATGTCTTTTCTTTTGTACATTGTGAACAGACCAATAAACATTGCACCCTTCAAGCTTTTCTTTGATAGTCACAAAGCAGGCCTTATTAAAATCATTGACCGTTTTTTCATCTATGTCGGCCCTAAGCTTTGTCTTCGAGTTTAGATCATCGAAGTATTTAGTAAATACAATATAACACTTATTCATAATCAGAGTTTAGCCCTATGTTTTCTTCATATTTCTTATTCATTGATTTATGATCTTGCCCCAGATAATAGTCTTTTTTCATTAAAAAATTTAAATAAGCTTGTTTCCAAAAACCATCTTTTTCAAACCTTATGGCCGAAGTGGTTGATTTAAAATGTAACCGAGTAGGCTTATCATAACTCAAAAGCTTCTTGCAGATATCAGTATCTTCGAATATATCAACATCAGGAAAGCCTTTAATCTCATCTAGCAAAGACCTTCTAGCAAACAAACAATGATCTAAATAATAAATACCTCTTAAGTCTCCTCGAATATAATTTGAATAAAAGGAAGTAAACTTGAGCATCAAAGATGATTTATCAAAAGTATGAGTAAACGCCCCCCAGCTTAATTTGGCATAATGACTTATCAAGTATTCGATAGCTTTGATTTCCAATAAGCTTCTTGGATGATGAAATACTACAAACTCACAACTAGATAAGCTCAACCCAAAGTTCATTCGTTGTGCCCGAGAATTGGTATCTATAAAGTGAATATTTTTTGAAATATCTTGTTCTTTAGCGCAACTAGTAATAATAATTTGCTCTATATCTAGAGATTTATATCTTTGCTTGGCCTTTAAAACTAAACCATCCTGAAGCAATGATTTGACCGGATAAATAATACTAACAATTGCCATGCATTCAAGATCCTCTAAAAGAGATATTCAGACAAATACACTGTTTTGTTACAAGAATTTGAAAAAAACTTAATAAAGTTAGAATTAGTAAAAAACGTCAAAATTAAAAGCCTATAATATCAAGTACTTAACTACCATGAAATTTTTATGGTACCAATTTGCACTCATTGTCGGATGGAATTGAATTAAGTAAATTCATTTTGTTAACCAAATATCGTGTTAAGAAGACACTCTATTTTTACCCTCATAAGGAGCCATTATGAAATTTTTTCTTTTATTATGTTTAGCTTCGGTAACTGCTTTCTCATCAACTGACCCATCAGCGATTGAAGGATCTGTAGAAGCCAGCATTGAAACTGTATCTAAAAACCCTGTTAAGTTTAATTTAAAATCAAGCTTAAATACTAACCAACACTCTATTCAAAGTGGTTCTTGGCAACCAGATGGAAAAATGTTGATGAACGAACTAAGTATTTCAAAGAAATTTGAACTTGGACAATTTGGACAATTTAGTGTTGAAACAACACCTAAGGTTACAGCAGGAACTACTACTGAAGAATCTCAATTAGACTCTGATGATTCACTTTATAAGTTAAATGCTACTAACAGTATGAAACTTTCAGCTAAAAGCGGAAACATTGGATACGGTATAAAAGCTGATATGGGATACAAAAAAGGTTATACATATAGAATGAGAAACTACTTAGGTGGTGATACAAACCAGGCATATAGAAGAGATACAACTCACACTATGGCAGGACTTGGTCTTTTTGGTGATATCTTATTTAATAAAAACTATAAACTTGGAGCAACAGGTTCTATAACTTATAAGAATTATCTTAATCCTTATTACCCTGAAAGACCTGCAAGAGTAGCTAGAGATGCTGCAGCAGGAACTCTAGCCGAAACAAGACAAGACCTTTTTGTAGGTAAAGAATACGACCATGTAAGCTACAAAGCTGGACTAAATCATCAAATCATTGGAAATAAACTCTTAACAGTATCATTTCCTATGAAGTTTGAATTAAGAGACTTTTCTGAGTTAAACGCTTTTGGTGAAGGTTGGGTTCCGTCTACTGAAACTAGTAAAAGATATATCTACTCTGCCGGAGTTGATACATCTTTAAATCTTGAGCCTGTAACACTTAAAGGTGGATTCTCGCTTGGTAGATATGACGAACAAAATGGTGGAAAATCACACTTTCAAACAGAAAGAATAACTGCTTCAGCTGGAATCAGTGCAGCTCTTAGCAAAAGTATTACTTTCAACTTTGATTACTCTTTAGATATCTGGGATTATGACTATGATGAGAGAGCTGGAGATGAAAAATATGATACTTATGGAACAAGCATAAACATTGCTAAGCCATTTGCTCTTCCATTTGATACTACAGTTGGATTTGAAGTAGCTACAGGAACTTGGGGTTACCCATACAATAACACTTCTGGAAGTGTTGCTTTTGACTTTACTCTTTAATATATAATAAATATATTTTATGATTCTAGGGCCCACAAGTTGGGCCCTTTTTTATGGAGAAAATGATGAAAATATCAAAAGAAGAATTAAAGAAAAAACTCACCCCTTTGCAGTATAAAGTAACTCAAGAAGACGCTACAGAGAAAGCTTTTAAAAATGAGTACTGGGATAATCAAGAAGATGGAATTTATGTAGATATAGTTAGTGGAGAGGCCCTTTTTTGCTCTCTTCATAAATATAAATCCGGCACTGGCTGGCCATCATTTTTCAAGCCTATAGAAGAAAAAGCAATCTATACGAAAGAAGATAGAAAGTTATTATTCATAAAAAGAACTGAAGTACGATCAAAACAAGCAGATAGCCATCTTGGACATGTTTTTAATGACGGCCCAGAACAAACTGGTAAAAGATATTGCATGAACTCTGCGGCCATGAAATTTATCCCAAAAGATGAAATGGCAACAATGGGTTACGAGCAATATTTATCATTATTTAACTAGTAAGATGACAGAAGAAATCATCATTGCTGCAGGGTGCTTTTGGGGTGTAGAAAAACTCTACAAAGAATTAGATGGAGTTATAAATACACAAGTAGGCTATCTAGGTGGAACCTCTACAGATCCAACTTATGAACAAATATGCAAAGCTAATACAGGCCATTATGAAGCAGTCAAAATTGAATTTGATAATTCAAAAATTCAATTAAAAGAAGTTCTGAAATATTTCTTTACTCTCCATGACCCAACTCAAACCAATGGACAACATAACGATATTGGTGATCAGTATAAATCCGCTATTTTTGTATCAAATGATGAGCAAGAAAACATTGCACAAAAATTAATAGAAAGCATAGAAGAGAGAAAAATTTTTCAAAAAAGTATTGCGACAAAAATACTTAAGAAACCTATATTTTATGTAGCTGAACAATACCATCAAGATTATCTCAATAAAAAACCAGATGGGTATATGTGTCACTATATTTCCAAAACGATTGACCTTAGTGATATTTAAGTATCAATAAGTTCTTTAATTTTTGAAAATTGATGAGAATAAATCTTCATGTATTTTTCTTTATAGGCCTTAGGAATGATATGTAAATCCATAGTGTCAGGATGATATGTTTTTAAAAATTTTTTATATTCTGACTTATCTTTAGAGGCCATTATAACCAAGGAACTTATCTGGGCCTCATTTAATAGAATTAGCTTTTCTAGACTAGAAGCGATAGGTTTCAACTTTGAGATAAGTTCTACAATATTAGAACTACTAATATTAGCAAGATCACCATCTTGAATCTTTACTTTCTTTAACGACATTGCACTTCCATCAAAGCGATCAAAAATATCCTCTATCTTCCCTATAGAAATTAAATATGCACTTAAAACTAGCTTATTTTTTAATCCCTCCATCATGAAAGTATCTTTTCCTTTCAATGTTTCTTTAAATTTAAGGAGCAGCATTCCTTTAAGGAAATCTAATTTATTTTTCTCAGAACTTAATAAATTGCTAGCAATATTTGAGCATTTTTGAAGAACGCACTTATCACCAACTAAATCAGAAATTGCTTCTGAAATTTCTAAATCTAGTTCAGCGACTACTCCCCATTCAAGATTTTTTTGAATTTCAATTAAAAATGAATCTGTTACTTTCTCTTTTACTTTAACTGATCGGGTCGTATTTCGAATTTTAGAATATCCTCCACCAAGAGATCTCTTTTTTTCTTCTATCATCCTATCTAAATCGTGCCTAGAATCCTCATCATCATTAGGAGTAAAGAAATGTTTCACCAGGATATAGATAGCGATACAGAAAACAAAAAAATACATTAATTTATCAATAGGAAACACTATTTTTGCTCGCTATCAAAGTCCTGTGCGTATTGAGGACGGCTTTCAAGTTTTAGCGGAATTGTCTTAAGAGTACACTTCATAGGATCTAGAGCATTGCCTAATATCTTGAGTCTCTCATCAAGACTTAGATCAGACTCATCAACATCTTCATTAATAACTTCAATATTGTGCTTTCTTAAAGTTTGTTCTAACAACTGTGCTATAGTTGTCTTCCCTTCAGATTTTGAACCAAAGATTTTAATAATCATCGATCAAAATCCAATATACTTACCAAAGTCTTCCTTAGTGATTTCTCCATCTCTAATGGCCTTGGTAACAATCATCATTTTTTCAGTATAAGTACTTCGCTCGCTAGCTGGGATCAAAGTTGGATCAATATGTCTAAACCCATCCAATGCCGTTGAATGCTTTACAAACTTTTTTAAATAAGCGATTGCTTCTAATAAATGTGTAGATAGTTGCTCACTCATAATTAATTATTTAAATTCCTTAAAACATAATGCAAGATTCCGCCATTTAAGTAATAGTTAAGCTCATTACCTGTATCAATTCTGCTTATAAGCTCGACGCTTTGTCTTTCACCATCAGATTTTATGATTTCCATATTAATCTTCGCTTTAGGAACTTCATTACCTTTAATATTTGTAATATTAATTGTTTCAGTACCATCTAAGTTAAGAGAACTTTTTGTTACACCTTTTGGTAATTCTAGAGGTAAAACTCCCATCCCTATAAGGTTTGATCTATGTATTCTCTCAAAACTCTCAGCTACAACTGCT
Source organism: uncultured Bacteriovoracaceae bacterium (assembly GCA_938034385.1). Lineage (GTDB taxonomy): Bacteria > Bdellovibrionota > Bacteriovoracia > Bacteriovoracales > Bacteriovoracaceae > JAHDHG01. Next base: position 26,745 of record CALHLC010000023.1, read on the forward strand.
TGAACTCCAAGTAGTCTTGTTCCCTTTGCTGCCCAATCTCTCGATGAACCAGTTCCATACTCTTTACCAGCAATTACTACTAACGGAGTTCCACGTTCTATGTAATTCATTGCAGCGTCATAGATAGGCATCTGTTCGCCAGTAGTTACATCTTTAGTATATCCACCTTCTACTCCATCAAGCATTTCATTTTTTATTCTAATATTTGCAAAAGTTCCACGCATCATAACTTCGTGGTTTCCTCTTCTTGACCCATAGGAATTAAAGCTTGCGATCTCAATCTTATTTTTCTGAAGATACTCTCCAGCGGGTGAATCAAACTTTATCGCTCCGGCTGGAGAGATATGATCTGTTGTTGTACTATCAGCAAGTAGGGCTAAAATTTTAGCTCCTTCGATATCCTCTACTCCACCAACTTCCTTAGTCATTCCCGTAAAAAACGGAGGATTTTGAATATAAGTACTTTGAGAGTTCCACTGAAATAACTCTCCCTTATCAACTGGTATTTTCTGCCAATCCTCAGTTCCTTTAAAAACATCTTTATATCTATTTATAAACATCTCTGTTGAAATTGATTCTTTTAATACTTCGGCAACTTCATGGTTTGTAGGCCATATATCTTTTAAATAAATAGGCTTCCCATTTGATGACATATCAATTGGATCTTTAGTGATATCAATCTTCATTGATCCAGCAATTGCGTAAGCTACAACTAATGGAGGAGAAGCAAGGTAATTAGCTTTAATATCCTGGCTAATTCTTCCTTCAAAGTTTCTATTTCCAGACAAAACAGATGTCACAACAAGATCACCATCGTTAATAGCTTTAGAAATATTTTCTTTAAGTGGTCCTGAGTTTCCAATACAAGTGGTACATCCGTAACCTACTAGGTTAAAGCCTAAATTATTTAAATACTCTTGAAGTCCTGCTTTTTCTAAATAATCAGTCACAACTTGAGATCCAGGAGCAAGTGAAGTCTTAACCCAAGGCTTAACCTTTAGTCCTAATTCATTTGCTTTCTTTGCCACCAAGCCAGCAGCAATCATAACTGAGGGATTTGAAGTATTAGTACAACTCGTAATAGCTGCAATAGTAACGTCACCTTGAGTAATCTCAAACTTCTCATCATTCACATCTACACTTTTATCTATATCATCTACTTTAAAGTTCTTACTTAACTCATTATTAAAAGCAACAGATGCTTTATCTAGATCAATTCTATCTTGAGGTCTTTTTGGTCCAGAGATACTTGGAATGACTTCACTCATCTCTAGTTCTAAAGTATCAGTAAAAGAAGGTGCTTTAGAATCTTTTTCTCTCCATAAACCTTGCTCTTTACAATAGTTTCTAACTAGCTCTACCTGCTCAGCTGAACGACCTGAAAACTTAAGATAATTAAGTGTCTCTTCATCAACGGGAAAGAATCCACAAGTTGCTCCGTACTCTGGTGCCATGTTAGCAAGGGTCGCTCTATCGGCAAGAGTTAAATTATCTAATCCTTCTCCAAAAAATTCTACAAATTTACCAACACAACCTTTAGCTCTTAGCATTTCAACAACTCTTAGAACAAGATCTGTTGCCGTAGCTCCTTCAACCATCTTTCCAGATAATTTAAAACCTACCACTTCAGGGATTAACATAGTAACAGCTTGACCAAGCATCGCTGCTTCGGCCTCTATTCCTCCAACTCCCCAGCCAAGTACTGCCAGACCATTGATCATAGTAGTATGTGAGTCAGTTCCTACAAGAGTATCGCAATAAGCAAGAGTCTCTCCGTCATCATCTCTAGTCCAAGTCACTCGTGCTAAATTTTCAAGGTTAACTTGATGACAAATTCCAGTCCCTGGAGGAACAACATTAAAGTTTTCAAAAGAGTTTTGTCCCCATTTTAAAAATTCGTATCTTTCATTATTTCTCTCAAATTCTCTTTTTACATTTGACTCAAAAGCACTTCCTGCTCCGTACTCATCAACAGCAACAGAGTGATCGATAACAAGATCGACTGGAACTTGTGGATTAATTTTTTGAGGATCTCCCCCAAGGTGCTTCATCGCATCTCTCATAGCAGCTAAATCAACAACAGCCGGAACACCTGTAAAGTCTTGCATTAAAACTCTGGCCGGATAATAACTTATCTCTGTATTTGATTTTCTTTTTTCAAGCCAATTGGCCATTGAACTTATATCACTTGCTGTAGAAGTTTCACCATCTTCATTTCTTAAGAGGTTTTCCATTAAAACTTTAAGTGTAAATGGAAGAGAATCAATGTTTTCAAAACCTTTTTGCTGGGCCAATTTTTTTAGGCTAAAAAAAGCGTACTTTTTCCCGTCTGAGTTAAAACTGCTTCGAACTTTAAAAGTGTCTATAGACTTGATTGGCACGGCCATCTCCTTGAAATTATAAGTAAATATTACGATATTTTATCAAATATAGAGCAACCTTAAAAGAATTCATCTATATTCGACAATTGTTTAATAAAAACACTCAAGCTTTCTCCAAACTACCCGATAGGTATTATAGTGACTAAACCAATATACATTATCTCTAGACAAGGACATATCGACCATTTCTTTAGAGTTATACCTATTATATTTGTAATTTACTGTGCTCAGTGTTTTTTATTTAAAGTTTTGTTTCCATCAGATATTTCTATTCAGATCTGGATATTTACATTGGGGGCCATGCTATTAACGATGATGGGTATATTTCTTAACTATGATTTACACCATAAAGTCGAAGTTTTTGAAAACCAACTATCAGTTAAATACCCTCTATTGTTTATAAACAAAGTTATCAATATTCATGAAATTGAAGACATTATTGTTGCTCAACCTGGGGCCCCTTTTTCAAACCTTTTACTAAAATTAAACAATGGTAAGAAAATGACTTTCTACTTCGTCGACGAAGCTGAAAATGTTGCAAAATTAATCATTGGAAAACAAATTAATTATTCTCAAGCAGCTTAAAATAATTTTTTCATTTATTTGTATCTCACAATCAAGAGCAATTCTTACAAACCCTCAGCATTGAATCTAAGTGTTATTCATTGTAAGATCACTTTGAGAGCTCTTTGTAAACGAGATAATTAAATATGAAAAACTTTATTCTCTTATTATTTTTTCATTCATATTGCTTTAGCAATTCAATTACTCCATCGGTATTAATGTTTCATGAATGGGATCTTAATGATTGTAAATCACGAGCACAAAAATCATTAAGCTTTGATAAAAGATCTATTCATTTTTTACTAGCAGGTCAATTTATCGCTTCTAATAAGAATGTTACGTCATATTGTTTTAATACTGTCGATTCTAAATGTAGTCCAATCAATCAACCTCTATTAAAAAAGATTGAGGGAAAAATGAAAGATTGTTTACAAGTTCTACCAGAGCAAACTGAAATAAATATTAGTTTTCATTTAAATGACAGCAAGGGTAGCAATTCCGTTTGGAGAAATAGCATCATCTTTGATCCGCAACTGAAGTACGAACAAGTCAGTTATCAAGAATTTCTAATCAATCCAATTCTAAACGCCCTAGACTCTGTGAATAACAAGGAAATTAGAATATCTCTTCAAGGAGAAATGGGAGCGACTATATTTACTCATCCTAGTTCATATGAAAAACTAATAAATACATTAAAAATCAGATACCCTCTTTATAAATTCGGAATATCTACTAATTATAATAAATTAACTGGCGGAGCTAAGAACATTGATTTTAAAGCTGTTCAAAAAATGATTAACGCTCTCGATTTCCTAGGCTTTTCTGCTTATAGTCCATTCAACCCTTATGACCTAGGAAATGCCTTTGAAAAGTATACTAACAATTTTATATCTCGAATGAATAAGTTGTCCTTATCTATACCCGATTCTACTGAATTACTTTTTAGTGAAATAGGCCTAGGAGGTGGAAATTGGCTAAATAATGGAAATACTCAAGGAGAGAATATTGAACAAGTCAGTGGAGCTCCTTATGCTGGGATCTATGTTGAAAAAGGTAATAATAACCCTTGGATAAATGAAGAGTTAAAATATTTCAGAAGAAGATATTATTTATATTTAAATTCATATTTAAACTCTAAAAACTCAAAAATCTCGAGGGCCTTTGTTTGGAATGCTGCTTCTTGGGATATTCATGGAATATACCCTGGATCTGAAAATTTTAAAGATCATTTACTTGCAAAGAAATTAGGAGAGATTAAATAATTTTCTTGGTAAAAAATAGAAGTCCGTCACTCTAAATTTACAAAGTTATCCATTTTTGAAATCTCACATCGATCTTGCAAGAAATCTAGAAAATGATAAATTGCTCTTCTCTCTACTTCGGCAATCGGTGCCATAACATGTCTGATTAAAACTCCTGATAGTAAAATTTTATCTTTTCCATATCTAGTCTCACCTACTTGATCAAGCATTTCTAAAATATTTTCTTGAGCAAGTTCAAAGTAATCAGAAAATCCAGACCTTTTAGCAAAGCTAGAGCAAGGGCCATACTTAAAATCTGGTAAATATATATCAACCAGTCCTCTTAACTTTTTCAGATAGTCCATGGACTCTATACCTGAGCTTTTAAACAAAATTGGCGTTTTAAATTTCTTCTTTTTGAGATACTTCAAAATAGGAATAAGTCGACCCATATGTACTGTTGGAGATAAGATTTGAATATTATGAACAAACTTGGACTCCAGTTCATAACAAATTTCAACAAACTCCTTATCATTAATTACAAAACCAGTTTGAACCATTTCTGGATTGTGGCATGATGGACAACTCAAAGGGCAACCTGCCAACATAATTGCCCCAGATCCATGGGTTCCGCGAATACTGGCTTCATCTCCCATAGTCACTCCCCACGTAGAAACTCTCAATTGATCATCTCCACATCTTGGATGGACTCCTTTTAACCTATTAAAACCACAAAGCTTAGGACACATTTCACATTCATCATATCCGGAACCTCCATTCTCAAAAATTATAGGAATATCCGAAATAACTGGTTTATCTTTTAACTGGGGATCTTCTTTCCATAAAAAACTTAAAGAAACACTACCATCAGGGTGAATGATTATATCGCTTTGTTGTGGAATTTTTGAACTCACCTATATGGCCTAAATTACTTTTTAGTTTTCACTGATGATTTTTGCTTTTCTTTCTCATAGTATTCAGAGCTCTTCTTCACGTCTGCCATTTTCCCCAAACCCTTTTCAAAAGATTTTAACTCTTTCATACATTTATCACCCTTAATACCATGAGTTTTTAAATGAATATTTCCTTCATCATCAATCGTGACAATTATTTCAACCTTTACTGCCATTTCTGCACCACCACTCTTATTGAACCATCTGGAAGTTTTTGCTCTTTAACTTTATCATACCCTTTTTGCTTAAGTTCATTGATCACTTTAATTCGACTATAAATTTGTTTCACTTTCCTTACAGATTCAACAGCTTCAGTATTATTTTCATCAACCGGAGTAATGCAAATCTCTTCACCGGCCTTTTTAACTATCTTGATCGGAGCATTCTTAACAAGCTCGATTGAGCTCTCCCACTCATCTTGTTCTACTCCATGAGCATCATAGACAACATCTTTTAATAGTTCATATTGATCTGTTGCAATTTTCAACTCTTTAAAAGCACTAATCAAATCAGTACATGAATCAAATAAAGCATTGTAATTTGCTGAAGCACTCACGTCCTCTCCTTATTATTAATATCTTCGCCAAAAATTTCGACGAGATTCTCTATCTCCAAAAAACAACTGTAAAACAAAAGCAATAACCATAAATAAAATAAAAAATGGATGAGACCTCGCTATTCCTGATCTCATTAAAATAATTCCTATTGGTAGCATTCCAGTAGCAAGTACTCTTCCGATAGACTTGAAAACGTTTTTTTTAGCTTTTGCCTTGGCCTCTTCACTTTTTTGTTTTGCTAAAATTTTCTCAAGCTCTCTTTGCTCGGTATCAATACGTTTTTTTCGTAATTTTTTAACTCTTATGGACTTTTCGTTTCTACTTTCAATATATTTTTTTTCAACTTTTTCTGTCGGTCGCTCTTTTGGATCTAAAACTTCACCTTTTTTAAATTTGATTGGCTTAGTTATGTCATGCAAGTCTTGTTGCTTTCTTTGCTTTTTCTCTGGCAGGCCAAAGATCTCTAAACGTCTTTTAGACTTTGTTTTCTTGGTCTTAATCTCCCCTGGATCATCAAGCTCAAGGTTTTTAAATCTGTCAGATTTATCACTCATCTAAAATTCAATTTTCCTATCATTGTTTGTTGAACTTGAGCTTTTTGGCTGTATGTGAGCATACCTTGCTCTATTTTTTGCCCAATTTCTAAGATTATCAAGTGGCTCTTTATAAGTGACAGATAAAGGAACTATTTTCTTTATGGCCATTTCAAGGTGTCCTATTTCAACACTCTTGTTCTCAAAGAAGGCAAAGTGTAATGCCTCTGTAACAGAATGCTCTATTTCCGCACCTGAAAACCCCTCAGTCATGCTAATAACCCTGCTCAAATCCCAATCATCTGATTTTACTTTTTTCTTTCGAAGATGAACTTTATAGATTTCATCTCTAGCATCTGGAGTAGGAAGATCTAGAAAAAAAATTTCATCAAACCTTCCTCTTCTTAATAATTCAGGTGGCAATTCATCTATCTGATTGGCAGTTGCTATAACAAAAACTTGTGATTTTTTCTCTTGCATCCATGTTAAGAAAGTCCCAAAAACTCTAGTCGATGTTCCACTATCATGACTCCCAGAGCTAGCTCCCGATAGTCCTTTTTCTATTTCATCTATCCATAAAATCACAGGAGCCACCGATTCTGCAGTCCTTAGGGCCTGGCGCATATTCTCTTCAGATGAACCTACAAGGCCTGAAAAAATACTTCCAAAATCTAAGCGCAGCAAAGGCATAGTCCAAACATTTCCAATAACTTTTGCTGTAAAACTCTTTCCGCAACCTGGTGCACCTAATAATAAAACTCCTTTAGGAGCAGGAATTCCAAACTCTTTGGCCTCTGGAGCAAATGCTTTTTTTCTAATATTTAGCCACTGCTTTAATTGGTTTAAACCACCAACATCAGAAAGCCTTCCATCTGAAGGATAAAACTCTAAGGTTCCAGACTTTCTAATTACTTGTTGTTTTTCTTGAAAAACAAGCTTTATATCATCAGCATTTAATTTTCTATTACTAACTATTGCTTTAGAGAATGCATTTTCTGCTTCACTCAAGGTTAGCCCTTGTGCGGCCCTAGCGAGCTCTTTTGCTTCAGATTTTTTTATATCAACTACATCTGAGTTTGTTTTCATTACTGACTTGGCCATAGATAGTAATAATTCGTGTAATTCCTCTTCATCTGGCAAAGGGATATCAACAATAGAAATAGATTTTTCAAGCTCTGATGGAAGATTTAAAATAGGAGCTGAGATAAGAATTGTCTTATAAGTTCCGGCCAATTCAGCTGCAGCGTCTCTTAATCTTCTAATAACATGTGGATCCTCTAAAAAGACATGGAAATCTTTGAATAAAAAAATAGCGGGATCTTTATATTCCATAACATGATTTAGAGCTTCTGATGGATCTTGAAATTGATCTTGCTTTTTTGGGCTTGTTCCAAATTTATTCATGCCTTGAGTTGCTGTCCAAGAATAGAGAGTTTTGTTTTGCTTTCCTGCAAGCTCTCCTAATAAGTTTTCTAATCTATTTTCTTCATGTGTAACTAAATATAAAATTGAATACCTAGAACGAATTAATATATCTATCTCAGAAAGTGTCTCTTTTATCATAGGAAAATGTTAGCTTGAATTTGCCTTTAGGTCTATAAACCTAAATATTTGACCGAGCAATTGATCTTCAAACTTGGAGCACTAAATTTATTCATAGGCTTACAACGTATTTGAAGAAGTTTATTATCTAGAGAGAGTTCAAAACTAAATTTATCAACTGGTCTCTCAAGAAGTTTAAAATCATCTACCACACTAAAAGAATCAACTAAGACTTCAGACACTTGATACTCATCTGTTCCTGAATGAAAACAAATTAAATGATCAATATCCTTAGAACTAAAACCTAAGAGACTTGATAATTTCTCAGGTTTATCCAAAGAGAGTTTAAAATAATCATAGAAAACTGAACTTACCTTTTTCATATATTCCTGATAAATATTTTTTTCTTGCCCTTTAAGCTCTCCAGGTAATTCAGTAAATCCACTAGGCCAATTTACAAATCCACTTTCATAATCAAGATCATGAAATTCAAACATTTGTCTTGAAAAGTGATCAAAGCAAAGATCTAAATCTTTGTTAAATGATTTTTGAGTTTTCTCATCATTAAAATATTTTTCAAAAAAACTTTTTGCCCCAGCACTTTTAGTATTGATATAACTTTTAACCTTACACAGTTTAATCGAGACTTTATAGTCTCTCTCTCCTACTAGAATTAAATCTGCTTCTGACTCGTGAGTTTGTGAAGTCAACATAATTTCAGTAATTTTTTCAGGCTTAATAAAATCAAAATAACTAGTAGAGAGTCTCCTTGCGATCAGTCCTAATTGATTTAATAGGTTTCGATCACTATTTCTAATAGCTAATTCATAAGATTGAAGTTGAAGTTTATATTCATGATTCAAATTACCTATAAACTCTTTAAAAAGGTCAAACTTCTTAGCAAATTCTAAAGCTACTAAATATTCTAATAAAGACCCTTTGTATGCGTTTAAATATGCTTCTTTTTTACTGTTTCTCATTATATTTTTTCTACTATCATTTCACTTAACTCTTTTGCTGCAAGTAGTGAAAACTGATAACCATTTTTGAAATACCCGCCATTAACATAGACATTGTCACTAAACTCTTTCCATACAGGTAATCGTTTAATCATTTTATGTCGAAAAGATCGAACTAAATCAAACTCACTAAAACTAGGCAATTCAAAGTCATACTCCTTCAATGTCTTAAAGCTGGCCTTAAGATGCTCAAAGTCTTTCATTGCTATAATTTCGTTACCAGTGGAGCTGCCTATAATGAGTTGATTATATTTTTTTCTAAAAATTAAATTACAATGATCCATAGTGATAGAAAATGAATGCTTAAAATCAAACCTTGTACTTAAATAAGCACCACTGGTCACCTTGGAATCTAGTGCAGGATTAAAATATTTCAGATAATGACCTGAACAATCAACGACTAAGTCATAATCACTTAATTGTCCATAATCACAAATTGCTTTTTCTACTCTTGTATTTTGATTAAGTGAACGTAATCTTTTCAAATATTCTTCAGGATAAAATAAATAGGCATCTTCACTATACACATATCCATATTTTGATCTTTGTGCTTGAGGGTACTTCCTATGATAGTCAACTCCGTTACCATATTCTCGATGAGTAATAATCTCTATGTCGTCAAAAAACTGTTGCTTATACTTTTCATAGAAACGTTCCAACTCAATAAAGCTTTTATTTAGTAAGTCACCATATTCACTTATTCCATCTGGAACATTTCTATTAGCAACGATGGCAGTAGACTTGATTGAAGATTTAGGGAAAAGTGATTCATTAAAAAATTGAGTAACTTCTATGTCAGAAGTTGCCTTTAGAAGATAGAAAATAAAAGTATTTGCTGCAACTCCATCGCCTATCACAACACAACTTTTCTTGACTTTCTTAGTCATTATACCCTCTAATTGAAGTACTTTAAATTCGATCATGGAGAGACGATGAACAAAATTACTTTGATTCTATTTTTTATCACTTCTTTAAGTTTTGCTCAAACTTTTAAATCTAAACCTTTGAAAAGGCAAATGATTCCTGGTGAGCTCATTGTTATTTGTAAAAGCAATTGCATTGGTGCCTTTAAAAAGAAATTTGGTCCACAAGCAGTAGTGAAAGTTCACAGCAAAAAGAAAAATAAATATTCGATGATAAAACTTACAGGCATCACCAATAGCCAATTTTCATCATTATCAAAAAATTTAAAAAACCCAGATATTATCATGGGACCAAACTATCAATACATCGGTGACCCTAGAGAGTCTATTGCAAGGGTCGATGATCCACTTTTAAAAGATCAAGATCATCATAAAATCATTAAATCTAAAGCAGCATGGGAAGCTCATGGTGTTGGAAGTAATGAAATAGTGGTGGCTATTACAGATGATGGAGTAAGTCTTAAACACGATGATCTTAAAGATGCTATTTGGAAAAATTCAAAAGAAATAGCAGATAATGGTATTGATGATGATAATAATGGATATATTGATGATGTGAACGGATGGGACTTTTCGGACGATGATAATGATCCAAATGGTGGATCTCATGGTACTCACGTTGCAGGAATTGTTGCTGCAACAATTAATAATGGATCCGGAGGTGCTGGAATTGCACCAGGTGTAAAAATCATGCCTATTCGGTGGTACGGAGGAAGCAATAGATGGACTTCAGAAATTATTTCTAAGTCATATTTATATGCTGTAAATAATGGTGCTCATATTATTAATACTAGTTATAACATAGACGGATTTGTTAACGATAAAGTTTATAGAGAAGTCGTAAAGCTAGTAAAAGAATCTGGAGTTATACTTTTTAACTCTGCAGGAAATGGAAATAGAAAAGATCCTCCTAGAGGAAAAATAGAAGAAGTTGTTTTAGTGGCAGCACTAGATTCAGACTTAGATAATAACAAAATCGACTCACGAGCTTATTTTTCTAATTATGGAAAAGGCATAGATATCGCAGCTCCAGGTCACCCTATCTACTCTACAACTTTAAATGGAAAATATGGTGATATGTCTGGAACAAGTATGGCAGCTCCCGCTGCAGCTGGTGTTGCAGCTCTTATTTGGTCACATAATAAAGATTTTAAAAGCGAGCAAGTCCTAGCAAGATTATATGCAGGGGTTGATAACATTGATGATAAAAACCCAAGTCATGTTGGACAACTTGGAGTAGGAAGAATTAATTTATTCAAGGCCCTAAGCACAAACCTTAAAGACCCAGTAAACCTAACTATTTCTCTTCCTTCCAAATCAATGAAGCGAAATAAAAACTCAGGAAAACTTGAGTTTTATTTAAAAGTAAACACAAAGATAAGCTCAAGTACTATCAAATCGGTAACTTATTTAAAAATCACTAAGCCTAAACTTAGAGGACAAATTAAATATATCAAAAAAGATGTAGAGACAACTTATGATGCAAAGAAAGGTCTAATAAGGTTTACATTTGCTGAAGACTTAGTAGCTGGTAAATATATTATTAAAATGCCTAAGAAGTTTATCATTGCAGGCAAAAAAGATAAATTATTTAAAGACACGAAAGCAGTCTCTAAAAAAGCTGCTTATTATATTATAAACGTGCCGCCAAAGAGCTAAACTTGTTAATAGCTTGATTAATCAATTTTTGAATTAACTCTTCATATCTTATGCCCTGATGTATAGCACTCAGGGCAAACTCATCATCAATTGCTAGATTAGGATTAGAATTAGCTTCTAATACATATATCTGGGATTCTTTAGTTACTCTAAAGTCTACTCTCGCATATGAATCTAGTTTTAATGCTTTATAGACCTCTCTAGAGATACTTTTTAATTTCTTTTCTAAGTGATCTGAGATATTTGCTTTTTGTGACTTAATTCCATGCCTTAATCTATAGCTCTCATTAAACTTTGCATTTTCAGAATAAATTTCTTTTTCTGGATCTTTAATATTTTTATAAACCAACTCCCAAGCAGGAAGAGTTTTTATTTTATTTGTTCCAAGTATGCCTACAAAGAACTCTTTTCCTTCTATGAATTCTTCTACCAATGCATGTGTTTGAAACCTTTTATGAATAAAGCCTACTCTTTTTGCTAACTCTAAATTATTTGAAACAATTGATGACTTTGAAATTCCCAAAGAGGCCTCTTCATTTAGACATTTCACTATTAAGGGAAAGCTTAGAGTCGATTTTATTTTTCTTTTTGATTTCAATGGGTAAATCTCAAACCTTGGAGTTAAAATTCCATGATATGAAAATATCTTTTTGCTCAATGCTTTATCCCTTGCGATCATCAAGGCCTTTGATGAACAACCTGTATAGGCCATCCCTAATGTTTCAAGATAAGCTACAATATTAGAATCCATTACAGCTTCATTATTTAATTGCTCTAATAAGTTAAAAACAATATCTGGTTTATATTTTTCAATTGCTTGTTTAATAGGTCCAAGGTCAAACTCTACTTCTTGAACATATACCTTATGCCCCAGGTCTTTAAGAGTATTAATCACATCATACTCACACATCCAAGAATGTTTATCTCTATCAATTTTTTTGATAACACCCGCATTAGCTGGATTAAGTGATGGATGTAGAATGACTAGAACTTTTTTTATCAAACAATAACCTTATGAAATTCACTAAACATGTTTTTAGTACCCTCTTGTATAAGGATATCAGTGAATTTCATAAGTTTGTAATCAGGGAGAGATTTACTTGAGTATTTTATTTCGTATGTGTTTTTTATGGCATTATATAGTGGAGTTACTTGGTAGTCTTTCAAGACAAAGTTACTCGCTAATTTGTTTATTATTTTAAGTTCATCTTGATAGGCAAGATGACGAGGAATATTTTGAAATTTTTGTAAACAATTATTTTTATATTTTATTTTATATAATTTAGTTTTTTCTAAAAAATATTGCTCTAAAGTTCTAGCATCCTCTTTATAAGAACCTGCTTGTTCATTATTCATTTTTTTTTGTCGCCTATCTAATGAATTCATTACTGAATCAAGATAGACTAATTTTTCTAAGGCCTTAGAAGTATACATATTTTTCCAGTTTGACTTTGGATCTAACCAAACAGCAAATGTTTCGGCCCAATCTTCTTCTGGATGAGATTGTGCATATTTATCATCAAGATTTTCAACAAATTCTTCACTTTGGGACTTAGGATAGTACGAATCTGGATAAGGAGTAGAAGAAAGTCCAAATAGGCCCTGTCTCTTTTTTAGCTTTCTTAAACCATAGGCATTATCAAGACAATGAGCAATTTCATGTCGAATAATTTTTTTTATATATTCATTATCTTTTTCTTCAATTCTTTTTAAAAACTTTAACTCTAGATCTTTAACTTTTTTATCACATAAATAGAAAGGAAGAGCGATACTTGTCTGCCCATCAGCAACAAACCATTCATCTGATATATAAAAATGTATTTTAAAACTAATACCTCTAGAACATAATTCTTGCTCAACATGCTCAAATGCATCTTGAATGTGATTAGGGACTTTAAAATTGAAGTCCCTAATTAATCGATTAGATAAATTGAGAGAACTCATTATCTATAAAGAGTAAAACTTCCAAGCTCATCACTGATTAGAGATGCTTTTAATATTTTTTGAATATTTGAAGAATTCTCATTATTGATCACTATGTCTTTAGTCATTGAGTTTGATTTTACATACTTAATCTTAAGGTCTTTAAGTTTAGAAAGATCAAAAGAAACAGGGACTATATTTAATCCCATATCATCGTGATAAAGATTATACACAGAGTAAGTACCGTCTTCATTTTTTAATTCACCATAGACCTTAGATCCAATTGAGCATGTCTTCATAATAAACTTAAAGTTATCTTCAAGATCAACAGAGTATTTGTTGTTTTTCTCACTAAAACTAGAAATTAGAACATCACTATATTCAGCAGTTGTCTTAGGACTTTGAGAACTTAAAATATATGCTCCGTCTTGAAGTCCTAAATTAACAGATTTTTGCTTCTCACAAATTGATTTAGATAAGACAAACTCATTACAAGAATTAAATACCAATAAAGTTAGGGCCATAAATAAGAAGTTTTTCATACGTTTTCCTTTTACAATTTTTTTTAAGTAATTTTCTTAGCAATATAAGGATTCAAATTCAATAATTTTCCTTGAGTCTTGCAGGAATATATAGTTTTTATCAATTTGTAATATCACTACATTATTCATTTTAGATTCAATGTGTTAAAATTCATGCATTTACAATTCAAAAGGACATAAAATGAACAAAATTAAGGTATCTAACCCTGTTGTTGAGCTTGATGGCGATGAAATGACTAGAATCATTTGGAAGTTTATTAAAGATAAGCTTATTCATCCTTATCTTGATCTTGATATTAAATATTTTGACCTTGGGATGGAATTTAGAGATGAGACAAATGACCAAGTCACTATAGATGCAGCTAATGCTATTTTAGAGCATGGTGTAGGGATCAAATGTGCAACTATCACTCCTGATGAAGATAGAGTAGAAGAATTTAAACTTAAGAAAATGTGGAAGTCTCCAAATGGAACCATAAGAAATATTCTAGGTGGAACAGTTTTTAGAGAGCCTATTGTTTGTGAAAACGTTCCAAGACTCGTAACTAATTGGAATAAGCCAATTTGCATAGGAAGACATGCTTTTGGTGATCAATATAAAGCGACTGATATGCTGGTTAAAGGAAAAGGAAAGTTAACAATGACTTTTCACCCTGAAAATGGAGAGCCTGAGACTCATACAGTTTATGATTTTAATGGTGAAGGCGGCGTGGCGATGGCCATGTATAATACTGAAGAGTCAGTTTATGGTTTTGCAAGGTCATGCTTTAACCAAGCTTTATCAAAAAAATGGCCACTATACCTATCAACTAAAAACACAATTTTGAAGAAATACGACGGAAGATTTAAAGATATCTTCCAAGAAGTTTATGACAAAGAGTATAAAGGAAAGTTTGACGCTCTTGGATTAACTTATGAGCATAGACTGATTGATGATATGGTCGCTTCTGCCCTTAAATGGGAAGGCGGTTTTGTTTGGGCCTGTAAAAACTATGATGGTGATGTCCAGTCTGATACTGTTGCTCAAGGCTTTGGATCTCTTGGTCTTATGACTTCAACACTAGTTACTCCTGATGGTAAAACAATGGAAGCTGAAGCGGCCCATGGTACAGTGACGCGCCATTACAGAAGACATCAACAGGGTGAGAAGACTTCTACTAACCCTATTGCTTCAATCTTTGCTTGGACTAGAGGATTAGCCTTCAGAGGTAAATTAGATTCAAATCAAGAATTGATCAATTTCTGTAATACTTTAGAAGATGTCTGTATCAAAACAGTTGAGTCTGGAAAGATGACAAAAGACCTTGCTCTTTGTATACACGGTAGAGACTTAAATGAGAGTCATTATCTAGTCACTGAAGATTTTCTTCAAGCACTTGATGAGAATTTACAAGCAAGATTTAAATAAAGGCAAACTTAACTTAAATGAAGAAAATTTCGATAAATTTTAGAACTGTTGACGATGATCAAAACATCGTCAACAGAGGATTCTCTTTTGGAAAACGCGGATCTAAAATCTTCTATGCTTTTATTGCTCTTTTTTCAGTAGCATCAGTTTCAGCCGTTGCTCACTATATGAGTTTAGTTTCTACAGTTGCTCACAATAGCTATCTCGAAAATGAAAACTCCACTCTTAAAAAAAGAATGAGAAACTTCAAAGAAAAGATTGAAAAAATTGATAAGAATTTAAAAATTGTTAATAAATTTGAAAAAAAGTTAAAAAGCTTTTCCAACCTTGATACTGAAGTTTTAAATGAGCCCTATTTTAGCGAAAAAGAAATTGATCAATTACAAGCAAAATTAGAATCACCTCTTAGGCCTTCTGTGAAAGAAAAAATTATTCGAGATGATGATTTTGAAAAATTTGATTCTCATCTTGATAACTTTGAACAAAGCAGTCTTGAACTAAAAAACGAATTAAAAGCATTATCAACAATATATACCGATAAAAGAATGCTTTTTCATTCACTTCCAACTTTATTTCCTACTCTTGGCTGGATAACTAGTTTTTATGGTAAAAGAAAAAACCCTGTTACAAAAAGAACAAGGCTTCATAGCGGTTTAGATATTGGGGCAGCTTATGGTGCACCTATTCTAGCAGCAGCTGATGGAGTAGTTGTTTACTCTGGTACATTTTCTGCTATGGGAAAGACTGTGCAACTTGATCATGGATATGGAATTCAAACTTTTTACGCTCATGCTCAAAAACTTTTAGTTAGGTCTGGAGAGAGAGTTAAAAGAGGTCAAATCATTGCACGAGTTGGTAGCACGGGTCATTCTACTGGTCCTCACCTGCATTATGAAGTTAGAATCAACGGGGTACCGGCAGATCCCTACTATTTTCTTATTGAGCAATAATTCATTATAATAATCCCTATATTTAAAGATTAAATAAAAGATAAAAATAAGGCACAACCATGTTAAACGTCATTAAAAAAGTTCTTGGTACAAAGCAAGATAGAGACTTAAAAAAAATGAAACCTATTCTGGCCCAGATTAATAATCTGGCAGATAAGTATAAAAGTTTCAGTGACGCTGATCTTCAAGCTCAAACTCAAATATTTAAAGATAGTTTCAAAAATGGAAAATCTCTAGATGAACTTCTTCCTGACGCCTTTGCTGTTGTCAGAGAAGCTTCTACTAGAGTTCTAGGAATGACTCCTTATGATGTTCAAGTTTATGGTGCTATTACTCTTCATCAAGGAAAAATTGCGGAGATGAAGACGGGGGAAGGGAAAACCTTAACTGCTACTTTAGCAATGTATCTAAACGCTCTTTCTGGAAAAGGAACTCACCTAGTAACAGTCAATGACTACCTTGCAAGCAGAGATGCTGAGGAAATGGGTGAATTATATTCTTGGCTCGGTCTTACTTATGGATGCATCGTTCATGATATGAGTGATGAAGATAGAAAAGCGGCCTATCAAGCAGACATCACTTACGGAACAAATAATGAGTTCGCCTTTGATTATCTTAGAGATAATATGAAATTTGATATAGACCATTACGTTCAAAGAGATCATAACTTTTGTATAGTCGATGAGGTTGATTCAATTTTAATTGATGAGGCGAGAACTCCCCTACTTATTTCTGGTCCAAGTGAAGGAAATACAGATTTATATTACACAGTTAATAAAATTATCCCTAAATTATCTAAAGACACGCACTATACAGTTGATGAAAAAGCTCACAGTGCAATACTAACTGAAGCAGGAATAGAAAAAGTCCAAGATCTCTTAAAAATAGAAAATCTATTTGATGTCAAAAACGTTGAAGTTCTCCACCACGTAAACCAAGCCGTTAAAGCTCATAGTTTATTTGTAAAAGATGTTAATTATGTTGTTACAGATGAGAATAAAGTAATTATTGTCGATGAGTTTACAGGAAGATTAAAACATGGTTCAAGATGGTCAGATGGTCTCCATCAAGCCGTTGAGGCCAAAGAAGGTGTGAAAATAAAGTCTGAAAACCAAACACTTGCATCAATTACTTTTCAAAACTATTTTAAAAGATATAAAAAACTAGCAGGCATGACTGGTACGGCCGACACTGAAGCTGAAGAGTTTCATTCAATTTACAAACTAGATGTAGTAGTTATCCCTACTAATCTTCCTCTTATTAGAAAAGATGAAGCCGACTCAGTTTTTGTTTCAAAAGATGCAAAATATAAAGCAGTTGCTCAAACAATCAAAGATGCAAATGATAAGGGACAACCTGTTCTAGTCGGAACGATATCAATTGAATCATCTGAGATTTTATCAGGATACTTAAGTAAACTTGGCGTAAAACATGAAATTCTAAATGCCAAACAACATGAAAGAGAAGCAACTATCATTACAAATGCTGGTCAAGTTGGATCTGTAACAATTGCAACCAATATGGCAGGTAGAGGAACAGATATTAAACTAAGTCCTGAATCAAAAGAAACTGGCGGATTATTTATTATAGGTACTGAGCGACATGAATCTCGAAGGATTGATAATCAATTAAGAGGTAGATCTGGTAGACAAGGTGATGCCGGGAGATCAAAGTTTTTCTTATCACTTGAAGATGATCTAATGAGAATTTTTGGAAGCGATAGAATAAAAGCAATCATGAGTCGATTTGGGATGAATGATGATGAGCCAATTGAGCATAAAATGATTTCAAACGCCATTGCTAAAGCTCAAAAAAGAGTTGAAACACATAACTTTGATATAAGAAAGCACCTTTTAGAGTATGACAATGTCATGGACGAGCAAAGACAAGGGATTTATAAATTAAGAAAAGAAATTTTAACTGACCAAGCAAATAAAGAACTCGCTCAAGATTTCGTTGAAGATACTTGTGACTATCTATCGTTTCAATTTATTCCTGATAAAAAAGTCCCGACTATCGATTGGGATTGGGATGGAATTAATCAAACCTTTAAAAATGTTTTCCATCATGAATATCAATTTAATGCAAATGAGTGTAGTGACTCATTTGAAAATGACTTAGGAAAGTATTTTCATTTCAAAGCAAAAGAAGTTCTTGATAAAAAGTTTTCTGAATATGAAGAAGAACAAGTAAAAATTGCAATGAGAGAAATTCTACTCTCTAGCTTTGATTCTCATTGGAAAGACCATCTCCTCCAAATGGATCATTTAAAGGAAGGAATCAATCTTAGGGCCTATGGTCAAAAAGATCCAAAGCTTGAATATAAAAAAGAAGCATTTGTTTTATTTGAAAACACCAAAGAAAATATTAAACGATCTGTTGTGGATACTTTATATACAGTTAGGCTATATACTCGTGAAGAAGTTGAAGAGATGAAAAGAAAGCATGAAGCGGAGCTTGAAGCACAATTGTCGGCCCATAGAAATGCTGTAGCTCAAAATGAAGCAGCAAAGACTCCATATAAAAGAGGAGATGCTAAGGTTGGGAGGAATGATCCTTGTCCTTGTGGGTCAGGGAAGAAGTTTAAGCAATGTCATGGGAGATAAGTTTTTTAGATTCATATTTATCATTTATCTAATCTGCATCTAAAAACAATCCATTAAGATGATCCCAGCAATCTAGCTCTCCATTGGCACAAAAGTCCTCACCATACATTACCGCAGAACCACTAAATTCGTCTCCTCCACTTGAATGAGACCAAGAAAATGTTACTGTATCTACCTTTGCGTGATATTCACCTGGTCTTGGACAACTAATACTATTTTGATAAAAATCTATTCTTACCGTCATTGTTGTTACTCCATTTTCAGGAAAGCTAGCAGGCGTAGTACCATGACTTGCGGTCGCATCTATACCTGTAACATCAAACCACGATCTTGTATTACCTGTATAACAGCCAAGTCCTGAACAACCAGTTCCTGACCAATTGGTAAATCTAAGACGATTTTCAATAAAGCAATAACCACCATTATCATCCTGTAAAGTAAGATAGAAGTCATCAAACCTATCATTGCCTGATCCTGCATTATTGCTAACATCTACTGTAAATATGATATGATCTGGACCGGTTGCTGACTTATAACAATTACTATAATTGTCTAAGGCTTGAGCAAGATCACTAGAATAATTAGGTCCCGATGCAAAATCATCACTTGTATCGCATAAGTTCCCAACTTCTAGATCACTTAACTCATTTACCGAGGTCTCAGCTTCAAGATCATCTCCAGTTGTAATTGGATCATTTTCATTAAGAGTTGCTCTCTCGATTTCGTTGGAAATTAATTCACCTTCAGTTCCTAAATCAACTGAACATTCTAATTCTAAAGTAGCACTCTCTCCATTTAATAATGTTCCAATAGTCCAATCATCAGTCGATGGATTATAAGTAGTTCCAGAACTATCATTAAAAACTACGTATGTAGTGTCGCTTGGACATTCTATATTCTCAGAGAGAACACTTGTGGCATCTTCTGGCCCTAAATTCTCTATAGTAATTGTATAGGTTAATACCTCACCAGGTTCAACTGTAAACTTATCGACTACAATCTTATTAGTAAGATTTGCCATAAAAACAACACTAATTGTCTCAGACAAATCATCAGCAACGAGATCAGGATCTTCTGAATGATTTGTAAATGCAGCTGTAGTAGTATTTGTGATATCACCTTCTCCTTGACCTGAAGGCACAAGACAAGTTAATTTTAAAACTTTGGTTACTCCATTATTTAAAGCCCCTATAGTCCATTCTCCACTCACAGAATCATAATTTACACTCCCGACATTTGAATGACTTACATAGGTCATCGGAGCAGGACAGAGATCTGTCAATGTAACATTTTCAGTATCATTAGGTCCTTGATTTTCAACAGAGATATTAAATTCAACTTCCGAACCTGGAGAGACTGTAGATTGAACTACCGTCTTAGAAGTTACTAATTCCGCTTCAAGTGGATCAATAACGACTTCGGCAATATAATCATCACCAGCAGTTGAACTATCATAGGAGTCAGATGATATTGCTGCTGTAGTGACATTTGTTATTAACGGATCACCAACACTGAATATACTCGCTTAGTAGTGGAAACTAACTCTAACAATTCGTAATCATTGATGATTCATCAACTTTTTCATAACCAAATTTACAGTTAGTAATGTAAGTACCTAAAACTTTATATCTTAAGGCCCACTTTAGGCAAGC